>CAZCYD010000014.1:0-56735 GCA_964502735.1 uncultured Pseudobdellovibrionaceae bacterium
CCCCAACTAAAAATTTGTAGCAACCATTATTTTAGTTTGTTTGAAAATTTTATTAATGATCCCAGGCCATTATCGACTTTTTTAAGCGATTCAACCCTGACCTGCTGGTAAAGAATTTTAGAAATAGGGCCACTTGCAGCTACAAAAATAATGGCTGCGATTATTCCAAATACACTTTTCATTTTCTCCCCTCATTTTCATCGGCTATCCGTTTTAGGATTTGCCTGATAGTTATTGGGCTACGGTTGGCCCATTTTGCTAGTTTATCCAGATTCCAACCCTGAACCTGATGAAAATACGCCAGTTTTTCAAGATCAAGGGGTGGTCTCCTCCAAATGATGGGAAATTCCTCGATTTCCACTATTGGTTCGACCAGTTTAGAGTGTGGCGCACCATTCTTTCTTTAGCCATTTCAAATATTTACAGTAACCTCGATGCCGGTTCCCATCTGGTAGCCACGCCTCACTCTGGCTTTTATGTGTCTATCGATGATTTTCTTTGCAATATCCCCTTTGATTTCAGTGTGATATAAGTCCTCTCAACATCACTACTTACCATAGTGAGGAAGTTTCTATGAACTTTGCACATTTACATCTAATTATAAACCACATCCCATTAATTGGGATTCCAGTGGCTCTTTTATTTTTGTTATACGGAATTTGGACAAAGAACGCTCCTACTCAACGATTTTCACTATACGTTCTTGTTGGGCTTGCTGCGATGGTGCTTCCAGTTTATCTGACTGGGGAGCCCGCAGAAGATGTTGTTGAACATTTACCTGGAGTAGTTGAATCATTTATTGAGTCTCACGAAGAGGCTGCTGAGGTTTCACTCGTTCTTACTTTAGCAACGGGATGTTTGGCGTTGCTTGCACTATGGTTTCAGAAAAATGAAATGAAACGTCAGAGATTAAATCCTATCGTGATTGGAACGGCGGCCATTGCGCTTATCAGTCTAGCTTATACGGCAAATCTTGGTGGCAAGATTAGACATACAGAACTTCGCTCAGACCACAACACCAACTCTATTGACATAGCCCCATCTTCAGAAGAGAGAGGAGATGATCATGATTAAGGCTTGTATGTTTAATGCAGAGAAGACTTTTTGTTGGTCTCTGTGACCAGTAAAAGTGACCAATTCTCGCCATGAAAAAAATTTCCTTTGAGACCCTTAACGAGCTTAACACACG
The DNA here is from genome assembly GCA_964502735.1 of uncultured Pseudobdellovibrionaceae bacterium. Lineage (GTDB taxonomy): Bacteria > Bdellovibrionota > Bdellovibrionia > Bdellovibrionales > UBA1609 > JACKAN01. The sequence continues at coordinate 1,190 of CAZCYD010000014.1, forward strand.
ACAGGAAGGCCTTACCGAGCCCGAGGTTTTGGGACAGCGTTCTCGTTACGGAAAAAATGAAATTGTCGAGGTCGCTAAACACCCTTGGATAGCTCTTGCAACTGAAACACTTAAAGACCCAATGATCTGGTTCTTACTTGGCATAGGCACAGTCTTTATTCTTGTTGGAGACACAAGTGAGGCCATAGTATTGTTTGTCGCGATTTTGCCCCTTCTTTTCATGGACGCAATACTTCATTGGCGAACCCAAGCTTCCACTGAAACTCTGAAGGGGCAGCTCTCCTCTAAAGTAACCACTCTTCGTAGCGGAAAGGAAGTTGAAATCAACTCCCAACAGATTGTTCCTGGAGATCTTATTTTTATAAAACCTGGTCTTTTCATTCCTGCAGACGGAGTATTTCAGGAGGCTCGTGATCTACAAATTGATGAATCTGCTTTGACCGGCGAGGCCTTCCCCATGTCTAAAAGCTTTTCCAAAGTCGACCCCTTCTTATTATCAGATCAAGGAGAAGTACTTGTTGACCCCAATACTCTAGGTTTTGCTGGGACAAGAGCACTCACTGGGCTTGGTAAAATGCGGGTTCTATATACTGGACAGCGAACTTCCTATGGGCAGATAGTTCAAACTGTTTCAACGATGCCACACGAACGAACACCTTTACAAATATCAATAACAAATCTTGTTCGAACTCTTATTTTTGCAGCGGCATTTTTATGTCTTCTCTTAGCTGGTATACGTATTTATCAAGGTCATGGGTGGCTAGATGCTTTATTAAGTGCGGCGACCCTTGCTGTTGCAGCGATTCCAGAAGAGTTTCCTGTTGTATTTACTTTTTTTCTTGGTGTTGGAGTTTACCGACTTGCAAAACGTAGGGCCCTGATACGTAGAGCGGTTTCCGTTGAAAATATTGGACGTGTAACACACATTTGTACCGACAAGACGGGTACGATAACAATGGGTGTTTTACATCTTACCCATATGGAGCCCTTTGGAGATCTCGTTGAACTAGATCTTTTAAAGGTGGCTTTTGCGGCCTCAAATCATGAAGGTTCAGACCCTGTCGATATCGCCATTCGCGACGCTTCCAGTCTTCACAATCTTACGACACAGACCCACTTTAAGACATTTCCCTTCACCGAAGATAGAAAGCGTAAAACGACTCTTATTTGTGATACCGATGGAAATAAAATTGCTTACCTAAAAGGCTCGCCTGAAACAGTCCTTGCTCAGTCTGATCTATCCGAAAGTGACCGACAGCATTGGAGAGAGCGAACTGCAAAATGGGCCCGCGGAGGCCATAAGGTTTTAGCTTGTGCCAAGAAAAATCTCAGTATTAAAGAGGCCAACTCAAACGAAGAACCTATTTCGGGTTTTTCATTCTGTGGACTACTTGCATTTGAAGATCCAGCGCGACCGGAAGTCAATGAGGCAATTGCCTATTGTCATAGAAATGGAATAAACGTTTTGATGATCACTGGCGATCACAAGGATACCGCAGTGGCAATCGCAAAAGATGTAGGCCTTGGCGGCCTGTCTCCAATTGCGATTTCGGCAGAAGATGAAGAGAACAAATTTGAGGAAAAGTGGCTTGAACAAAACCCAGATTTTTTACGTCAACTTCATGTGGTCGCAAGATGCACACCTTTACAAAAATTAAGAATAGTGACGGCGCTTAAGAGATTTGGCGAGCTTGTAGCCGTTACCGGCGATGGCGTAAATGATGTCCCTGCACTTAAGGCCGCCGATATTGGTATTGCTATGGGGGAAAGGGGGACTAGAAGCGCTAAAGAGGTGGCTTCAATCATTTTAGTAGACGACAACTTTCGCACAATTGTGGGCGCTCTCAGAGAGGGACGTCAACTTTTCATTAATTTGGTAATGAGCTTTAAATATCTTCTGTATGTCCATGTTCCTCTAGTTTTAACTGCAGCAGTAATTCCTTTATTGGGGCACCCTTTATTATATTTACCAGTGCACATTGTTTGGCTTGAACTCATTATTCATCCTTCGGCACTTTTCGCATTTCAACAGCCCGCTAGCACAAAGGATGAGAGGTATCTCTTGGGCAAAACGTTTTTCAGTCGGGTCGATAAATTCTCAATCGTATTGATTGGTCTTTTTTTGACTTTAGTTCTTGGCCTCAATTTTATTTCTGGCCTTAATGAAAACATAGACGTTGGCCACGCCAGAGGGAAAGTAATGGTCATGCTGATCTTTTGGAGCGCAGGGGTTGTTTCAGTTCTAACGAGACTAAAAACATTGATCTCAATCTTAATTGTCACCATGACATTAGTGTCGACAGTTCTTTTTGTTCAAATACCATTTTTATCGAGTTTGCTTCACTTAACTCCACTCCACCTTGTCGATTGGTTAAGCATTGGTGCATGGATTCTATCGTTTATGCTTATACTGTTTAGTATTCCGTTTATTAAAGACGTTAAATATGACAGAAAATAATAGACTCAATATACTCACGGCTCACAAATAGGGGTGCAGCAGACAAGACTGGATGTCAATCTAGAGCCCTTTTGAAGACTTCAATATTAAGTTCATATTTAACGATTTTTGCAAGAGCGTTAGACACCACACTTGAAATAAAGAAAAGAATCAGATAATTCAAACCATTTTTCATTTTTCATTTTTCACCCTCTAAGGTTTTAAGGATAGGACAATCGGGTCTGTAATCACCATAACAGTTATTAGAAAGAGCTTTCAGGTTGTCGACCATCTCTTGCATTTCTAAGATCTTGGTTTCCAATTCCTTAATATGTTTATTTGCTAGATTTTTGACGTCCTGACTTTTTCTTGATTTGTTTCGCCAAAGTCCAAGAAGAGTTTTTATTTCTTTCATAGAAAAACCAAGTCCCCTTGCTCTCTTAATGAACCTTAAAAATTGAACATCTGAGTCTTTATAAAAACGATATCCACTTTCGGTTCTTGCAGCCTTAGGAATAAGTCCTATCGACTCGTAGTGACGAATCAGCTTTGCATTCACCCCGGATGATTTAGCGATTTCTCCTATATTCATGGCCAATCTCCTTATCCACAGATTATGATAAACTTTCTAATAACTGGAAGGTCAAATAAATTATTAAAATATTTATAACTATATAATATTATTATATTTATTTGATTTCCTGAAAAGTTTTATTTTCCGTTGTCAACTCTTGACCTTCCAATGATGGGAAGCCCTATATTGATGTAAAAGGGACAGCTTAACAAGAGCACTTTTTCTCCCTTTTAGCTAAAGAGGAGCCTATATGAAAAATGACAATCACCACCACGGCCATCATCACGGACACAAAATGCCTGACAGTGACCACTCGTGCTGTTCCATTCCAAAAGCCAAAAATGAAACCCCAGTTGAAGTTACGTCTGAAGATAAAGAAAAAATATATATCTGCCCCATGCATCTTGAAATCAGGCAAAAAGGCCCCGGCAGCTGCCCAATTTGTGGAATGGCGCTCGAGCCTGAAGAAATCTCTTTAGAAGAGGACGAAAACCCTGAGCTCATTGATTTCACAAAACGACTTAAAGTAAGTGCAGCCCTATCAATACCACTTGTTGCTCTGGCCATGTCGGATCTGATTCCGGGTCAGCCTGTTCAGCACTCAATGTCGGCTTGGCTTTATTCAGGAATTCAATTGATTCTTGCAACCCCCGTTGTCTTATGGGGTGGGTGGCCTTTTTTTGAAAGAGGATTGGCATCAATTAAATCAAGAAATCTCAACATGTTCACACTGATTGCGATAGGAACTGGGGTTGCCTATCTCTATAGTGTGATAGCGACTTTCTTTCCCCACTTGTTTCCTGAAGACTTAAAGGTTCATGCCGACCTTGTTCCTCTTTACTTTGAAGCTGCTGCAGTGATCACAACGCTAGTTTTAGTGGGCCAAGTCCTAGAGCTTCGTGCCCGAAGTCAAACAGGTAATGCCATAAAAGCACTTCTTGGGCTCTCACCAAAGATGGCTCGAAAAGTTCAAGAAGATGGAACCGAAATTGATGTGCCTCAGGAATATATTCATTTAGGAGACAACCTAAGAGTCAGGCCTGGAGAAAAGGTCCCAGTTGATGGTGAGATCATTGAGGGAAAAAGCTCAATTGATGAATCCATGATTACCGGTGAGCCAATTCCTGTGGAGAAGAGCATCGGCGACTCTGTCACTGGTGCAACAGTTAACATACATGGATCTTTCGTGATGAAGGCCACTCGAGTGGGCAAGGACACTTTGCTATCCCAGATTGTTAAAATGGTTTCTCAAGCTCAAAGAAGTCGCGCCCCCATTCAAAAGCTAGCAGATACAGTGTCGGCCTATTTTGTTCCAGCGGTTGTATTGATTGCTATAGTAACCGCGATCGTATGGTCATTTTGGGGACCCGAACCCGCCTTGACTTATGCAATACTTAACTCCGTTGCCGTCCTTATCATTGCTTGCCCTTGTGCTCTAGGGCTGGCCACACCCATGTCTATAATGGTTGGTACAGGAAAAGGCGCGACTCACGGGGTGCTTATTAAAAATGCTGAAGCTCTCGAAACGATGGAGAAGATAACCACTCTCGTAGTGGACAAGACAGGAACACTCACTCTTGGAAAGCCAAAGCTTTCTTCAATAAAAACAGTAGGTCAATTTACTAAAGAAGAAATTTTAAAACTTGCAGCTTCACTTGAAAATATCAGCGAGCATCCTCTTGCTCAGGCCATTATCGAAGGAGCAAAAGAAGAAAATTTAGAAATCAAAAAAGTTCAGGATTTTGATTCTATTACAGGGATGGGATTAAAGGGGCATATTGACGGACATGAGGTTCTAATTGGCAATAAAAAATTGCTAGAAAAATTTAATATTGATTCAGATGAACTGTCAAAAGTTGCAAGTATTCTGCAGGAGCAAGGACAAGGGGCGATGCTAGTTGCAGTTGATAGTAAGCCTGCCGGTGTTATTTCTGTTCAAGACCCCATAAAAGACACCACAACAGAAGCAATTTCTTATTTTCATAATCAAGGTATTGAAGTCATCATGCTCACCGGAGATAACGAGCTGACGGCTAAAGCGGTTGCTGACAAAGCTGGGATTGATCAATTTGAAGCGGAGGTTCTTCCAGATAAGAAAAATGAAATAGTCAGAAAACTTCAGGCTGAGGGAAAAATTGTGGCCATGGCCGGTGACGGAATCAATGATGCTCCAGCTCTTGCCCAAGCCCATGTTGGTATCGCGATGGGAACAGGAACTGATGTTGCAATGGAGAGTGCCGGAGTCACCCTAGTTAAGGGTGATCTATTAGGAATAGTCCGAGCACATAAACTATCTCAAGGAACAATGAAAAATATTCGGCAAAACCTCTTCTTTGCTTTTTTCTACAACGCACTTGGAGTTCCTATCGCAGCAGGGCTTCTTTATCCATTTTTTGGGATATTACTGAGTCCTATGTTTGCAAGTCTTGCGATGAGCTTAAGTTCTGTATCCGTAATTGGAAACGCACTCCGGCTTAGAGGAATCAAACTCTAAGACTAATGACCTGGATCACCATTGGGGATTTTGACAATGTGGTTGATCAAGTGCGTTTTCTATTGCTGGAAGAACTGATTCAGCAATGAGTTCATTACCCATTTGCTTGGCATGTCCGAACCTTTCGGCGAAACGATCACTAAAGACATCTTCATACTTATGAAAACTTAAAAGTCTTTCAAAGTTAACTTTGTTCTCAACAAAGAATAAATAGGGAGATTTGTGATTTATAAAATATTTTTTCATTTTTTTGATCTCTAAAAGAGGGTATTGCATAACTATCAAACAGACTCCTCGAATCTCTAAAAAATTAAAAAGTCGGTTAAAGTTGTCCGCAGTGGGTTTTGAAAATACAAAGCTTCTTACTTCAAAGTTTCCATTCCATTTTTCTATGACACTTCTAACTGATTTTGATTTAGGTAAGCAGTTAGCAAGTCTAGAAGCTGTAGACTCAGATATAGGCACAGCCTCATCTAAAATTCTTTTTGCAACCCAGTCACAAGCCTGAGGATCTAACCATGTTGCCAAAAGAATAAACTCTTCTAAAGCAAATTTAACTTCAAGAGATATTTCTATAGATTTTTTTATGTATTCGTAGCTAGGCCGAAAGACTTCATTGTTTTTTTGCCATGGAGGTCTTATAGAGTTAGATATCCATGCGTAAAACTGAGCTTTTTCGATGTTAGATTTTTCTTTTAAAAACTCATAAATCCTATTTTCGAAATATACATTTTGATTTTTAATTTGTCTAATAAGTTCATCAGGCTCTGGATAATCTAAATGTGATCGATTAACAAAAACTGTTTTTTTTGGGGGGCTATCCATAAATCTATCTAAAGGGGATTGTTCGTAGTTAAATTTGTGTTGTACAGAAAAAATAAAAAAATTTAATAATTTTATAACTCTTAAATTATTCAAAATATTGTCCGAAGCAATTAACCCAGCTTTCTTCATCCAAAAATTAGGCATATCATTTATGCCCATCATAGTTACGACAAGATGAGGCTTTAATGTGCTGTATTTATCAAAAAAATTCTGAACAAGATTTGTAGAAACCACACCCACCCTTGCCAAATTAACAATATTATAACCTTCATTTTTATTGTGGAATTTTTTTTGTAAAATTTGAGGCCAGGATTCAGCTCCTGGTGATCCACCATCCGCAGTTGTAGATTCTCCTAAGGTTACAATTGTCTTCTCCTGACTCCAATTTGGAGATAGGGTCGGATTTTTAAAGATTGTTAAAAACCAGCCTGCGGTGAAGAGAAAAAGTTCAGCAACTATTATCATCAATAAAAAAGTAGAAGCATATCTGATCCACTTATGGTTATACATAATTTTTACAAAGGAATTCATATTAATTAGTCCAACTCAAATTGATCTTTGTGATTTTTTATCAGACTTTCTGTTTGTTCTTCCTTTCTTAAGTAGAAAGATCCAATGGCCAGACGTGATAGGCCTGTTCCCATAAAACAGCGAAAAGCTTCTTCTGGTGAATTGACTATGGGCTCCCCTCTAACATTAAAACTTGTATTTACGAGAACACCCACTCCTGTTTTTTCTTTAAAAGACTGGATAAGATCATAATAAAGTAAATTGTGTTTTTTATTGACAGTTTGCACTCTGGCTGAAAAATCAACATGAGTAACAGCAGGAATGGTGCTTCGGTGTATATTTAATTTATCTATACCAAAAAGACTATTTTTTTCATCAGGAATTTCTAGGTGGTGTTGATTTTTTACTGGTGCAACTAACAACATATAGGGACTATATTTACAGGGTAAATCAAACCAATAGTGTGCATCTTCCTCTATTACACTCGGAGCGAAAGGGCGAAAAGATTCTCGAAACTTGATCTGTAAATTTAGCTCACGCTGAGTGTTGGGAGATATGGGATTGGCCAAAATAGAGCGGTTTCCAAGAGCTCGAGGGCCAAATTCCATGGCCCCTTGGTACCAACCTAGAGAGTGATGGTCGGCTAAGTCTTGCGAGGCTTGTGATAGCAATTCTCTTCGGGAGAGTTTTTGAAATCTTGCACCCAACTGACTAAGATGAGCGGCTATTTGCTCATCACTATAACTGGGACCCCAGTAACTTCCTTCCATTTCAGTTAATCGTGTACTGTTTGAAGAGGTATTGTGTAGATCATAGTAGATAGCGAGAGCGGCACCTAATGCCCCACCAGCATCTCCGGAGGCGGGTTGAATCCAGAGATTGCTAATGTGAGACTCAGATAATAAACGGCCATTGGCAACACAATTTAGCGCGACACCTCCAGCCAAACATAAATTCATTATTCCATATTCTTTTGTAAGAGCTCTAACAATTTTAATAATGATCTCTTCAGTTACGACTTGAATAGAAGCTGCTAAATTCATGTGCCTGGGCTCAAGTGGGGACTCTGTTTGCCTAGGGGGCGCACCAAATAGTTGGTGAAACCTTTCTGAAGTCATAGTAAGGCCATGACAATAATCGAAGTACTCCATGTTGAGTGCAAAACTCCCATCTTCTTTGACATCTATTAAGTACTTGTAGATGAGATCTTTGTAAATAGCTTCGCCATATGGAGCTAGGCCCATCAGTTTGTACTCGCCTGAATTGACTTTGAAGCCACAGTAAGTGGTAAAAGCTGAATAAAGAAGACCTATTGAATGTGGAAAATGTATTTCCTTTATTTTTTTAATTTTATGGTCGTATCCTATGCTAACAGAAGTCGTTGCCCATTCACCAACTCCATCCATCGTAAGTATAAGAGCTTCTTGAAAGGGAGAGGGGTAAAAAGCTGAGGCCGCATGACTCAGATGGTGCTCGCAAAACAATAGATCTTTACACGTAGACTTATTAAATCCCAATTTTTGTAGTTCATCTGAAATAAGCTTCTTCTGAAAGAGTTTTTCCTTAAGCCATACAGGTAGCGCATGGCGGAATGAGGAAAAACCTTTCGGCACTGTCGCCAAGTAGGTTTCAATTAAACGCTCAAATTTTAAAAAGGGCTTTTCGTAGTAAACAACGGCATCAATGTCATGCGTTTGAGTTCTTGTAAATTCTAAACAAGATTTTATAGCCAGAGAGGGAAATGCAGCATCGTGTTTTATGCGCGAGAATCTTTCTTCTTGAGCTGCATAAATAATTTTTCCATCTTCAATTAAGGCAATGGCGCTATCATGGTAGTAAGCAGAAATTCCGAGTATTTTCATTCTAAAAAAGTGTGTAAATGAGTGGAGCCAAAGCTGATCCTTTAGAAAACACAAGTAAGATCGCCATTAAGATCATAATAATTAGAATGGGAAATAGAACAATCTTTTTTTTAATCCAAACAAATTGAAAAAGCTCTTTAATGATGTCCATTCTAAAACTGCTCCTTAAAAGAATGAGATTCGCTAGGCCTCCAATAAGAATTCTTCTTTGGCTGAGTTTTAAGTTGAATTCTTTTTCTGCCAAATAAGCGAAGAGTGAGCCCATAGGGCGTTAATATTGCATAGAATAAAAGAAACAAAATAAGTGGGGTTGTCCATTTATGCATGAAAAGTCCAAATTTTATCCATCTTGCTTTTAACATTTGCATCAGACCCTTCTTAAATAAATCTCGTACTAATGAATATCTTTTGGAGATTTCTCTATGATAATTGATATTGCTACATTTAGCAACTCTACTTTGACCAAAAAGAAACTGGTATAACTCTTAAGGATTTCCTGAAAATATTTTTCATCTTAAACCATCAAATCTTAAATCATCACAAGTTCAACAATTAAGTTCAAAAATTACGCAAAACCATGTCCCTTAACTGGCCGCAGACTGATCCAACTTTAATACAGGGGATTTTCCGATCAGAAAACTTGGCCCATACATTGCTTTGGAAGAAATTTGATTTAAAAAATTTAATTGGGAGAATTTATGATTCAAACTTCGATTGTTTTTTTTGTTTTGGCCATAGTTGCCTATGTATTTGGAGCCTACGGAATAGCAGGAGTCACGTTAGAAATAGGAAAGACGCTTCTGTGGATTTTTATCATACTCTCTGCAATATCTTTTATCTATTCATTGTTTAGTGATCGCAAATTAAAACACTAGAACAATCCACCCAAAAGGAGCATTTAAATGCAAAGTCAATTCCTCAAACAACCTCTCTTAATATTGAGCGTTGCTATGATGTCTGTTTTTTTTGTGAGTTGTGCGCATAAGTTGAGCCCGGTTCAATTCCCTACAACAGCAAGTCCGTCTGAGGAGATAGAAAAACTTGCCAACTCACTAGACGTATCTGCAGAAAACCAAGTTGATGTATTAGCACCAAGGCCATTTCAGCAGGCTCAGAGTTATTATAAAAAGGCCGTGAGTCAAAATGATAGAGGAAAAGATCCAAATCGTGTTCTTGAATCCTTAGGATACTCTAGAGCATATTTAAACTTAGCAAGATCCGAGGCTATTGAAGCTGAAAATCAGCTTGAGGGGATAGCTAGTGCCCGAAGGGCAGCTTTAATTGCCGGCTCCAAAGGTACATCTAAGGATTTATTTGAGAACTTATCTAAGAAAATAAAAAAACTAGATAGGGAATTTATGAAACTAACTAAAAATTTCGATTCCTTACAAAATATTCGGCCAGAGAAAAAGGTTGACCTACAAGACAAGTATTTAAACCTAGAATTGCAGTCAATTAAAAATAAACATTTAAAGAAAACTAAGGATTTATTGCGATCCATGCGAAATAAAGGGGCTGAAGATTTCACTCCAACAGCGTACAAAGAGGCCGTACAAGACTTCAATATGGCTGAGAAAATTATAGAAACAGACCGCTATAACTTACCAAAAATTAAAACTGCCTCAAAAATGGCCTCGTTAAGCGCCAAAAGGGTTGCAAATCTTTTAGAAACCGCAAAGGCCTCAAAAAATCAAACACCTGAAGAAAGGGCCATGCTACTCGAAAGTCGTGAGATGGAACTTAGAGAAGCAGAAGCCAGAGCTGCAGAAAAGGAAATGAAGTTGAAGGACAGAGATAGTGAACTCTCTCAAAAAAGCACTCGTCTAAGCCTGGTTGAAGCGAGTAATCAAGATTTGGAGCAGAAGGCTAAAGAAGAGGAACAGGTGTTAGAGGCTGCCGCTAAGTTCTCAAAAGACGAGGCTGATGTTTACAGTCAAGATGGACATCTTGTTGTTCGCCTTAAAAAGGTAAATTTTGCTAGCGGTCGTGCTGATTTACCTTCTCAATCTTTACCCCTACTAGCCAAGGTTAAAGAAGTTATTCAAGAGCTTCGCTCTAAACATGTAAGGGTAGAAGGACATACGGACTCTACTGGGTCTGCTGAGACCAATCAGGCTCTTTCAGAAAAGAGAGCCGCTATCGTAGCTAAACATTTTGTGGTTGATAAAATTATAAGCGAGGACCAAGTAGAATTTGTAGGTCATGGGTTCTCTAAACCACTAGCCACAAACAAAACTAAAGAAGGTCGAGAACAAAACCGTAGAGTCGATATTTTTATAAAGACGGACTAGTTTTGTACGAACTTCTTTAACGTTAATTTCTAAGGAAGCTTATGGTGAGAGTTATTATGAAAAGAAGTCAGATTATTTAAACTTAAAGGGAGTTGTTTTTATGGTGGATACAGTAAAAGAAACAGAGAAAAAATCCAATGGAACTAATTATAACATATCAAGTAATGAAAAGGGTTTGGCACAAAAGATTGATGAGGTTTCTCACAAAGTGGGTAGTAATTTGGGCGAAACTATGAACAGAGCTACAGCTCAAGCGGATGAGTACGCAAAAATCACCCGTAAATATGTTGAAGAAAATCCGGTGCAAAGCATAATTATTGCAGTAACAGTTGGCATTGTCGCGGGAAGTCTTCTGACGTTAGCACTTCGAGGAAGACATTAGGTTTTTTATTGAGCATGGTACCCTCATGTGTGGTAGTCCCAATTAATTTCAAGAATTCCACGTCACTTGTTTGCTGCGAGGCTAGAGAGAATGAGAAATTTTGAGCAAATTTTATATATTTTGAGCAGTCTGTTATCTGCCCAGGTTGGAGCAAGACTTGGAGAGTCTCAATATGAAAAAAAACTGAGAGAATCTATAAAGCGGGAGTTTGTCTCGCACGTTATTAGGGCGTTGTTAGGATTAATTTTAATCATAATTTTTGCAATTTCACTCTCTTCTATTAATAATCAGGCCGGCTTACTACTATTGGAATACAATGAAGGTTTACTTTTATTTTTTTTATTTCACGGACTGTTGTTGTGTGGAAGCTCATTGGGAATAATAATGATTATAAAACTAAAATACAGTAAAGAGAATTCCGAGAGCTTAGATATAAATGAGAAAAATGATAGAAGTGAGAAAAACATAGACGCTCTTGATGGTTACCGTTTGGCTGCCACTTTTTGCATAGGATTCATTGAGGGGTGGCAAAGAGCTTCTAACAAATCCGATTCTTAAAAAATAATCCCACTTCTTTGCTTTAATTATATCAAATAACCAAATAGTTTGGATTTTCTGGTCTTTTTATTTCCCTGAAAAGCCAAAAAGTTCTCATTAAAAAGCAAGCCCTAAATCAAAGTACACAGAGCGGATATGATCCGTTTGATGGGTGTTGAGCAAGGATTTTTCGTTTTTAAGCCCAATGCCCAATATAAGACTGTCAACCCGACCGATGGCCCCAAGAGCTTGTTCGTTACTAGCTAAGGTATAGGTCGCTGAAAGGTTGTTAGAAACAGCAATGAGTCCACTCCAACGAAAGCATTGCACAACGTCGTCCATAGAAGAAGAAAGAAGTGCCGTACTGAAATGGATTGTAGATCTAAATTTTTGATCTAAGAAATCAGGCGTAGAAGAGAGACCTAAATCGACAATCGCCCTTTCCCGGATTTTTTCGCCTTTTATTAAAAAACCCAAATTAGTAATTGCAGCTGAAATCTCTGTCTTCCAAGCAGAATCAAAACTGTATATCAAGCCCGGCTCAATATAGAGTTGCTGACCCGTTTGAATTGCCATTAAATCAAGATCGGAGGTGGCTTCAATAAGATCCACCTTTTTGTCCACAAAATCTCGAAAGACATATCTGAGGTCTATTCCCAGGCTAAAGCGACGATGATTCTCCAATAAAGCACCGGCTTTAAAAAACAATTCTGTTTCAATCGCAGCAGTGGATTCTACCTCGAGATAGGCTGGATTAGAAGCTTTTGTTATTAAAACTCCGCGCTGGGGAGTGGCTCCAACGGCCCACCACTCATCTTGATACCAAAAATTGAGATGCCCCTGCGAAGAGAGAGCTTTCTCGTGGCTAGAAATTTCATTAAAAACCGAGGGTGTCATCCTTACTGAGCTTATTAGAAGTTCGAATGACATTAGCCAAATTGTCATCAAATACAAAATTTGCGCGAAAGTGAGAAACCTCTTCAAGACTTAAAGCTGCAGGATTGCAACTTAATGACATTTCAGAAGTCCTTAAGGATAAACAAGAGCGTCCCAAAACAATATTTTCAACAGTATGACCTGGTCGAGAAAGAATGGGATTCGGGTATCGACGCACAAATGAAGATCCCGCTGCAATTTCAGCTAAAAACAGCTGTAATAAAAAAAGAAGAGCGATACTCTTTCTCCTCACAGACGTTCTACTCACAAGCACATCCCGAAAATGCTTCTTTGAATGTGCAAGAGGGCCAGTTCAGATTGCTCATCTCCTAAATCATCAATTAAATTAATAATTTGTTGTAGATCGCGAATCATTTTATCACTGAGGCTCTGAATTTCTTCTTGCACTCCTCTATCTTTTGTTCCTAACTTTAGATCGTAAAATATGGAGGTGGGACATGAAGACTTTTTTTGTGATTGGGCTACTACTCAGACTGCAGTTAGTTTGTTAAACTTTGGAATGAAAACTGTGAATTAATATAACCTGAACATTATCTTTAGGTTTATCTTGATCTTCTCGAACAACTTGAGAAACCAAGTGATGAAAACTAGAAACTAAACCCATTACTTTATGAGCTGCCTCGGAAGATAAAGCATTGACCCTGACAGAAGAAACACATGGGTTATTTAAACTCGTCGCTTCCCCCCTTGGTTCCACAGAGTATTTTTCTGCTGCTAGGTAAGTCACATACTTAGTAAGACTTCTCAACTTTGCCAGCCTCAAGCCTGAAAAACTAAAGTCAAGAGGTGAAGGATAGTACTTTCTTCCATCAAATTTTATTAACTGGTTCCAAGTCATTAAGCCCAGAACTCTTCTAAGATTGTCCTCACTGGTCCCACAGTGGTCAGCTAAAATCAAATCACTATGAGCGGCTAGCTCCTTGTATTCTTTCAACTGAAGGGCTGCATTAATAAACACACACAAAGGCTCTTCGTGGACAAGGTTTATACTCATCTGAAAGTCTTTGAATCGGCCCTGCAAACTCTGCAAGTTTTGCCCATCAATAAAAAGAGATACAAAACTTAAAAGCATACTCGGGACGATATCAATAATTTCTAACACATCAGCAAAGTCAGGATCTCTCTCTCCACTCAACCATTTTTTTAAGATGTGTTGACTATTTATTTTCAGTTCTTTATTTTGATCAACCAACTGGCGGCTCAGCTCTGCCACTGTTGAAATTGGATTAAATTCACCTTGAAAAGTCCATATGAAATTTCTAAAGTATTCTTCCCACGGAATTTTTAAAACTTTGCACAAATGAAAAAAATCGCTCCACTTGAATTGCTTAAATCCCGCCTCCCACTTTCCGACTTGATTATAACTATACCCTAACTTCTTACTCAGATCACGTTGGCTCAAATCTCCCCTTAACTCACGCAAAAACTCGCAACACACTTGATTGTAATTCAATAAGTCTTGAGCTTTATTTTCAACCCTACCTTTTTCGCATCTGTCATCGTCGATTTCTAGCATTAATAAGATCTAGCACAGCCAATACTAAATTTAAATTCATTTTTACAAAAACATGAGTGCACCAGAGAGCTAAATGTATCACCGCTGGATCAAGTGGAGGGGTGTAAGATTTTTATTTTTATAATATTGAAATTATATAATTTCTATAAATCGATGATCTTATCCACAGACCTACGAAAAGATGGCTTTAAATGAGAGCTTGGATACCCCAAACGAAAACCAAATGCAGGAAGAAAAAGATCCACTCCAAAGCTCGTTTTGTAGTCTGTATAGACTGACTCTAAAACTCTTTTCTTTTGAGAAGTTAAATTAAATTTTTCTGGTTGCTTTAAAGCCTGATAAACCATTAAATGATTAGCCATTGGCTGTAGCGCTAAACCCTTTTCTTCAGCTGCAAGCCATATCCTTTGCAGGCACCGGCCTAAGTTAAAAAAACTTTCCGCAGAAGAGGTATTAGTTACCAAATAGCTGAAAAATAATGCCGTAGACAGAGGTTTTTTGACCGCCTCTCTGGCAATAACTCTCGAGGTGCCCCAAGGCAAAAAACTGTGAGTGAATGGCCAATTTTTAAAGGTTTTTATCAACAAGATTTCTGACCATTTTATATCCAACTGATGAAAAGGAATTCCCCTAGGATTGTCCTCGTCTGCAGATTCCTTCATCTCCTCTAAAAGATGAGTTAAACACACCTGACTTTCCCATCGCACCTTTTCCATTTTTTCAAATAACTGCATTAACTGCGGACGAAATTCTGGGCCACTCAAATCCTTAACGCCCAAACTCAATTTGTTGGCTTGCAGCTTCATCCAATCAAGAAAGTCCTGAGGAATAGGTTTTGGTAAGAAGTATGTACGGTTCGTAACTCTATTGGTAAAAGTCTGAAGAGAAGAAATAAATTTCTCATCACTTTTAAGTTGTGAACCTTCTGTAATTTTTAGTTTAACACTAAAATCAAAGTAGTTTTCACAATCCGAAAACTCCCCTACATGAAGAAAATAGTTATCGATATCAACAATTAAACTTAAGCTTTCTACAAAGGCTCCTAGACCTATAAGAGTTGCAGAACCGTCAAAGTCCATACAAGAGGGATGTTGCCGATATTCAGGGTCTACAAACAGTACAATCTCACCCTTTTCTAAATTTTCAATTCGCAACTGCCAAGGCTGGGCATTGCCTCCTGAAGGTGCCCATCTGGCAACGTCCACCCATTTGTTCAGTTCATCTATTGTCATAGTCTTAGCATTTCACTTAGTGCTTAAAAATAAAACAGAAACCCCTTAAGTTTCTATATATTAAATTTATCCTTTCAAAAGTAGAAACACTTTGACCAGGGCGCTAGTCTAAGATCTAGCTATTTCCAATTTTTGAAACTTGGTGGTTAGCTTTTAACCCCACCCGAAATCAACTATCCGTATCCGCAGATTTGGGTAACTAAAGCTGAAGATCGCAAAAGAAAAGCCCAGACAAGACAACTAAAAGACTGCAAAAAGTTAGTTGTTTAAATTCAAGTGGTCACAAAGTCGACCTTTAGATTGAACTTCAACTCCGTCATGATCTGTCATATTTAGATGACAGAGGTCATATCCCTGTTCCTTAAGAGTTAATGCCGCTTCTTCCAATAGATCCAAACTCAATTGAGGAGTTCGACTCAAAATCCATGCATACTTTCTGGACGGATGCCCAACAACAGAATACTTGTAGTCCTTCCCTATTTTCAAAATCCAATAGTCACCACCAAAGGCGTATATCCAATTAAAAAATTTGACAAATGTAACTCGCAATTTGGCAGGAGAGCTCTCATCAACAACTTTTGCCTGCCCGTTGGCCACTGATGTCTCATCCAATTTTGTTTTGCAAGAATTTTGTACGCTAATTTTGCCTATGCCTTCTGTAAGTGAATACTCGGCCGTAGTATTTTTCACGCATTGCTTTTGGAATGAGTGGGGTATTTTTGCAATCTCATACCACTTGCCTAAATACAAGCTAAAATCAATACTCTTTTCAACCTGAACCTCATCTGCACGAGAACTTTCTTTGGGTTTTGCATGAGCAACTGGGTCCGTTAAAAAATAACTAATTGTGATATATATTACGACATATGTTATAGGATTAAAAACTAAGTATATTTTCATGAACCGTCCCAATTTTTCACTTGCAGAAATCTCTAAAAAGATATTCTTCGATAACTAATTTGTCCATAAGGTCCATAATTTTAATCTCTGCGTTGCAGCTGCTCCTTATACAAGCCCCAATAATATATTCCAAATTTAGCGAACTCTTAGTAAAATACAAAGAATATGGAGGTTGTATTCAATGAAAAGCTTTACTGACCCTCTCCGAGAACTGGAAGAATGTTTGATACAAATTAACTCGACTACAATGGGCCGGCGAGCATTCTTAGCAGCTATGCCCTTATTACTTGCCTCTTGTGCAACGCCAAAAACTCGATATAGGGAGGGGGACAATCAAGGACAATATACCGACTTGTCTGTTGAAGACGAAAAGCAAATGACCAAGGACGTCTTACCCCAGATGAAAAAAGACTACCCCCCACTCAAAGACAATCATCTACAAAGTTATATTTCTGATCTTGGACAAAAACTTGTGCAGGCCAACAACCTTCACAACAAGCCGTATACCTATTCCTTTTCAGTTGTAGATGTAGGCTACATTAATGCCTTTGCTTTACCGGCAGGCACTGTATTCGTCACAGCCCCACTCATAGCTATGGCCGAAACAGAGGCTGAATTAATGGGGGTCATTGGACATGAGGTTGGACATATTCAAGCTCGACATACCGCTGAAAGGATGCATGCAGCAAAGAAAGCACAAAGTAAAAGCTGGCTTTATGGAATCGGTGGAGGACTAGCTGGTGCCGCACTCGGGCTTGGCGTGGGAAAGCTGACGTGTAGAAAAAATGATCGCCAATGCTTACAAAAGGCTGCTGAACTTGGAGCTGTCGCTGGGGTCGGCGGAGGACTTCTCATTCAAAAGTATGCCTTTATGGCAAACTCTCGAGAGGACGAAATGGAGGCCGATCGAATCGGTTTTAGAACCGCCCTCAAAAGCGGGTACGACAAAAATAAAATTGGGCTCTTTTATGAAAAACTCTACGAAATGGAGCAAAAGTCAAAAAAGTCTCAAGGCGTAAATCCAATTCTGGCTTCACTTTCTGATGCCATGAGCACTCACCCCCCAAGCTTAGAACGAATAAAACAAATGAGACAAATGTCTAATGAGTCTGTAAACCCAGCCAAGGCTCTTGTCTCTAGCTCCGACTTTGCAAAGATGAGAAGCCTGGCTGCCAAATATGCTAAAAAAAAGTGAGCCAAAGAGATTAAAAATTTGATTTAAATTAAGTTGGTTTTAAAGACTTTGTCCATTGAGAAATTTTTTCTCTGATGGTTTGTGTGGCTCCGTCAAACTGTACTCCGTAGGACTTCTGAGACTCGCTCCAAACAATGTGACCGTTGGCCTCCACTTGATCTTGTCCATCAGGACCCGTAATAGTCATTTTAATCACAGAACCCCGCTCTAACAATTCATTTGTATTTAACTGCACTCCTCCCATAGAAATACTGCTAACAGATCCGATTAATTCCTTGCCACCAACTTTGACTCTTACACTAGAATCGATTTGGAATCGCTGGTGCTTTCTTCGATTTTCTGGAATCTGCGAGCGCAAGTACTGCAACAACATCAACGGCACAGCCAGCATTCCCAGTATGACAACAATATACCAGGTGTTCATGGTTCCGCCTGACCCAGGAGGCCATCCACCCCGTCCTTCTCTAGCCATGTCGGAGTAGAGTTTAGCCACCATTCCGCAGCCTCCCCCGCCAGCAATACTAGATGCCAATTGACGGTCCTCATTCGTAAAAGAGTAATTGGGTTGGTTGGATAACGAACCGGCCACCTTTGAAAACTCTATAGCTGAGTAGGCATTAATTCTAGATTCAGTTACAATCTTAGATTTAAGTAAATCTACAGGATCAGAGTGGTTAAAGACGATTTCCTTAACATGATAACCCGACAATTGTTCATTTTCAGCCATCATTAAGGCGGCAACACCAGACACGAACGGAGCCGCCATAGAGGTTCCCGAAGAAGATCCATATTTACCATTTGGAATCGTGCTCAATATAAATACCCCAGGAGAGCCTAAGCCAACAGAGGATTTACCGAAATTCGAAAATGTAGCCAAACTGTCTAAATCTGTTGTCGCCGCAACGGAAATTACATGAGGCACATTGTAGGATGCTGGATACATTGGGTAGTAGTCATTGTCAGCCCCAGAGTTACCTGCAGCAGCCACAAAGGCCACTCCCTGCTGGTAAGAGTAAACCAAAGCCTCATGAAGGGCTCCACTGTAATTTGGCCCCCCCCCATGAGTTGTTTAACACCTGAGCCCCATTTTGAACGGCATAATAGATGGCATTGATGGCATTGCTTGTTGTGCCTATTCCAGAAGAATCCAAAAATTTAAGTGGCATAATTTTAATTTTAGATTCAGATATGGGATTAGAAAATATATCTTGCCCAACACTAAGTACAATTCCAGAAACATGAGTACCATGACCATCATCATCAAACATATACCCTGAGTTGTGAACAAAGTTCCAACCGTTTACATCATCTATATATCCATTCCCGTCATCATCAATTCCATTATTGGCAATCTCTCCTAGATTGACCCACACAGCCCCAGAATCTACAAAAACGGGATGGTGAACATCCAACCCCGTGTCTATAACGGCAACAATAGGCTTAGTTCCCTTTACTCCCACTGATTGCCAGACTTCTTGCACATGAATATCGGCATTTGTTGTTAAATAAGATTGGCCCTGAGCCATAATACCGATCTCTTCACTTGAATAAGTTTGTTCAAATCCATTGAGATCTTTTTTAGTTAAAATGTAATTAGGTTCTGCGTACTCAACATTAGGATCGGCCTCAAGTTCAGCAATCATACTTTCTACAGATTGACCGACTTTTCCCGAAAAATGGTACATATTTATTTTTGAGAAGGCACTTTTAAGAACCAATTTTTTTTGACCTTGAGCCTTGCCAAAGAACTGCTGTGTAGCACCCGGATTCGAGGACGACTTGAGTTTAACTATAACTTCGCCCTCTACATAAGATTGAGCCATTGATGTATTTAAAAATACAATGCTGAGAATCAATATAATTAAACCATTTAAAGTACTGAACACCAACGCTCCTCAAAGAAAAAAGAAGCTCGCAAACAGAGATTCTCTCCATTTGCGAGCTTAACTTTTATACCTATCGGACCAAGGTCTAGATTCGTGAGTAAAAAACTAAGAAAAGGTTCATTTTATTTAAAATTAACTGGCACAAAAATTGTCATGTTGATAATTCTGTACCATTCTGAGACCCGAGCAAAATAAAAATTGGGTCTCATGGTTTTACCCTCTATTTCGTCAGTGTTTTGACCAGCATTTTTGTCTTTCTAGATCTATCTTTCTTAGATTTATCTCGCTAAAACTTGTGGATTTCTATCAATTTGGGCCGTTTCCTTTACCTGCTCAGCCCACATATTAAATATATCTGAGGCAATTCGGCCCTTATTAATATCAGAATCAGCCGAAAACTCGCTGGTCATCGTTTTCTTTGGTAACTCTTCCTTAAAGGTCTTCACTCTAACGATGTAATGCTGCTTGCCTACTTGAATAAGTTCTCTCACCAACTTTTCGCCATTTGCCGCAAACCTAAGCACTTTGGACAGATCCTCTTCCTTGAAAGACAGCTTTGGAATTGAGTTGGCACTCAACTTAAAGTCTCCGGTGTCTTCCCACTTTATTTTTTTACCACTCACCCATTTGTTAATTTGTTTGAGATCTGAACCTTCAACCCACGATTTTAGTTTTTCTAATTCCGCCTGCTTTTTTTTATCTGTCAATATCTCCTGGGCAATTTGATAACTGGCGTCCTCGAGGGAGCGAGTCGTAGCTTCTTGCTTTTCTTCAACCTTAATAAGGTGATAACCAAATTGAGTCTCAACGGGCTCACTTACCGTGTTTAAATCTGATTGAAAGGCCACAGTTTCAAATTCAGGGACCATACTCCCTCTGCCAAAAAAACCAAGGTCTCCCCCCTTTTCTTTGCTGCCAGGGTCATCACTATACTCCTTTGCTAATTTAGCAAAGTCCTCATTCCCAAGTTTAGATTGTATCTCTTTAATTTTAGCTAGAGCTTGCTCCTTATCGCCAGTCTTCGAAGAATCAAACTTTACAAGTATATGTCGAGCCCTTACTTTTTCTTCTTCCTCAAAATTCATTTTGTTGGCCATGTAATAATCCTTAATCGCCGACTCATTTTCTGAATTTGAAACATAGGCTTTGATCTCATTCTCATTTAACTTAAAACCGTCGGTGAGATGGTCATCAGAAACTCTGGCAAACTCAAAATTTGCATTGATAACATCCAACTTTCTAGTGGCCTCAGAACTCACTCGACTTGGCTCCAAAGCCAACTCCACAAGACTCCTCAACTGAGTGGTTGCCACTTCTTTACGCACTTCGGACTCAAACTTCTCAGGTGAAATCTTCCTGTAACTCAAATAGTTGTCGTATCTTTCTCGGCGAAATTTTTCGTCCTCTTGAAACGCCGGGATTTTCATAATGTAGTCTCTAATTTCTTCATCTGAAACAATCACACCTAGATTTTTTGCTTCCTGGGAGATCACTTGAGAATTTATCAACATTTCAAGAGCCTGTGATTTTATATTGTCCAAGTACATTTGCCTTTGTGCCGCAGGAAGGAAATCTAACTGTCCTTTATACTGACTCTCCAAACGCGCATAAGCCTCGCGAAAATCGACAAAAGAGATGGGCTCTTTATTTACTAAAGCTGCAGGCCCACCAACTGATGAAAGACCAAACTGATTGGGGATGTCGCCCATAAATACAAACACCAAACATATCGCACCAAAGATAATGTAGGCCATTATGTTTCTTGCCCTTTTGGGCTTTCTCACTTTTTCCAGCATAATTTTCTCCTTAAGATCATAAACATCGCTATTTTTCTTAATTTTTTCAAGGAGATCTGTTATTTTTATGGAGTTTATACAACTGAGAGGGTGCGTTGAACTATTTTTCCTTTGATTTAAAGAAAGTGCTGATAATCATTTGTCTTGTCGCTGTCCCGTTACTAGTCGTTAACATGGAGCATAATCCCAATAAACCCTACTGGTTTGTGAAGCCCTTTATCTTTGTATCAGGGGTCGTTCAAAATGCTTACTCAAGCTTTAGTTCAGGAGTGCGGGGAACAACTGGCCTTTATCTTAATTTGGTCAACATTAAAAAAAACAACCGTAAATTGCAGGAAGATAACTCTGAGTTACGCGCTCAACTCGGCGCTCTTGAAGAACTCAAACTTGAGAATGAGAGACTAAATAAACTACTTGGATTCAAAGGCAATACAAAAATGGATCTGCTAACAGCCAAAGTTATTGGTAAGGATCTACTTCTTGAGCACAGTACCCTCACAATAAATAGAGGCACCCGACATGGCATCCGAGAGTTTATGGCCGTCATTACAATTGGGGGTGTCGTTGGTTATATTATACAACCGCAGATGTTCACCTCCCAGGTTCTCCTTTTAACAGACAGGTACGCAAGTATTGACGCTATTGTTCAGCGCTCCCGGTCACGAGGGATCATTGAAGGATTAACAAAAAAAAGTTGCAAAATGAATTACCTAGAAAGGGATGACGATGTGGTCGCTGGCGACAGAATTGTGACAAGTGGTCTGAATAACATTTTCCCCAAAGGATTTCTTATTGGCACTGTGACTGATGTCAGTAAAAATCGCTATGATATCAGTCAGGAAGTTTTTGTTCGACCTGCAATTAACCCCTTCACTTTGGAAGAGGCCTTTGTTGTTCTAAATACCAACAACGAAGACTTTCTAACTGAAAATGACCCTTCAATAGATCTTAAAGAAAAAACTTCTGCAGAAGAAGAGCTCCAACAACCCGAGAAGGCAAATAACCACCCATGAACTTCCGTGGATTAACCCTATTAAATATTGTAGTATTCACCCTTTTTTTGGTTATCTTCACAAGCCTTCAATGTTCACTATGGCTTCAATTTTTTGGCTTTTTCCCAGCTCCACAAACATGGATACCTTTCCTGGTTTACTGGGCCATTTACAGAAACTTTGTGGAGGGTTTGCTCTTTTGTTATATTATCACGATTGCAACAGTACCCCTTACAGCAATGCCCTTAAGTATTTTTACAATTTTATGCTTAGTTATTTTTCTTTTCACGAAACTGATCAAAGAGCGCATATACTGGAACGGAGTTACCTACCTCATGTTTATATGTGGAATCATGTCTCTGAGTTATCCAATTTTTCATATCGCACTATCTTGGCTTCTAGAAAAAAATCCCATTAGTGATCCCGAAATCATTGATTCTATTCTCACCAGTCTTTTGACTTCACTCATAGCCCTACCCGCCTTTTTTATATTTTCTAAACTCGATCAGTGGACGCGCAAAGAACTCCCCAGAGACGTTGGAGTTATCCATTATGAGTAATTATTTTGAGCCAAGTGACGAGTCTGTCAAAGACTACTCTAGTCGCTTTAAGCTTTTTTATTTTATTTTGTTCTTTGCCTTTTCAATACTTTTTATTCGACTCTGGTACCTACAGATTGTTCAAGGACCTGAGCTAAGAGACTATTCCGAAAAAAATCGGGTCAAAGAAACAAAAATCACAGCTCCCCGTGGTTTTATCTTAGATAGAAACGAAGAAATCCTTGTTCAAAATCTGCCTGGATTTTCAGTCACTATTTCCCCTCAGTATGCCACAAAACTCGAACAAACCTCTGCTGCAGTCGCTGAAATATTGGGTCTTGATCAAGTTGAGGTCTTAAATCTCGTAAAAGACAGTCGAAGACGCAATGGTCCGTTTCGTCCTGTATCTATAAAAGACAACCTCAGTCTAAATGAGGTTTTTAAACTCAAATTACTGAGAATGAATCACCCCGGACTCAACATCAAAGAAAATATTGTAAGAAGTTACCCTCTAAAAGAAAGTGGTGCGCAGCTTTTTGGTTATGTTGGTGAAATCTCAAAGCATCAAATTCAAAGCTTAAACAGTAAATATCCCGATATAAACTTTGAACAGGGAGATATTATTGGAAAGAGCGGACTAGAAGAGGTCTGGGAAAATAAAATCCGTGGAATTCCCGGCCTCAACTTTGTCGAAGTTGATGCAAAAGGACGTGAAGCCACGACAGACACTCCAAGTTTCTTGGGCTTAAAAGCCTATAAAAATGTCCCAGGATACAACCTAGTTCTGACGATAGACAAAGATGTGCAAATTGCAGCTCACAACTCCATGATCAATAGAGATGATAAAATTGGACCACGATTAGGGAGTCTCATCGCCATTAAAAGTAACGGTGAAGTTCTGGCTTGGGTTAATTCTCCTTCATTTGACCCCAATGAGTTCTCAACCGGAATATCTGGCTCACTTTGGGCTAGGCTTATCAACGACCCCTTTAAACCTCTAAGAAATAAAGTTGTACAGGATCACTACTCCCCAGGCTCCACCTTTAAGCCGATTGTGGCTCTCGCCGCTCTAGAAGAACAAATTATAAATGAAAATACAATTATTCATTCCCCTGGTTCTCTGAGGTTCGGACGAAGAGTCTACCATGATCATACAAGACATGGACACGGCAATATTAATGTAAAACAGGCCCTAGAAAGATCCAGCAATGTCTTTTTTTATAAAATGGGAATATCTTTGGGGATCGACAATATTCATAAATACGCTACGGCTTTGGGGTTAGGGTCTAAAACGGGAATCAACATTGCCAACGAAGTTCCCGGCTTGATGCCCAACTCAGACTGGAAGAGACGTCAATACGGTGAGGAATGGCAGCCAGGAGAAAACCTAAGCAATGCCATAGGACAGGGATTTGTTTTAACAACTCCTTTGCAAATGGCACTCGCGTTTAATGCCATTGGCTTAGAGGGTAAGCTGTATCGACCTTTTATTGTTAAAAAGCTGACTGACCACAAGGACAATACTGTTGAAGAGTTTGAACCCAAACTCATAAAAGATCTAACTATTGAGGATGAAAATGGATTTCATATTGACCGCAAACACTTTAAAATTGTCAAGGAGGGCTTGAGATTAGTTTCGAATGGTGAATTTGGAACGGCGAGATGGCATAGGATTCCAGGCATTGAAATCGCAGGAAAAACGGGAACTTCTCAGGTAAAAAGTTTTACTGCCGACCAGATTTACGAAAAGTGCCACGAACGACCAATTGATGAGAGACACCACGGCTGGTTTGTAGGTTATGCCCCAGCAGACAATCCTGAAATTACGGTTGCGGTCCTTGCTGAGCATGCCTGTGCTGGCTCTTCTGGGGGAGCCCCCGTTGTCAGGGACGTTATCAAGGCCTATTTTGAAAAATACCACCCTGAAAAATTAAAGGTAAAGAAATAATTTATGAACAAAGATATTAAGGTTTCTGAACGCAATTTTTTTCAACGTCTTGACATAAACTTTATTTTTGTAATCATAGCTCTAAATGTTATTGGTCTTATAAATTTATACAGCGCCACCCACAGTTTAACTGTAACCTATAACGAAAGACTTTTCTTCCAACAATTATTTTGGCTTTTTGCAGGTTGGATCACTTTTTTTGGAATCACACTACTTGCCTATAGTTTTTGGAAAAGATTTGCTCTGATCTTTTACTTGTTAAACATTGTTATGCTTATTGCCGTCATGTTTTTTGGCAAAACTGTATACGGCGCACAAAGATGGCTAGATCTAGGATTTTTCAGATATCAGCCCTCTGAAACTATAAAAATTTCTCTTGTTCTTATGCTTGCGCTTTACCTCAGTGGAAAGAAAAACAATCGCGGTCTTGGCTATAGAGACCTCTTAATTCCAGCTCTTATAACAGGAATCCCCTTTGTACTTACTGTTAAGCAACCAGATCTAGGAACTTCATTACTTATGGCATTTATTGCCCTATCTATGATTGTTTTTGTCAGAGTTAAAAGATCCATACTCATACTTGGTGCCATTATCGCTTTACTGGCCACTCCCATTGCCTGGAACTTCGGTTTCAAAGAGTATCAAAGGAATCGCGTATTAACTTTTCTCTCTCCTGGTAAAGACCCAAGGGGAACAGGTTACAACAGCATTCAATCAAAAATAGCCGTGGGAAGCGGGCAAGTTCTCGGCAAAGGTTTTCGAAAGGGGACCCAATCTCAATTAGAGTTTATTCCAGAAAGACATTCCGATTTTATATTTTCAGTGTTAAGCGAAGAGCATGGTTTTATTGGCAGTCTCACTACTCTTACTTTATTTTTAATATTATTTATTATGTCATTGAATATAGCCACACAAGCAAAAGACAAGTTTGGTGCCCTTATTGTCGTTGGGATAACCGCCTCTATGTTTTGGCATATGTTTATCAATATTGGGATGGTTATCGGAATTCTTCCAATTGTGGGGGTACCTCTTCCTCTTCTCTCCTATGGAGGGTCTAGTCTTCTTACTACAATGTTTGGATTGGGTTTAATTTCGGCGGTCTCCTACAGAAGATTCCTATTTTAATAAAATTTTAACAAGTCGGGTTTGCCGATCGAGAAATTTTATTAAAAAATTGAAGTCAACCCCAGAGGGTGAATCCTAGGATTCACCCAGCAGTTGGACCTTTAAAGCCTATAAATGCTTTTCAAGCATAGCCACAATATTTTCTTTGGGCTGATTGCCGACAATCTGTTCGACTTCCTGCCCCCCTTTAAAAAGAATCATAGTCGGTATACCTCGTACACCATACCTTGCTGGAGCATCTGGATTCTCATCGATATTCAACTTTAATATTTTAGCTCTTCCGGCTAAATCATTAGAAATTTCTTCAAGCTTCGGCCCCAAAGCTCGACAGGGACCACACCACTCAGCCCAAAAATCCACAAGAACAACATCGTTAGATTTAAGAACCTGAGCTTCAAAATCATTATCAGTTACTGGACTTGTTGCCATCATTTCACCTCACTAAAAGAGCTATATTAGCTGAAAGTCTAGAGAATTCAAAGCTTGATTCCGCGGGGACTTCTGACTCAAAGCAACACAATTTATTAAATCTAAAAGCTATTCTCATTCAGATAAACCCATTTGGCACCTCAAATATCTACCTATGTTTACCGATAAAAGTACTATGAATAAATCTGATATAAATATTCTTGTTGTCGATGATGAGATCTCGATAGCTGAATCTCTAGTTAAGGCTCTTGTAAAATCAGGTTACACATCTCGTCACGTTCGAGATGCAGACCAAGCCCTGCAAGAACTGGAGGTTAGAGACTACCACATGATCGTGATCGACTGTATGCTTCCAAGAATTAATGGAATTGAGTTGGCAAAAAAAATCCAGGAAAAAATCCCAAATGGAATCAAAACCATTCTCATAAGTGGAATCTTTAAAGATCAAGGATTTAAAAAAGATGCCATCGAAAAGGCTAAAGCTCTGCACTATTTTGAAAAACCATACGACCTTCAAGAGGTGGTAAACTTTGTAAACAAAGCCTTTGAAAAAGAAATGGCTCCAGAGGCTCCTCCTCTCTATCATTTTTTTCACAAAGAATTCCACTCCAACTCCGACGAGCTGACTCAGATCATTAATGAAAGTGAACTTATTCATGGATACGAAGTACCTATCATTCTCTCTTTACTTTGTGCTGGTAAGGTTTCAGGAGAGCTAACCCTAGAAATTAATAATGACACTACCCTTATAGGATTTAACAAGGGGGCTATTACTAAAGTTTTATCTTCGGATACAGATTCATACTTTGGCGTCCTCTTAATTGAAAATGGATTCTCAACTCCCGAAGAAATCGCGAAGGGGCTAGCCCTTGAAAGCGAACTTCCTATCGGAAAAAGGCTCTGGGCAACAAATACATTAAGCCCCCATGCCATCGCCCTCGTTCACCAGGAGCAGTTGTCAATCCGGCTTAGTAAAAGCATCCAACCCGTGAATTATAAAATCAGTTTCAAGAAGTTAGAGAAGGAAAATAATGATTTACAAATCGAAGAATCTAGTTTTCACCGTTACTTGAACGACTGGCTTTCTTCCAAAGTTCGATCGGATTGGCTTAGAAACTTTTTTACCCCTTGGTCTGACAATTTTATAGTAAAAGGGCCTCTATTTAGCCAGTTTGAGGCTTTTAAGAAGTTACCTCTAGCTAGCCTAAGTCCTAACATAACGGAGGCTATCAATAATAAAACCACAATTGGAGAGATTATTGATAATCATAAACGCCCCTTTACTTACCAGTCTCTACTTTTTTTGCTTTTACTTGAAGTCATTAAAATTAGTGAAGAAAGAAATACTAATCAGAATTTTGAAGCTACAATACAAAGACTCACTCGATTTCATGAGGCTCTCAAAACTAAAAATTTTTACGAAATGTTGGGTGTAGATAGATATGCTCACAAAGAAAGAATTCAACAGGCCTTTCACAATATGGCACTGACACTCCACCCAGACAAGGTTCCGAGGGAGGCCCCAAATGAAGTGCTAAAGCTCACAACTGAAATCTTTCAAACTCTAAGTCAAGCCAACCAGACTTTAACAAATCACCAAAGCAAACAAAAATACGATTTTGAACTTGAACATGGAAGGGCTGAGCAAATTATGCATTCAGAAAATTTATTTGAACGTGGTTGCATCCTCCTAAACAATAAAAAGTACAATGAGGCCTGTGACACTTTTGATGAAGTCTACCAAATGAATATTTATAATGACGACTTTTTTATTTATTATTGCTGGGCTCTTCTTAAACGAGGAGCTTCCCCGTCTCAAGTTAACAAACTCCTATTACTTGTTGAGGAGTTTTTATCTAAAATTCCTCAAGAGAAAAGACACAATTCCTCTTACTTTTATATCAAAGGGCTATACCTCAAACTCAATCAAGATTTTGATAAGGCCATAATTTCTTTCAAACACGCTTTTACCCTTAATCCAGAGTTCAAGCCCGCTCAAATTGAATGGATGTCTTTGGAAAACCAAAAAAAGGAGCAGACCCCTTTCGCCACAAGCCTATTTAATATATTTAAAAAGAAATCCTCTTAGAAATTGATAGCTCCGCACCTAAAAAGCCACTTATACCAATTCCAAAAAATAATCGCCTAAAATTTGTGAATGCGCCTCACGCGCAGTTCTGCAGCCTCAAGGCTGCGGCTGTATGAGCATGAGGTGCATTCACAAATTTTAGGCGATTATTTTTTGGAATTGGTCTTCAAGAGCTTTTCTTGATGTGACTATATAAGGCTTTAACAAAATCCTTTTTATGCTGATCCAGTTTAGACATCCTCTCGTCACGGACCTCTATCCGGTGCCTCTTATTATAGTCCTTAATTCTTTGCTTCGGAAAACCACCTAACCCAGTGGGAGCGTCCTTTAGAGATTTCAAAAATTTTTCGTACTTTTGACTCCTCTCTTCCCAGCTCATGTTTGATTTGACCCTTACTTGAGCCTCTCCGTCCCCACCCCTTACATGGTACACATCTGACTTATTGGAAGAAGAACCTTTAACTGTGTGAACTAAATCTTCACCTTGCTTATCGCTAGCAATAATATTGGAAAGTTTTGCAGATAAGTTCTCAAACTTTAATTGAGTTT
Source organism: uncultured Pseudobdellovibrionaceae bacterium (assembly GCA_964502735.1). Lineage (GTDB taxonomy): Bacteria > Bdellovibrionota > Bdellovibrionia > Bdellovibrionales > UBA1609 > JACKAN01. The sequence goes on from CAZCYD010000014.1 coordinate 30,255, forward strand.
CAATTTCACACACAGACTTCAATAAATTTAATATATTGACAGGAGTTTCCATTACCCTATCGATTTTTGTGTCCGATAACTCTCCATTTGAAAATGATTGGCCAATAAACTTGAGAAGGAATACCCTGGGCAAACCACTTCTTTTAACTAAGGTTTTAGCCAACTCAATACCATTCACCTTTTTACCCTGGGCTGTCATAACTATAAACTTTGGGTTAAAACTGAGAACGGCATCTGAAAAATTTCGGGTATTTGTCAATGAGTCAACGTCAAACCCTAGCTTTTTAAGCAAGGTCTGCAAGTACATCATCTCGTTATAGTCGTCAATTATTAGCAAAATGCGAGGCATGAACCATTATCCCAAGCGGGACTCTATTGTGGCAAGTGACACCAGCAGGAACTGAGCTAAAGTTGAGCTTGGAAATCCTGCACAATTCAGATATAAGTCTTGTTATATAAGCTTCTGAAGCCCCATTAATGGAGTCAAAAATGATAAAAACACGAGAAGAAACCATAGTTTTACCTAAAAGAAAATTCACTGTAAGCATTAAAAATCGGGAATTTAGCTGTGGTTCAGGTGAAAACCTCATGGTTATAAGTGGTCCATGTGTTATAGATAGCCGAGATCTCGTTCTAGAAACTGCTGAAAAACTTGTTGAAATTTGCGATAGACAAAAAGTAAATCTTATTTTTAAAAGCTCATACGAAAAAGACAATCGCGGAAGTGCCTCCAATTGGAAAGGCCCCATGGCCGAAGCTGGACTAAAAATTCTTGCTGAAGTAAGAGAAAAATTTAATGTTCCTGTTCTTACAGATGTTCACAGGGTAGAAGATGTGCCCATGGTAGCTGAGTATGTCGACGTTTTACAAATTCCCGCATATATGTGCCAGCAGACTTCACTTGTTCTTGCTTGCGGAGAAACGGGGAAGCCTGTAAATATAAAAAAAGGTCAATTCCTAGCCCCAGAAGGCATGGCCAGCGCTATTGACAAGATGAATTCAACCGGAAACAAAAATGTCTTACTCACAGAGCGAGGAGCCTCATTTGGCTACAATCGTCTCGTTGCTGACATGAGATCTATTCCCATTATGCAAAGCCTAGGGGCTCCGGCCTGTTTTGACGCCACTCATGTCATCAGATTATACGGCATCTCAAGTGCCGATCCAGCAGGAGGCGAACCAAAGTTTGTTCCTCATTTGACATTAGCGGCTGTCGCGGCCGGTGCCGACGCCTTGTTCTTAGAAACTCATCCTCGGCCAATGACTGCAAAATGTGATGCCGCTTCCCAGTTAGACTTAAGTTACTATGAATCTCTTCTCAAAAAATGCAAAGCTGTTCGCGAGGCCATAGGAAGTCCTGAAAAGGTTGGCACATACCAAGATTAGGATTATCCTAATTAATATTTCGAGTTACAGGAGGGGATTTTTTGCTTCTGCGCTCCCGTCTAGCTAATAGATATATTTTTTTTGAATTACTTCCTACTTTTTTAATGGGAGCTTTCCTCTTTTTATTTGTTGTCTTGATGTTTCAATCTTTTAGACTTACAGAATACATCATCATACATGGTGCAAAGTCAGAAACTATTCTGCACATCCTGACATATCTTGCAATATCCTTTTTACCCGTCATCCTTCCCATGAGTGTGTTATTTTCTGTACTCATTACTTATGGACGCCTGAGCGCCGACTCAGAAATCGTGGCTTTTAAATCTCTCGGGCTCAACATTTTTCACCTTTCACTTCCTGCTCTGTTCTTAGGTTTTCTAGTTACCCTAATTTCATTTCAGACGGCCTATTATATTGCTCCGTGGGGCAATAGAAAAATGGAGGTGCTTCTTCATCAGATTGGTCAATCAAAACCCGAATCCGTAATTAAAGGAGGAGTCTTCTCTGAAGGTTTTTTTGACATGGTCGTTTACGCCAATGATGTAGACTCAAAGTCTGGACGACTTTTCAAAGTCTTTATCTATGATGAGCGCAATCCGAAGTCGCCAATGACTATTATTGCCGATGAGGGGCAGATTCTGCAAGAGTCGAACTACCAAGCTCAAAGTGCTTTTATACGATTGTTTGATGGTGATATTCATAGAACTCAAGATGAAGTCTACACTAAAATAAACTTTAAAACCTTTGATATAAGCCTTTACGATCCAATAAAACAAACAGAAAAAGGAAAAACTCCTCTGTCATATAATCTAACAGAGTTAAGAAAAGCACTAGATGACTACAACAAAGCTAAACTTACAAAACCAAACCCCAAAAATAAAAAAAAGAAACCCGAGCACATCGATGAGAATTTTGTCAAGAAATTAGAAATTGAATACTTCAGGCGCTCAGCCCTCGCCTTTACTTGCATTGTTTTTTCTATTGTTGGAGTCGGACTGGGCACGACCACAAACAGAAGATCAGGAAAAAGTGGAGGCTTTGTGCTCTCAATTGCTGTAGTCGTCAGTTTTTGGATTATATATGCCACGATGGAGTCACTTGCTAAAAGTCAGCACGTTCCAGTTATCCTAGCCATGTGGACCGGCAACCTCATATTTTTAGTTTTTGGTGCTTTTAAAATGTATCAGGCAAAAAATTGATCAAATTTCGCTCCCAAAAAGTTTCCAAATCCTGCGCGTCTACAATCATTTGTGCCCCTTCTCGAAGCAAAGACAAATTTCCTTTGCCCGTGGCTATATTGGGACTACAGGGGAGAGTCGCAATCTCCCTACCTAGAGATAAAGCTTTGCTTGCAGTCAGCAAAGACCCACTCCTTTGCCTAGCCTCCACTACAAATGTTGAATGACTCAAGGCTGCAATAAGCTCATTTCTCTTGTGAAAATGACTTTTGTAAATCTGTGTAAATGGCGAGAACTGTGTCACTATGGCACCTCCTGTTGCCAAAATTTCAGGTACCCAATTTAGTAGATCTGAAGGGTACATTTTGGCCAATCCTGATGGCAAAAAACAAACAGTGGGCGTATTCGTTACCACACATTGTTTGTGCACCTCAATATCTACACCCCTGGCACCCCCGCTAACAATTGTTCTCTTTTGACTCAGTAAAAAATCATTAAATTCCGTTCTCAACCATCTCATTGTCAAGCTTGTTGGATTGCGACTTCCCACTACAGACATCGAAGGCGCATTTAAAGATTTAATATTGCCCATAACAGATACAAAGGGAGGATATTTTAGGCTTTTAAAATTCAGGGGATAATCTTGTTCCCATGGAGCCAACAGCTGAACTCCCTTTTCTATTAACCACTTGTGCTCAGTGCAGTGTTTGTTATGCCAAGCCTCATCGAGGTTAAAATTGGCTTTGAAATTTAAAAATTTTTTCCATCCAGATTCTTCTCCCAATTTTTCTTGAGATCTCACAAAGCTTATCTCTTGCTTTGTCAAGGGAACACTATTCCATACAAGACTCGCACAAACTTCTTTTAAATTCATAAACGAAAGTTTATGCAACTTAATGGACCATCTCAGGTTCAAGTTATTTGCAGATAAAGTCAGAGCGGTCCGAGCACCCCAAATCCGCGGATAAAATGCATGAAAATTTCCTCAAACCCTTTGACTTGCGGGGCTCCGATGAGCCGGAGGCGATCACCCGAAGGGTGACAGCGGCGAAGCAGGAGCTGTCCCCGCAAGTCAAAGGGTTTGAGGAAATTTTCATGCATTTTATCCGCGGATTTGAGAGTACCTATTCCATATACTCAAAAGTTTCTGTGGAGCCAGGATCCAAGTCTTCTTCTATTTCATTTAAAAGTGACTGAATCTCTTCAATTTCTTTGTCAGTTTCTTCTTTTTTCTTTTTTGCGTAAGCTTTTTTCCCAAGGAACTGTTTTTCGAATCCCTCCTTAACTCCAACAAAGTCTCCAATGTTAATGGACCCATTATTTTCAAGAACAAAACCCGTGCTATAAAATTCACTCACCTTAACAACCTTAATAAGCCCCATAGGCTTTTTAGTTGTAATCACATAAGGGTCGAACTCCTCAATATAGTTATTGGCATAAATCGGCAAGATATCACCAAGAGCCACCCCTTCATTTGTTCCTATATTCATATAGGCCACACTGTCTTTCGATAATAAGTTTCTCTTATTTCCATGAGCTCCGCCAATAATCAAACCCGAAACGGCTGGAATTCGCCCCTTCTTGCTGTCATCTATAAATATGTAATCAGATTTAAGCGCCTCAGCTCCCAAATAAATAGCCGTTAGTGCACTCTCTACATAAGCCCTATGAACCACGAAGTGATCAGATTTATACTTTTTAGTGGCTTCTACTTCATATTCTACCAATACCTGCCCTTGCACTTCCCAAATAATTGCATCCTCTTGAATCTTTGATTTTGTAACTAGAGCTCCATTATTATTGACAATTAAAAGCTTATCTCCTTCCTTTATCCAACCCTTTTTGGCTCGGAGATAAATGTACTGAAATTGAGCCGCGACATGCCCGCCTCCCTCTACGCCGACGACTTTCGCTACACCTTCGGGTTGATTTTCATCAATATAGTGAGACAAAGCAAGACGAGTCTTTTTGGGCTGCTTAAAGGAACTTTTAAAATCTACCTCACGACTTTTTAAAATAGACTCCGCATGCGATTTCCACTCAGGTAAACTGGGAGGAAATGACTGAGTTACGGGTCTAATAATAATTTCAGGCGGAGGAATGACAACCCCCTCCAACTCTTCATCGGACAACAGTTCTTCTTCCAGAGCTGCCTCTGAAAATTCTGTTGCCAACTCACTCTCAAGCTCCTCCACCCCCTTAGTTAGATCCTCCAGCCTCACATCTTCGACGGCTACATCTAGAGACTCTTCTTCAGCTATAACTATTTTTTCACTATCTGCAGAGCTACCTTTTTCTTCAGTGATCGTGAACATCGGAGCTTCATTCTCATTACCAAGAATAAAACGAATTACATTTTTGGGTTCAATGAGATGAGGATTAGTAATTTTGGAATTTACCGACCAAATCTTGGGCCAATAATTACCATCACCGAAAAAAGTTTTGCTGAGATCCCATAAATTATCACCTCTTTGAATGGTATAAACCTCACTGATTTTTGCTCCGGCAATAAAGTCCCAGTCCTTATCTGACATAGGAGTTGAATGATATCTTAAATAAATATCATGAAGTTCAGCTTCAAACTGCAGGTCTGGAGCATCATCAAATGTTGATTTTGCCATAGACTTAACAGGAGAAACTGTTGGAGGTTTAACCTGTAGGTCCGATTCAGAATAGGAATCCATCTCTGTAAGTGTTTCTTGAGGTTCTTCTATTACTGAAAAATCTTCTTCTACTAAAGTGTTGTCATCTAAATTACTATCTAAAGCCAACTCATCTTCTTGAGATTCTTCAAAATTAAATTCTTCGTTCTCACCAAAGAACTCTTCATCTTCTGAGCCTTCAGAAGCTATCTGATTATCCAAGTTTTCTGAGTCAAAGCTCTCATCTTCGACAAAAAAATCATCGTCCGAATCCGTTTCGTTAATTTCGATATCGTCAAATTCAGAAAAATCCTCATCAAATGATTCCTCCTGAGCCATGAGCACATTAGGAAAAAAAATGAAGTGCGAAACACCTACTGATAAGCTTAAGGCTATAATGAAAAATTTCATCAAGAACTTCCCTGTTCCAATTTTGAGATTCAGATATAAATTCTATTCAAAATTTATGATCTTCAGACCTCTCAATTAAAGAGTTTGTTTTTCAATCTCCCTCAACTCCCTTTTAGCCCTAATTTGCTCAGGAGTTTTGGGATAGTTAGTCACAACCTGTTCAAAAAGTTGTCTTGCCTGTTCATTCAAATTTAACGCCCTATAGGCTAACCCCTTGCCCAGCATGGCCGCGGGTCTCTTACTGGCTTTAGGATACTTGTCCAAGATTTTATCAAAATTTTCCAAGCTTTCGGCAACATGGCCTAAACGCAAATCTAGAAGTGCCTTGTAGTAGATAGCCCTGTCAGCCCTTTGACTTTTCGGATATTGTTGCAAAAATACTTTAACTGATCTCGCCAACTTCACTCTATCTTCTTCTTTAAAAGCTTTCACCACTTGAGAGTACAAAAACTTCTCGCTGTAAACTGCCAGATCTTTCTTGCCATCTTTTCTCACCCTTTTGATTGCAGGTTCTGGCACTCCAGCCAACTGTCTGAGAACAAGATTCTCGTCCTTCAAATTTCTGTTTTGAGTTTCTTGCTGCTTGAGTTGATGAGTCAATCTATTAACCTGCTTCTGGTACCTTGTTGCCTCTTTTTCATGAATGGTTGTACAGCCGATCGAAATAACTGAAAAAGTCAGAATCACAAACGTATAATTTGGCATTAATCTCCTCCCAACCCGTAACTCTATACATATTATATGTATTTTTTTGTTGAGTAGAGCTAAAAATCTCGGATTTTTAATATTTATGTTAGAAATTAATTTGAATTATCCACATCCATTGTGAATTAATCACTCAACAGGACCTTAGACCTAAAGTCTGACTTGGTTTTAAGCGAAGTGCTTGATTTTTAATCATCACCTAACCTGCTGTATTTACTAATTTAAATTTGTATTAACAGTTTTTTTAAAAAAAAAATGTAAGAACCTTATATTTAATTATCGGACACCTTAAATTTCCTTACTTACCTAATGAGAAACAGATTGTCCCTTAGAATTGCATAAATCCCGCTTCTATGCCTCTAATGCTCCTTGTTATTAGCCTTCATCTTCTTGGTCCATGGGATTGTTTGATTAATTTTTCATCACACATTTCCCTTCCTCTCCATGAACTCTGCCTATCACTTGTGCCTATAAATTCACCATACAATGAATTAAACTCTTCTCTTATTTGCGGAAGCCCTCTTTATAACTCTGCACACTTTAAGTCTGTACTGACTTTAGGGGCTGTTCATCTTTTTGTTGTTTCTGGATTTCATATCCATTGCATTCAAACGGGCTTAAAGTACCTTTTCCCATCTAGTCTAAAAACTAAACAGATTTGGATTTCCACTTTACTTTTCCTATATGGCGCAACCTGTCTTTTCCATCCACCAGTACTCAGAGCCCTCATCCACATGCACATACCCAATAAAAAATATATGCCGAACTCTTTAACCTCTGCTGTCTCGGGACTAGTAGTATTGACGCTTAACCCCAGTCTATGGACATCCCTGTCCCTACAAATGAGTTGGTTGGCAAATCTTATTTTCACTTCTCCAGCCCTAAAGTTGAGACACAAACTTATTTTGACTTACTTAGGGTCCATTCTTCTCTTAAGCCCAAACGACTTTGCCCACCCCATTACATTGGTTCTTTCTCTACCACTTGGACTCTTTATTGGATTTATTATGATCCCGCTAAATATGTTGAGTTTGGCATATACCGAATCAACTTGGTTGTTAGACAAAATTTGGTTTAATTTTATGCACTTAGCCAATCTAGTTAATCAAAACTTTCAATTATTCACGTCAAGTTCTCAACTGAGTCCTGCGCAAAAATGGACATTAATCATCACATCCAACATGGCCTTGTACTACTGGGAAGTCTACAAGAAGAGGCGAAACTATTGGGCATAGTTATTTTTTTTCTTTTACTTTTCTCGTCGCATCCGATTGGAGAATCCACTTCAAAAAAACTATTTGCAATCTGGAATGTCGGACAAGGACAGTGGATTACCATTAAAGATCACGACAACTGTTTTCATTTCGATGCTGGAGGGGAATTTGCTCCCCTCCAAAAAATTTCATCACTCTGCCGTCACCAGCAAAATTATATTTATCTCTCCCATGGAGATTGGGATCATATAAATAGGATTTCATTTTTTCGACGCCAAAAAATCAAACACTGCCTGTTAAATCAGGTCAGAGAGCCTCATCTTAGTCGTGGCAAAAAAGCTTTTATCGACTCTTCCCCTCTTTGCCAATCAAAGAGCTATGATTCTAATAGAATCATCAACACAGATATAAACTGTAAACAAAGTGATAAAAATAACTGTTACAGTTTTATCTTCGAGTGGGAAAAAAAATACCTAATTATGGGGGATAGTGACTCGAAAACGGAAAAGGCATGGGGCCATAAAGTTTCACCCTCAGTTGAAATCATTATTCTCGGACACCACGGGAGTGCCACGAGCTCCTCCGAAAAATTTCTCAAAAGACTTTACAATCTGAATACAGCCATAGCTTCCGCTCGGTACAAACGGTACAGACATCCAAGTAAAGTTGTGAGGGCAAGACTAATGAAATTGAAAATTCCACTCCTCACAACTGAAACATGGGGCAATATTATTATTGAACTTTAGATGGGCGGTACTCCATACCAAGATCGCGAGCAACAGGCTCATAAGAGACATAACCACCATAAGTGTTGAGTCCCAAATAAAGGGCCTTGTCCCTAGCTATGGCATCCTCTACTCCCATAGACGCTAGCATAGAACAGTATTTAAATGTTGCGTTCGTGAGTGCATACGTCGATGTTCTCGCCACAACACCCGGCATATTGGGCACGCAATAGTGAATAACACCATTGATCTCATAAGTTGGATTTTGATGACTTGTAGGCCTACATGTTTCAATACACCCACCCTGGTCAACAGCGACATCGACAACAACACTTCCTTCAGACATCCTTTCGATCATAGCCTTTGTTACCAAATGTGGGGCCTTGTGTCCTGGCACAAGGACAGCGCCAATAAGCAAATCACACCCAACAACAGACTCTTCAATATTCTGAATATTTGAATGTAAAGTTCTCAGACGCCCCTGAAAAACATCATCCAAATACTCTAACCTCGAGTGGTTAACATCCAGAACTGTTACATCTGCACCCATTCCCACGGCAATCTTAGCCGCATTTGTGCCGACAACTCCGCCGCCGATAATAGTCACTTTAGCTCTATGAGTGCCTGTTACTCCACCCAAAAGAACACCCTTACCTCCCTTATCTTTCTGTAAATAAAAGGCTCCCACCTGAGTCGCCATTTTACCAGCAACTTCACTCATGGGAGTAAGTAAAGGCAAGCTTCCATCAGGCATTTGTATGGTTTCATAAGCAATCGACTTAACTTTCTTCTCACACAGCGCCTTGGTGAGTTTGGGCTCTGGTGCCAAGTGCAGATAAGTGTACAAAATTAAATCTTCTTTCAGATAGTCAAATTCATCCGGCAATGGCTCCTTTACTTTTACTATCATGTCGGCCTTTGCATAAACCTCTTTTGCGGTATCCAATATTTGCGCCCCGGCAGCAATATAATCCTCATTACTGATTCGGCTGCCAACTCCAGCATCTTTCTGAACATAGACTGTGTGGCCTTCTAGAACTAACTGTTTAACACCAGCCTCTGTTAATCCCACTCGACTTTCACTGATTTTAATTTCTTTAGGAACCCCGATGATCATAGTCTCTCCATCTTATACCTGTTAATTTCGCCAATTTAATGGGATTTCTAAGTCAAGGTCAAGAAGAGATGATTATGAAAAGGCCCAAAGATAAGAGCCCTCGATTTCTGCTTCCGGCAAATTAGAACCTAGCTCAATAAGTCTGTAACAGTCCGGACTGTCCATTATTTTTCTAACCAGTCGATTCATCACATCGTGGCCAGCCTTGTAAAGAACCAAATGCCCGATCATGGGCATCCCTAAAGTGACAAGGTCCCCGAGAGCATCTAATATTTTATGGCGAACAAACTCATTTGGATAACGCAGTCCATCGGGATTAAGAATTTCATCCTCATCCAAAACAATAGCATTGTCTAAACTGCCTCCACGAGCCAGACCTCGAGCCCTTAAAGCTTCAACATCTTTTAGAAACCCAAAAGTTCGTGCTCGACTGATTTCTCTTGAAAAAGAATGCTCATTAATATCTATATCTAGAGTTTGAATGCCTATTTTGGGGTGAGAAAACTCAATCGTACATGTAACTCTTAAACCATTATACGGCAGAACATAAGCGTACTTCTCTTCATCTCCATAGTATATATTCTGGTCAATATAGGCATACTTCCTTGGCTCGTTTTGCTCTACCATCCCGGCTTGTAAAAGGGCTTCCAAAAAGATCTTTGCGCTGCCATCCCCAATTGGAATTTCAGGTCCATTAAGTTCTATAAAAAGATTATCTATACGAAAAGCTGCAAGAGCCGACAAACAATGCTCTACCGTCGATACACTAAAGGCCTCTCCCCCCAATGTTGTGGCGTAAGATGTTGCCTGCACAAAACTCGCTCTAGCTGCGATAGCCGGTGAACCAGCCATATCTGTACGAACAAAGTATATACCCGTGTTCTCTGGAGCCGGGGCAAAGCTTAATTGAGTGGGCTCACCTGTGTGCAAACCAATGCCATCAATGGTGACACGCTTGCGAATGGTTCTTTGTAAAAACATACTATCCTTAATATACAATTTTGATGCCGTTTTTTTCAACATCTGTAAGCCATCTAAATCCCATTAAAAGGATTGTAATAAAAAATAAGACCAAAGGACTGTGACTTAAAAATCACGCTCGTGGTAAAAATCACACTGCTTATACGAAAAGCAAAGTCCCCTCCTTTTTTGGAAACGCGTACACAAAGCCTATAATCCAGCTTAATGGCTTTACTTAATGGTCTTAGACCAATTCCAAAATAATCATCTAAAATTTTGCAGCTCTCCCCACGCGCCGTTCCGCAGCCTCAAGGCTGCGGCTGTGTGAGCATGGGGAGAGTTGCAAAATTTTAGATAATTATTTTGGAATTGGTCTAACTTGATGATCAGGCTTTTTGATCAGACGATCTAATGATAAAATAAACTTCATGAACCGTAGTCTGCGTCTAAGCTTATATCATTTTTTTATGGGGATTATAGCTGTTCTCGCCCTAGGTGCCTGCGCTTCTGAGCCCAAAACTATAGGGTTTGAAGATTATGATGACAACAGTAAGGCCCATGGAGCCGCCTATCGCGCAGATGCCATGCACACTCGCCGACCTATGCCAAGTCACTCAGACTGGAAACCACTTCCCTTTTACTTTAAACACTGTACTGAAATCGGAGAAGCCAGCTTCTACTCGAAAACATCATACATCTGCACTGAACTTTGATACATCAGATTTGGATTGCAACATCAAAAATATCAGCAATCCATACTCACTTCGCTTAAATGATTTCTACTGGCCTGGGTGATTACACGTCCTCTTGGAGTCTTTTGTATCAACCCCTCTTGCAGCAAGTAAGGCTCATAGACCTCTTCTATCGTATCCGTCTCTTCACTCAAAGCGGCAGCCAAAGTCTCGATACCCACTGGTCCACCCGAGAATTTTTGCAATATTAAATTTAAGATCTTTCTATCCATGTTATCCAACCCTAAACGATCCACTTCCAGTTGATCTAGAGCATACTTAGCCATTTCAAATGTGATAACCCCTTCACCCGAAACTTGAGCGTAATCGCGAACCCTTTTCAAAAGTCTATTGGCGATCCTGGGCGTTCCGCGACTTCTTTTTGCCAACTCCAGGGCCCCTCCCTCGTCAATTTCTATTGCCAACAACTGGGAAGATCTAATTATGATCTGCTTTAAACTGTCTCTATTATAAAACGACAATCTTTCTACAATGCCAAAACGATCGCGAAAAGGAGCTTTCAACAAACCCGCCCTTGTTGTTGCGCCAATCAATGTAAACGGGGAAAGCTGAAACCTCATTGCTCTGGCACCAATACCCTCCCCTGTAACAATATCCAAATAATAATCTTCCATAGCACTATAAAGATACTCTTCGACATCCTTGCTCAAACGATGAATTTCATCAATAAACAAAACCGAGTTCGGCCGGAGAGAAGTCAAAATCGCCGCCAAATCTCCTTTTCTGTGTAACGCCGGCCCTGATGTGGCCTTGAAATCTACCTCCATGTGGTTAGATATAATATGACCTAAAGTTGTCTTTCCCAATCCCGGAGGGCCACATAACAAGACGTGGTCTAAAGGCTCCATACGTTTTTTTGCCGCCTCTACAAAAACTTTTAGCTTTTCTTTGACCTTATCCTGCCCCGGAAAATCTAAAAAACTCTTAGGCCTTAGCGTTGCCTCTGGGTTTGGCTCAAGACCACCACAACTCATTTCTTCTTCCAACTTGTCTCCAGATAAAATTCTTTCCAAAATCTCCCCCTAAATCAGCTGAGTTAGAGCCGTTAAGCCTTTTTTTACGCCTTCTTGCAAATCTGTCGAAGAATCCATCTGCCCTACAACCTCTTCAACATCTCCAAGCTTAAACCCAAGGTTAACAAGAGCTGAAACAATGTCATTTCTAGCTACAAATCTTTTAGCCGCCTCACTATCCTCATCCATTACAAGCTTTCCTTTCAAAGACAAAATGATCTGCTCTGCAGTTTTTTTACCCACTTTTGGCAACTGAGTTAAAGCCTTAACATTTCCATCATCAATCATCCGAAGCGTATCTTCAGTTCGACCTGCAGACAGAATTTTTATAGCGAGTTTAGGACCTATCCCATTCACTTTTAACAAAGAAAGAAATAAGTTCTTTTCAAGCTTCGAGGAAAAGCCAAAAAGCACAATCTGATCTTCTCTGACATGAGTGTGTATAAAGAGCTGAGCTATATTGCGATCCTGCACAGCTTCGATAGTATTAACTGAGCAATTCACCTCGTAACCCACACCTCGAACATTCATTATCAATGTTTCCTCACCAACCTCGATAGGAGTTCCCTGAAGAAAACCAATCATAACTTATAACTCCTTATGCAATCTTTGCATTTTTATTAAACTGTTTAGTTCCAAAGCATGGCACATAGCCAAGGCCAAGGCATCGCTGGCGTCGTGTTTGATATTTTGGGCTATTTTCAATTCACGCCGAATCATTTCCTGCACATAATCTTTCGAGGCAGATCCCATACCCGTCACGGCTTGCTTTACTCGGCGAGGAGCATATTCATAAAGCGTGGCTCCGCTTTGAGCTGCCACCATAAGACAAACTCCCCTGGCATGACCCAATTTAAAAGCGCTGTCGATATTTTTACCCAAAAATATTCTTTCCACAACAACATCATCAGGTTGATACTTTTTTACTAAGCCTTGCAACTCTTGATGGAGTTGTACTAGCCGATGACTTAAATTAGGGGAGGTCAATAAAACAGTTCCGCAATCCACAAATTCCCTGTGAACATCCTCACATTTTATAATTCCCCAACCTGTCGCCCTTGAGCCAGGATCAATACCCATTGTTAGACGCATAAGCTAACTTAACACCACAAATATTGTCACAGCAACAGATGCGAGCAGTTGAATTCAAATGGAAGCAGTGCGAAGATAAAGCATGGATGATATAAGCCCAGAATTTATAGAGCGGTACCAACTGCTTCTAGAAAGAGACCCAAAATCAAAAGTCTTTGCTCCCCTCGCTGAGGCTTACAGAAAAATTGGTTTGCAAACGCGAGCTTATGCTATTTGCAAATCGGGATTACAGTATCATCCTGATTTTGCAGGCGGTCACATTGCTATAGCTAAAGTCCTCATAGATCTGGATGAAACCTCAAAAGCACTTGAACACTTAGAGCGAGCCACAGAATTGGCTCCTGAGAATATTATGGCTCACCAAGTGCACGCCGAACTGCGACTTAAGCTTAAAAACTATAAAGATGCCCTAAGGGCCTATAAGATGGTGCTTTTTCTATCTCCAGATAACAAAAAAGCACAAAATGCGGTCAAAAAACTCGAAAGCCTGTCAGCCGAAGACTTCTCTGCCGACATTTTTGCTGATAACTTCAATAACGTCGAAAGCCATTCAAACTTGACGACAGAGCCTGTACAAACTTCAAACTTTGCGTCCCTAGAACAAAAAAAACGACTTGAAAGATTCTTATCCTTAATTGATGTCTTTATAGTTCGCAATGACAGCGAGAAAGCCTTTGAAGTTTACGAGGAAGCCCGCCAGGAATTTGCCAATCATCCTGAGCTTAAAAAACGTCTGAAAATTATTCGTCCTCAAAGCCAATCAGAGCTTGAAACCCTTCCGCCCACTCCTCAACGACACCAGGAAGCGACTTTGACACGCGAGAAGCTACTTAATGAGTTCTTACTTCGCATCAACAAACATCGGAAAGATAAAAATCGATATTGACCCTATACCAGAGTTTGGTAACTTGCTCTTACTATGTATTCAACAAACGATTTTAAAAAAGGTCTAAAGATATTACTTGATAATGAACCCTATTCAATTACTGACTTCCAACACGTAAAGCCAGGAAAGGGCAATCAGTTTTCAAGAACTAAGCTAAAACACCTATTGACTGGGCAAAACCTTGAAAAAACTTTTAAATCTGGAGAAAAGTTTGGGGTTCCAGATGTAGAGTATAAGGATATGTCATTTTTGTATGTAGACGATAATGGCTTTAACTTCATGGATCAGACCAGCTTTGAGCAGCTTTGCCTAAGCCACGAACTTATTGGAGAGACTAAAAATTACCTTATCGAAAACATGGAAGTTAAAATATGCCTATTTAATGGTCGCGCCGTCGGAGTCGAGCTGCCGAGTTCTGTCGTCCTAAAAGTTGCACAAACAGACCCTGGATTTAAGGGCAATACTGTATCTAATACATTTAAACCAGCCACTATGGAAACGGGCCTGGTTGTTCAAGTTCCCTTGCATATAAACGAGGGTGACCGGCTTAAAATTAGCACGGCTACAGGAGAGTACTCTGAGAGAGTGAACTCCTAATTACCACTAATATCTGGGAAAAAATTTCCCGGATATTTAGCTACAAGACCTATTAATTGTTTTGTTTGATGCGATGTTTATATATGAGCACGTACAGAGATGTCTTGTTAATATATAATATAGATGAGCATTGAACTTAGAATACGCAACATGATGAACGAACACCGCCATATGGATGAAATTGTGGAAATGTTGCTCAATACTTCAGCCAGCTCAAAAGTGCAAAAGTCTGATTTATCGACGATTGCTCAATTTTTTGTTAATTCTGGATACCACAAAGAGTATTTTCGACAATTTCCACGAAGATTTTATGAGCAGTCAGGCATTACGTGGACACACTTTGTGGAGATCCTACTTCGTCAAAACATTGATATTCCCAATAAGGTAATAGAGGCCATTCGAGAAGGTTGTGAAAAAACAAAGTCTCAAGAAAATTTATGCTTAAATAAAAAATGGTTAAGTGTGGATGACTCCCTAGAGCCGACAAGACAAAAATTATGGGAGTCTAAAAAAAACAATCAAGAAAAAACTCGACAAATTATGATTCAAAAAATTCATTTTTTCAGAACTCAAAGGCTACTTAGTGATGAGAAAAAGGCCTTTGCAAAATTTAAAGAGATGTTCCCAAATGACGACACCTTAAACTCGTTGTATGAGGAATTTAAAGAAAGACAAGCCAGATCTGTTGTCAACAGACGAAATGAAGAAAATAAATTTAGAAAGCTGAAAGAAACAGATTCTCAACCTATTTCCCTAGAAGAAAAGAAGATTGTTGATGTTGTGTACAATTACTGCGAAGTGCTTACAGATTTATCTTCCAGCGATCTTCATAATTTGAGCATTATGTTTACAAACTTTGAACAGTACTCTTACGCCCTCAATATTCTCAACAGAATAAATAGACCCCAAATCGAAGATTTACTATTAAAGCTCGAACTGCTCATGCTGTCAGAAAACTATTTTGAGGTTCTAACTCATATTGAAGAAATTGAAAAAGATTATTATGAAAATGTCGAAATCAACTTTGGTTTGGTATACTCTAAAGCTCAAGCTTATAATTTTTTAAATCAGAAGGCAAAAGCTGCAAACTTACTTAGAAGCATAGTCAAATTGCGTCCCAACTACCGCTCAGCCCAATCTCTACTCAATAGTATTGTCGAGGAAAGCGAATGAAAAAGTGGTTTCGCTTTGTACTTCCAATAATACTAATAGCAGCTCTCTTTTTTTTGGTTGGTTATTTTAAAAGTTATCACTTACCAAAAATAAAAAAGTGGGCACTGATTGAAATCGAAGAATACTCTAATCAACACCTGCCTGTTCGCATATGGCCACAAAATATTGAAGTTAGCCTCTTTCCATTTAAAGTTCAGTTCGAAGAAATTAAAATTTTTCCAAAGTCAGAACTCGCTTCAACCTTTACTGCCTTCACCATTGATAAAATACAGATGAATTTTAGTCCATGGTCGCTCTTCACTGGGAACTTTCGCTTTGGGGACCTCATTGTGGATGGGGCCACCCTGCAAGGGCAAATTGACGAAAAATTATGGAATCAGTTCACTTCCAAAGATCAGAGTACACCCTCCGCTCCTATTGATATGAGTTTTCTAGAAGATCTCCCCATTGACAATATATTTATAACGCGATTTGACCTACTATTCAGAATCAAACCACTGAGTACATCCTACCGCATAGATAACTTAAATTTGGAGCTTAATAATCTCGGGGACAGATTTCGCATTCATTTTTCAACGGATGGAATCCATGTCAAGAAAAGTTCAGAAGATCCAATTTTATCACTGCTCTTAAGTACCAACTTTGTAGTTGATTCTGAAAAGGTTATTGTTACAGCATTAAAAGTAAAAAAACAAAACTCTTTTATTGTTGGTACAGCTCAAGTTAATGGTGACATTCTAAATGGAGATCTAAAAAATCTTGAGGCAAAAATAAGAACTGATCTTTCATTAGATGAAATAGAAAATATTAGCTCTGAGATTTTTCCCGACTATATCTTACCAAGATTGTCAGGAAACCTTCAGGGTGACTTCGATATTCTCTACGACTTTAAAGATAATTTAAATATTGAATTTCAAATAAAAAATGAAGGGCTGGTTTATGAAAACTATCATCTCGGAAAATCGGAACTTCAAGGAAAAATAACTCGCGACAATATAAATATTACCTCAGCTAATATAAAACACTCTTCAGGTCAAATTGATATAGAAGACCTTAATTTATCGATAAATAAAAAAATGACTCTCTCTACAAATTTGAATTTAAAAAAAATAAATATTAATAAAATGCTACGCTCCCTACATATTGACGAGGCCGCTATAGACTCTACTGTAGATGCGGACATCCCTTGTTATGGAGAAATCTCTCCTCATCTGCTAATCACTTGCAAAGGTTGGACAAAAATCCACAATCTTACTATTTGGGACGACAACTTAAAAAAAGAAAAAATGATTGAGGTGAGTCCAACCCAGCTGATAGGAAAATTTATAATCGACTCAAAAAAAATCTCCTATGAAAGTGATATAAAAATTAATGAGTCTACAGGGCACTCAAAAGGAACTATAGACTTTGAAAAAGGTTTTGACATTTTTTATAAAGGTAAAATCCATAACATACGAAATGATATTAAAGCCTTAGTTGGATTAAATATCGAAGGTCAAGCTCAAGTCGAAGGAAGGACATGGGGTAACGCCAGCCGAGGAAGAATTTCCCTTAATTTTAATGGTAAAAATCTATGGTTAGACAACTTTGGCCTGGGGAATCCAAAGTTTAAATTAAATTATAAAGATGGAAACCTAAGCTTTTTAGATATATCCAGTCAGCATCAATCTACAAGGTTTAAGGGAAAAGTTCAATTAAACCTGAAGAATAACTTAATTAATATCGATATGTTAGCCCCCTTTATCGATGCTCCCGATATCATGCACTTATTATCAAGAGTTGCCCCTCTGCCAATCCCTATTAAGGGCACTGGCTCTGCTGTCATAAAAGCCAAAGGGCCTCTTCGACTCAATCACTTGAGTTACGATCTTCAAGCTTCTCTATTTAGAGGATCTATCTCTAAAGAGAACTTTGATCAATTCAATTTTGATATTGTTAGTAAAAACGGTTTTGTTGAATCTAGAAACGTTGTATTAACGAAGGCTGATGGCAGTATAGAACTTAAGGGAAAGGTTAATCAAGAGGGCACACTCGATGCTGTAATTTTGGGTGAAAAACTGAGGCTTGAACAATCTGAGTACTTAAAATCAGTGGGATTAAATTTAGGGGGACAATTTGATTTTACTATGGCAATGCGCGGTCCAATTCTAAGCCCAAACACTGAGCTTCATGGACGGCTCAGTCGAACTATGATTGCAGATATTCCAGAAAATGACTCAACATTTTGGTTAAGACTCAACAACAACAGTTTAGAAGGAAAAGGGAAATTTTTAGGGCAAGTTGTTCAAACTGAATTCAAAATTCCCTATACAGAAAATGAGGCATTAAAAATTCATATAAATACTCAGGAGTGGAACTTTGCCCACCTGTTTAGCATGTTATCAGGATCGGACATACAAAGAGACTATATAACAACCCTAACCTCCCAAGTTAAGATCGATTCCCCCAATAATTGGATATGGAATTCATCGGGTGGTATTAATATTCAAAAAATAAAATTGGCAAAGGGAGCACATTCACTCGAAAATTCTGATCCTATAGAGATTGATATCAACAATGGCGTTGTGAACTCAAAAAAGCTAAGACTAGATGGTCCCAATAGTTTTTTCGAAGCTCAAATAAAAGACTCACATCGTCAGAATATAAACTTGGTCATTAATGGAAAGTTTAACCTTAGCCTTTTAACCCTATTTACTCCATTTTTGGATGACCTTCAAGGGACTGGGTCTCTAGCCCTTAAGCTCAGCGGCCCAGCTGAAAAACCTGACCTACTGGGTTCTTCCTACATTCAAGACGGTGGATTAAGACTTAAAGGACTAAAACATGCTTTTGAGAACTTTACCACTGATCTTTTGTTTAACCCTAGTACCATTATGATTAATGCCTTCAAAAGTGATTTTGCCAGAGGCCGTCTGACCGGAAGTGGACAAGTTAAATTTAACAGTTTAAAAGATATTCCCATTGATATACGTGGACAATTTAAAGGAGTAGAGCTCGATATACCTGACGGATTTAAAACGCGTGGAGATGGAAATATACAAATTAAAGGTTCACGCTCTCCCTACATCCTCAAGGTTGATTACAATATTAACGGAGGAAATATCCGTGCAAATCTCACCGATGGAGCTAGCGAAACTCACCGCATTCAACCTAGTGATTTTTTACCAAAATTTATTTCTGAGGAAAACCTAGACCCTATACATCTAGATATACAACTTAATCTTCCAAAGAGTCTACCCGTCGACCTCTTCGTTCCTGAGGCTCAGGTCAAAGCTAATATCTCTGGCGGATTAAGAGTTACTCAATCACCAAATAAACCCTTATTAAAAGGAAATATAAAAACACTTCCTGGAGGGACTTTCCTTTTCAGAAATAACATATTTGACCTTGCAAATGCCATTGTGGATTACGACCACTCTCCTCCTGAAAATCCTCAATTACTCATAACAGCCACCTCAAACATAAGATCTAAGCTACAAGCCAGCGACATTGAAAGCACAGGTGAAGAGTATCAGGTAACACTAGATATTCAGGGGACTCCCAAAAATTTAATCATCAACATGAGTAGTCAGCCGATCCTATCGGAGCCTGACATTATATCCCTCCTCGCTTTTGGTATTACATCAACACGCTACCAACAACTTGACTCGAGTCAACAAGCCATCCAGTCAGGCGTTGAAGTTGGGGCCCAATTCGTTAAACAAAAATTAGGACTAACCAAAGCACTTGAAAGCACTACGGGATTTAATTTCAACATATCATCTGTTATGGATGATGAAAGTGCGGCTCCTAGGTTTTCAGCTAATCGCCAATTCACCCCCAAATTTGGAATGTCTATAAGTCGTACTGAAGGAAAACTCCCTCGCAGTGAAATGAGATTTGAATATCGATTTAATCAAAAATTTTCAGTAGTCGGAGAACTCGAACGTCAAGAGGCTGGCAATACGAATACAGATAGCACAGCAAGAAGCCAAGAAAAAGTGGGGTTAGACTTGGAATACAAGTTCCAATTCAAATAATATGAATTATAAACGCATTTTACTAATCTCATATTTTTTCTTACTACTTACAATTGGCCACCGAGCTATGGCTAAACTGGTTTTTGAGAATATACCAAAATCTGTAATATCGAGCCTAAAAGAAGCACACCCTGGCTTATTCAAGGATTCACCAACCCCCAGAGAAGCTGACAGAATTGTTACCGTATTAATGGGTACACAATTATTTAACAATATTGCTATTCATAAGCACGATGAAACCTTTAAAGTAACTGGATACAATATAAAGAAGATAAAGGATATTCAATTTACTGGAAATAAATCAATATCAGATGACAAGCTTCTTGAAGCTATAGACTTTAACATTGGTGATATATTTAATAGAAAGAAAATCTCTTCATCAGTTAACTCTCTAGTAGAGTTTTATGGAGATAGTGGGTTCTTCAGTACTCAAATAGAGGTTTCTGTATTAAATGACAGTCCCAATTACTTGGATATCATTTTTATAATCAAAGAAGGTGAACCTTGTTTAATAAAAAGTTTGCGCATTGAATCGGAAAACTCACCCCTAAACGAGGTCCTCTCACGAAAAACTGCAAAATATAAAAATAGCTATTTTAGTCAGGCTACCATAAAAAAAATTGAAACCACAATGAAAGACCATCTTAAAGAAAAAGTGTTCCTACGTTCGAAAGTAGAGCAGGTCAGATCTACTTACAACGAAAGCCGAACTTCTGCTGAACTTCAATACCGAATCATAGAACCCTATAGTTATGAACTAATCATTAAAGGAAACAATGGGCTTTCCCAGAGTGAGATCAGAAGAGAGGTTTCTCTAAAAGAATTTGAAATCTCAACGCTGTCGCCCTCACTAGAAGTCGAACAGAAAACAAAACGCCTTTATCTTAAAAAAGGCTACCCCCACGCTAAAGTTTCAAGTACAGAAAGATCAAAATCTGATAGATTTTCTAAGCAAATACTACTAGATATAGAAGAAGGGCCACGAGTAAGAATTGAAAGTTTAAATGTTGTGGGAAGAATTTCTCGACCTGAAAAATATTATTCAGATTTTATATTTAATAATAGCTCTGATATTTTAAAAAATAAATATTACAACCGAAGTGATCTTGAACTTGGCTACGAAAATCTTATAACTCACTTAAAAAATAATGGTTACTTAGATGCAAAGGTACACTCCGCAAGAGTCGATTTTAGCAAAACAAAAGACAAAGCAAAAATCCAAATCGTCATGGATGAAGGTCCATTGACTCAAATTAGAAGCATTCGATTTAGAGGTTTAAAAGCCTACTCCCAAGAAGAGTTATCCAAAATATTTAAACTAAAAACAAACACACCTCTGCGCCTCGATCATTTAGAGGAAAACATCAATAATATTCGCCAACACTACTTATCAAACGGCTATTTAGAAATGAAATTAATTGGAGGGAAAGAAGATCTTATCATCTACAACGCAAAGAGAACTGATGCCACCATTAATTTGAAAATCCATGAAGGACCTCAAATAACTATTGGCTCAGTTGTGTTGGAAGGTAACGACTTTACTCGGGATCGGGTCATACTCAATGAAATTGAGCCTATTCCCGGAGAAATACTTACCCAACAGAGGGTAGATCAAATCTTATTGCGTTTAAATCGCTTGGGATTTTTCTCTCGAGTTAATTTGAGAACTCTAGAGGAAGGAACTTCAATACCTGAGAGAACCCTCATAATCTCCGTATCAGAACGGGAACCTGGATTATTCCGCGCTGGTGTAGGTATCACCAGTGAAGATAATTTGACTATACGTGGATTTTTAGGCGTATCCTATAACAATCTAAGAGGAACCGGCCGTGGGCTTTCTGGCCGCTTTGATACTCAATCAAACGTTACCGAAAGCCAAATATTTCAAGGTCGATTTACTCTTGGTTATTTAGAACCTTTTTTGTTAGAAACAAGAACGCGGGGGCGCGTCAACCTCACATATAGACTTGATGAAACAGAATATATATCAAGCACCCAAACAGCAAAAATGAGAGAAAGTAGTCAACTGGATTTCCTATTAGAAAGAGAATTCTCTGAACAGCATAAACTAATTTGGACAGCATGGAGTTTAGAAAGTGAAAGAACTTTTGAGAAGCCGGCATCCTCAGACTCTAGAGAAAGTAAAATTGCGGCTATTGGACCTTTAATAACTCTAGACTATCGCAACAACCCCTTCCTACCTACGGAAGGAAGCTTTACTCGCTGGGAAACACAATATTCCAACCCTTTACTTGGAAGTTCTGAAGGTGTTGAATTTATTCGAACTGACTTAAGGTATAGTTTTTATTTGCCATTAACAACTACTGGCATTGTCTGGGCTAACAATATATCTGGTGGATACTTAAAAAATCTGTCTGATTTATCTGGAGGCGGCGTGCCCAGTTCAAGAGGTTTTACACTCCATGGTCAATCTAAAATTCGCGGTTTTGGAGGATCGAATCGAGCCGAACATATACCTAATATCACTCAGTTTGACTCTCTCAATAATGTAATTCGCGGAGAAAGTCACTACTACATGTTAAAAACTGAAGTCCGTTGGCCCATACCCAGCTTAGAGCCACTCGCTATGGCCATTTTTTACGATGTCGGTGCAATTGAATTCACAGACTCAGACAAACAGTGTACTTCATTTGAAGTGTCTTCCAGAACTTGCGTATCTACGAATCCTATCAGACAAAGCTTAGGAGTCGGAATTCATCTAAACACTCCCCTCGGCCCCATTGTTCTAGAAGTCGCCAGAAAAATTAACCCAAGAATTGGTGAACGTTTAGATCGTATCCATTTTAGTATTGGTTCATTCTGATTTTAAATCATAACCTTCCAGAACCTTTGTCCAGTTTTGAGATCAAAGTCTCTCAGACCTAAAGCCAACTTAACCAAAGGCCGACAATTTTTTATCGGCAGTGAAGCCATCAACAAAAGAAATGAAATGAACTGAAAGACAGACAGTGAAATGGAACGGAAACCTCACACCCGTCAGCAGTAACAACGGCAGGTCATAGAAAGAGCTATCGCAGGACTGCCCAGATTAATACGAGGTCACCATGTCAAATCACAATTCGTACTCAACAGCTTTTTTTATTATATTATTTTTTTTCTCGACAGTTATTCCAGTTGAATCTCAATCAAGGCAAAATAAAAAAAACCATAATGAGTCCCTGCTAAAACAAAATAGATCAGATGTCGCTAATCAAAATCAGATTTCTCCAACCGTTATTTATGGAGAAGACAATCGTAAAGATCTCTTTGAAGTACAAAATCCAAAAATGATTAGTTTTGCTCAATCTACCGTAGCCCTGATTGAAAATCAAAAAATTAGACATATTGACGAATCGACCATTGAGCTTAAATCACGAAAATTTGGAGAGGCCTACAGCCTCTGCGAAGGTGAACCCTTTAGAGAACAACCTACTGTAGCATTTTGCTCTGGATTTTTTATTGGCAAAGATCTTATTATCACAGCAGGACATTGCATAAGAAACCTTCAATCATGCAAAAATACAAAGTTTGTTTTTGATTTTGCGCTTAACTCATCAAGTGACTCCCCTGAGTCTGTCAAAGCCGATCAAGTTTACAACTGTTCTCAGCTTATTCACTCGGAGGTTAATGCTTCAGGGGCTGATTTTGCAATTGTACAATTAGATAGAGAAGTTTTGAATAGAACATCTCTTTCACTTAGAACTTCTGGACAGATAGGTATAAATGAGAATATCACCGTAATTGGGCATCCATCAGGCCTTCCAACAAAAGTTGCGGATGGTGCTACGGTTCGCTCACGGGCTAATCAACACTTTGTTACAAATCTAGATACCTATGGAGGAAACTCTGGGTCTGCTGTAATTAATGATAATACTGGAGATGTAGAAGGCATATTAGTTCGAGGAGCTACCGATTTTGTTTACAGGAATGGTTGTCGCGCCTCAAATGTATGTGCTGAAAATGGTTGCAGAGGTGAGGATGTCTCAAATATCTCAGAAGTTCTCAAACACCTGCCAACGTCCTATTTCTCTCATCATTAGGATACAATTAGTTGGCATTTCAACAAAGATGATGAGGGGCTGTCTTTTTATTCTTCATCGTCTTGAGCGATGAAGCCCCTTTCAACAATCTCAACAAGTTGCAAACAATCTGTGCACGATGTCTCCCAGTTCTTTATGTTAAAAATTCAAATTCAGTGACAAATCTTGTTTCAAGGACTAAGTCCAACCATGTAATTTATCTAGTAAGTAACAATTTTTGCCTCCCTAGATCCTCATAATATGTACCTGCTGAAATCTTGATTATGGTCTCTTAATTGCTATTTAGAGAATCAATCCTCTCATGAGGAGTTTAAACTTATTTTTCATCTTCTAAGGAGACTTATGGGTCAACAATCTAAAATAGTTCAGTTCATAATTTTAGTGGTTGGTTTTGTCGCGCTAGCTATTATATCACAGATGCAAGAGCCGAAAATAACTAATCTGGAAACAGTTCAGAAAATAAACTATGAAACCTTAACTGTAGCCAGTCTGAAAGTAAAATAACTTAAAACACGAATTAAAAATTAATTACCTTTTGCCAGATCTGGGAAAAACTCCTTGCAAGGCTCCACAATCATAAAGCTCTCCATTTTTACACAAGCGCTGTGCTACAGAGTTGTGAGTTGATGATGTAAAAATTGACTCTTCTCGAAAGGTAAGAATATCGCTGGGTAAACTTCCTGCAGGATAGCGATTAGCGCTAGATCCAAGTCCACCACCGCCTGCAGAGGCTGTTCCATAAGATAAGCTACGACAAATGGGAGAAGCACTATTAATAGGTTGACAACAGTAATAGTCAACACAAGCCGGAGTGTCTCGGTATTGAATATTGGCACAATTAACTTCGGGCTTTATACATTTATTGTCGGCTACAGTCTCCAAATTTTTGTCATCAGCATTGTTATTTTCCTCTGAGTTACCAGCCTGTTGAGAGCCTTCAGAGTTAGCTCCACCTTGCCCACTCTCTGGAGCACCTGGGTTTCTCCACGAAAAAAATAATTTTGAACTGTCAATAGAGTTACAAAGAGGATCCTTTCCTCCTACTCCCATCACGCTACAAGCTTCCATAAGAGCCGCATAACTGTCGTAAGCACTGGGAAAACAACTAGGTTGGTTAATATCCGTTAGACAGCTCTTTCCTCCATTCGCCCCGGCTTCATTAACCTGTCTCACCCAAGCACAGGCTGGAGAGGACATTCCCCCGCCACCATTATTACAGTAATCTAGCGCAAGTCTATAAACGCAATAATTACTCCCCTCTCCGAGATCTTCGCCTTCGCTGTGGCAAAAGTGACTATTAAAAAGCCGACAATCACCAAATTCACTAGTTTGACATTGAGCTGTCATTCTAGCTTCACAAGCTTGATCTTTCCAATACTCTGGTTTTTTAATATGGCAAGTGCCCTCATGCCCTCCGGCACCCTCTCGCGTATCTTCCATAAAAGCATTACACAAAGCCTTTTGCATTTTCTCTGTGCCTTGATTTGCCAAATAACCCATCATTGCGGAATTGTCAGAACCACTATTAAAACACATACTCGAAAGTTCTGAGTTGGTATAACACTTTTCTTGATCCTTACCGTAACTTAAACACTGACCACCTGACTCTTGGGTGGACACGGTAAACCCATTTCCTCCCCCACTGCCATCACCATTTCCATCTTTATCTTTTTTGCCCAGCATTTGAGACCCCAAATATCCCAGACCAGCCCCTACTGCCAGCATACCCATATTGCTACCGAGTGCATCAGATATACTCTTGGAAACCGATGACCCACTTGCATTGATGGCGTAACCAAGAGCATTTTCTTGGGCTTTACGGTTCATTTCAGCAATAACAGGCCTGATTCTGTTCTCAACAGCATTTGAAAATTGTATCAAACTCTGTTCACAAGACACGGCCGCAGCTGAAAGCTGAGGATCGGCCTTTCTGGGCCCAATAGAACTTGCCGCTCCTTTAACTTGTCTTATAAATTCCTCTCTTTGTTGTGAGCAAATCTTCATGGCCTCCACATACTTTGCTCCCGCTGAGGCATGGACCATTTTGCCAACACCCAGCAAATCAGAAGCCCCGGCGGCTTGTTGTGAGGCCCCTGAATCTGCTAGTGCATCCAAACTAGCTCCCCCATGTTCTGCAAGACCAGCTGCCCCAGCTCCCTCTAACAAATTTCCCTTTGCTAGCGACTCTTCGCATATTCTAACTGCATTGTTTCCAGCATTATTAACAGCAGATCCACCATCAGAAAGTATTTGTGTCCCACACGAAAAACTTTCTGATGCTGATGATATCTTGGGAACGAGAAAAATAAATATAGCTATAAATAAAAAGTTGAGATTATTGAAAAGTGAGAATTTAAAATTATTGGAATTTATTAAGCCATCCATAATACAGAAATCTCCTAAAAGTTCAGATATGACGTCTGGACTTTCTTATTATGCCGTATCGGGATGAAACATTACAAACTTTAGTAAAGCCTTGTCTCAAATTGAGAAAAATCGTAACAAATTCAAAACACCGAATTGATCCGAAATTATCGCCACCAAGGTGTCGCAATATAGGACAAAAGTCTG
>CAZCYD010000015.1:0-29491 GCA_964502735.1 uncultured Pseudobdellovibrionaceae bacterium
TATAGAATGAGGTCCAGTTGGGAGCCCTTTAGGCGATGCTTCGCTTTCATACATTATCTTCAACTCGCTGCTCTGACGTCCATTCTTTTATGTCTTGAACATTAAATCCTTGGAAAAATCTTAAAGCTGAGGGAACGTAGAACTTGGGCTTCATAGCTGCATCTCCTGTTGATAATTTCTTGCAAAATCATCAAATCAAGAGATCCCCAGTTTGTGAGGCCCTTTTTTATCTCCCAGACTTTCGTCTCCCACTGATTTTAGAAAGAACCGAGAATATGATGTTAGATTTTAAACACAACTCATTGGCTCAATATGGAACATCCTTCTGGCTAAAAGGTCAGGCATTAATCCAAAGAAAATGCACATCTAAAACCGCCTGAGCTCCCTGTACCTGTGATTAACATATCAAAGTCTGCAGCAAAAAGCCCGGGACTATTGCCAGAACTAAAATTTCCCCCTCGAGTAACCGCCCGTTCTGTGCGAGAATTAGAAGCAATATAAACTCGACCGATATTATTATCATTATGAGTCCATGCCAAATCTTGCCCGGTATTACACCCTACCAAGATGGCAAGGAGGGCAGACAAAAAAGTGTGAAAAATTAGTTTTTTTAGCATACGTACCTCTACTAATTGATGCCTTAATAAATTCCCTTGTGAAATGATATTCTCAGAAAACAAAACATACCTCACTGAAATATCTCTAAATGCGAGCTTGTAAAAAAACTGAACCAAGATGAGACAAGATTTAAGTCTCAACCGTGGAATTTCGTCATTTGGCTCTCCTCGGATAGAAGCTGTTAAAAAAGAGAAAAAGATGTACTTGGGGATTGTAATAATTAAAAAACATGAGTCTTATATAAATTATTTATAAAACTCGCATATTTTTTGTACTCAAGGATATCTATTTATGTCTAAAACTTTATTTTACTTCTTTGTCTCTGCTGCAATTTTAATTGGTACCAACTCTACTCTCGCCCAGACTCGTGTTATGATTGAATCTGGAGCTTTTTGGCAGCATCGCAATGATGTCAGAATTTCTCCTACTCAGGGTTCACATATTGAGTTTGATCAATTTAATCAAGGGCCCTTTTTTCATTATAGAGCTGAATTATCTCATGAGTGGGGCGCTCGTCACGGATGGAGATTTGTTATCGCTCCATTATCACTGAACGTAAAGGGTACATTTTCACAAAATATTAATTTCAACAAACAAATGTTCAACGCAAATGAAGAAGTTAATATTAACTATCAATTTAACTCCTACAGATGGGGTTATTTTTACTCTATTATCAAAGCCAATGATCAAACATTAAATATAGGATTCACTTTAAAATTGCGAGACGCTCAAATTGGTTTCGAGCAAAAAAATGTAAACCGAGTGTACGATAATCTCGGGTTTGTTCCGCTACTCTATATTGACTACCAATACCAAATTCATTCTGACTGGTACCTTCATGCCAACGCAGACTTTGCGGGGGCCTCTCAAGGTAGAGCTATTGATCTAGCTTTAAAATTAAGAAAAGACCTTTCCAAAAACTGGAGTGCCGCCGCTGGGGGGCGTACACTCGAAGGTGGAGCAGAAAACGATAAGGTCTTTACCTTTTCTTGGATTAACTACGCTGTAGTGGACCTTACCTATAATTTTTAACAAAAGTTTTACCTCACATCCCCATATGTTTGACTGTTCAGACCTTTATCCCTTAAATAAATGAAAACCATCCCTATCTAATCAGGAGTCTCAGCTATGATGCCCAATTCATCCACTAGATTATCCTGCTGTTTTATTTTTTGTCGTCCCCTTTATTTTTACTTGTTTTATCACTTGGGGGGACCGTGGTTTTGCGAAAGATTTCACTGACTACAATCGTAAGACTGAAATTCCAGAGCCTTTATTTGTAGACATGGTGAGATCTCTAGACTCCGCTCCGGGGGAATGGGAGGTCA
Organism: uncultured Pseudobdellovibrionaceae bacterium; assembly: GCA_964502735.1. Classification (GTDB taxonomy): domain Bacteria; phylum Bdellovibrionota; class Bdellovibrionia; order Bdellovibrionales; family UBA1609; genus JACKAN01. The sequence continues at coordinate 1,947 of CAZCYD010000015.1, forward strand.
ACTCTCTATTTTACCAAAAGGGCTCGCGGTTTTCTGAAATGAAATGGGCCCCTGAAATAGAATTTGTTGTGGCTCGGGGCTTCGCCCTAGAATTTGAGCTTCCCATGGAAGGAGATGCCTTAAAGTACTACAAGTTCGCAGCTCAAGGGCTTCTACACCAAAGTAAAAGGATGAATACTCTTCACGGTCTACAACTGATCTACGAAACTGATGTCGATTTTTTGCTTGATCAGTGGACCCTTTACTATATTCTCGCCCATCGCTTTAATCACCATTGGTCCCTCGTGGCTCTTGCAGGAACCTCTTACGCTAAAGCTGTGAACAGAAATTTTGCTGCAGATATAAACGTCTCTTTATTTTATAACTATTCTACCGAAGTGGATTTTGGTATAGAAATCAATCATCAATCCAAAGAGCTTGGGGAGGCTTATTTAAACATAGTGCCTCAACTCCACCTCGCCTTCAATAAGGGTTATAAATTGCAATACGGATTTGGTGTAAGTTACACTGAAAAAGAAACCTCAGCTATCACCACATTTCGCCTAATTCGAGAGTTTAATTAAATAAAAAAATGGTGGCGCGTTAGACGGATCGGTCAAAACCCCATCTAACGGCTCCACCACAAAGTTGTAAGAACTGGCCATTGGGATTTCCCCAGGACAGCTCAAGAGTGGGCTTTACAATCGAAGCATTCCCCTGTGGACTCTTTACTTAAACCATTCTCCGGGTATACATAAAAAGCCTTAAGGTTGACTCCGACCACTATGTCTTTTGTTTTACACAAAAAAACATGGCTCAAAAACCTTTTGGGATTTCAATCCCATTTTGTTCCACTCCAAAGATCCTCGCTCCACAAAGGGGCTTCACGATCTTATCCGCCCCGCCTACAAGCCCGGCAATTGGTTTCACTGACACCACCGTCTGTCACCAGCCGGCATCATCAGCTTATTCAACTACTTTTGATGACACCGGAGAAATGCCACCAACCCGTATGCGGTTCCGTGCTTTCATTACAACTCATTTTTGACATGTCGTCCTCCCGTTTTTAGAAAGCCTGCTGGCCACATATATCTGGTGCTTCGCCAACAATACTAGTCTTCGCCCATGTTCAAGAGCTCGACGCTTTCCTCAGTCTCCCGTTGTTCGTTCCGAACGTTCACAGACTGATAAACTTCTGAGGTTCACCTTCGCTACAACCTGCCAATTTGCCAAAGCTTTACCACGAACATGCTAAAACTTTTGTCGACCAGCTTACAAAAAGTTTTTAGGCTCTTTGTTGATCCAGGCTACGGCAGCAACCAGACGATTCTGCCGACGAGACTTTCACTCGCTTGAGCTATAACTAGCTTCGCTGCTTCGAACATAGCTTTGTCATAAGCAGATTATGTGCCATATTGTAGACTCCAAAATACTTGTTTTTGAATTGAAATGCCATTAATTTAAGTTCAGTATAAATCCCATTTTCGGAGTGGAAATTCTCCACATGATGTGGAGAACTTCCGCCCTAAAACAAACAGTTTAAAAGACCTACTGAAGCTTTTTGCTCTGCACCTCAAATTCCCGAAATTGTATTAACGCTGTTATTTTTTTATAAAAACAGGACCAAGACGAAACATGACAATTACAGAAATCTAAGTGTATATAATCGAAATGTCGATTTTAAAAGGAGAGCGGCGCTATGTCTGAGAACCTAAATTTTTTTCAACAAGTTAATTACTACTTTGATAAGGCCTCTAAACTCACATCTGTTCCCCGAGATATACTTGAAGTTATAAAAGCCAACAAGGCTGTGCTTCATGTCAAATTTCCATTTAAAAGAGATAATGGCCAATATGAAGTTATTGAAGGTTGGAGGGCTCAGCACAGTCACCACAGAAAGCCCTGCAAAGGGGGTATTCGTTTTGTTGACATTGCGAATGAAGATGAAGTTATTGCTCTAGCCTCCCTCATGACCTACAAATGTGCCATTGTAGAAGTTCCTTTTGGTGGCGGCAAAGGGGCTATTAAAATTAACCCTCGAAATTATTCAGAGCAAGAATTAGAAAAAATAATTAGACGTTTTACTTTTGAATTAAAATCAAAAAACTTTATTGGTCCAGGCATTGATGTGCCAGCACCTGATTATGGCACCGGCCCAAGAGAAATGGCTTGGATGGCCGACACTTACCATAAATTAAGTAATGAGATTGATGCCGTTGCAAGCGTAACTGGAAAGCCTGTGTCACAAGGGGGCATTCGGGGAAGAACAGAAGCCACTGGACGGGGCGTTTACTATGGTTTGAGGGCTGTATGTGGTGACATTGAGCTAATGAGTAAGTACAGACTAAGTCCCGGTCTAGAAAATAAAACCGTTGTAGTACAAGGCTTCGGAAATGTTGGATACCATTCAGCAAAATTTTTATCCCGAATTGGAAAGGCCAAAATTATCGCTATTGCTGAACACGATGGCATAATTGTAAACCATAAAGAGGGTCTTGATATAGAAAAACTCTACAAGCACAAGCTCGACAAGGGTTCTATTAAAGATTTTCCAGACAAAGAAGTGCACATCCCTGAGGCCAACAAGTTTTTAGAAATTGAATGTGATATTCTTGTTCCCGCGGCTCTTGAGTCTCAGATTACCTTAAATAACATAAATCAATTAAAAGCTAAAATGATTGCAGAAGCCGCAAATGGGCCTGTAACGAGTAGTGCTAGTGAAAAGCTATTTGAAAGAAAGGTGCTTGTGGTTCCCGATGTCTACTTAAACGCAGGCGGAGTCACCGTGTCTTATTTTGAATGGGTCAAAAATCTGTCTCATATGCGATACGGCCGTATGGAAAAGAAGTTCCAAGAGAAGTCTTTTCAAAACTTTGTCAATATTGTTCAAAAAATAACGAACAAAGAGCTTCCGCAAGAACTCATTTCAGAATTTAGTCACCAAGCTGACGAAGAGACTCTTGTAAATACCGGCCTAGAGGAGACTATGACAAATGCTTACTGGAATATTATGGAAGTTATGAGAAAGCATCATTATAAAATTGACATGAAAACGGCTGCGTTTATTCTTAGCATAGAAAAAGTTGCTCTTAGTTTTAAAGAAAATGGAATTTTCCCCTAACTCCTGCCTAAAAGGCTTATCGCCCAATACTAAGAACACAAATACCATAGTAATGCCAATTCCAAAAAATAATCGTCTAAAATTTTGTAAAGGCACCTCACGCGCAGTTCCGCAGCCTCAAGGCTGTGGCTGTGTGAGCATGAGGTGCCTTTACAAAATTTTAGACGATTATTTTTTGGAATTGGCATTACGTTAGCACTATACATTTCTACAAAATCAAAATATGAATGAATGAACGATGTTAACCCTTCAACTTGAGCCTGTTGCAATTTTAGAATCTTGCTATAAAGAGAAGTTCGGCACCCCAAGGCAAGGGGTACTTTCTCCTCAAAGTCATGGCCTTTTAAAGATGCAAAAGCCTTATACTGATTTTTCTTTTATTCAGGATCTGAATCTCCATTCTCATTTATGGCTAATTGGGGTCTTCCACCTGAATAAGGAGACACCCAAATCAAAAGTCCGCGTACCCCGATTGCTGGGGTCAAAAATTTCTGTATTTGCAACACGCTCACCTCATCGCCCCAATCCCTTATCTCTTAGTTTAGTAAAAATTCGCCACATAGAACCTGGGGGCATTTATATTTCTGGTCTAGATCTCGTTGATGGAACGCCTATTTATGATATAAAACCCTATCTCCCTGAATACGACATTTGCCTAGACGCCAAATCAAAGCTCGAAACATGCAACCCTAACCTAAAAGTAGAATTTTCCGCAGAAGCCAGAAGCGTGCTTGAGCAAGTGAGTCGCCGTCAACCCACTTCCAAGCTTGAAGCCCTCATAACGGATAGTCTCCAATATGACCCCCGACCTCTTGCCTATCTTGAAAAATACTCTGACAGGGTGTACGGTGTTCACATCTATGACTATAATGTGTGCTTTCAAATTGATGAAAAATCCATAATTGTCAAAAATATTATTCCTTTATTTGATACTAAAAAATAATACTTAAATTTCTTATTAATTAGGATATTCTATTCGGGATGATAAAAAGCATGGATATTTCTATTTCAGATATTCAAGTTCCTATTCAAAATCGAGTGGAACCTCTTTTTGAAATAAAAAGTTTACATATCCCATTTAAAGAAAAAATCCTTATTAAAGGCCATAGCGGTTCTGGCAAAAGCACTCTTCTTCATTTAATTGCCGGCCTTTTTTCTTTAAAAAGTGGATCTGTGACGATTGGTTCAACTTCTCTAGAGAATCTTACTGACGAAGAGAGGGCTAGATTTCGCCGCGAACATATTGCTGTAGTTTTCCAAAAATTAAATTTAATTGATCACCTTACAGTTCTAGAAAATATCATGTTAACAATGCCGAACCGTCAATTAGCTCAAGATTGTCTTTCTGCAGTCAGACTCACTGATCGAATGAATGATCCCGTTTCTGTTTTAAGCCTCGGTGAACAACAGAGGGTGGCTGTTGGTCGTGTACTTGCCAGTTCATCAGAAATTGTTTTGGCAGATGAACCCACTTCTAGCTTAGATGAAAAAAATGCCGATGACGTTATTAAACTTTTACTCAAAGCCTGCAAAGATAAAACTTTAATAGTCGTAAGTCATGATCATCGCATTGAAAAGTACTTCTCAAAAAAAATTAACTTTGAGGAGTTTACGAAATGAGACCTTTTTCTCTAGCCAAGTTAAGCCTAACACGACATCCTTTTTCGACCTTTGTTACAGTTTTAGCAATTAGTTTGTCGGTAGCTTGTGGGGGCTTACTGCTAAGACTCCACACCCTCACTGAGTCGAGGTTTACTACCCTGGCCCCAGGCGGAGACGCCATTGTTGGAGCTAAAGCTGGGGGAATTGAAATCTTGCTCAACAGTTTGAATGGTGAAGGCCAATTTCCCGACTTTTTACCTTATAAACTTTTTGAATCACTCCGGGCAGAGCAAGCTGTTATGCACTCAGATGGCAAGGTGACTCGCCCCTCTTATATTGATGTCATTACGCCTTTTGTTTATTTTGCGAAATATAAAGACTTTCGAGTTATTGGCACAGATGAGTCCATTTTATCTCTTAACACAAACAAACATAGCCTAACCCTTGCGAAGGGTCGTTGGTTAAAGAGTCGCGACGAAGTTGTTCTTGGCTATGCTGTCGCACAAAAATATCAACTCAATATAGGTAATGAGATTACTGTTCAAAGTTGGGTCGGCAACGAAGCACAACACTTGCAGAATTTAAAATTGAAAATTGTCGGAGTTTTTTCTAAAACAAATAGTCAATGGGATCGTTCTTTATTTTCCAGTGTAGAACAAGCCCATTTAACATTTAATGAACATTCTAACCACATTGGCGCTTCATCAATCTGGGGAGCTCAAGTTCTGCACTTTTTCTTGGTTCGACTCAGGCCGGATGGATTCTTAATGTTAGAGTCTCTTATAAACAAACGAACAGTTGGCCAGGTTATACTCATTGATGAACAAGTCACTCGCCTGAAGGAACTCTCTAATGTGGGAAGCAACGTCGGTCTACTTGTTACTATTTTCGTGATTTTACTCGGGGGCCTCTCTGTTTGCTCAACTTTAGTAACTAGATTTGACGGAATGGGTCTTCAATTGGCTATGCTCCGAGCCATTGGCTACACAAAAGCCGAACTGGCTAAATGGCTACTCTGGGAAGGCTTTTTACTTGGAGTTGCCGGAGTTGTTGCGGGAGCACTTCTTGATTTATTAGTCTTACCTTTTTTAAGATCACAGCTAGGCACAGCTCTCCCTCCCGCAGAAATTGTAAGCAGTCCAATTTATGAGAGTCTACCCATTTGGATTATTGCTATTACTGCCACTGTTCTTTCTGTGGTCATACCGGTTATACGAATGTTGCGACAAGATCCCCACAGTGCCCTAAGAGGTTTATAGATTTAAAAAATAATTCCCTAAAATTTTGTGAATGCACCTCACGCGCAGTTCCGCAGTCTTGAGACTGCGGCTGTTTGAGCATGAGGTGCATTCACAAAATTTTAGGGAATTATTTTTTAGAATTGGTATTACCATATATTGGCGATATCATTAAAGCATACTGTACTCAGCTAAAGCCTTTTTAATTAGAGCATGAGTCGCTTCTTTTTCTGAAACGACGATCTCGTCACTTTCACGGCTCGGCAAGTCTTTGAGTTCTAAAATATACTGCACTCTTACAATGACTTTCACTCTTGGACACAAATGATGAACAACCGCAAGTATCTGTGAAGTTAATTGCTTTCCGCTCACCGTAATCAAAACCACATATGAGTCTCGAATCCCTGCCGACTCCAACACTTCAACTCGCGTAGCATCACCATAAATTGCAGATATTCCTTTAGATCTCACGGTATTGACATGATTCATATTAAAGTCAACTCCCGTACAAGGAATCCCATTCTGAGTTAATTCCTCCAAAATATTAATTCCCGCATGACCTAATCCTATAACAATAGCTCTTCGGGGTGCGACGACTAAGTCCTTTTGCCCCAATGGCAAAGGGCTTGAAATTTTATTTTCATCTACAATTGTCCCATCACCATTTTGTTTTCCTCGCCTTTTTATAAAGGTTTTTGACAAAGCTCTTGTTAATTCTGGCCAACTATTATGAGCCGAACTCTTTATCGCAAAAGAAAACATCAGTGGTGTAAATAAAAGAGAAAAAACTGCCAAGGCTAAAAAATACTGAAATTCTAGATCCGAAATTAACTTATGACTTAATGCTGAGGCACCCAAAATAAATGAAAACTCACCAATTTGTGTCAAAGCAAGGGCCGAAGCAAAGCTTACGCCGTGAGAATGACTGTTCCATTTAACAACCAAGTATATAACCATAAACTTTAATAAAAACATTAGGGGTATTAACCAAAGCAAGTTATGTATATGAGAAATAATAAAATCTATATTTACCAACATGCCCACTGAAGCAAAGAAAAACCCTAAGAAGATATCTCGAAGCGGGGCCAGTTCCGCCAAAGCCTGTTTATTATATGGAGATTCTGAAATTAACACACCCGCAACAAAAGCCCCCAGCGACATAGACAGGCCCACTTGTTCAGCCAGAAAAGATATAACAAAAGTTAAAGATAGAATCATCAAGAAGAAAACTTCTCGACTTCCTGTTTTTAATACCTCTGCAAACAGACGAGGAATTAAGTAATATCCAACTAAAAAACATCCAACCAAAAAAACTAAAATCCAAAACATTGCCATTAATAACGAGCCTTGCGTAGAACTCGCCGTTGATGTTGCCGCTAAGAGGGGTATAGAAACCATCAATGGAAGGGCGACTATGTCTTGAAACAGAAGAACAGTTATACTAACTCGACCATGGGGAGTCTCAGTCTCTCTCTTGTCTTGTAACAACTTTAAAATTAAAGCTGTTGAACTCAAGGCAATGCAAGCTCCAAGTACAAAGGATTTTCCCGCAGGAAATCCAAAGCCCAAATAAAATATCCCTAATGCCAACAGAATAGTGGTTGATACTTGTAAAAATCCTAGTCGAAGTAATGGACGAATCATTCCTCTGAGATGTTCTAAAGAAATTTCTAGACCCAAAGAGAACATCAAAAACACTATGCCTAACTCTGAGATCGTATTTGCTGCCGGCAATGACCTAATCCAATTTAAGCCAGAGGGCCCAATGAGCACCCCTGTTAATATAAATCCAACAATCGTTGGAATTTTTGCCCTTGAAAGTAAGGTCGCCACAACAGTCAAAGATATTGAGGTAACTAAAAAAGCATTAAAGGTTTCGGAGTGGAGCATATTAAGGCCTCGTATCTGTCTCTAATGGGATCTTGCGCCTCTCCACTCCCACAAGACTGTAAACACAAGGAACTATCAATAAAGTAAAAAGTGCACTTAAACTTACCCCACCAAGAACTGTCAAGGCCATAGGAACTCTGGTTTCACTTCCTGGCCCTAAAGCTAAGGCTGGAGGTACCGCTGCAGCTAGGGTGGCAATTGTTGTCATAAGTATGGGCCTTAATCTAATTGGACAAGCCTCAAGAAGAGCCTCATTCATGTCTTTTCCCTTATCCCGAAGCTGGTTTGTGAATTCAATTAACAATATAGAATTTTTTTTAACAATACCTATTGTTAACAATATTCCAATAACACTATAAATATTTAAAGTTTGCCCGCCTATAGCCAACCCGACAAAAGATCCCGACAGACCAAAGGGAACTGCCAAAAAAACAATCCAAGGGTCTAAAAAAGAATTAAACTGAATTGCCAAAACCATGTACGCGATAATCAAACCCAAAAGAATTACCAATGCGGCTTCCTTAAGCTTACTGTCTGGAGTCTCTTCAAAGCCAACGTAATAATCTTTCGGAAATATTTCTTGAGCAGCGTTGCGCACAAATCGAATTGCATCACCCTGTTTGGCATTTTTTGTCAAGTTACTATCTACGCGGACGCCTCGAATTCTGTTTTCCCTGTAAACAACTTGAGGCCCTGTTGTTTCTACAACGTCAACAACTCGAGAAAGTGGAATCAACTCCCCCCTGTTATTTCTTACAAAGATGTCTTCAATATTCTTTTTTTGCTGGCGATCCGTCTCTTTGAGTTGGACAAAAACATCGAATCTACGCGAACGGTCGGTGTACTGTGTTGCCACTGTTCCACCAAAAGTCGCATTCACTATGTTTGCGATTTCGCTGATTTCTACCCCACTCTGTATCGCCTTATCTCTATTGGGAACAATATGAACCTCTGGCAAGGTCAAAACATCGTCGGATCGAATTCCTACCATCATCCCCGACTCTTTCATTTTTTCTTGAATTTTAAAGTACAGTTCCTTTTGAACCTCAGGATCTGGTCCATTAATGGTGAACTCTAAGGGGCTTCCTCGTCTTCCCCCAAAAGGTCCTCCAAAGCGGTCTCTCACAAAGATTTTCATCCCTTGAATAGACTCTGCCTTTACTCTCAATTCTTCTGCTATCTCGAACTGTGTTTTCGTTCTTTGAGATAAATCTTTAAGAACAATGATTCCATTTCCACGGTTACTTTGCCCACCTTGTCCAAATCCCCCCACGGCCATAAATTGTTTTTCAATATCAGGATGTGCTGCAACTATGCTCTCAAATTCTGCAACCTTTCCCAAGGTGTACTGAGTTGAAGTTCCATCTGGACCCAAAAAAATAACGAAAATCACCCCTCGATCTTGAGAGGGTGAAAACTCTGTAGAAAGAAATTTTAGAGAGCTCAAGGAGATGATAAAAAAGAAAAGTCCGCCAGAAAGCACCTTCCAACGGTTATCCAAGGACCACGCTAGACTGGATCTATATGTTTGAGTGAGTTTGGCGATAAAGCCTTCAAAGGCCCTGCCAAAGCTTGTGTCCCTTTCTTCTAATTTGAGGAATTGAGAACATCTCATAGGAGCTAAGGTTAAGGCCTCAAGTGAACTCAGAGCAACGGCAATAGAAATTGTAATGGCAAATTCAAAAAAGAACTTTCCTTCTAAGCCTCCCATAAACGTAATGGGAACAAAAACTGAAACAAGAGCCACCGTCGTAGCTAAGACGGCAAAAGTGATTTCTTTGGATCCCTTAAAGGCTGCATTAACTCGGCCCCATTGCATTTGCATGTATCGGGCAATGTTTTCCAACATAATAATTGCATCATCGACCACCACACCTATAGCCAAAGCTAAACCTAAAAGAGAAAATGTATTTAATGTGAACCCTAGCCAGTTGATAATAATAAAAGTACCAATTATCGCTGTAGGAATTGCCAATAAAATATTGAAAGTTGCTGACCATGAGCCTAAAAATAACCAACAGACCAGTGAAGTTAAGATTGCAGATAAGAAAAGCGTAAAAACTAACTCATTTACAGACTCTCTAATAAACTCAGTTCTATCAAAATTTACGCCCATGATTGTTCCTGGAGGCATAGTCTTATTGATTTCTTTTATCCTTTCCATAATTCTGTCTGCTGTGGCGGCAGCGTTAACGCCTCTTTGCTTATGCACAGCCATGGCTAGTGCTTTTTCGCCATTAATTCTAGAAACTCTGCGAATATTCTCTATACCCTCATAAATATTGGCCACGTCTTTTAATCTTATAACAACAAAATTTGGTGCCCCTCCCCTTCGACTGATAATCATATCTTGAAATTCTTCTATCTTTACAGCTTCACCCATAATCCTAACTGTGTGTTCAGAATCTCCATACTCTAATCTTCCCGCGGGAAGCTCTCGATGTTCGCGTCGAATACTTTCAACAACGTCCATGGCGGTCAGTTCATATTTTGCTAGTTTTTTTGCATCGAGATCTACTCGCAACTGAGGTTCATGGTATCCAAAAGCTCTGACTTCAGCCACACCCTCGACGGTTGAAATTCTGTCTCTGACGTGATCTCGAAATAAGATCATTAGATCTCTATCCGACAAATTATCTGTTGTGATGTTGAGGTAAATAATAGGGTCATCTGCAACGTTAGATTTTGTAACAACGGGAGGTTCTACCGTTGAGGGCAATTGGCTTTGCGCCCTGCCCACAAGAGTCTGAACTTCCTGCAAAGCAAAGTCTATATCTCTATCTATATCAAACTCAATCTGTATATTAGCCGTCCCGCGATCGGCTGTAGAGACCATGCTCTTAATACCTTCCATCGAGACTAATATCCCTTCAACAGGTTCAATTATGTCCTTTTCAATTACTTCTGGAGTTGCGCCATCGTAGGTGTAAGCCACCCTGATTGTTGGCAAATCAATATCGGGATTTTCGTTTATACCCATTTTTAAGAAAGAAAGTATTCCAAAAAATATGAGCCCGAACATGAGTATCCAGGCAAAAACAGGACGCTGTATGGAAAATTGACTTAAACTCATTCTACAACTCCGACTAAGGCTCTCAATTGTACCCACATGACATTGGCTGAAAATATCTGTTGCTCATAGTTTCTTTGGGCTTGCAGATAATCCTCCAAAACTCTAAGCAAATCCAAATGATTGATTAGCCCTTGGTCAACTTCAACCAGGTGAGCTCGGTAGTTTTGCCTTGCTAAATCTACAGATTTTTTTAAGCTCAGTATGATGGCTTTTTGTTTTTTGAAGTTCTGTCTTAAAACTTTATAGTCGTTCTGTAAGTTAGTTTTTATTTCACTTAACATGGCCTCTTGTTGGTGAGCCTGCAGAATTTTAATTCTTCTTTCACTTTTATCTGCACCACCCGCAAATAAATTCCAGCTTGCGTTAATAGTTATCTCCCAGTCAGAATCCCTTAAAATACCAGCTCTCTCTAAAAAGTAGCGTCCATCCAAATCTAACCGTGGCAAGAAATTGCCTTCGGTAACGCCAACTTCGTGTTTTAAGTTTTTGAGTTGCAGTTCAGCCGCAATAAGAGATGGATTTTTTAATAATTTTTCTGACCATATATCTGGAATATCTACTTTTGTTATTTCTTTATTGTCGCTCAATTCTGTAAGATCCATCTCGCCAGTTAAATTCTTGATCTGCTGAAGTGCGAGTTCTAATTGATTTATGACACTAGAATATTCAGATTCTACTCTTGCTTGATTTGATTTTGCGGCTAGGACTTCTGTTGGCTTGCTAATTCCTATTCGTGCTCTTCTTTCTAATGTTTTAACTCTCTCAGTTAGAATTTTATTCTGTTCTTCCAATATATTTTTTTCGTTTCTAAGTCTTAAAGCTGAATAAAATTGCTCAGCTAATTGAGTATAAAGCTGGATCTCTGAAATAAGGCGCTCATGTTCAGCTATTTCAGGAAAATTCTTTGCAATTTTTAAAGCGTAATATTCAGCGCCACCTCTAAAAATAGTCTGATTGACGGCCATATTTGCTGAATGCTGAAAACCCTCACCGAAGGGACCAACATTGGCAACCTCATCACGAATAATACTCGACGAATTTGCCGTCACAGTTGGCAAAACAGTAGCTAAAGCTTTCGCCTTTTCTTCTTTTGCAATTTCCTGTGACAATCTCATATTCTTGATAGTCGCTGAATGTTGCAAGGCTAATTTGTATAAATTCTCTAATGATTTTGCTTCGCCTTTTGGGCAAAAAGCCATCAAAAAAAATCCACAAGTAATCAAAGATGCTAATTTCACAAGTTACCCCTCTTTGAGAGACAGTAACTTTAGCATATTTTCGTAATGACGCTAGTCCGCAGAGAAAGCGCGTTGCATCATTTTAAGACTATAGCTCCCACTTATTCGCAACTATGGAAAAAAGATTTTCACTTTTTAAGTCTTTAAACAAAATCCGACTTTTTTGTTTAACTTTTAGAGTTTCATTTTGCCTATTCATCTTTTTTTTCTAGAGACTTTTGGAGTTCCATGGAATCCTGATATTGAATCTGGACTTTTGTCTTACGGAGGAATAATAAATGAAGTGGCATTTCCTTTTCTTTTACCTTCTTTTTGGATCCAGTTTAATTAACTGCTCGGCCAATCACGACTTTGAAAGTTCAAATGACCTTGGGACCTCAGCTTCCTCCCCATTAAGCGTAAACCCAAACGGTTTTTCTACTCTCGATATAAACCATTATCCACTTAACAAACTTGTTTGCGACCCTCTAGGCGGCGGCACAATTCATCATCTACAAAAGGGGCTTAAAGCAGAACTGTATTACCTCCGGGATGATCAACCTCGATACACAGAACTTACCTCCTATTTTGCACATGGAGTTAGATCGGAACAAAATCTATTTTTTTCTCAGGTTCATGTGCCTACTCGTCTGTTCTCTATGGGTTTTCCAACAGAAGATGGTGGCTTGGTGAATAGGGATGATGGAAAAACCCTTAACGAGTGGTTTGCCCTCAGGTTTACAAGTGTCCTCAGTTTGGGGGCCAATGATGAAGAAGGGCACTACCAACTGGCCCTCCTGTCTGACGACGGGTCCTCTCTCAAAATTCAAAAAGATGGAGAGTGGCATGTCCTCGTTAACAATGACAGTAACCATCCTACTCGCATGGGTTGTGGTGGAGTTATCGAAATGAAACACGGAAAAGAACACCTAATTCAGTTGGACTATTTTCAAGGACCCAAACATCATATAGCCATTATTCCTCTGTGGAGAAAACTGGTGGGGGCTGATGCCGAGGGTGATCCACTATGTGGTGTCACAGGAAACGATGTTTACTTTGACTACAACAATAGTTCTAAACCCAAGAAACCTTATCTTGATTTAATAAGCCGCGGATGGAAACCTCTAGAAGCTAATAACTACTCACTCCCCCAGGAAGCTCTTTTCAATCCTTGTGCTGAGGGGGAAGCTCCCAGCATTAGTAATTTTGAGGTCACGGACTTGTTAGGAGGATCTATTCGCGCAAGTTGGAACACAGATATTCCCGCTGCCTCTCAGGTTCTTTATACTGATATTCTGTCCGGCGAAAAAATACTGTCTATAAGCGACAATGTTCTGCGAACTCAACACGAAATCTATTTATTTAATTTGATCCCAGGCCATACATATCAAGTTCAGGGGGTTTCTATCTCAGACACCTATGGAAAGGCACTTAGCGCCCCTGCGCTACTGACACTATCAGCTCCCTCATTTTAGCCGCGGATTTGGGCTTTAGGAATCTGTGGGGTAAGAGTCGTTGCGTTTAACATAACGACTTTCGTATCTTAAAAAGAGAATAAGACAACTGAGAATCACCAGAACTAAAATGCTCAAGTTTAACAACCAGTTCTCTGGAAAAGACAACTTAACATACCAGGCTAGCCCTATTAATGCGAATGGCTTTATTTCGTATATCCCTTTTGGTAAGTACACACTATCCCCACTTTCTTCTAAAAAATTAAATGCGCATCACCCTACATCCCTCATGTTTCGTATTACTATATTACTATGTAACGAACTAAAAGTGATAAGAATTAATTAGACATATGCTAATATGAAACAGTTCACTGTCGCAAATCTGACATCTGAGATTTAGCTGGTGTTTAGTTTTACCCAAATCCGCGGATTTAGGGTTTTAGGAAATAGTCTCCCGTCCACCCATATAATTTCGAAGGGCTTTAGGAATAGACACGGTTCCATCTTCTTGTTGATAATTCTCAAGTATCGCAATAAGGGTTCGTCCAACGGCCAAGCCTGAGCCGTTTAGTGTATGTACAAACTGAGGTTTTCCCTGATCATCTGGCCGGAACCTGATATTGGCCCTTCTTGCTTGGAAGTCTTCGCAATTGGAACAAGAACTAATTTCTCTGTATTTTTTTTGCCCTGGTAACCACACCTCAATATCGTAACATTTAGCCGCAGAAAACCCAATGTCTGCAGAGCACAAACTTACAACACGATAGGGTATCTCTAACAGCTGCAGAATTTTTTCGGCATCACTTACCATTTTTTCTAACTCTTTATAGGACTGTTCAGGATGAGCAAATTTTAAAAGTTCTACCTTGTGAAACTGATGCTGACGGATTAGCCCCTTTGTATCTTTGCCATAGCTTCCCGCCTCTGAACGAAAACACGGAGAGTAGGCAACAAAATATTTTGGTAAGTCCGACTCTTTAAGTATTTCCTCTCGAAAATAATTAGTCACCGGAACTTCTGCTGTTGGTACTAAATAAAAGTCTGAACCTTCTAAATGAAACACATCTTGCTTAAACTTGGGAAACTGTCCAGTTCCTTCTAATGAGTCGCCATTAACAATGTAAGGAGGAATGATCTCCTCATAACCATGACGGCGACTATGAGTGTCCATCATAAACTGGATCAGTGCTCTTTCTAATTGAGAACCGGCACCTTTCAGAAACGCAAATCTAGCACCCGCCACTTTTGCCGCTCGGTCAAAATCGATTATATTTAGCTTCTCGCCTAGTTCCCAATGCTCTAAAGCCTTAAATTTGAATTCCCTTTGTTCTCCCCAAGACCTTTCAACTCGATTGTCTTCTTCTCCCTTACCCAGTGGAACTGAGGAATGAAGCTTATTAGGTAAAACCATGAGCTCTTCATTGAGGCTTTTTTCTAGCTCCTGGGCCTCGGATTCCAATTGCTTTATCTTTGTGCTCAGCTCTTGCATGGCCAGCAACATTGGGCTTGCATCACCCCCTGTTTTTTTTAATCTAGCAATTTCTTGCCCCACTTTGTTTTGCTCGGCTTTTTTTTGTTCAAATTCTGTTAGACTCTTTTTTCTTTTCGAATTCAAACTCAGCAAACTGTCAAGATCTGAGGAGTCTCCACCTCTATTAGCTAGAGAAGCTTTATATTCATCAAAATAACCAACGGCTGAGTTTATTGATGGCTCATTTTTTTCAATCTTTTTTATATCAATCATAATTTCTTACCCAAATTTATTTTTCCGAATTTCTTTTTATCTTTTTTTATTTCTTTTCTAAATTTTCACCTAAATTTTCACCTAAATTTTCACCTAAATTTTATTTCACTAATTCTTATTCAACTAATTCTTATTTCACTAGCTCTTATTTAACTAAATTTCCTACTTGGTTTTAACTCGAAATTATGCTCCAGGAGCCACTAAAATGTACATTCTTAACAACATCGCAATTAAGACGCAAACTAAATTAAAAACAAACAGTGCCGTCCATTGCCAATTCCGAGACTTTCTCATAAACAATCCTGCAATAACCACCATCACAAAAACAAAAAGGAAGCTTTCGTAGGCAAAGACTTCTTGCCCAATTAAGGTGATTGTCAATCCCAACAGTAAACCTGTTGCCAAACGGAATGACAGTAAAAATAAGCTATTTGATGAATTTTTTAGTTTCTCTTGTAAATTATTTACTAACTGTGACACAACTCCTCCTTAGTCGGCACCCAGGCTCTGCAGCTTTTGCTTCACTTGTGGGGCATCTGGCGCACTGGGACTCAAAGCTAAATACCTATCATACGCCTGAATAGCTCTATCCATGAATCCTCTGGCTTCAAAAATTTGACCTTGTTCCCTATAAATATCAGCTAATCCATTTTCAATATCTTCAGCCTGTTTTAACATAGATTCAGCTATATCCAGATTGCCCGATCTCCTGTGACAAATTGCTATTTTTAAATATATTAAAGCTCCTTGAGGGCTCAGATTAATAGCATTGTGATATTCTTGAGCACAAAGTGAAAACTGTTCCATCTGCATATAAGCTTCCGCAGCTAAAACATAGGACTCTGCAAGCTTATTATTTATTTTTCTTTCCTTTTGAGCATACTCTATGGCCTTTTCGGTGTCCTTCATCATTAAAGCCGCGCGACCTATCTGGTAATGCGCTAATGGATAAATTTTATTTATCCTCAAGACCCTTTCAAACTGAATGATCGCCTTATCTGGTTTTTGCATCTGCATATACAATAAACCCGCCTCATAGAGGGGTACTGCATCGGCTGGGTCCATAACTGCAGACTGGAGAAACTGATCCATTGCCAAATCTAATGCATTCAGATTTTTGTATGTTCTTCCCAGCTCTACTTTTGCATCTTTGTAATTTGGGTTAATACTCAGTATCTGCTCAAAAACAATCCGTGCATCGTTGAACCTTTCGTCCGCAAAATACATTCGCCCTAGAGCCAGTCTATATTCTAAAATCAAAGGGAATCGACTCACAATATTACTCATGTAATCAATGCCTGAAATTGCGCCTTGGACTGCTGATATTGTATTTGCAAACTCTATGTTAGCCTCGCGGTTGTTTGGATTGAGTTCGATAGCTCTGTTTGCCAAATTGTAGGCCTCGTTGATTTCCCCTGTTCTTAAGTAGGCCTTTATTAAAAGAATAAGCGTTTCTACATCTGACTCAAATAAAGCCAGTGCATTTTTTCCATAAGTGATCGCGCCTTTATAGTTTCTTCTTCTTAATTCAATTTGTGCATAACTTCTAAAAACTTCGAAATTCTTTGGTGAAATTCTATTGGCTTTTACCAAAATTGCCGCCGCAGCTTCAAAATCGTAGCGTTGAGAATAATAGTCAGATAAGGTCACGTAGGCCTCTATTAAATTTGGATCGGCTTTGATAGCCTTATTTAACCACTCAATAGACTCCGTGCTCAGACTCAACTTCCATAAACACTTTGCCGCCTTCAGGGCCGCAATTCCATTGTTCTGATTTTTTTCAAAAGCTGTCTTGTACAAAGCTTGAGCCGAATTACAATCACCTTGCCTCTCAAATATTTCACCCTCATCAACCAATTGACTTCCCTTAACGTTTTGAAGCTCCCCTTTTAGTGACCCGCCCAAATTTCTAACGATGGACTCAGCAACTTTATTTGAAGAATAGGACGCATAAGCCTTTTTCGCATAACCTAAAGCCGTAGCTTTATCATTTTCATAAATGGCAATCTCTGCCAATGTCGTCAAGGCGTCTGACTGTAGCTTTGGTGACACAAATTCATCTAGAGACACCGCTCGTCTTAACAAGGTTTTAGCTTCAGCTCTACGAAAAAAAT
The DNA here is from genome assembly GCA_964502735.1 of uncultured Pseudobdellovibrionaceae bacterium. Lineage (GTDB taxonomy): Bacteria > Bdellovibrionota > Bdellovibrionia > Bdellovibrionales > UBA1609 > JACKAN01. The sequence goes on from CAZCYD010000015.1 coordinate 19,379, forward strand.
GTTGATACTCTAACTGCCCCCACAGAATCATGGCCTCCTTATGCTGAGGATTTACATCTAAAACCTGTTTATACCTCCGAGCAGCAGAGGCATAATCCTTCATACTTGTATGAACCTTAGCCTCAAAAATATAAGCCTTCATCCACTGAGGAAGTATCTCTTGCACAGAAGAAACATAGCCAAGAGCTGCAGCATAGGAACCTTTTTTATCAAGAATTAGCGCCTTTAAATAATAATAAAAAGTTGGCGGCGCTTCGTCTTCGCTAATCGCGCTCAGAACACCCTCAATAAAGGACTCCGCCTCTTCATGCTGACCTTTAATCAAAAATTGTACAACATTGCACGAGTTGCCCTTTAAACCAGAAGGGTCCTGTTTCGCCGCCATTTGCACAATATTCGCAAGAGTTTGATAGTCCCTATTATCTTTATAAGCAAATGGCCACAACTCTAAATAAGTCATACAGAGTAAGTTCAAAGCCGGCAAATGACTCGGGTAAGCTTCTAAAACCTGTGAGAGTTGACTTTGTGCTTTCACATAATTTTTATGAGTATCTAAAAAGTAAAATTCAGAACCAATTCTAAAACTTTCCACCAATTCATTTCTGGACAACTCTCTTTTTTGCACAGGACCAATAAGGCGAACTCTCGAAGACAATCTTTCTTCTGGAGCCAAAAAGACATAGGCGACCAATAATACTGCGACAACTATAAATAAAACTGGAAGGCTTGCTAGTTTAAGTTTAGCTTTTGCCTCTGCTTTACCCATTGAAGCCAGCTCAATAGTCATGCCGTCAGATTTTTTTGATTTCTTCCTTTTGGGGAACTCTAACTCGGGAATAATGCCGGTGGCCTGAGTCCACTCGTCCTCAATGGATTCGTCATGGACCGATTCATCTTGGGTGCCTTTCCGCGCAAACTTCTGACTTCCACCTATGTTTTTTGATACCTTTCCAGTTACGGAATGATGAGGCTCATTGTCTGCCTTTCTTGGAGGATTATTATTTTTAGCCCTATCTTTCTTATGTGTGTCTTTTTTAGCCGCAACGTTGGGTGGAAGAGGAACTTCTTCTTTTTTTTGGGGCGCTTCTTCCTTCTGACCCAAGTCTTTATAAGGCTCGTTTTGATCTTCTGTCAGCAAGCCCAGGAGTATATCGTAAAAGTCTGGGTTATGCGTAATCGGTATCCAGTTACTGCTGGGGTAAACGGCTATTGAATCTTCTTCTGTGATATCACCAAGCTGGATCTCTTCTATAACCCTCCGGGTACTGAGTGGCCCTTGTATTTTGCCTTGTCTTGTTTTTATTAACCATTTTTTGGAATTTGAATTCATTTATTTTGTTCGTTCGATATCGGCACCAATGCTTTGCAGTTTCTTTTCGAGTTTCTCATATCCTCGATCTAAATGATAGATTCTATTTACTAAAGTCTCGCCTTTGGCCACAAGACCAGCCAAGACTAAGCAGGCACTCGCTCTTAAATCAGTAGCCATCACAGGCGCACCAAAAAGGCTTTCTCTTCCTCTTACAATCGCCACTCTGGTCTTAGGCGTAATATCAGCCCCAAGTCTAGTTAGCTCTTGCACGTGCATAAATCTATTTTCAAATACCGTTTCGGAAATAACTGACGCCCCATTTGCAATAGTCATTAGGGACATAAACTGCGCCTGCAAGTCTGTTGGAAATGCCGGATGCGGAGCTGTCGCAATATCTACTCCCACCCAAGAGGAACAAGACAAAACCGTTATAGAGTTACTTTCTGTCATTATCTTAAAGCCACTCTCTCTCATTTTGCCGATAAGAGCTTCGAGATCCTGAGGGTAGCATTTTTTGACTGTGACCTCACCCTTTGTTATAGCTCCTGCTATTAACAAAGTTCCAGCTTCAATTCTGTCGGGAATAATTGTGTGCTCTGCCGGTCGTAAATGCTCAACACCTTCTATTCTAATTATACTTGTGCCCGCGCCCTCTATTTTAGCACCCATTTTAATTAAGTACTTGGCCAAATCTACAACTTCTGGTTCTTTAGCCGCATTTTCTATAACTGTTACGCCTTCAGCCAGGCTCGCAGCCATTAAAAGATTTTCTGTAGCTCCAACTGAGGCCATTTCAAATATAACAAGGCCCCCTTGGAGTCGCGGAGCTGCAGCCAAAACATAGCCCTTCTCAATCTGAATCTCTGCACCCAAAGCCTTAAACCCATCCAGGTGATAGTTGATGGGTCGAGTTCCAATAGCACATCCCCCAGGTAAACTTACCTGAGCCGAACCATATTTTGCCAAGAGTGGCCCCATGCAAAGGGTACTGGCTCTCATTTTTCTAACGACATCATATTGCGCTACTGGATCTTTGGTTTTAGTGACCTGAATTCTCAGGCAATTTCCTTCACGTCGAATCTCACAACCCAAATATGTCAATAGCTCACATGTTGAATCTATATCTTTTAAATGTGGAACGTTGTGAAAAACGTGTTCACCCTCGGCCAATAAAGTAGAAAACAATAACGGAAGGGCTGCATTTTTTGCACCGCTTGTCTCAACCTCTCCTTTTAAGACCCTTCCCCCCCTTACTAACATTTTATCCATTTTGCCCCTTCCAAACGCAAGGCTTAGTATTTTACCTGCAATTACTTTCAATGCGATTTTTTAATAATTAAATATCTATCCCTGCCAGCGAGATCCTTTAGGACCTTACTTTCTCTCCAAAGTGAGGAGCTGGCAAACAAATTTAACAATACGCTCCCTTGATCAAATCCGATCTCACACAAAAAGAATCCCCCTGGCTTAAGTAGCTGATAAGCAACTTCAGACCATGGCTCATAGAGCTCCCAACCCTTACCTCCCCCAAATAAAGCCTCATGAGGTTCGTATTTCATAACGGAACCTGACACTTCCTTAGATTGTGTAGAAATATAAGGGGGATTACTTATAATCATATCTAGGCCCGTCCAACCCAACTCTCTACAGTAAGGTACAAGCTTTTCGACTTTTGTTTTTTTGACTGTTATAGACTCATCTAAAAAATGTTTTTTTATATTTTTTTTGGCTATCTGAATAGCCGCTTCAGAATCGTCCACCAACAGAGCTTTTCCTCTCTTCAATGCCAAAAGTAAACTCAAGCCAATACAACCACTGCCACAGCCAAAATCAGCAAACCTTGGATTCTCAATTTTATGTAACTCTCCCAATGCCAGATCAATCAAACCCTCTGTTTCGGGGCGAGGTATTAAAACCCCCTCCTCTATACAAAATGTGTTTTTATAAAAATCTGTCTCACCTAGTAAATAGGCCGTAGGGTAATCTAGGCATCTCTTACCTATAAGATCAAAAAAGTGTTTCTGCTCATTTTCGCTCAACGGCTTTTCTGCCTGCAAATACAGCCCTGTAGAGTCTAATCCAAGTACATAGCCCAATATCCATCGGACCTCCATTTCGGAGAACTCTACCTTTGCTGATTGGAGATCCAAAACTGCCCGACGAATAGCCTCTGCAATTTTCATATTGATCCCCACGCCTTCTTAGTTAGATCTTTGCTTTAGGGATTCAGCTTGAAAATGTGCAACAAGGGGATCTATCACTACGTCAAAATCGCCCTGCATAATGTCTGAAAGTTTTTGTGTAGTAAGCCCAATCCTATGATCTGTAACGCGCGATTGAGGAAAATTGTAGGTTCTAATCCTCTCAGATCTATCGCCAGTTCCAATTTGTGATAGCCTTTCTTTTGAGGCCTCTTTCATTCTTTTTTCCTCTTCTGCAGCTAATAGTCGAGAGTAAAGAACCTTCAACGCCTTATCTTTGTTTGCAAGTTGTGATTTGCCGTCCTGGCAACTAACAACTGTATTTGTTGGAATATGAGTGACTCGAACAGCAGAATCCGTTGTATTTACAGATTGTCCGCCATTTCCGCTTGATCGATACACATCTATCCGAAGATCTTTTGGGTCGATCTTTACATCAATTTCTTCTGCTTCAGGTATAACCGCAACTGTAACCGTCGATGTGTGCACTCGGCCTTGTGATTCTGTCTTTGGCACCCTCTGCACTCTATGAACACCGCTTTCATATTTTAACAAACTATAAACCTTGTTACCAGATATGGAGGCAATGGCTTCCCTAACTCCCCCCGCATTTCCAGGAGAAAACGATATGGGCTCGACCTTCCAACCTTTTTCTGCGGCAAAAAGTGCATAGCCCCTATACAGCTCCTCGGCAAAAAGACTCGCCTCATCTCCACCCGCCCCAGCACGAATTTCAAGAATAACATTTTTGCCATCGTTTGGATCTTTTGGAAGAAGGGCTATCTTGAGACCTGTCTCAACCTGGTCTTTTTGTTTTTCCAAAAATGACAAGTCCTCTTTTGCCAATTGCCTTAACTCTTCATCACTCTCTTCTTCCAAAAGAAGCTTGTTATTACTAACCTCTTGGCAAATACGTTTGTATTCTCTAAATTTTGTAACAATATCTTCCAGGTCAGAAAGCTCCTTCATCAACAGCTTATATCGAGCTAAGTCGTTTGCAAGACCTGGCTCTTGAAGCTGCTGGTTAATGCGTTCATAACGGCTTTCTACCTCTTCAAGTTTCTTAAACATTTTTATGCATCCCAGTATTTGTCAAATTTTCAAAAATACTTTTACAAGCCCTCAATCCGGTGATAATTATTACAGCTCGTTTTAAATCTCTAATATGATCGCTGAATTGGGACTCTCAAATTGGCAATTGTAAACCCCACACTAAAAGTTATCCACATTGAAATCCACATTTTAATGACGCTTCGCTTAACGGGAGTTGGGGAACTCCGTTTCTCGCCTCTGTTTTGAATAACTTTTTAAAAATCAATGGCTTAGCTTCCACCCATGGATCCCAAAAATTCCTGATTTGTTTTTGCATCCTTAAGTTTATCTAGCAAAAACTCCATACTATCCACAACATTCATGGGTGCAAGAACCTTCCTTAATATCCACAGTCTGTTCAAATCAGATTTTTCAACTAGCAAGTCCTCTTTCCTCGTTCCAGACTTGTTAATATCCATGCATGGGAAAATTCTCTTCTCCATTAGTTTTCTATCCAATAAGATTTCTGAGTTACCTGTACCCTTAAACTCTTCAAATATAACTTCGTCCATACGTGAGCCTGTATCAATCAGGGCCGTTGCAATAATTGTTAAACTGCCCCCTTGCTCAATATTCCTAGCCGCCCCAAAAAACCTTTTTGGCTTGTGAAGGGCGTTGGAGTCCACACCGCCCGAAAGGATTTTCCCCGAAGGAGGTACAACTGTATTATAAGCACGGGCCAGACGTGTTATTGAGTCCAAAAGAATGACGACATCGTGTTTGTGCTCAACCAATCTTTTCGCCTTTTCAATTACCATCTCTGCAACTTGAACGTGACGGGAAGGGGGCTCATCAAAAGTGGAGCTGACAACTTCGCCCTTCACATTTCTCGACATATCTGTAACTTCTTCTGGTCGTTCATCAATTAGCAACACTATCAACTTAACTTCGGGATGGTTGGTCGTGATTGCGTTGGCAATATTCTGCATTAACTCAGTTTTACCGGTTCTTGGCGGTGCAACTATCAAAGCCCGCTGTCCCTTTCCAAGAGGAGCCATAAGGTCCACAACCCTTGTTGTGTACTCATTAGATCTGTACTCTAATTTCAATTTTTCTTTAGGATACAGAGGTGTCAGGTTGTCAAAAAGAAGCTTATCTTTAGACTTTTCAGGTAGCTCATGATTTAGCTCATCAACTTTTAATAAGGCAAAATACCTCTCTCCCTCTTTGGGTGGACGAACTGTGCCCGTAACCGTATCTCCTGTTCGCAGTCCGAACCTTCGGATCTGAGACGGACTTACGTAAATATCATCCGGGCCTGGCAGATAATTGTAATCTGGAGAGCGCAAGAAGCCATAACCATCTGGTAGAATTTCCAAAACTCCACCACCAAAGATATCACCTAACTTTGCCGCTCTCTTAAGAATTTCAAAAATCATATCTTGCCGACGCATACCCGCCGCATTTTCAATTTTAAGCTTCTGAGCAAACTCTGTTACGGTCTTGATATCCATCGTTTTCAAATGTTTTGAATGTAGGTTTTCCTTTTCTTCATCTGTTAAAACAACGTCACTTAAGTCCACGTCCTCATCTTGGTGGATCTCATCTTCCATTTTATCTGAGCGGTCCCTGTAGTAGTTATTGTTGTTGTTACTGTGACCGCCAGGTCTTGGTCGCTGTTTCTGCTGATTGCGCCCACCGTTATTGTTGCGCTTGTTGTTGTCACCTCTTCCACCAGAACGACTGCGGTAAGAAGTGCGATCTCCACCTCTGTCATTTCTATTTTCTCTGTTCTCTCTATTTTCACGAGGCGTTGTTGACGATTCCTCGCCCCCAGTCTGGCCGGCAGAAGCTTCCCGTTCTGCAGGTGGATGGGCTGGCACATCTGCTGCTGTCCCACTTGCGGGCCCCTCTATTTTATTCTCTCTTGCCCGCGACGTATATACGCGTTTTTGTTTTGGTTCTTTACTTTCGTCTTCTTTACCCTTTGCTTGGGTAGATGGTGGCTGTTGCTCTGACATAACTCCTCTTTGAAAGATATTTTTAATTTAGGTTTGAATACAAAAGGATTCTCTTAATTTTTGTTGGTTGTTGTTTTGGAATAAAAACTCTTACAACGTTCTATTTTGATTGTGAACACATTTGACTACTTTCTGATTTCCGAGTTCTGAGTTGATTGATCTGACTCTTTTGATTTCTGATCAACTTTTTCCCTACCGAATTTTGTCAAATATCTTCATCAAATATCGGTCCTAAAGCCTGCTTGTCAATGAAATAACACCCTATGTTAACTTAAATGTAGAAAAAACTCAACTCCCATTTTTTTACGATGGCCTATTTATGACTTATTTTAGGACAAATCGTCTTGAGTTACACTCATTTAACTCATAAAACTTGAGAAGTGCTGGCCTTTTTTATATCATTAACAACGACTTATGAAAGTTTTGAGTCTGCCATACAAAGTTTGCAAGAAAATAGGGGCCCTAGCTAAGCTGTGGCAGCCTTTTATTGTGATCTCCTTTTTTACTTTCTCACTCCTGGCCTCTCCTACGGTGTCTTGGGTATCTTCAAGTGAGGACTCTTCCCATGTGACCTTGTTGAGTCAACACTATTATGAGAACATTATAACTCCTCACACCTGCGACCAACAGGATTTCTCTACGCACACCTGTCAAGCTAGCAACTCACCACAGGAGGATGAGGAGCCCCTTCCCGATGAAGCCTCTTTTCAGTTTGATACTATTGATGATCTTATCGAAACTCACTTTGACCTAGTGGCACCAACTTCAGCTGCCGCTGATTTTGCTAACCACCCCTTATTCTTAGCCACGGCTTTGTCAAACTTACTTCGCCCCCCTTGGCAATCAGTTTAGTTTCTTTACCAGTCTGTTTTAAAAGCAATAGAAAATTCAATCTGTAAGAAAACGAACTCATTCGACTTCAAGTACGAATAAAAAAGAATTGGCCTTACGGCCTTTTCGTAACCACGAGGAATATTTATGAAAATTTTAAATTATTTTAATCAGGAACAAATCATTTCAAACCATGTTAGTTTCAAACCTATTACTGAAGAGGAAATTCGCGAGGCGCTTATCAACTGGGGAAAAGGTCTTGTCTCTATTGCCAATGCCTATGCGGAGGAAAAGGACTACATGGCCATAGCTCGCAATGTGATTGAACGATGCTATGCCTACGATATTGGCCCCGTACTTTTCAAGCCCACACTCGCTTCAGAAGTGATGTTCCGCACTACATTTGAGGGTGCACTCTCCTACTTCGTCAGTGGAAACTCAAATTTTCCTGAAGATACTGGCTTTGCCCTAAAACCTTGGGTCCAAGCAGATTTCGAACTTGCTGGAATTGTCCACGGCTGCTCTCAAGGTGTAGCTATGGGCAACAAGCTCTTATTGGATAAATCAAAAAACATTACTGTTGCCAACTTCACGATGGGGTTTATTAGAGACGACAGGGGAAACCTTAAAATTAATCTCCATCACTCTTCGTTACCTTACGTGCGCAGCTGAGGTGAGTTCCCTTAACTGAATTTACCCATGAAGGAAAGGAATTGAATAACCAGAAAACGATTTCTAAAAGGATCACCGGAGTGATCCTTTTTTTGAGAAAATTTGTCGAAGACTTTCCAACAAACTTCCTGGTAAGAAAAGAATATAAAAAATTTATAGGAAGTAAATCCATATCAATTTGATACGTTCTGTTTCTTTTTTTGAGTTTAATTTGTACAATAATGACGGGATTTGCGCTGAGTTTTTTTTAAAAATGCATGTAATCTGCTCACGTGTCCTTAACATTTTTCTTAGGCTTCCGATATACATACTGGACTGAGACATATTTGTACGAATTAGGAGATTTTATGGATCAAAATAAAAACCAAACACCTGCTATGCGACTACCACTAGAAATGGACGTAGAGTTCAGGAGATCCTATGCTCGACAGCCCGAACTCGGTAAGCTTCGGAACATAAGTATAAGCGGAGCTTTTTTAGAGACCGAAGACAAAGATTTTGTTCCACATGATAAAATTGTTCTGACTATTAACGTAAGTGGACGCATAAGGCAGCTTTCAGCTTATGTTATATGGAAAGGTGAAAACGGCTGTGGAATTTCATTCGAGCCAGTAAATAATCGAGATGTTCAGATAGTCGATGATCTTATGTATTTTGTTGAAAGTAAACGCCAATCAAGAAGGCACGTCTTATCTGATATATTTAACAAGGTTTCCTAACCTCGTTGTAAAATCCGAAACGGCTATACTAGACCCCAATAGTTTTTAAAAATTGGGGCTTTATTATCCTCACTCAATTTGAGTGTGCGTTTGGGTATTTGCAAAGTCTACAAGAGCCTGTCTCTGCTTTTTCTTTTTTATCATAATGATCGCCAGGGCAAGACCAATTAACGCTATTGCAATGGCCCCTAACATCATAGTTTCATCTGGGTCCGAGCTTACAGAGGCCTTATTGTTGGCTTGAGCCTGAGCCTTTGGCGGAGGAGGAGGTGGCGGCGGCGGCGGTGGTGCCTCTATGCTTCCGCTAGCACCCATATCTGGCGGTGGTGGAGGAGGAAGATCTCCCATATCAGGCTCATCAGAGAAATCATTTGCCGCCATATTATTCGCTGGTGGCGGTGGTGGTGGTGGTGGCGGAAAGTCCCCCATGTCGGGCTCATCAGAAAAATCATTTGCCGCCATATTCGCTGGCGGAGGTGGTGCCTGAAATCTTTGCGTCGGGGGCTCATTATTAGAAGCCATGGCAGAAACTGAAGTCCCAGCCCAATACCGCAACTGAAGCCCCTCAGGAATAATTGTTTTTGAGTCAACATTCATGTTTGTTGCCCAAACTTCCTTCCAACTGTGTTCATCTCCCAGTAGTTTTCTTGAGACTTCGCGAATATTATCACCAGATTGTGAAACATAAACTTCTGGTTGCAAACCCATGTCCTCGTAGAATGTTATCAACTGGCTCCTGTCCCCCGGGCGTCTCGGTGAATTGTAGTAAACTTTATCCCCCGTTTTTACACCACGAGTCCTTAAAGTCGTATTGACGTTGTAAAGCTCCTCTACTTTTTGAGTGTTTCCGTATATCTTTCGACTAATGTCTTCAATTGTTTCTCCGGGTCGCGCCAAATAGACTGTATTTACCAGTACCCCTGCCTTTGTATAGGGGGTGTCTACGATTTTTTTAACTTCTATCCAACTTTTGGTAGATCCAACTTCGGCAAATCCATTTTCAGCTCCCATGCCTTCATTGCCAAACCCTGTATCTCCCATTCCATCCATATTGGTTGTCGGTTCGTCAAAGCCGGCACCACTTTGAGCAAAAGCATCTGATTCTCCACCATTATCTAGGGCCGGTTCTGCAGAAGCATCTCCTACGTCTCCCCCAAAGTCGTCCACACCACCCGCGACAGCACCCTCACCGGCAGCACCACCTTCACCGGCAGCACCACCCTCGTCAGCAAACTCACCACCCTCGTCGGCAAACTCACCGCCCTCGTCAGCAAACTCACCGCCCTCGTCAGCAAACTCACCGCCCTCGTCAGCAAACTCACCGC
>CAZCYD010000015.1:29591-52562 GCA_964502735.1 uncultured Pseudobdellovibrionaceae bacterium
GCAAACTCACCGCCCTCGTCAGCAAACTCACCGCCCTCGTCAGCAAACTCACCGCCCTCGTCAGCAAACTCACCACCCTCGTCAGCGAACTCACCACCCTCGTCGGCAAACTCACCAAACTCATCGCCACCCTCGTCAGCGAAGTCGCCAGATTCACTCGCCTCAGCTGAGGCTTCCGCCTCTAAAGAGCTGGTATCTTCATCTGTCTTTTTAGATGTACAAGCAGATGTAGTTAAAATAAAACTTGCGGCTACCAATAAAAATAGAAGTTTTTTAGTCATATGCTGTTGTCCTAAAATTGAGTAAATTCTTTGACTATTAAAGCATATAAAAAACTGAATATAAACAGTTATTTAGGCACGAAGTCTAGACAACCCTTCTGAGGGCTAGTACTTTCTAGACCTTAGTCTTTAGTTTTATCGGTTACAAACTCAAACTTATGGCCAGGCTTTATGTTATTGCGTAGAAACCAGCCTTGTTTCATTTCCAGTGCGTATCGAGCCGGACGCAAAGACTTAGATTTGTCCACATCGATTTGCATCATGGATTTGGATGCACTCATATTTTCCACATTGATAAGTTCACGATTCCTATCAAAAAAAGCAATGCTGAGGGGTATAAAAGTATTTTTCATCCAAAAGGTCAGAGGTTTCTCATATTCATAAACAAATAACATTCCTTCATTTTCACCTAAGCTTTTTCGGAACATTAACCCTCGCATTTGTTGAGTCTCTGACTCTGCAACTTCAACATCTAAGGGAATTTTATTTAACAGAATTTTTGTTTTTTTAAACTCAACTGTCTGGACCCCTCCCTCTTGTGCATAACTCCCCCATGGTCCCAGAAAAATTAGCAACCATAAAATATTCATAGAGCTTCCACCATAGAAGCTGCCAAGCCGTACCTAACCCCTTGAGTAGAGACCATCATCTCAGTTAAGTTAAAAAACTTTACTGTTTGCCTCAGTATACAAAGTCCGGCAACAATAACATCTTCGCGTCCAGAATCCATACCCGTCAGCTCCAATCTCTGTTTTAAATTTAAATCCCCAACCTTCTCAATCCACTCATCCAACATCATTAATGTAATCTTAAACCCATTAACTCTGTCTGCATCAAACTGAGTCTTCATCACTAAACTTGCTAGGGTCGTTGGAGTTCCTGCAACAGCAATTAAGCTCCTAACCTTCTTAGGTAGCTCCCCTTGATTTTCAATTAGAATATTTTCTATGTATTTCTCCATTTCAAGTATTTGCTTTTTTGGGGTTGGAAAAGATTTAATAAACATTTCAGTCAATCTCACACTCCCAATGTTTAAACTCTGCCCCTTAATCACTTTGTTCTGCAGCCCGATAATTTCAGTTGACCCACCTCCAACATCAATAACACAAGCTCCATCTACATGCTCCTCTTTAGAAAGAGTTCCCTTAAATGTAAGTTCGGCCTCTCTCGATCCCGTGATAATTTCAACTGGTATATCGTATTTTTCTGCTAGCTTAAAAAAGTCATGACTATTTTTCGCATCTCTCGCTGCACTCGTCGCAACTCCCAAAATTTTATCTACATCATTTCCTCTGATAATCTTTTGAAAGTCTGAAAAACACTCCTCTGCCCTTAACAGTGCCTCTTGGCTGATGACTCCCGTCTTATTTACCCCCTCAGCGAGGCGAGTCACCTTACAGCCATCGTAAATCACACGCATTGATTTTCGAGTTTCATTAAATTCGACTATTAAAAGTAAAAAAGTGTTAGACCCAAGATCTAAAGCTGCAACTTTCATTTTAACTGCTCTCTTAGGAGTTTCTCAACCACCCCCGGGTTAGCCTGGCCTTTTGAGAGCTTCATAACTTGACCCATGAGATAACTTATAACTTTCTCTTTTCCTGATCGGAACTCTTCAACTTGATTGGGGTGGTTTTCTATAGTTATTTTTACCCATTTTTCTATATCAGATTGGTCTGAGTTCTGTTTCCAACCCTGTTCCTCTAATATTTGACGTGCTGATTTTTTTTCCATCCACATGTGATGAAAAACTCTTTTTGCCAATTTTCCAGAAAGATGCCCCTCTTGAATGAGTCCAATTAGCTCCGCTAAGCCTTCAGGCTTTATTGGAGAGTTTAAAATATTTAGCTTACTCTCATTAAGAGACCTAAAAACATCCGAAAGCACCCAGTTTGCAGCTAGTCTTGGCTGATTACAGCTGGCTACTACCTTTTCAAAAAAATCAGCAGTCGCTATGTCATCCGCGAGTAAGTCAGCTTCACTATCAGTCAAATTATAACTATTTATAAATCTATTTATTTTATCTTCCGGCATTTCTGGCAAGGTCTGACGAATTCTGCTTACGTAGTCATGATTTAATACAAGCGGCCGCAAATCTGGATCCGGAAAATATCTATAATCTTCGGCCTCTTCCTTTAATCTCATCGTCATGGTTCTGTTTTTTGTTGAGTCATAGAGCCTTGTCTCTTGTACGATATGACCTCCAGATTCAATAAGATCTATCTGCCTATGAATCTCATATTCCAACGCCTTCTCTATAAATCGAAAGGAGTTAATGTTTTTTAACTCCACTCGAACACCAAAGTCTACTTGTCCACGCTTTCTCACACTGACATTACAATCACACCTTAATGACCCTTCTTCCATATTTCCATCACAAACTCCCACATACTGGAGCCTTTGGCGAATGTTTCTTGCATACTCTGCCGCCTCTGATGGCGACCGCATATCTGGAGCTGATACAATTTCTAGGAGAGCAACGCCTGCCCGATTATAATTGATTAAGGTTTGCCCCTCCTGATGCAAGCTTTTCCCCGCGTCCTCTTCTAGATGAGCACGCTCGATGCCAATGTTCACTCGTTTGTTGTCAACTTGAATCTGCACCTCGCCCTTACCACAAATAGGATGTTGATACTGAGAAATCTGATAACCCTTTGACAAATCGGGGTAAAAATAATTTTTTCTTTCAAACACCGAAACATGATTTATCTTACAATTAAGAGCTAAACCGGCTTTGACTGCTAAATCCACGACTTTTCCATTTAAAACCGGCAAAGTGCCTGGAAGACCTAAACTAACTGGGGAGATATGGTCATTATCACCAAAGGAGTAAACAGCCGCATCCGAAGAAAATATCTTACTCTGTGTACTTAACTGTGCATGTATTTCTAGACCAATAACCGCTTCCCATTCCCTATACATTTGCGATCTCCCTGTAAAGACCATAATGATCTTCCAAAATCTGTGCTGCATATAAAATTGACTCTTCATCAAAAAAATTGGCTATCAATTGAATACCTACTGGAAGGCCCTGGCTGTCAAACCCAACTGGGGCACTCGCAGCGGGAAGTCCCGCCAAGTTTACACAGGTTGTGAACTTATCGTTGCTGTACATAGCCAATGGGTCTTGAGTTTTCTCTCCAATCTTAAATGCAGTCCCCGTAGTCACTGGCGAAACAATAAGGTCTACTTTTTGAAAAGTCTCTTTAAATGAATTTTGTATTTTTCTACGCACTTTTGCTGCCTGTAAAAAATAAGCATCAAAATAGCCACTCGAGAGCGCATAGGTCCCAATGGCTATTCTTCTTTTAACTTCCTTTCCGAAACCCTCTGTTCGTGTTCGAGTATAAAATTCCTCAATACTTGATGGTGGATTCAAACCAAAATCGGCTCGATAACCATATCTGACTCCATCATAGCGAGACAAATTACTTGAGGCCTCACTCATTGCTAACAAGTAATAACATTCGACAGCGACATCTAAATGGTCCACCTCCACCTCTTCGACATCACAGCCCTTGGCTCTCAAAACCTCTATTGCCTGATTAACTCTTGCCAACACATCAACATCAATTTGAGTATTAAAAAAATTTTTTAATTTTCCAATTTTTAATTTTTTATTTAAATTCAAAGGCTTTATAAGTTCAGTCCTAACTGTTGTTTCGTCTCTTTTATCTGGGCCAGAAACACTGTTCAAAACTCTCCTCGCATCTTCTACTCGATTTACAATAGGGCCGGCCTGATCAAAACTAGAAGCAAAGGCGATAATACCATAGCGACTAATACGCCCGTACGTGGGCTTTATTCCAAATACTCCACAGAAATTTGCTGGCTGGCGAATAGACCCCCCTGTATCCGTACCCATAGCTATGGGGGCCAATCTTGCAGCCACCGCCACGGCGGACCCACCCGAAGACCCTCCCGCAACCCTATCCAAACTCCAAGGGTTCTTTGTTGAACCAAAATAACTAGTTTCATTACTTGAACCCATAGCAAACTCATCTTGGTTACACTTACCAATAACTATCGCACCTGCGGCCTCAAGTTTTTGAACCACGGTTGCACTAAATGGAGGAACAAAGTTCGCCAGCATTTTTGAGCCCGCTGTTGTCCTAATTTTTTGCGTACAGAATATATCCTTCAATAAAATTGGGACTCCCGCTAAAGGTTTGTCACAGCCTCTTTTATCAATTTTTTCTGCTTCTTTCTTTGCAAATGGCGATAGAGTCAAAACTGCATTAAGTTTTGGATTTAATTCTTCGCAACGATCCATAAAATAACCAACAACTTCACATGCAGAAAGATCTTTCCCTCTAACTTTCTCCGCAATTTCGACTGCTGATAGCTGTTTTAAATCCACGACTATACCCTCACCTGTTTTTCTTGTCTCACGATAATATCCTTGGAACTTTGTAGAGACGACCCACTTTTTCTGGAGCAAGTTCAATTAACTCTTCAGTTGGAGTTTCTATTTCTATGACATCCTGTCTCCAATCCGTGCTATTTTCCACTGGGCTGATGAGAGGCAAAATCCCCTCTGTCGAAACCTGTTGGATCTTGTTAAAAGCATTCAGTATTTTTTCTAATTCCTCAGCCCAATTGGCAGATTCACCATCCTGGTAGTCAATTCGAGCCAGTTTTCCAATTTTTCGCATATCCATATCTCACCATTTCTCCTTTTCCTTCCTCAAGAAGGGATTATACCCTTTCACAGAAAAATTATCGCAATTTATTCCGCTAAGTTATACCAATTCCAAAAAATAATCGTCTAAAACTTTGTGAATGCGCCTCATGCTCATACAGCCGCAGCCTTGAGGCTGCGGAACTGCGCGTGAGGCGCATTCACAAAGTTTTAGACGATTATTTTTTGGAATTGGTATTGGTTTTAATCGCACAATTGCCATAGTAAATCTCATTCTCGCATTAGTGAATCTTCGCTTCTTGAGTTTGGCTCGCTGCGACTGCTAAATTTTATCCGCTGATTGTCGGTTGTCTGTTGGCAAAAAATCAGTATCTTGAGTTCATGAAGCACGCAGATTACCTTCAACTTAAAGAAACTATACAGCGCCACAATTATCTCTATCATGTTTTAGATAAACCACAAATTTCGGACTACGAATACGATCAATTATTTCAAAAACTCCTAGACGCTGAGAAAACTCATCCCGAATGGCTATCCCCGGATTCTCCTAGCCAAAGGGTTGGGGGCCAACCTCTAGATCAATTTGAAAAACAACAACATCGACAACCCATGTTGAGTTTGCAGAATAGTTTTGATGAAGGAGACATCTTTTCTTTCCACGAAAGGTGCAAAAAATTCCTTTCCACCTCTGACCCTATTGAATACTATTGTGAACCAAAATTTGACGGGTTGGCTATAGAACTTATTTATGAAAATGGACTTCTTGTTGGTGCCATCACTCGAGGAGATGGACTTACTGGAGAAAATGTTCTTTCTAATATAAAGACTATTCCCTCAGTGCCATTGAAACTCTTGGTAAAATCTCCACCTCCTATTCTTGAAATACGGGGTGAGATTCTAATGTTTAAAAAAGATTTTAAAAATTTGAATGAATTGCAGCAAGAAAACGGCGAAACACCTTTTGCGAATCCAAGGAATGCGGCTGCCGGTTCTATTCGCCAACTGGACCCTAATATAACCGCAAAGCGCCAGCTCAAAATGTTTGCGTATGGCTTTGGTTATGTTGAAGGTCTAGCCTTTAAATCTCAAGACAGCTTTGTAAAAGAGCTTTGCGCTTTAGGGTTGCCCACCGTCTACACGAGGGAGAAAAAATTAATACGACTTTGTCAATCACCTGAAGAGCTTGTTCAGTACTACCTAGAAATCGAAAGAATCCGTCACGAACTTCCATATGATATTGATGGCGTAGTTATAAAAGTTAATTCTATTGACCTTCAAAACCAGCTTGGGATGATTGCACGAAGCCCAAGATGGGCAACTGCTGCCAAGTTTAAACCTGAACAGGCTGTAACAGTTATCGAAAATATCACTGTTCAGGTTGGTAGAACTGGGGCCCTAACTCCTGTTGCTATAATGAAGCCTGTGCATGTAGGAGGGGTCACAGTTACCCATGCCACTCTTCACAATCAAGACGAAATAAACAGGAAAGATATTCGAGTTGGTGACACAGTAGTCGTTCAAAGAGCCGGTGATGTAATCCCTGAAATCGTAGAGGTCTTAATCGACAAGAGGCCCCAACATAACCCCCCTTTTTTGATGCCCACTCAATGTCCTGTTTGCCATTCCGACGTGGTAAAAATAGAGGGCGAAGCTATAAGTAGATGCGTTAACCCCGTTTGCGCTGCGATTCTAATGGAGTCTCTTAAGCATTTTGTTAGCCGCAAGGCCATGAACATTGATAAACTTGGAAGCAAAATTATCGAACAACTTTTTAACTCCGGTTTAGTTAATTGTTTTTCCGACCTATACAAATTAAGAGAGGAGTCTCTGCTCCAGTTAGATCGACAAGGTGAAAAGTCTGTCCAGAACATTCTTTCCAGTATAGAAAAGAGCAAAAAAACACATCTTTCTCGATTTATATATGCCTTGGGAATCCGGTACGTCGGAGAGCAAACGGCAAGAACACTAGTTGGAAAATTCAAAACTTTAGAAAACTTAATGTCCTCAACATATGAGGAACTTATTGAAGTTCAGGATATTGGCCCCAAAGTGGCGCGCTCCATATCTTCCGCTTTTTCAAACCCTAGTTTTTACCGCGAGATATTAAATTTATTAAGCTGTGGAATTAACTTTGAAGTTTCTGAGGTTAAAGCTGCAACACTCGATGGGATAAACATCGTAATAACCGGCACTCTACCCATAAGCCGAGATGAAATTCAGAAAATGATTATTGAACATGGGGGAAAAACCAGTTCTTCAATAAGCAAGAAAACAAACTACCTCCTCGCAGGGGAGGCAGCTGGGTCCAAGTTAGAAAAAGCCCGACAACTTGGGGTCAAGACTCTAACTTGGGATGAATTCAAAAATTTAATTAAAGGTGATCAATAACGATATCGCGGGCCATAACTGTTTTTCTGCCGTCTGACTTTGCACTTTCAATACCCTTGGCGCAAAGTTTTTTTACGGCCTCGCTCAATACGTCAATGGTTTCTGCTGAAGTGTTGCACCCGCCTTGCTCTTTAATTAGCTTCTTAATTTTACTAGTCACTACATAGGTATCAGCTGACATAAATCTCTCCTTACAAAGTTTAAAGCCTGCAAACCGACAAAACACTCATCAATTCGCCGACAAGTATAACAAGTAACAGTCGAGAAAATCCAAGTCCACATTATTTTGACTTGAGATCCAAAAAAGAGCCTCAACGAAACAATATGCTATCTGTCGCGCCGCATCTTTTGAGGCTTCCCTTTTAGAGCATCTACTATTTTCCCACCCTTAAGCTGTAATAGCTGCGCGCGACGATAGCCCGACCGATCGGGGCAAATCCAAACAAAAGTTTTTAAGTCCGTTGGCTTCTCGCACTCTACGTCCTCAAATGCCGGAGACCATGTCCCACTATTCAAATGCTCAACGGGCCCTATAATTTCGTGTCTATATGTATGTGTATGACCATACACAATCCTATTCACACCTGTAATTAAACTCGCCATTACTAAGATTCTTTCTCTAGGCTCTTTAAAAAAGGGGACTGCAGATGAAATATTTTTTGAGTAAAAAACGAAAAAAGGCATAAAAATTATGAACGGTATTAAAGTCCAATAAAACGAGATCTTGTAAACCTGATCAATAATAAAAAACAATTGTAAAAAGAGCAAAAAAGCAAGCAAAACCAAAAATGCGCGGTCCAACCAAAGCTCTCTAAGAATTAATAACGGACTGCTAGTCGCAGAGGGAACTGAGAGCGAGCGCATCTCTCTTACCATTCGAGGTGTCGCATTTGACCTCTTAGCTATTTTCTCTATTCGTCCCTCAATTTCAAGTGGGTCGCGCATTGGTGGCAATAAATGATCAGTAAATGACTGAACAAGAACCACTACAGAACCCCACAGCCATGATAGCATTAACAAAGGCTGAGCCCGAACAATATATTTAAAAAAAAATTTAACATATTCCGCTGCCGTCATAATAAAGTTTGACTCGAGATAAGGATTAAAAAATCCCATACCATTAATTAGATATCTTGTAGTCAAATTTCCAAAAGGGATGCGAACTTCGATCTTGTTGTACTTTTGAACGAATGGGCTCACCGGATCAATAGACAAGCAATAAGGATCATATTGGTTGCCATGCTCTACAAGAGTGTCTTTGTTACTTATGTAGAACCACTCAACAAAACGCACATGCTGTATTCTATCGTAAGTCAAGTCGAGAGCTTCTATTAAGGCCTCTTGCACTTTCGGAAAATGTAGCTCCAGATCGTGATTTCCAACAACAAAAACGGCTCTATGGCCACGATTAATAAATTCACCTAGGGATCTAAACCATTCACAGTGACTCTCAAAAATTCTATTAAATTTAAAAATAGATTTTTCTTCTTGAGGATGTAGTCCTCGCTTTTTTTCAAGCCAAGAAATTCTGTAGGGAGGGTCCTCGGGCAAGCTTGTCACACTGTCAAAATCAAAAATATCCCCATTTAAAATTAACTCTATCTTTTGGCCGTGGGCCTTCTTTTCGATTTCCAGTAGAAAATCCGTAAACTCTCGATCAAAAAAGAACTCTCTTGTTTTATACTTTTTCCACAGTGGATATTTAAGATTAACCGGCTCTTCTTCTGTTAAGTGTAAATCACTAATAATGGCTGTAAATTCTGCAAATTCAAAACTGGGCATTAACACTTAACCTGCCAGCCCCAGCAGAGGATGGCAAAATAAAAAGGCTCATTTTTGTCACCTGTATATATTTCAAACACTTTTGAAAGTTATGTCTTTTATTTTCATACTCCATCAGTTACAGGGTGTTATTTAAACATTTTTTAACACAAAGATTTAACACAAAAAATCGTTTTTTAACGCCACCCTTTACAAGACCTTTGGTTTAGTTTTTGCTTAGATTATACAAAATGTGGTTATCATCACCTTTTTACACGCTCAGAAATAAAAAAAACCTCAAAATTGGGGGCTGTGCAGTTTTTTGTTTTATTTTTCTCTCCTCTTGTACCAAGGAAAAAACTAAAGAATTTATAAGAACTGAGCGAGTTACAACTGAGGTTCTTAAAGAAAAGTTGGTTGAAACCTTCGATCTTTTGCCAGACTCGATAGCAACAGCTCCAGAAAAAATACAAAAATTAGCTTCAGCCACAGGCTTAGTTCTTGGACTAACCTCTGATACCGGCAGTGGTTTTTTTATCAGCGATGATGGCCTGTTCATAACTAATGAACACGTATTAACTGAATCCTCTTGCCACGAGGGAGGGTGTCCAGGGTTTATCATTGTGCGCGACTATCATGAGAATGGGCAAAAAGAAGTCTTTTCCAAATACAAGGTCCTGGCTCAGTCTAAAGAATATGACTTCACCTTACTCAAGGTGGATCTCCCCGAGGGGAGAAAACTCCCTTTTATCCCTCTATCAAAAAGCGAGCCTTCTCCATTGTCTGACTCTTTTTATATTCTTGGTCACCCGAGAGGCACATACTTACGGTGGACGAAGGCCTTAGAATTAGAAGTAAAAAATGATTTAGATCTACACGCACTTGGACTGGCATTCTCAGGTCATAGTGGAGGAGTGATCGTCGATCTTAAGAATCTTCACGGCGTTGGACTGTTAAAAGAAATTTCTGACATCGTTTACATTAAAAAATCTCTGCATGGCAAGATGCAAAGATCTGTTATTTCCACACGGTTGGACTCCTTGCTGTGGAGCTTAATTGATGCTTACACTCTTCCTATTCTCGCCTTATCGGAGTTAAAGGCACAATATTTTCTGCCAGAAAAAATTCTTTTTAACAGCCAAGTCAATGCCCCTCGAAGTAAGTTTATATTTAATTCTTCTGCGATCATCGATTACCTATCTCATGATTACTTCTCAGAGAACTTTACAGATAATGCTTTGATCATCGCTAATCATATTGACTCCCATGGTTCATCAATAATCAACTCTCTAATGACAACCCACTTAACCGCAAATCCAGATGTACGCTCTTTAATTTATTTGCAAAAACTACTTTACGCTAAGGGCACAAGCCTTCAACTTGATTCATCTATGGATATTTTTTTAAAAGAACTTCTATCAAACCAATATCCTGAAAATGATCAAATAGATCTTTTGGTAAAAATTGTGTTTGGAGAACAGCCTTTAGAACCTCATGAGCAAGATCTCTGCCTCCAATCGTTTTATCAAGTTGATGATTTCGAAAACTTAAGCGACACAATGAAGTTTGAAGAAGTTTACGCCATCGTCACCAACCTCACATTGATTTGCGGGAAACTTCCTCTAAATAATATATCATTAATGAATCACTTTCTTGAAAGCTTTGATTGGCGGATTAGTCAGAGCCTTGAGAGATCTCAAAAAATTTCTTTATTTGGGGTTCACCTTCAACTCATGACACGAGTTGGCCCTTCTGAACAAGAGCAGATTATAAACCTTCTTAAAGCTATGGAAGAAAAAGAGGTCGTGGCTGAAAACCGTTTAGAAATAATTTCTATTGGAGAGTCTTTCCTTAATGGCTTTTGGCGCAATCAACTCTTTTCAACACGAACTAATCAAAAGCAACGAGGCCTACAATGAACGTAATAAGAGTTTTCGTTTACCTTCTGCTTTTATTGATTTTGTTCACAGGCTCTAGCCAAGTTAACAATTCTCTAAATCACAACACACGGGGGTTTTTCGGTGAAAAATCAAAGAATGCCGATAAAAAACATATATACCTACTTGCCGCTGAACTGGATCAGTCGATTGAAAATGAATTATTTCATGGTTTTGACCGCCACTTTGCCCTTAAAGATCCCTACTCAAGAATATCAAAACCCTTTAGAGTTGAACCCAGCTTTCTTCCTCGAGTTCAATTTTGGTATGATGTCTACACACACTACAATAAACATCAGCACATCATTCATCACGCTTTATATCCATGGATAATTTTTGAAGTTGTTGATACCACCCCCTTTCTAAACGGTTCCGGCCCTTTATGGCTCCGAATTGATCGCGGCAATAAATTCGTCCAAAAACGAAAGTCTCACTTTCAACAACAACTCCGAATGCTTGCAAGAATTAAAAATTACAACAAACTTACTGACGAACAAAACAGACTCCTTGAACTCCTCAGCCCATTACCGGGAAAATCTCGACGTAAACTCCAGGTTGCCGCCGCACAAATTAGATCTCAACTGGGCCAACAAGACTTTTTTCTTAAAGGACTGGAGAATGGTAGCAAATATTTACCTTTAATCGAAGAAGAGTTTGAAAAACTGAATCTTCCCTTAGAATTAACCAGAATCCCCTTTGTCGAAAGTTCTTTTAATGAGCAAGCTCAGAGCAAAGTTGGAGCCAGTGGGGTGTGGCAAATCATGCCCTCTATCGGAAAAAAATACTCGATTGTGAGCGAGCGTATTGACGAAAGAAACTCACCAGTAAAAGCCTCACTGGTTGCAGCTAAACTATTTAAACAGAATTTTGCTATTTTAAAGTCGTGGCCATTAGCCATTACGGCCTACAACAATGGCATTGGTAATCTGAACAAGGCTATTAAAAGGGCCAGATCCAGAAATTTAGAGGATATAATTTCGCGAGGCTACGCAGGATCATTTAAGTTCGCTTCTTCTAACTTTTACGCCAGTTTTCTTGCGGCCCTACACGCCGAAAAATATCATCAAGAAATTTTCCAAAGAACGACCTTAGAAAAAGCTGAGGCTCTTAACAAAACAAAATACAAACTCAGCAAAAGTTGGCGGCCTCACTCTCTTGCTCAAAAAATTGGAATCGAAGTTGAGACTCTTCTTTCTCTTAATCTGGATCTAAGAAAAACAATTGCTAAAAACACACCCATTCCCAAGGGCTTCGTTCTTTTTATACCCAAAGAAAAAGCCCAACACGTCAAATCTCAAGTCCTGTAATTCCGTTGATCTGTTGTTGATTTGGTTTTTAATTCAGAGTGGCTGCAAATGTGGTGACAAATCCTCTTTCGGAAACAACTGATTTCAGTAGGACTTTCTTTTTGTTGTGGGGAACAACACTAATGCCAACAAGACCTTCGGGTAGGTTTGGAATGATAAACCCGCCGCCCTTAACTCCATGTTCGGCCTCAACTATCTCTCCGCTAGAATTAAAATAAATAATTTCTAACTCATCGGCTTCAGATTCTTTATCTCCACCAGTTATTATTACGTCGTATTCATCGCCGTCAATAAATCCCACAACTGTTCCAAGTTCAGTAAATTGTGATTGGCCCTTTTTTATTAGGCTCTCATAAAACCACTTCTCCGGCACCATTGGGACTCTTAATGCACGACTGTTCCTAGAAAACTGGGTTTTACTAACAAGATATTCTCTGCCGGCATCTACTTCGAGAGTTAAGGTTCCTCGTCCCTCTGGAAAACTCAGTCGATCTCCCTCAGTACCAAAAATCTGGAATTCTCTTTCAGATCCAAAAACCCTCAGAGTTGCGCCAAGTCTATCCAGATTGAATATGGGATCGTAAAGATTTAACCCCGCAACCCGTGTGGTACCATATTCTAAATCCAAATAAGTCACACTTTGACTTTCAACATAAAGGGACTCTGCTGGTAAGATTTTATCACCAATGACCACCCTGACGGAGTAGGCCCCGGGCGACAGATTGGGAACTATAAACATCCCATTCGTTGACGTGAATGGAATGGCCTTGTCGGGCCACTGAATCAATTCTGTAGAGTCGGTAAAATATATAGCTTTGTGTTCACTATCTATTCCCACGATTTCAATCTTGGCTCCCGCAATGGGTTTTTGCATTCCACCAACTCTTCCCGCTATCCACCCTTTTGTTTCATCAAATTTTTCTTCAATAGAGGTCGCCACCGTTTGCAGATAAAGCTTTGGAAACATGCGAAGGGCCGACGATCCCTGAGAGTGAACGGGAAAATGAGTCGCCCAGTTGTTGTTTAAGCTCGACTTAACCCAAAATGTTGATCCCTCTTCAATAAAGGGGTCCATGTAGCGGGAGCCTTTTAAACTTAAAAGTCGACCAAGGCCTTCGATGTTAACCCATGCATTTTTTATAGCTTGTATTCCTGGAGCAGATCTGGCGGAACTGACCTCAATGTCTATTCCCCTCTGAACGGGCTCAATCATAAAGTGAACGCCTTCAATTTTGTTGTGTGCGTAGGGTGTTCTATCCCATCCATACAGATCCTGTTCTGAGAGACCCAAAACTTTTCCTTCTTTATTCTGTAGCTCGACAATCAGATATCCCGCAATATCTTGAACAACGATTTCGTAGCGGCCTTGATCAAACCAGATCTTGCCTTCATCTTTGATTTGTCCATTTTCTTCTCTGTAAACAATCAGATGAGATTCTCCCATAAGGTGGGCGAGACCTCCACCCAACTCAATTTCTCCGCTTATGACATAAGCTGTTTTTTCTTTGTTATTTTGCACCACTTCTGGCTCATTAGGACTTTGTTCGCTTAGGGACTGTCCCGTTTTTTGTCCCACTTTTTGTCCCACTTTTTGTCCCGACTCCTTCCCCGTCTCTGATTCAACCCTAGAAGATGGTGATGGCCGACCAGGTAATCCCCCCGGTAAAGCGCTTCCCTCTGGGGACTCCTCCACTCTTTTTACCAGTATTGGCGAACCTGCGTGTTTTGTAGGTATTAGTTTTTGATCAACCTCAGTAATATCTTGCGTATTTGCAGCAAACAATAACTCTTGAGCTTTCTTCTGCCAACTTTGAGTAAGCAATAGGGGTTGATCTTGCGTGGCAAAATACCCTTCCATTTGACGCATTCTTTCTCCAAGTGGCAAGAGCTCCCCATCTGTTCCGTACATCGCTGGTAAATCTGCCGATAAAGAAACACGAATTTCCTCTCCTGTTAACACTCTAATATCATCAGAGATTTCTTCTTCCTGTGATTGGGCGTAATCATTCTGTGGAGACAATCCATTTGTTCCCGCTATTAGCAATTGGGGCGGCTCCTCAGAAAATAGCTCTGAGTCTCCAACCTCAAGCTCCACATCAAAGAAGGCCGCCAATGAAGGGTTATTGGGTGAAATTTTAATTACCAAGGGCTCTGGCAAGTTGCGAAAATCTACAGAAACAGTTTTCAGTGACGGATAAGTCAAGACAACAAGAAAAGCAAAAATATAAATCCCTATGTTGTAGACCATGCTTCTATATTATTTAAAATACTCGGAAATCGTCAACAAAGTTGCGTTCTTTGAGACTTTTCTCTAGGTTTTCAAGATAGTAATTTGATAGCAATTTTGCCGCCGCCTCACTTCTTCCCACTTCACGAAAGGTCTCAAGCCCAGTCTGTCTTGTTAAAACTTCCTTGATTACAGAAAATGTAATTTTGTAAGGCCTTTCATTTCCATGAATAGATATTGAAGCGTAAAATCTTTCTTTTGTTTTTTTTGTTAGTGGAGTCCAAAACTTTGGGCTGCTCTTCTTGGGTATAAAGTAATTGGAATAGAAATTTCTTCCATTCTCACTTATGAGTCTCTTTCCGGCAGGAAGGCTCTCTACAGCAACATGCTGAAGCATTCGAAGAGCGTGCTGACCAGATTGAATACTCACGCTTCCTGTCGTAGCGCAAGCGCTCAGCAGGAAGGTTAAACCAACAATGAGTAGCCTTTGGATATTCAATTTGGTGTTCAAACTATTGGGCCATTTTTTTTGCATCTTTTAAAAATTGTTCTATGCCTCGGTCAGTTAGCGGATGATTAACCAGTTGTTTCATTACTCCATAGGGGACTGTAACAATATCAGCACCAATCAAGGCCGAATCTAGAACATGAATAGGATTTCGGACACTAGCCACCAAAACTTGAGTATCCAAGTCATAGTTTTGATAAATCTGAGTAATCTGACTAATCAAACTCATCCCCATATTGCCAATATCGTCGAGTCTCCCAACAAAGGGTGAACAAAGCGTGGCTCCGGCTTTGGCAACCATAAGAGCTTGCACAGCCGAAAAAATTAATGTTACATTTGTCTTAATCCCATCTGATGCAAGGCGTTTAACAGCAATGAGGCCGTCCTCACACATTGGAATCTTAACTACAACGTTATCGTGAATTTTGGCCAACTCATAGCCTTCTTTGATCATGCTTTCAGCTTCTGTGCTAATAACTTCGGCAGAAATTAAGCCATCTACCTCTTGGCAGATGTCTCTAATAACGTCCTCATTTTTGCGACCCGTCTTAGCCACAAGCGAGGGATTCGTCGTGACCCCGTCCACCCAGCCTCTTCTGTTGGCCTCACGTATCTCATTGATGTCCGCGGAATCTATATAAAATTTCATAACTCATACTCCTATAATGTCTCAATTTCATCTTTATCCATATGTATTGTAAACGACTTCCATTCCTTTACCTTGGTATTGCCTAATTATCAAATTCAAATGGCTAATACATTCTTCATAGAGTAAAAACCTGGCTTTTGATTTACAATCCATAACGCAGCTCGAACCGCACCCTTTGCAAAAACCTGCCTATTTAAGGCAATATGCTCCAAGGTTATAATCTCCTCCTCAGACATCGCCATCAATTTATGCGTGCCAAATATCCCCCCTCCTCTTATTGAAAGAGGCTCAGGTAACTCCTTTTTAATTTGAGATTGTAATGTATTTTGCAGTAGCAAGGCTGTGCCACTAGGCTTGTCAACTTTGTGACGATGGTGGGCCTCTTCTATTTGAAAGTCAAAACCCTCCTCTAGATTCTTAAAACTCTTGATCAGCTCGTTTACAAACGCCACGCCTAGGCTCATGTTTGCCGACCAGAGACAGGCCTGAGTTTTAGCAAGCTCCACCAGCATCGCCTTCTCTTCATTTGACAAGCCTGTTGTTCCACTGACCATAGGTACACCTTTTTGTGAGCACCACTCCACGCTCTCAACAAAAGATTCCGGCCTAGAAAAATCTATCAAAACGTCAACTTGGCTTGCGTCTAAATCCCCAAAGGACTTCCAATTTCCTATTGCGTCGATTCCAGCAGACAAAACCAAACCTTGATCATTAATGGTTTTAATAATTTCCTGACCCATTTTTCCATTAGCGCCAACGACTACAGTCCTGATCACCTTATAACTCCAAGTTCCCTAAGACTGACCTCTATCCTAGCTCCATTTGATTCATCCATGGTTGTTAAAGGCAGCCTCATTTCCGGACTCGAAAATATTCCCATTTTGTAGAGCGCCATCTTTACGGGGATGGGGTTGGGCTCAGACCCAAGACAGTGATTTAACTCCGAATATTTTCTGTATTCCTCTTTCACCTCGCGTGGATTCTCCTTTGCTTGTCGTATTAAAGTCTTTAAATCCTTTGGAATAAGATGGGAAATCACGGAGATAACTCCTTTACCCCCAGCAGAGGTAAGATCAATACAAGTCAAATCATCCCCGCTTGTCACCGTAAAATCTTTTCGACATCCCTGAATAATTTTTTGTCCTAACTCCAAATCACCGGAGGCTTCTTTAATTCCTACAATGTTTGGAAGTCGGCTAAGGCGCTCAACTGTATCTGCAGCCATAGAAATCACAGTTCTGCCGGGAACATTATACAGAAGTATTGGCATTTCTGGATTTTCCTCAGCCACTTTAGAAAAGTGCTGATACAAGCCCTCCTGAGTTGGCTTATTATAATATGGCACAACAATAAGGGCCCCCTCGGCTCCCAGCTCTTTAGCTCGTCTTGTTTTCTCAATAGTTCGCGCAGTGCAATTGCTACCCGTGCCCAGAAGTAATGTAAAGCCTTGTGGCACCCAAGACTTTACTCTGTTCCAAATTTCTTCAACTTCGCTATCTATTAGTGTTGGACTCTCACCTGTGGTTCCATTTATAACAAAGCCGTCAACTCCTGACTCCATCTGCCACTCTACCAATCGATGAAGCGACTCAAAATCTACTTGCCCTCCCTTAAAAGGGGTTGCAAGAGCCGTAATAACTCCTTCAAACATAAACTACTCCTCATCCTCTTCTGTGTTTTCTTCTTCATCTTGTTCTCTATCTGGATCTTCAAAGTGAATACCTGTCGCTTTGGGCAGAGATATATCCTCTGTTGCTCTCTTGTAGGTAGGATTGCCCCTTCCTAAATTGGGGGGTCGATCGGGTGGAATGGGGTCCCCCTTAACTCCACATCCTATCTCGCCAAAGCCAATAATTAGAAACAATATAATAAAACTTTTTTTAATATTTCGTTTCTTAATTACTCTCTTTAATATAAGAGATGACCTTGGCCTCTTCACTACACAACAATGGATAGTTTTCATACTTACTTAGTACTTTGGCTTTTTGTGTTTGGCAAATTGAAAGGTACTTTTGTGCTAGATCCTTAAAAGAGCCCGCCCTTCTTCTAAGAGCGACAACTTGCCAATAAATTGCCAACGGAAAATCTTGGTTTTTTTCATAGAATCTGTTTATTTTCTTAATGAGCCCTTCCGCAAGCTCCTCCTCTTTTGTAGCCAAAAGTTGAGCGGCTGTTGAGTCAAACTCATTGGCACCTAGAGCGCTCCTAATTTCCTTCGATTCTATTTTAATTCCTTGCCAATCTTTAAGGCAGCTTAGAGCATTAATTTTTAATATCCGCCCCCTCTTACTGTATGGATTATTTTTGAGAGCCTGATTTAAGTTGTCCCCAGCCTGATCACACTTGCCCGCGTGTATTAAAATCCAGGCCACTTCTAATATTGCCTTTTCATTAAAAGGTTCTTTCCTGCGCACTTCAGCTAAAATTTCAATCGCTCGATCCGGTTCGCTAAACTTTAAAGTTTGCGCTTGATAGAACTTTTTGTGTGTTTCATCCATCAGAAAAGTGTTTACGACTTGATTTAGCAAATCCCTTCCTGCCGGAGATGCGGATTCCTTCTGACTTCCAATATAATTTTTTAACTGCTCTACTGCCGGCTCGACTTCACCTTCTACCAAACGCTCTTCTACCCATTTTTTCATCTCCGACCAAGAACCTGGTGTTGCTGCTAATGCAGCACCTCTATCAAAAAAAGAAAGGACAAAAAAAGAAAAAGTAATAAAGAAAAGAGTAACAAAAAAAAGGGCGGTGAAATTTGCCGCCCTTTTTAAAACATATGATATAAACTTAAAAAATTTTTTACATCTTTTTAAAGCCAGTAAGTTCAACAGTCACTTCTCCAAACTGTCCTGGTTGAATAGTTTTAATTAAACCCATCATAGGTACAACTTGAGGATTCAACCAAGCCTGTGAAATTTGATTATTGCTTGTGTCTTTTATTTTCAAATAAACACAATCAAATGTTCCGGCTGGAACTTTAATGCTTGCTTCCTGCATGTCAACGATTTCTTGATTTCCCTGATCTGGTATATTCTGTTTTTGTCCGTTAACTCTAATTTCAAGTATTTCTCCTGTGTGCTTATTAATATGTATTTCAACCTTTTGCTCACCCAGGAATCCCATATTCATATCTTGATCCATCCAGAATCCCTCTGGAGTTTCTTCTCTCACTCTCGAATCCATTTTTCCCGAGATAAAGCCCATATTTATATTGTGCTGAGTGCTGTCGCCAACTTTCCAATCAAGGGCATAAGTCCCAACTTCTTGATTGAACAGACCCTGAGCTTTCAGTATGTCCATCACCGGAATATTTACATCAGCTGCCGTAGAGTGCAGACCCCAAAACATTGTAGCTATTATCAATAGTGACTTCATCTTATGTCCTCCATGATTTTGTCATCTAAAGCACCCAGCAAGTTTCTTATAAGATCTTCTTATAAAGAAAATTATTTCAGACTCTTGCTCTGTGTTTTGTTTAGATTGTTTTCCCAAGCTACTAACCTCACTTCCGACTAGCTAGACTTTAGGACAACAATCGTTTGTAGAGTTATTCAATCATGGACTCTAAACTAAGCAACTCAAACTTCAGGAACTGGACCTAAGACTAGGGACCCTATCCAACGAATTTAACCCTTGGAATTGAATTATTTAAGCTCATTTATGAGAACCTGGCGGGGCTTACTGCCATTTGCCGGCCCGATAACACCTTGCTCTTCAAAAATTTCAATAAGTCTGGCGGCCCTGGGGTAACCTAAACGAAATTTTCGCTGAATAAGAGAGGCAGAAATTTCTTTCATAGAAGCTATTGCCGCTAAAATTTCGTCATATCTTTCATCAAATTCTGTCTCCTCTTCCATATTCATCGATGGGTCCCCAGAAAGATCGAATCCTCCTCCAGAACCTTGTATAGCCTTCATTGCTAACTCATTATAGCTCGGCTCAGCTTGGTCACGCCAAAATTGCGTTATTTTTCCGATTTCTTCATCACTGATCCAGGGCCCATGGTGCCTCTCTGGCTTTGCAACTCCAGGAGCTAAAAATAACATATCTCCTCTAGTCAGAAGCCTCTCCGCTCCACTCTCATCCAGAATAATTCGCGAATCCATTTTGCTCGCCACCTTAAAACTTATTCGCCCCGGAATATTGGTTTTTATTAAGCCCGTCACCACCTCTTTGCGCGGGCTTTGCATAGCTAAAACCAAGTGTATTCCACAAGCCCTCGCCATCTGCGCAAGCCTTACAACAAGTTGTTCAACATTGTTCTTGTCAACAGTCATTAAATCGCCAAATTCTTCTACAATAATAACTATGTAAGGTTGTGGCGTAAAATAAAATGTCTCTGGATTTTTATTCTCAAGAAACTCCTCATTTAGAGTTTCGTATTGCTGAATTTCTTCTTTACTAAAAGACTCCACCTTTTTATTAAACTCTTCCAGCCCACGAGCACCAAACTTTGACATAGATCTATAACGCTTTTCCATCTCCTTAATGGCCCACTTCAGAGCCCCAAGTGCTTTTTGTGAGTCTCTAATCGGTGGAATCAACAGATGGGGAAGTTCATTGAAGGCAGCAAGGTCTACTTGCTTGGGATCTACCAACACAAATCTTAATGTTTTGGGACTGTGACGACATATCAATGCTACAATTGTAGAGACTGTAAATACAGATTTCCCCGAACCTGTTGAACCTGCTACTAAAAGATGTGGCATTTTTCTAAGATCTACAATTTTAGGCATGCCATTAGCTTTTCGACCTAATGGCACCGGCAACTTGTGTTCATCATCCCAAAAATCGTCTTCTGCCAACATGTCTTTCAAGTACACTGTTTCGCGTGTGGAGTTTGAGGTTTCTATTCCGACAACATCTCTCCCTGGGATTGGTGCAATAATTCGAACCGACTCACTGCTTAAGGCCAAAGATAAATCCTCTGCCAGTTTTGTGATGTTACTTAGCTTAACTTCTACATTTGGTTTAAATTCAAACATAGTCACTGCTGGTCCGGGATTAACTCCAACTATCTTACCCCTAACACTAAACTGCTCCAGCTTATTAACAAGCAACTCTGCTTTTTTCTTTATCTCTTTTTCATCCAATTTAATCCTAGAAAGGGGAGGGTCTTCCAACAGAGAAAGTTTTGGTAGCTCCCAATTTTCAATTTTTCTTTCAACTTTTGCTTTGAGTACAACTTTTCTTTTTTTATTATTCTCCGCCTGGACCACAGAAAATATTTTACGATCTAATTTTTCTGATTTAGCGGCGACCCCCAATTTAGACTCTCTTAATGGAAAGATCTTACCCACTCTCTCTGTTTTAGTCTCATTAATGGGAGGCTCTTCCTTTTGAAAAGCTTTTCTAACGTGGAAAAATATTCGCTCAATTAACCAAACTTGATAATTTAAAGTTTTTACCAACATTATCTTGATTCTTGCGAAAAAACCCTGAGCTAGACTCTTAGGTGCCATTAGAATTTCAACAAGAGGCCTCTCTGTATAAAAAATGATTAGAATTGCACACAATGTCCAAAGTATTACGGTTACACCACCATAATTAAAAACCGCAGTAAGTGCCTTGGAAATAATTAGGCCCATTGAACCACCAGCACTAACTTGTTGAATCAAAAATTTTTCTTCGGGAAAGTACAAGGCCCCTAAGCTTGTCGCTGTGATGAGCAAGAGAAGGGACCATAACCACCTAAACTCCTTGAATGTAATTTCTCTACCCAAAAAACCATGGTAAGACGTCCGCAAAGAGGCCAAAACAGCTATCCAACTGCAAAGCCCAAAGAGTTGGTAAAAGATGTCTGCCAAAAAGGACCCAAAATATCCACAATAATTCTGAACTTTTAAGTTTATCCCCAATGAATTAAGAGAGGGGTCATTTGTATTGTAACTCCACAACGACAATCCTAAAAAAATTCCAATAGACAGCCAGACCAGGCCAGTGATATCTCTTCTGAAGCGACGCAATAGGTGATTCATCAGTATATTTTAGAAAATAAAACCCTATTAGAAAAGTCTTGTTTTATGATTATAATTAATGAAATCTTCCACAGTATTCAGGGCGAATCCTCTTGGGTCGGACTCCCAACGACCTTTGTCCGGACTTCGGGTTGTCATTTGAGATGCACCTACTGTGATACAAAATATGCCTATCACAAAGGCGACAAAATGAGCGTCGAGCAAATTTGTGAGCAAGTTCACTCCTTTGGAGCTAAATACGTTTGTGTAACTGGAGGCGAACCTCTGTTGCAGAAAGAAACTCTAACACTAATGAGTCAACTCTGTGACCAAAACTATAATGTCTCACTAGAAACAAGCGGTGATATAAGTTGTCAGGGTGTAGATTCTCGGGTCAAAAAAATAATTGACGTAAAAACTCCGGACAGTGGTGAGGCCAATAAGTTTTGCATGGACAACCTTCAGTTTGCCGATGCTCAAACCGAGTTCAAGTTTGTAATCTGTAGTGAAAAGGATTTTTTCTGGGCGGAGTCCTTCTGTCGCGATAATCGATTATTCGATAAAAGCAATGTTTTATACAGCCCATCATTTGAAGAGGTTTGCGCAGAGTGGCTGGCCGCTCAAATCTTAAAGAGCGGCTCTTCAGCCAGGTTTCAGGTGCAATTGCACAAATATATTTGGTCACCTGATACACGCGGAGTTTAAAAAGTTGGCAGCGTTTTTTTTTTAGGGTTAATATCTGTGTCTAAATTTTAGTGTCGCTTGGGGGGTAACACTTGGATCCAAATTTGAATCAATCAGATCATTTATTTGTCGCTAATCTACAATCAGTTAGTCTTGAAAAGCTTGTGAAAAGTAAGTTAGAGGTCCTCTTTCAACAGCAGCAAGCCGCTGATGTACAATTGGATGGGCTTTACAATATTGTTTTAGAACAAGTTGAGAAACCACTTATCGAGCTGTCACTCAAAGCTTTGAAAGGCAACCAAGTTAAGACCGCAAAAATGCTAGGTATCAATCGCAATACTTTAAAGAAAAAGATTGATACTTACAAAATTAAGGTTAGAAATAATACAAGTACATTATAAAATTAAAATTCAGCACCGGCGGGGTTTCGATTACGACAACTAAGATAAGACCCGCTTTTTGTATTTATTAAAATTGTGATTGATAATACTTAAGACATAATTTTTCGTCTTTACGTGGACGATTTTAATTCACTGTTTTTGTTTTGGAGACCTTTGTGTCAAACCGTTTGCCACCTCAAAATATTGAAGCTGAACAATCTGTTCTCGGTGGTTTGATGTTAGAACAAGA
>CAZCYD010000015.1:52662-56098 GCA_964502735.1 uncultured Pseudobdellovibrionaceae bacterium
GAAATTGCAGAACAGGCCTATACTCAGGATTTTGTTGATGTCTCTAGCTTCATGGATCAGATTGAAGCCAAGGTTTTTAGCATTGCCGAGCAAAAACAAGTGAGTGGTCTCGTTGATTCAAGTGACCTCGTCAAAGCCAGCCTCGAGAAGCTGGAATACCTTTACGCCAATCGAGGCCAAGTCACTGGAGTTTGCTCAGGCTTTACCGAGCTAGATGAAATGACTGCTGGATTTCAACCTGGTGAAATCACAATAATTGCCGCTCGACCTTCTATGGGTAAAACAGCTTTTAGTGTTAATATTGCTCTCAATGCAGCTCTGAGAGAAAAAAAATCTGTGGCCTATTTTTCTGTGGAAATGGGCAAAGAACAAATGATGATAAGAATGCTTGCCGCTGAAGCCAAAATTCCTCTAGGAGATTTGAGAGTCGGCCAGCTTGATGATCGCACTTGGCCCAGACTTATTAATTCAGCTGCAGCACTTAGCGATGCCAATATATTTATTGATGATACCGCTGGGATCAGCCCCTTTGAAATACGGGCAAAGGCTCGCCGCCTCAAAGCCAAACATGGTCTTGA
Organism: uncultured Pseudobdellovibrionaceae bacterium; assembly: GCA_964502735.1. Taxonomy (GTDB): domain Bacteria; phylum Bdellovibrionota; class Bdellovibrionia; order Bdellovibrionales; family UBA1609; genus JACKAN01. Next base: position 53,241 of record CAZCYD010000015.1, read on the forward strand.
TCTCATCATGGTGGATTACTTACAGTTAATGAGCTTGAAACAAAAGGTTGAGAGTCGCGAAAGAGAAGTTAGCGAAATCTCAAAAATGCTCAAAGAAATTGCCAAGGAACTTCAAATTCCAGTCTTAGCTTTAGCCCAGCTGAATCGCGGGGTAGAAGGTCGATCCGACCGTAGACCTATGTTGTCTGACCTGCGCGAATCTGGTTCTATAGAACAAGACGCTGATATCATTATGATGCTTTATCGAGAAGATTACTATGATCGCGACAATCCCGATATCAAAGGAATTTCTGAAGTTATTGTTGGCAAACAGAGAAATGGCCCGACAGGCACCGTAAAACTAAGGTGGCAAGCCGAATATGGGCTCTTCAGTGATTTAGTCCAAGGTCCTGAAGCACCTATGCCTACATCCCCATTTCCTCCCACATCGTCCAGAGGTGGTTCAAAAGGAATGCCACCCGATCTGCCTCCTCCTGGCGGGCCCCCAAAAAACTACGCTCCAAGCTTTTAATCAAAGTCTGAACTGGACTTGAAGTCAGATTAACCCATTGTTTTAATAAGTCTGTCTAAGATATATGTGTCGCACTTTATGACATTCACCTGAGCTTTAACTAAACGGGGCTGACACCTCTATATTTAGTATAATTTTTGGGGAACACGATCCCCCTTGTTTAAAGAAGGTGTAGTGTATGGAAAAGGATTTCCTAAGAACTGTTGTAAGTGCCACTGGTTTGCCAGAGCACCTTATAGAAAAAGAACTACTCAACTTGATTGCTAAACATGGAATGGACCCTCAACGCATGAGCATCGAGGATCTTCGCCAGATAATGGTTAATTATTTACAAACAGAATTGTTAAAAGCAAAGAACCTTCTTAAATCTTATCCACAGAAATAAGGATCTCGGCTTGCAAGTCCTTCCCGTAGGAAACTAAAGCTTTGTGTTGCCCAATAAACTTTATAGTTTCAGGTAGTTCGATATCTTTTTTGTCTACGGAGAATCCACGCTTTTCTAGTTCTTTAGATATATCTAAAGGGGTAACTGAACCAAACAGTTTGTCCTCTTCACCTGCTTGCATCTGGAAGTTTAAAGTCAGACCATTTAATTTTTCAATAAGGTCTTTACGATCGGCAACAGCTTTTTTCTTCTTTATTTCCGCCACCTTTTTAAGATGGGCATACTGCTTTATGTTCTTCTCCGTAGCCTGTTCGGCCAACTTGCGTGGGAATAAGAAATTTCTGGCAAACCCCTGAGCCACGTTTAGTAAGTCGCCAACTTTTCCCAAGTCCTTCACATCTTTTTGTAAAATTACTTTCATAGTTATCTCCAATCTTATAAGTTTTTAATTTCAGTCATTTTCTTATTTAATTTCCTGCGAAAATCCATCCAATAGTCTATTATTCCAAACACGGCCACAGCCAAAAACAACTGTGTAATAGCAAACACATAAATCAGCGTTCGCCAAAATATAGTGGCCTTTGTTAAATGCAAATATGTAGCAATCACCGCTAAACCTTGAAAAAAATAAAGTAAGACGACTACATTAAGTAAATTCATTCCAACTACATTAACCCAAGTGGTTTCAAGTTTTATAAATGCAAGTAACAATGACAAAATGAATATCCAAATTACCGTGTCCGGAAGGCTAAACTCCCTAAGTTTCTCTCGGCGTAGTGTGGGAATCTGTAACCAGATCAATATCCTCTTCTCAAAAAGAACTGCCAAAAAAAGGCTCACTATGAGAAGAATCACTCCAATGGAGGGAATTTGAACAATAACTTGTTTGATATCAAAGGGGATCGCTCCATCACCAGTTGGTGGAAAATACTTCAACACATTGTCATTCAAATAAGTCTCAAAGAAAGGAACCCACTTTATTTCTTTAATTCTAGCAAAGAAAAAAGCAAAGAAATAAATAAGTGTACTCGTGAAAGCTACCGAAATAACACCTGAGGAGACATAACTGTAGCCATTTCGTCGAACTTCGTTAAACACCCCAACAACGAAACACATTGAGCATAACCCAACTGCCAATGGATAGAATCCCAAGTAAAACAGCGTCGTAATTGCCAGCGCCCAGAAAAGCCAATAATAGAGTCTTCCTGCATAACGATACAAACCATTTAATGGAATGGCCCCCATTACCACGGTCAGACCCGTCAATAAAAATGTCCACCCCACAAGGAGTGCGGACTTCATTAATCTACTGGCAATCATATATCACTACTGTTTTCTTTTTGTTACGGCCTGGCGACGAGCTTGAAAGGCCTTTTCTCTCTCGTTTTCTTTTTCTATAGAAGCTTTAATCACTTCTCTAAAGTCCTCAACGTGTTGATTTAAGCTTTTTCTTTCATCAAGACGAGTATGAGTGAATCTAAGAACCTGATCATTAATCCTCATTACCCGCTCTAATTCGGCAACGCTTTCTGAGTTGGCCTCAAACGTTGTGTGGAAAAAAGTCCCCATCTTTAGTTTTTTGATTGGATTTGCAAGGCGTCTTTTTCCCCAACTGTCCACATGATTTAGGGTGCCTTCAAAGCTTTGTATTATTTCCTTTTGTTTCCTAAAAAACTCTTTGCACTCCGCCTCTGTAGCATCCGGGTGATAAATAATAACAGATTCATACTTTCTTTTTGGCTTTACTAACTGTAATTCCATATTGTCCTTTCGGTTATCAGCCCCTTAATTGGAGCAAGAACTTAACTCAATAATGCACTGGGCTTATCACAAAGCCTTCGAGTGCACAATGTATTTCGAGGCGACAAGCCCCCTTGCTTTGGTGTACTATATTCCAATGGCCTTGTATATTGTTGTAAAGACTGGAGAAAAAGCGGGACTCTACTTTGAGATAAAAGCCAA
>CAZCYD010000016.1:0-52010 GCA_964502735.1 uncultured Pseudobdellovibrionaceae bacterium
GATCGAACCTTGGAATGAAACACAAAGCCTATGCGACATCTCTAACATAATGGTGCGCCGGAAAGGACTTGAACCTTCACCCCGTTACCAGGACCAGCCCCTCAAGCTGGCGTGTCTACCAATTCCACCACCGGCGCATATTAAAAAAAGAAGTAAAATGCCTGAAAGTTTAGGTATAGGCAAGATCAAACCAAACCAAACCTAAGGAAATAGTTACGTGGTACGGCTAGGGTAATGACGCAGTAAAGCAGTGGAGAATCTGTGCGATCGATCAGTGCATTTTTAACCCAATTGATAGCTTTGGGAGTCATTAGAGTATGGCTGTTGCAAGGATGCGGCAGCGAAAAATGGGGAGACATGGATGTCGTCGAAAAAAACTCCTGTTTTGGGGTGGGGGAGAGAGAAGGAATAGATTTAATAATCTTCTCTAGACAATAAAAGCACTTTTTACTATACGCGCAGGTGTGGAAACTACCTGCGCGTCTTTATTTTATCAATATCCTGAAGCTCTCGTCGCGACAGAGCCAGCTAAGAACTTTCGTGCTATGTACGTGTTGGATGGTCATCCGCGAGAAGTATCAAAAAGTCAGCTATTAGAAAGCCTTCAGCCTGGGGATTTGCTCGTTTTAAATAACACAAAAGTAAAGAAACGACGTATATTTAGTCAGTGCGGCCTTGAGATTCTATTTATACAGCAAGTCGGAGAGGAGGGCCTGTGGGAGGTTTTGTTTCCCGTTAAGAGAATGAAGTCCTCATCCCTAGTGTTGCCCGATGGGGTCCGATTAAAGTTAATAAGCAAAGGTCTCCCGCAAACGGTTTTGGTTTCAGGGGTCTTAGATGAATCTTATTTTATTCGCAATGGTGAGTTGGCTTTGCCTCCTTATATTCAAAAAAGTAGGGGGAGAAGGCACAATATAGAGCATGATGAAACTTGGTATCAAACTCATTGGGCCAAAGTTCCTGGAAGCTTGGCTGCTCCCACAGCTTCTCTACACTTTAAAGAAGAAGACCTTCTCTGTTTACAGAAAAAAGGTGTTCTTCTAGATTTTGTTACCTTGCACGTGGGGCTGGGTACATTTTTACCCATTAAAACCGAAAAGCTGAGCGATCACAAAATGCACAAAGAGTTTTGTGAGATTTCAGTCGCTTTAAAAGATCAGATTGAAAAAGTTAAAGCTCAAGGGAACAGGGTTTGGGCCCTGGGAACAACTGTTGCCAGATCCTTGGAGTCCCTGTACACAGGTCATTTGGAGTTGATGAATGATAGATATACAGGGCAGACAGATTTATTTATTACTCCGGGTTTTGAATTTCGAGCCGTTGACGTTCTGATGACAAACTTTCATCAGCCAGGGTCAACTCTCATGGCTCTGGTTGCCGCTTTTTCAGGATTGGAGACAACTTTAAAAGCCTATGAGTGGGCCATAGAAAACAAATTTAAGTTATTTAGCTATGGAGATCTTTCTGTATGGGAAAATTGAAAGAAGTCAGGTTAATTACAGTTTTACACTAGAATTTAGATAGAGTTCGAATCGAAGTGGACAACCCTTTGAAGTGGATAAATATTTGAAGACGAGATGTGCGGACGAAATTTACAGGAGAAAGAATTTGCAGATTGATAAATTAGACAAAGATGCAGACGTAGACACAGATATAGATGCAGACATAGATATAGGCAATTTTCAAGTAGAAGCCACATTTGGCAAAGCGAGGGCGGCAACCTTGCAGACTGCTCATGGTAAAATTCAGACTCCCGTGTTTATGCCAGTGGGAACCAAGGCCACAGTTAAAGCTATGCTTCCTGAAGAGCTTAAAGGTTTGGGAGCCCAAATTATTTTAGGCAATACGTATCATTTACATTTGAGGCCAGGCGAAAAAATAATTAAAAAGCTTGGCGGACTGCACAAGTTTATGAATTGGGACCTTCCCATTCTAACAGATAGTGGAGGATTTCAGGTTTTTTCACTGTCTAAACTCAATAAAGTTTCTGAAGAGGGTGTAAAGTTTAAATCGCATATTGACGGGGCCGAGTGCTTTCTGACTCCGGAGTCAAGTATGCAAATTCAAATGGACTTAGGGGCGGATATTATTATGGCTTTTGATGAGTGTCCGCCTTACCCCGCCGACAAAAAAAGAATTGATGATTCCTTGGAGTTAACCATGCGCTGGTTAAAACGATGCCAGTCGGCGATGACCCGTGAGCAGAGCCTTTTATTTGGCATTGTCCAGGGAGGATTACATTTAGATCTAAGGCGGAAATCACTCGACCAGATTTGCAGTCTAGATTTGCCCGGTTATGCTTTGGGAGGGTTTAGCGTTGGAGAGCCTATAGAGCTTATGCACGAATTGGTTGATGTCATTGGGGCAGAGATGCCTTCAGACAAACCTAGATACCTAATGGGAGTGGGAACACCCTTGGATTTAATTCTGTCTGTAGATAGCGGCATAGACATGTTTGACTGCGTTATGCCCACCCGCGTTGCCAGAAATGGTACCTTATTCACTTGGCAAGGAAAGGTGAGTATCAAGCGCACAGAATACAAAGAGGACTCTTCACCTTTAGATCCAGAATGTGACTGCTACACGTGCAAGAACTATAGCAAGGCTTATTTAAGACACTTGTTTATGACTGGTGAAATCGTGTCTTCTCGTTTAAACACCATACACAATTTGCATTTTTATCTCGATCTTATGGCTAAGGCACGTCAGAACATTTTGAAAGGCACTTGGGCTGAGTTTAAAAACTTCTGTATACAACGTTTTAGCCAACGCTAAGCCCCATTAGTGGACAAATTGTCTTTTTGCGTTAACTTCTGCGTTTGTTTTATTTTATCTTATTTTAATCTAGATTTTGCATGAAAGATGCAGAGTCTTGAGTGTCACACCCTTTGATTTTGGAGGCTTTTATAATGTCGAAGTTACTAAACAGTCTATTGGCAGCTAGCATCAGCTTGTTGTCGTCCGTGGTTTTGGCCCAGTCTGCTGAATCTGGACCTGGTGCAAAACCAGGCCTATTTGAGCAATTGATGCCTTTTATTTTTATTTTTGTAATTTTTTATTTTTTGTTAATTCGTCCTCAACAACGACGAAACAGAGAACACCAAGGGTTTTTGGAGAAGTTAAAAAAGGGAGACAATGTTTTAACCTCGGGTGGGATTTTAGGCACCATTGAGGGATTGACAGAAAAGTTTGTGACGCTTGAGATTTCGGAGGGCGTTCGAGTTCGTATTCTTAAGTCGCAGATCGCATCACCAGTGGATGAGGGGCAAAAATGATAGAGAGTTTAAAAGTAAGATGGATAATTATAGTTCTGACTTTGGTAATGGCTATTGTCACTGTTTTACCCAACTTTGTTGATGTGGGTGAAAATTGGTGGTTCTCCAAAGATAAGATTGTATACGGATTGGATATACAAGGTGGCTTACACCTGGTTTTAGGGGTGGATGTCGAGGGTGTTATTACAGAAAAGTCTAATAGAACTATCAGGAACCTTCCCAACGAGTTTAAAGATCAAGATGTTCAACATGGAGAGGTGACTCTTAATCCTGAAAACAACAGAGAAATACTGATAGGCTTCTCGGGTGCGGATCAAGAAAAAGCCATTAAAAAATTTATTGATGATTACTACGCTACAACTTTACAAATTCTAGATACAGAGGATAACAAGGTTGTTGTTAAATTTTATGATGCCAAGATTCAGGAGTACAAAAAACAGGTTATTAGCCAGGCAATTGAAGTCATTCGGAATAGAATTGATGAATTTGGCGTGAGCGAACCTAACATCGCTGCCCAGGGTGACAATCGTATCATTGTTCAATTGCCAGGGGTTAAAGACTCTTCCAAAGCGAAAGATCTTATCAACAGGACAGCTAGGTTAGCTTTTCGACCCATTTCGACTGAGGTGGCTCCTAGCACCGTTGAAGCATGGATTTTAGATGCTGAAAAGGCTGGAGGTTATGCTCTTGGTAAGGATGGCCTAAGGTATACAGATTATCTTAAAAAGTTAAACGATGACTTAAAAGATAAACTACCTAAAGATACAGCTGTTGTTTTTGAAAAGGCAGCGTCCGCTACAACTCTGGAGGCCGGAAAAGTTCCTTATCTTGTGCAAACAAATAACAATTTGTCTGGAGATTTGTTGGAAGATGCCATGGTTCGGCCAGATGAGTTTGGAAAGCCACAGGTTATTTTTAGATTTGGAGTAGAGGGACGCAGGCAGTTTGCTAAAATGTCTGGAGATAATGTAGGTAAACAGGTTGCAATTATATTGGATGGAGTTATCCAGTCGGCACCCGTAATTGATGAAAAGATTGACAGTTCGACGGCTCGTATTCGACTCAATACAGGAAGAAATATTCAAGAAACTCAAGATGAAGCCCAGTTTATAGCTACAACATTGAGAGCCGGAGCTTTGCCTGCCGCCCTGGAGCAGCTAGAAGAAAGAACTGTGGGGCCAACGCTTGGAAAAGATTCTATTGAAAAGGGTAAGCTTGCCGGACTCTTAGGCTCAGTTTTGGTTCTTATTTTTATGTTTTTTTATTACCGAACTTTGGGTTTGGTAGCTGACATAGCTTTGACTTTAAATGTCCTTCTGATTTTGGCAATACTGACTTCTTTAGGAGCGACCCTGACTCTACCTGGAGTGGCTGGGATTGTGTTAACGGTAGGTATGGCAGTGGATGCGAACGTCATCATTTTTGAGAGAATTAAAGAGGAACTAAGAAAGGGAGTGGGAATACAAACGGCAATTAAGGATGGATTTGGTCATGCTTTTTCGGCTATTTTTGACGCCAATATTACTACGGCGGCTGTTTGTTTAGTTTTGATGTACTTCGGAACAGGGCCAGTTAGAGGGTTTGCCGTCACACTTATTAGTGGAATAGTGACGTCCATGTTTACTGCCATTTTTGTTTCTCGAGCCATTATTGAATTGATGGTGGTGAAGTTTGAGTACAAGAATTTAGTTAAGGCTTAAGGTAAGGGTAATAAAGAAATGAGTAAAAAAATAGATGTTAGATTTAATTTTTTAGGTTCTTCAAAAGTTTTTGCTACGTTGTCGCTAGTGCTGACCGTAGCCTCCTTACTAGTAATTCTGGTAAAAGGGTTTAACTACGGCATTGACTTTGCTGGGGGCACTGAGATCCAAGTGCAATTTGCTGAAAAGGTTGCCGATTCAGAGGTCAGGGCCTTTACAGAAAAATTGGGGCTTAAAGCATCGGTTCAGTCCTTTGGTGAAACCAATGAGTTTTTAATCCGGATGGACAGCGTTCAAGGAAAAGACGATAAGGAAACAAATCAACTTTTGAATGACTTGCTAAATAACGTGACCGAAGGCTTGGTAGCTGAATTCTCTGAAAAACAACCTGAGGTTCGAAGAATAGACTCTGTTGGACCTCAAGTGGGAACTGAATTAAAGAGAAATGGCCTGCTTGCCGTATTTTATTGTTTAATTATGATTCTTATTTATTTGGGTTTACGCTTTGATTACATGTATGCTCCATCTGCGGTATTTTGTTTATTTCATGATGCGGTAATAACGTTGGGAATTTTTTCTTTATTTGGACGAGAGGTCAATGTTCAAACCTTGGCGGCCATTCTGACCATCATAGGTTACTCCCTAAATGATACGATCGTTACATTTGATAGAATCAGAGAGAACATGACAACATACAGAGGTTATAACTTTTACGATATTGTGAATAGATCACTTAATGATGTTCTCTCCAGAACCATGTTAACATCAATAACAACTATGTTAGCTGTAGTGGCAATGTATGTTTTTGCTGGCGGGGTGATTCGAGATTTTGCTTTCACATTAGGAATTGGAGTTATTGTGGGAACGTATTCTTCCATTTATGTGGCTTCACCTTTTGTTGTTATTATGCAAAAGTGGTACGGCCGAAAAAAAGAGTTAGCAAAGACAAGAACAAAGACAGCTACAGTTTAAACTCCTATGAAATTAGAAACTACTCAGCGTGATAACTAAGTATGACAACAAGAGGAGATTCATTGTGAAAGAAAAAACAACAAAAGTGAGAAACCTTTTATGTGTTTTTACCATCTTTCTTTTTTGTATATCAACTTTCGCTCAGGCCTCTGCTCAAAATGCTGAAACTCGTGGCTATATTGTTCCTGGAAAACTGACAAGTTTATACCAGCCCGAGGGTATTTGGGGTTTTGTTGGGGTAAATCTGGGAGTTGTGGACTCTGAAACCCGCTTAAATCAGGAGAAAGATGTTAATGGTTCTCAACTCAATTTAAAGGGCCTAGGCTCCTATTATTTTCCTGAGTCAAAATGGCTTTTAGATGTAGGGTTAGGCTTACAGAATAGCCACTTTCGAGAGGGGCAAATCGATAAAGATGTTACAGCATTGTATATTGAAGTGAGTCCTCGATTTCAAGTGACGGAGTCGTGGCAGTTTGGACCTGTGGGAAAGCTGTTTGCTCTTGGCGATAACGACTTTTTTTCTGACAATGCCGCCCCTGTTGGCTTTTTGGGAGGGGCCGTCAACTATGAATGGCCACTTTCAGATGAACGATTGATTCGGTTCGGGGGCAGGGTGCTGACAGATGTGAACGTGGATTCACGACGTGTTACAATGGCCATGTTAGATGTTCAAGTGGGTATGCCTTTTAGCTCTAAACCTCAAGTGAGGACAGTTGAAAGATCTAGACCTTCTATATTTAGCCCACCTCTATCTAAGTCACCCATAATAGAATCTAAACCAATTACCCTTGAAGAGATGATGGCAAAAAAAGATATTCCTCTAGATAAAAATATCAGCTTTCAATTGGGTAAAGTCACTCCAACGTTAAGATCGCAAAAGTTTTTGAGCGAGTTAGGAAAACGTTTAGCTTCTGAAGATATTGTAGAGGGTGTTGTCATTTCAGGTCACACAGATGATTTGGGAAAGCCCACAACTAATAGTATCTTGTCTCACTCAAGGGCACAGTTTGCCGCTCAGACTTTAGTCTCCGCTGGATTATCTGTTGAAAAGGTTGAAGCTAGAGCCTACTCTGACACTCAGCCTTTAACTCTAAATCGTGAGGAGAAATTTAAAAATCGTCGAATAGAAATTTTATTCAAAGGCGTAAGGGATGAAGAGAGATTGAGTCAGGTCATTCAGGAGTTGATGTAAAAAAGGGATTGGCATAATTTAAGCATCTAAAGCTTGAAGGGAGGGATGGTGTCGAGGAGTTGGCAACTAGCTAAAAGCGACGACGCGCCTTTAGGCTCACAGTTTCAGAACGAAATTCAAAATCTTCCTGAATCCATCCGCACCTGGTTGTCCAATCGTGGCTATCAAGAAAACCAAAGTATATTGCAACTGCAAAAGTCTTCACTGCAAGGTTTGGCCTCACCATTTAACCTAAAAGACATGGATCGCGCAGCAAACCGAATTGCAGAAGCCTTTTTTAAAGCGGAGTCTATTTGTATATATGGTGATTTCGACATGGATGGGACCCCTGCTGTAGCCCTATTAATTAAGGGTTTACAAGACCTGGGTTATGAAAGGCTCAACTATTACCAACCGAGTCGACTTTTAGAGGGTTACGGACTACATGTTCACGCCATAAAGAAATTAAAAGAGAGGGGTTGCGATTTACTAATTACCGTGGATGTGGGAACAACAGCGGTGGAGTCAGCTAAATTTGCAAAGAGCCTGGGGTTAGATTTAATTATCACGGACCATCACCTTCCGGGAGAGACATTACCAGAGGCCTTTGCTTTGGTGAATCCAAATCAAGGAAATTGCCAGTCGGAAATGGGTTATCTGGCAGGGACAGGCGTGGCTTTCTATTTATTATTAGCTGTCGCCTCAGTTTTAAAGAAATCTGGTGTTGTGGCCCCAGAGTTTAATATAAAAAAATATTTAGATTTATTTGCTTTAGGTACAATTGCTGACATGGTACCCTTGCGAGATGACAACCACGCTCTGGTTAAGCACGGTTTGCATCAGATGCAACACACAGAGAATCCTGGATTGTGTGAGTTGTTAAAGTCCCTTGACTTGTGGGGCCGATCATTAAAAAGCAGTGACATATCCATGAAGTTAGCACCTTGTCTAAATGCCTTGAGCCGTTTGGAAATTGAGACTAAGCCAATTGAGATTTTACTTTGTAAAGATAAAATCTTAGCTTCCCAGTTGGCTGAAGAAGCTAAAAAAGTAAACTTGATGCGAAAAAAATTGCAGAATCAAGCCTATGAGTTTGCAAAAGAGGCTTTGTTGGATTGGCCACACTCAGAATTTATATATTTATCATCAAACAGCTTTCATAAAGGAGTTATGGGGTTGGTTGCGACCAAGCTGGTTCAGGAGTTCGGAGTTCCCACCTTTATTGGCTATCAAGATCAAAATCGGGTAATTGGCAGCGCAAGAGTTCCAGATAGCCATGAGAATATTGACCTTACTCAAGTCTTGCAATTTACGGCTGAAAATCTCGATAAATTTGGAGGACATAAAATGGCCGCCGGATTTGAGTTGAATAAGGCTCAAGAACCCGTATTTGTTTTGAGACTAGCAGAGTATTTTGCTGCTCTGCCTCAATTGAAAAATAAGAATAGGATAACTCCCCTCACTTACGATGCTGATTTAAATATCGAAGAAATTGACTCTAATTTTATGACCTTTCTTGATAGATTTGAGCCATTTGGACAGGGCTTTGCGGCCCCAACTTTTCGGCTCTCACAGGTGGAAATTATGGGAGTTAGGCATCTATCTGGTGGACATCTCAAGTTGACCTGTAAAGGAAGAAGTGGGTGCAAAGATATTGAGGCACTTTGGTTTTCCCCAGCAGAAACGAAATGGCTAAAAAGTGTTAGACCAGGTTTAAAGCTGGATATGCTTGTACAGCTTCAGTGGAATCATTATAATGGGATCAAGACCGTTCAGCTTATTGTCGAAGATCTGAAGTTGGCGACCAATTGAACTGAGTTCATTAAAATGAAGGACTTTATTGAAGGACTTCATTGAAAAATGAAATACTTATAAGCGGAATCCACGAGGGGACACTTATGAGAAGAACCCAATACCTAAGAGAGAGGCTTGTATGGGCAAAATTTCGGGAAGTCAGATTAAATCTAAACTTGTGAATAAAAAACAAGATCTCGATCGCATCATTTTGAATGTGGCCAATGAGTCTCTTCGCGGAATTCGAACTCAAGTGAAGAAACACACATCCTTGAATTTGGATGATATTGAACTTAATAGTGATTTAGCTAGAAATGTGGCCGTAAAGGTATTGGAAAAGGCCCAAGAAATCAGAAAAAACTTGAGTAAGGAAGAGCTGATTGCAGCCTCGAAAAGAGCCAGTCAAAAATGGGTTGAAAAGGCTAAGTCGTCCATTCCTTACAGAGCTTCAGAAAAAAAATAAATATGTCTACGAAATCTGTTGTACTTTTGTCAGGGGGGCTAGACTCCAGTGTCAATATATTTGTTGCGGCAAAGAAGACGGAAGTCTTGCTGGCTTTAACTTTTAACTACGGTCAAAAAGCCTTTGAGAACGAAAGAAAAGCCGCCATCGCAATTTGTCGGCAACTCAACCTTCCTCTTCGCTTTATTGATTTGAACTGGTTGGGGGAAGTCACCCAAACAAGTTTGGTAAAAGGTGATCAACAAATTCCATCAGGATCTGAAGTCCAAATTGATAACTATGAACAAAGTTTAAAGACGGCAAAAGCCGTATGGGTCCCCAACCGCAATGGAGTCTTCTTAAACATAGGAGCGGCAATTGCCGAGTCTATGGGCGCTGATGAACTGATTGTTGGCTTTAATAAGGAAGAGGCTGAAACGTTTCCAGACAATTCTTCTGGTTATATTGAAAGTTTAAACAAGTGCTTTGAGTACTCTACGGCTAATCACATTAAAGTGAATTCGTACACTACAGAAATGGATAAGGTAGAGATTGTAAAATTTGGGCAATCGTTGGGAGTTCCCTTTTCTGAATTGTGGCCCTGCTATTATTCAGGAGAGAAATTGTGTGAAGAGTGTGAGTCTTGCAAAAGGTTTTTAAGGGCATTAGCGGTCTTGCAGAAGAAATAGACCGCTAATTTTTCAGAACATAATTTGTCACACAAGAGGAGTTTTAAATTGGTTACTTATTTTATTGAAGACAGAATGACGTATGATGGAAGTCAGTTAAGGTCACTATTTGCTTATAGGAACTATAATATTTTAGGTGATTCTATTGTTGGGTGGGTAGGTCCTTGTCAGGTTAACCCGGAGTTTATGGTTGATGGTGAAGATCTTAATGCTGGAGAAAAAATTTGTGGCGAAGAGATGCTTCATTTTATTTTTGAAAATTTTGATATGAATTTACTCGCAGGTGTGGCTGTGCAGAGATTGATGACTTCCATTGCCTTGGATGTAATTAGAGAAATGAGCCCCAACACATCTACGGCTCAGGCTTTACAAAGACGAGGTGATGATATCTTCTTTGAAAACCAAAAACTCAGTATAAGCATTGCCACAGTTTCTCCCCTATCGGCATTGATTCACTTCGCTCTAAATGTGAGTAATAAGGGGACTCCTGTTAGCACTCTCTCTTTAGAAGACTTGCAGTGTGACCCCAAAGACTTTACTACAGAATTTTTTAAGAGAATCGAGCAAGAAATGAATGAGATTAAAAAAGCCACTCAAAAAGTGCATTGGGTCAAGTAAGGTACGAGTTCGAGTTTATAATTCTAGTTTATACATTTGAATTGAATCTTATTTTGACAGAGGTCTAGGGTCTGATCAGGACCGTTCTGAAATTAGAATATTCACAAGATCTAAATCTATTTAAATAGAGAACGAAGCTGAAGAGTCTCATTGTGAGACAAAATAAAACAAAATATAGAGTGGTCCATATATTGCTTAATATTCTAATAAGACACAAAAAGAATAGGGGTGAGAAATGTTTAAAATTATTTCAATTTTGACGGGGTCTATATTTTTGACGACAACATTTTTTGTAAACTGTGGCGGTCCTGCTCCAAAAAATTTGGATGAGATGTCTTCCAAACAGTCTTTCAGTGAAGATAATAACAATGAATCTGGAAATTCGATGAATCCCATAGGATCAAATACATCTGGCGACAACAATAATATTGGTACTGGCGGCAACGGCCAAAATTCAGGTATTTCAAATCAAAAAATTCAAATTGCAGTTCAAACCAATCAGCAAGCTCAAACAGATTGTTCATCTGCAGGAGCTCAAATGTCTGGCGAAATCATAAACGCCGGTGTGGATGTTAGAGCTTGTGCTGAGTTCATTTTGGATTTGCCGGTGGGATCTAAGAGGCATGGGGAATACTATTATTGTGATTCTCCAGCCAAGTTTGATAATATGCTTAACAAATCTGATTGGACCTATGAATCCGCTGAAAAAAAGTGGACCATAAAAAACGGAGGGATGCTCACTCGCAACAGTTATTTTGTTCCTGGTATTTATAGAATGATTGTTTTAGACAAAGACAATAACAAGAGCGAAAGCGCATGGATAACTGTCGGAAGAAAAGGTTATGAAGATTGTTCAACGACATCTCAAAGTGTGGGGTCAGCTCCTCAAAAAAGATATTTCTGGACAGCAATAGTGGCAGGGCCTGTGCAAGCTCCAACAAGTCCAACTTGTGGAGCTGGTAATGTGGGCGCGAAGACCTTCCAATCTGGTTATGAATGGACTTGTGTTTATCAATGAAATAAAAAGTGAGCTTTGAGGGTCTAGAAATTTTCTAGACAGCTACGACTTCTTTTACTTCGGGAATAATTTCTTGGATGCGTGCTTCAATCCCATCTTTAAGAGTCACCATGGAGCTGGGACATCCGGAGCACGCCCCCGTCATTCTAACAAAAAGAGTACCTTGAGTGAATTTTTGAAAGACGATATCTCCCCCATCCATAGCCACAGCAGGACGGACTTCATTATTTAGAAAATCAATAATTCTTTTTACGAGTGGGTCTTTGATTTCAGGTTCAAGTTTTTCACTAATTTCAGTTTTAGGAAGCAGTAAAGATTTGCCGCTTTGAATATGTTCTTTAATGAGTGAGCAAAGTGGCTCAGCCAAAACCTTCCAGTCTACCCACTCTTGCTTTGTAACTGTCACAAAATTGGGACCTATTTGAACCGCCGAAGCCCATGGAAATCCAAATATCTTTTCTGCAATCGGCGATCGTGTTGGTGGTTCCTGATCTTTCTCAAAACTAACGGACTCATCAGTCAACATCTCCGTGAAATAAAACTTCAAAGATTGTGGGTTGGGTGTGGCCTCATAAAAAACTTCTATATTTACTTTTTCCATAGACTTTACATGCTTGAATGGGAGGGGAGTTTCAAGGGGAAAGCCTTTAAGTAAGCGATGTGTCATATTTTCTGGAGCTTCTATCCGCCTGAAGCTTATGCAGAATAGATAGGCCTCCAAATAGAGAAGCAAAAATATAAATGCAATTTTCGTATCCTATGTTGTCTGCAAGTACGCCAATGGGGTAGCTCGCTAAGGGGCCTAAGCTTAGAAATGCAATTCCTATGAAGGCTCCGATTCGGCCTCGAAACTCCTCTTGCACTTGAAGGTGAAGTGAGACAGTTAGAGAGGCAAAACAAAGGTATGAGGAAAACCCCAAAAGACTAATGCAAAAAACTGTTAACCACAATGTATCTGCAAGGGGAGTTATAAACATCAAGATTGTGGCAAGTGGTACGCCAAAGTAGAGAGCATTTGAGGGGCTTTTGGGTTTGATAGCTGCAAAAATTAAAGAGCCCAGCATCGCTCCCGTTGCCGGAAAAGCAAAGACGTAGCCAAATTGATCCCCTGAGAGATCGAATTTGAGCTTTATATAGGTTCTGAACACAACTAGTAGGAGCGGAAAAACAAGAAGAATAGTACTTAAAAGTTGCAGAGAGTAAAATTTCATTTCTTTATTGTGAGCAATATATTGGAAGGCCTCGCGAAGTGAGGCCCAGCTTGTTGAATGGGTCTTGACATCGCGTTTAACTTCGCGAAGATTCAAAGTCCTCAAAATAAAAATGAGACCAATAAAACTTAATCCATCAAAGAGAAAAACAAGAGATGGGCCATGCCAGGCCATAAGAACTCCGGCAATTACTGGGCCCAACATGCGAGCGGTATGAAAGTTGGTAGAATTAATGGCAATAGCCTGCTGAAAATCCTCCTTGGGAACAAGACGTATTGTCAGTGTTTGATAGGCGGGAGAATCAAAAGACACAATAATTCCCTCTAGGATAGCAAAAACAAAAAGGTGCCAAAGTTGAATACTTGAGAACTCAGTTACAAAGGCGAGGGCAATGGAGACCACAGCTAATATAGATTTTGTTGCAATCATAAGATTTTTAACTTCTAATCTGTCGACAAGAACTCCACCGTGCATCATCAGCAGAAGTCCTGGTATAGCAGAAGCCAGTAAAATAGAACCAAGAGCTCCAGCCTGACCCATCATTTCGATCACAATATAAGCGCGTGCGAGGTCATGGGACCAAGTCCCAACGAGAGAGAGGGCTTGAACAAAGAAAAAATTTCGAAAGGCTTTGTGACGGAAAGGACTTAAGCGGCTTTTAAGCAGTTGAAACATAAATCAACTCTATGATAAACATGGGCATCTTTACAAAATGAGGTACTTAATGACACCAAGAGTTAGAGAAATTTTGAGTTGGTATGGGTCAGACAACCCGGGCGTTTTATCAAACATGGCAAGAATAATGAATACGGGACGACTTGCGGGAACAGGAAAGATGGTTATTCTTCCTGTAGATCAAGGATTTGAACATGGTCCAGCGCGAAGCTTTTCTGTTAATCCAGATTCTTATGATCCCTTCTACCACTTTGAATTAGCCATTGAGTCGGGTTGTAATGCCTATGCGGCACCCTTAGGTTTTTTGGAGGCCGGTGCTCGAGAATTTGCTGGCGAGATCCCTTTAATTCTTAAGGTTAACAATTCAGATTCTTTATTTTCAAGCAAGACGGGACCGATATCGGCTTTAACCTCTTGTGTGGACGATGCTTTAAGACTGGGCTGTGCAGCTATCGGATTTACAATCTATCCGGGAAGTGAAAACAGAAAGGGTATGTACGAAGAGATATCGCAAATTTCCAGACAGGCTAAGGAGGCTGGATTGCCGACTGTGATTTGGTCTTACCCTCGAGGGGCCAGCTTGTCCAAAGAAGGAGAAACAGCCATTGACGTTGTGGCCTATGCCACTCAAATTGCAGCTCAGCTAGGGGCGCACATTATTAAGGTGAAGCCACCAACAGCCCATATAGAACAGGCCGAAGCCAAAAAAGTTTTTGCTCAAAATAATATTCGAGTAGAAAATTTGGCAGATCGTGCACGCCACGTAGTTGAGTCGGCTTTTAATGGCAGACGAATTGTTATCTTCAGTGGTGGTGAGGCCAAGGGTACAGAAGCTGTGCTCAGTGAGGTGCGTCAGTTAGCTGAGGGTGGAGCTTTTGGAAGTATCATGGGTAGAAATGCCTTTCAAAGACCTAAAGCTGAAGCGATAAAGCTTTTGCAAGACGTAATGGATAGTTTTGTTGGATTTTAAAAAAATTTATTTTTTTATTATTCTGGGAGGCCTAGGGTTGCAGTCGGCATGTGTTACTGGCCCCACTAAAGTTTATCAAAGCCAATCTTTAGACGTAAAGTCGAGCGTGTCTGCAAATCTGCAGCCCCTTTCGTTGGATGATAACACTGTGGTCTTAGATGCTCGCAGCGTTTTTGATTACAACCTGGCTCACATTCCTCAATCTTTAAATATGCAGTGGAGCGATTTTAGTCGCCCTGGGGCTCGCAATAAAGGTCTTTTAAGCGAGGATCTTTATAAAGAAGCCAGAAGATTGGCTTTAAAGGGGATTTCTCCCGAATCAAAAGTGATAATTGTGGGAAATGGAATAGAAGGGCGAGGAGAAGAGGGGCGTTTGGCTTGGACCTTAATGTACATGGGAATTCAAGATGTACAGTTTGCTAGCTTGAAACACTTTCCAAAAGTTCCAATGACAAACGCCGAGAGTCCTCCCAAAAAAAATGAAAAAGTGTGGAAGCCAAACTTAGTCAAAAGCTTAATAGTTGAAAAAGAAGAGATTAGGGATTTTATTAACCACCCTATGCGATTTGAAACTATGCGATCCAAAACTGTGCAATCTAAAAAGTATATCATAGATGTGCGCAGCTCTAAGGAGTATTTTGATCGGCGAAAAAACAATGGGGACTATAAGTATCCAGATATTAATGCGATTCATATACCTTGGGAGTCTTTTTTTACTGGAGAGGGGCGACCAGATCTACAGATTCGTCAACAGTTATTAGATCTTGGTATAACAACTGAAAGCCGAATTATTGTAATTAGTAATGAAGGTGTAAGATCAGGGGCTGTGTCTGCGGCTTTGTACTTAATGGGGTTTGTAAATACAGGCAATTTTGCCGGTGGATACAAATGGTTCTTTCAATATTAAAACTTAGCCGGCTTTTTCGGTGGTCATTTTAAATAAAACAGAGTACATGGCTTCGAGAACATCCTTGTCAAATCTGGCAGAGAGTTTTTCTTTCATAAACAGAAGAGCGTCTTGCGGAAGCATGGGTTCATTGTAAGATCTTTTTGTTGTTAGCGCATCGAAAGTATCTGTAACCGCAACGATTCTTGCCATGGGGTGTATTTCGTCACCTATCAGACCTTGTGGATAGCCATTTCCTAAAAAGCTTTCGTGATGTTCGAAGCAGCAAGCTCTGACGTTATTGCAGACTAGATTGTGATCAAACTGATTGAGTATTAGAAGTCCGTACTCCGGATGTTTTTTCATTTGGCTCCACTCTAAGTCTGTAAGTGGACCATCTTTTGTAATGATATCAATACTTACGTGTCTTTTGCCAATATCGTGAAATAAGGCTCCCTCGCCAAGCTGTTTAAGATCTTCCCCTGTGTAGCCAAGAACTGAACCTAATCCTAAGGAGTAGATACTGACGTCCACGGAGTGATTAAATGTATAGAAGTCATGTTTTGAAAGACCTAGTAGCTCTCCCATGGCACTGGGTTCGTCTTCCATGAATTTCATAAAGTTGTCTATGACTTCTTTTGAACTTTCTAAAGCTTGACCGATGTCTGGACTTTCAAATAGCTCTTGGACAATGGCCAGAGAGCTTTCTCTTAAGATAAGAGCCTTTTCACTAGGATTTAACTGCTCACTGTTGAGTCGGCCCTGGATGTATTCGCGGTAAATTTGCCGATCCTTTGCCTGAATATAAAAAGAGTCGGGAGCTTTGTTTTCAAATTTTTCTAGCTTCTCAGCCGACATGGAATCGCCAGAGCGTAAATAATGCACATAATGATTGCCAATTTCAACGTAGACATCAAAGGGAATAGGAGCTGATGGATGCAGGGAGTTGATTCTTATAACTGCGTAATCTTGTTTAGGAAAATGTTGCTGTTTTTTATCTTCCGCCATAAAGAGTATTGTGCCATGCTTTTAAAATGATCGCCAAGTGCTTTCACTGGGCTTTTAAATTATTAGGCTTTTGAGCGGGTTATAAGTGGATGAGCATAAACCGCAAAGTAGGAGTCTGAATTAACTAATATTAACTAATATAAGGGTACTAATTAATAAGGGTATATGGGTATTAATAATGAGCATTAATAATGAGACACCCATTCAGTTTCTAAAAGGAGTTGGACCTAAGTTGGGCGATGTTCTTTACAAAAGGGGCATTACTACGATTGGAGACCTTTTGGAGTGGTACCCACGCACATACGAAGACCGGCGAGCGCAACGCAATATCTCAAGTTTGGAACCTGGACAAATAGTTAGCCTCTTAGGAAGAGTTGTAAGTGTGCGCTCAATGAATCTTGGTAAAACAAGAAGAAAAATATATGAAGTCTTAGTTGGGGACGAAACAGGTCGCGTTTCTTGTAAATACTTTCGCACTCCCTATAAAGGGTATTTCGAAAGATTTGTTCCCAATCTGGAGGTTCGAATTTCTGGCAAAGTTACTCTTTATAGGGGAAAGATTGAGTTTCATCATCCAGATATTCACCCTGTTGGTGGGGAGGAGGAGAACTCCGATCAGTTATTGCCTCTTTATACAGAAACCGAGGGTTTGCGGCCAGCCAAGTTGCGTTCGCTTATTCAAACGGCCATCCATAAAATTGTAGAAGAACCGGAGCAGGACGCATTACAAGATCCTTTACCAGTATGGTTAAAGCAGAAATATAACCTGTATGATAGAGGGCGAGCTTTAAAAGAAATCCATCACCCACCTCCACATTTAGCCAATGCTTATTTGAACTTCAAGTCTGAGGCTCAGAGGCGAATTATCTTTGATGAATTCTTTCGTTTAGAGATGTTAATGGCTGCCAACAAGGTCGAGGTGCAGAGGGAAAATGGATTTGCAATGACTAGCGATTCTCAACTTGTCCTCAAACTGGTGAAGGCTTTGCCGTTTCAGCTTACAAATGCTCAGAGGGAGTCATTTAAAGAAATCACTCAAGATTTAAAGCAATCTCACCCTATGCACCGACTTGTGCAGGGAGATGTCGGAAGTGGAAAAACTTTGGTGGCTCTTATGTCTTCACTTCATGCCATAGATAATGGTTACCAGAGTTGTATCATGGCACCGACAGAGATTTTGGCAGAGCAACATTACAAAAATTCTGAAAAATTTTTGCAACCTCTAGGTGTGCGAGTTGCGCTTTTAACAGGGAGCATGAAAACTAAAGATAAAGAAGATGTCTATTTGGCTCTGCTTGAAGGCAAAGTTGATTTAGTCATAGGGACTCATGCTCTAATTCAAGAAGGAGTAGGGTTCAAATCTCTGGGTTTAGTTATCGTAGACGAGCAGCATCGATTTGGCGTTGAACAAAGGCACAAATTAAAACAAAAAGGTGGAAGTCCTCACTTTTTAGTTATGACGGCGACTCCCATCCCTCGGACTTTGGCAATGACTGTTTATGGGGATTTAGATGTGTCTTTAATCAATGAAATGCCGGCTGGTCGCCAGCCCATTGTCACAAGAAAAGTCCTAGAGGGTCAGCGAGAAAAGGTGTTTGGTTTTATGTCTGACCAAATTGCCAAGGGTAGACAGGCCTATATTGTTTACCCTCTTGTGGAAGAAAGTGAAAATTTAGATTTAAAAAATGCTTTGGAAGAATTTGAAAGATTAAGAATAAGATTTTCGCGTATTCGTTTTGGCCTCTTACATGGAAGAATGAAGGCTGCAGAAAAAGAAGAAGTCATGACGGAATTTAGAAGAGGAGACTTGGACGTTTTGGTTTCTACCACTGTTATCGAAGTGGGAGTTGATGTGCCGAATGCAAACTTGATGATCATTGAGCATTCAGAAAGATTCGGCTTGTCTCAGCTTCATCAATTGCGCGGCAGGGTTGGCAGGGGCTCGCATAAGAGTTATTGTGTTTTGGTTTTGGGTTACGCTTCTTCCGAAGAGGCACGCGCTCGCGCCGAAATTATGGAGACGTATACAGATGGTTTTAAAATTGCGGAGCAAGATTTAGAAATGAGAGGCCCAGGTGAATTTTTAGGTAAAAGACAGTCGGGCTTAACAGGATTTAGACTGGCAAATCTTGTTCGAGATATTGACCTCCTCAAGGCGGCTCGCGAAGCGGCATTTGAACTGTTTGCTAAAGATCCGGAGCTTTTACAACCGCAACATAAAGAGTTGAGAGCGCTTTTGCAAAAAGCAAAATTGCAAGTCGTGGGATAGGTGATGTTACCAGGTTTAGGTAAAAGCTTTGTCTTGGGACTGTTGTTGAATGCGACCTTGGCACTAATCGGAATTATTCGATCTAAGTATATGGCTGTTGAATTTGGAACGGCGGCCGTAGGACTTTTATCTCAGGCTTTTCAACTGCAGTTAATCGCTATCACATTTGGTTCGTTAAATCTGGCAAACGCCATTATAAGTGGACTTTCTGGTGCAGAAAGCAGTATGGCGGAAAAAAACAAATGGCTCTCAACTTCTTTTGTGATTCAAATTGTAATGTCTCTGTCTATTGTTGGCTTGTCTTTATTTTTTTCGGGTCCATTTTCAGAGTTTGTATTTGGTGACAGAAATTTTGAAAGGCTTTTTGTTTTGACAATGTTAGGAGTGCCATTTTTAGTCTTAGGCAATCATCAACTTCAAGCTGTATTTTTTGTGCACAAGGGATTTGATCACCTTAATCGTGTTGCAATTGTTTTAAATGTTGTAAATTTGTTACTTTTTTTCTTTTTGGCTCATCATTGGAGGCTTGAGGGGGCTGTGACAACGGTGACAACACTGGCGTGCATGCAATTTCTATTTTACGCAATGGGCGTAAGAAGGTATTTGCCCCTGACTCAAGTTTTTTCTTGGTCTTGGGATTTGCAAAAAGCCAAATATCTTTTGAGTTTTGCTGGAACCACACTATTTACATCGGTGGCAATCTATGGAGGAAACTTCCTTGTAAGGCGCCACATTATAGATGAGTTGGGTTTGGAGGCTAATGGTTGGCTTCAGGTTCCGGTCTCATTATCAATGTACTATGTACCCATTGTAAGTTGGGTTTTGTGGGGAAGAGTCTACCCGATTTTGGCTAAGGAGAAATATGCGGCGGTAAGTGTATTCAACAAGTTGTTGTTTCAGAGTATTTGGGGTTTTCTGGTTATGTCGTTGATTATCTTATGGCTAAGAGAGCCCATAGTTCTGTTACTACTAACAAAAGACTTTCTTCCGGCTTTGCCACTTATCCCTCCCTATCTGTTGGGTGATTTATTTTTCTTAGTTTGTACAATTTATGGAGCCTATTTGTTAGCCCTAGGTAAGCTTCGTGCTTATGTAGTTGGTCATTTTATTTTTATTGCCTTTTATTTGACAGGTGTAGTGATGGGATTAAAGCACGGGGGGTTGAGTGCTGTCCCCTATGCTTTTTGTTTATCAGGCCTTCTAACTTTTATTTTTTTGGTGCCTTATCTTGTTCGTCAGGCACCTGTTTTATTAAATCAAAAGATTCTGGTTTCTTTATCTTTGGTTTTTTTATCTTTGCTTGCTTTTTCGATCAGGGGATTATTTTGAATAAGAATATAGGTTTTTTAAAAAAAGTGCTTTCATTATTTATTTTCCTGTGGTGCAATTTCTAGGAAATTTAAATTTCACAAAGGAGTGTGAAAATGTTCTCAAGGATGTTATGGCTGCCCGCCTTTATCTTATTACTATCAGTTTCAGCTTTTTCAGAGGATAAAATAGAACACAAGCTTTATTTAAAGTCGGGGACTTTAGAATTAAAGACTCAGTTCTCTTTTGGGCAGGGCGCGACAGATTTCAGTACAAAGTACTACATATTCAAATACAACAAAACTCCCAGTCAGCAGCACTTTTCTGAACTCAAAAAGTTCAACATACAATGGTTAAGATATATACCAGACAATGCACTTTTGGTTTTACTGCCAAAGGCGACTTCAAATCCTCAAGTGGACTTAAAAGATATTATGATCAAAGTTCCATATTTGCCTAAGTTCAAGATGAACTCAGATCTCAATGCCATTAGCGTATTTAATCAACACCATTTAAAAACGGTAAATATTAAATTATTTAACAAAAAATCTGTTGAGAAAGTGGCCGACCAAATATTGAGTTTGGGAGGTCAGGTCTTGGAGCATTACGAGTCTTATATTGATGCCAGACTTTCACTTTCTATGTTGCGTTCTCTTTCTCAAATAGACGAGGTCGAATTTATTTCTGAAAAACCATATGTAGAGGTGATGAGTTTATCGATCGAGCGAAATAATGTGTTGGCGGCTTCAGGGGATTATTCTGATCTGTCAGGATTTGAAACTGGAACTAAAATTATGAACTTTTCTTCAGCTTGGTATCGAGGGTTAGATGGTCGCGGTCAGATCGTAGCTATGGCAGATACAGGTCTAGATAGTGGCGATAAGAGTACATTGCACAGAGATTTTTCTGGAGTGTCACATGGGTATTCTTATGGATTGTTCACGAACAGTTGGTATGACCCCATGGGGCACGGAACTCATGTTGCAGGAAGTGTCATGAGTGCAGGAGTCGCTTCGGGAGGAGAGTTTCGAGGTGGTGCCTATGGCTCGAATATGATCGCTCAGGGGATGTGGTCGGATCTTTTAAAAAACTTAAGTATTCCTCCGACTCTAGAGAAATTCTTGGCTCCAGCTTATCAGGATGGGGCTCGCGTCCACACAAACTCATGGGGTAGTCCAAGAAACCTCGGTGCTTACGATAATATGTCAGCTCAGGTTGATGACTTCATGTGGAAGCACCCTGAAATGTTAATCATTTTTGCTGCAGGCAATAGCGGTGAAGATGCAAATAGAGATGGCCGAATTGATGAGGGTTCAGTTTCATCACCTTCAACAGCTAAAAATGCCCTTTCAGTGGGGGCATCAGAAAATTTGCTGCTTACAGGGGGTATTCAAAGACCTGTGGGGCAATTGGCCGATGGCAAGTGGAGTGCCGAACCTTTGGGTAGCGATAAACTTTCAGACAATGCTGACGGCATTGCAGTTTTTAGCTCTCGTGGGCCAACAAGCGATGGAAGGCTAAAGCCAGATGTTGTGGCTCCTGGAACTAACATATTAAGCAACTGCTCTCAGGTTAAAGACGCAAATCCTCTTTGGGGAAAATACAATGATGATTATTGCTACTCCGGTGGAACCTCTATGTCAGCGCCTTTAGTTGCCGGAGCTGCAGCGGTAGTTCGTCAATATTTGGAAGAGCGTGGAGCCAGTCGTCCAAGTGCAGCTCTAGTCAAAGCTGTTTTAATGAATTCGGCTGTAGATCTTTATCCTGGTCAGTTTGGTAATGTCGGCAAGTCTAGGGGGCAGGAGCTTCTTAGTCCGGGTCCAAATGTGCATCAAGGTCATGGGCGTGTGGATTTAGCTAGGGCTACAGATGACAGTTTGGTATTCATTGATGAAAAACAGGGCCTAGCACAAGGAGAAGAAAAGTCTCACCCTGTGGTCCTTTCTCAGGGGGGGTATAGCCGAGTTAAAATTCACTTAGTCTACACGGATAGGCCCGCGGCCAGCGCAGCTAGCAGAACCTTGGTTAATGATTTAGACATGGAAGTTGTCACTAGCGACGGAAAAGTTATTTTGGCCAATGATAAGACAAATAATTTCGAGTACATCGAGCTGCCTTTGGACACCCTTTCTGATTTGACTATAAAAGTTAAAGGAGAAAGAGTTATGCAAGGAACTCAGCCCTACGCGTGGAGTTTATCTTATTACTAGGTCGCATTATTGTTTGGGCAGCCGCTTGACCTTCCAACTATTGGAAGGGTTAAGGTGGCTAGTACGGCAGTTATATAAATCCAAACTCGTAGATAAATAAAGAAAAGGGTAATTATATGATTAAGAGATATTCGTTTTGCAAGAAAGCCTCCACTTTCATTGCTTGGCTTGTCTTAATATTAGCACCAATGCTGAGTGTAGCTAGTAAGGAGCATTCGCACATAGCAATTGGGTTAGAATCACCAGCTCGAGTTTCTGCTGGATCTTACGAAATCAGGTTTGAACTGATTGACAGGGCTAATGGTACCAAGTTGACTCCTGTTAATCTTAGTTTAACTCACGAAAATAAGCTCCACTTATTGGCTTATGACCCTGGCCTTAAAGAGTTTCGTCACGTTCATCCGGAGTTTGACGGAAAATTTTGGACAACAGACCTAGATTTATTTGTCGATGGCGATTATTTTATTTGGGTTCAAGGCGAAATCAGCATCAGATCTGAGGAGTTTAGCGTCCTGACAAGAATTCATGTCTACGGGGGTGCACCTGAGTGGCCAGCACCGACCCTTTCAGATATTCGTATCGGCGAGAATTTGGGCTCAGTTTCAACTCTCAGTAATACGGTCTTGAGAGAGGGTAAAATGGCCATGTTGAAATTGACCTTTACAAAAGCAGATGGATCAGATGGGGATATTGCTCCTTACCTTGGAGCATTTGCTCATGTCATTGCCGTTTCCGAAGATGGTGGTTCGTTAATTCATGTGCATCCTATGGACGGTAAGAAGCCTAATGAGGGAATGCTTCATGTTACATTTCCTAATAAAGGTTTTTACCGCTTGTGGGTTCAATTCATTGATGGCTGTATACTCAAAACTGTTTCGCTATCTGTAGAGGTTGGACGATAGTTATTTGGACTTTCTTTTTTTCCATAGTTTTTGTGGGAGTCGTTCAGGCTCATAAGGGTGAGAATCACATTAAACAGAGTGTCGAAGTCAAATCCTCTTCGGCTTCTGAAAAAGTTGTTCTTCGCGAGATTAATGAAGAGTATGTAAAAAAAATCAAACCAATTTTTCAGAGGAGTTGTATGAACTGTCACTCTTCGCATACTGAATACCCTTGGTATTACTCTTTGCCTGGTGTTAAACAGCTTATTGATCATGATTTAAGAGAGGCGAAAGTTCATTTGGATATGTCGAAGGACTTTCCTTTCGTCGGACATGGCTCACCTCAGGAAGATCTTGCCTCAATCAAAAACTCTGTTGAAAAAAACATGATGCCGCCTTGGAGATACCAGATTTTGCATTGGTCATCGAAGATTGAGCTTGAAGAGGTCAAACTGATTCAAGATTGGGTTAAATCCAGCTCAGAAAGGCTTAATAAAATAGAAAAAGAGAGGTAAATCATTGGAGGTGATAGAGCCATCCAAGCAATACCCCGTTATATCCGCTACAAATTCGACATCCCATGGTAAATATTTCAATAGTAATTAGGCATTTGATAAGTCGTGTCAAAAGTGTTATAAAGTTGAATCCCGTGTGGAGATATTTTTGGGCATTGGAGGTAACAATGGCAGAATTTAAGGTCGGTGACAACGCTGTGTATCCAGGACATGGTGTCGGCGAGGTGACGGCTATTGAGACTAAAGAAATGCTAGGGGACACCCATACATTTTACTCTATTAAAATACTTGAAACGGGAATGAAAATTCTAGTCCCCGAGAAAAAGGCCAAGTCAGTTGGTTTGCGGCCCATAATTTCAAGAGATGAAGCTGAAAAGGTTATTTCCATCTTGAAAGAAAAGGAAGTCAAAGTTGACAATCAAACATGGAATCGTCGCTATCGTGAATACATGGAAAAGATTAAAACAGGTTCAGTCTATGAAATTGCGGAGGTTCTTCGTGATCTTTATGTTCTTAAAGTTGATAAAGAGTTAAGTTTTGGGGAGAGAAAAATGCTCGACACAGCTAGGACTCTCCTGCTGGCGGAGCTAAGCCTTGCTAAGAGTGAGGGAGAGTTAAAAAGTCAGGAAGACGTTAAAGCTATTTTTGATCTTTAAATAGTTTCTCAAATGGGTTAAAACCCAATTATGCAAAATCCAATAAGAGTTAGGTTTGCTCCCAGTCCAACTGGTTACCTCCACGTTGGCGGAGCAAGAACCGCATTGTATAATTATTTGTTCGCTAAAAAAAACCAGGGTTCTTTTATCCTTCGAGTGGAAGACACAGATCAGGAGAGAAGCTCGGAAGACAGTCTAAAACTTCAGATTGAAGACCTTCAGTGGCTTGGGCTTAAATGGGATGAGGGGCCAGACCCTGTGACTCGTACAGATGTAGGTAACTATGGTCCCTACAGACAGAGTCAGCGATTAGATATTTATAAAACACATATTGATACCCTAATTAAACAAAATAAAGCCTTCTATTGTTTTATGACAGATAGTGAGTTGGAGGCTATAAAAGAAAAGGCTATTTCAGAGGGACGGCCCGGACAGGTCAAAAGCCCCTACAGAGACATGAGCTTTGAAGACGCTCATGTGAGGGTTGCCAAGGGGGATAAGGCTGTTGTGAGATTTAAGGTCCCCGATAAAGAGACTATTTATAAAATTAAGGATTTGGTTCGAGGAGAGGTGGAATTTCCAACGAGCATGATAGGTGATTTTGTATTAGTCAGATCAGATGGAATGCCTGTCTATAATTTTTGCTGCGTTGTTGATGATGCTCTAATGAAAATTACCCACGTTTTTCGGGCGGAGGAGCACCTTAGCAATACATTGAGACAGTTGCTACTGTACGAAGCCTTTGACTATCCATTGCCTGAATTTGGTCATATCTCAATTATTCTAGGGCCGGACAAACAAAAGCTTTCGAAGCGTCATGGAGCCACTAGTGTGGGGCAGTACCGGAGTCAGGGGTACATTCCAGAGGCTACCAATAATTTTTTGGCTCTTTTGGGCTGGAGTTCGCCTAGTGGTGATGAAATTTTGAGTATGGACCAGATGATTAAAGAATTTGATAGTAGTCGCCTGGTGAGTTCGCCCGCTGTTTTTGATGAAATAAAGTTTAAATGGATGAACGCCACGCATTTGAGATCTTTAGAGAGTTGGGACTTGTGGTGTCGGTTGCAGCCATTTTTATCCGATGCAAAACTTCAACTTTCTCAGGATAAAAATTGGATAAAAAGAACCTTAGAGGTTTTTAAAAGCTATATGGAAACCTTAGGTGATGCTGTTAGCCTCTTTACTCCTTTGGATAGCGCGAAGTTCTCAATTGCAGATGAAGCTAAAGAGGTTCTAGGCTGGCCATCTACGGTTTCAGTCATAGAGGAATGGAAGTCGCTTTTAAAAGATCTAAAAGAAGATTATTTAGTTGAGGAAAAGTTTGTAGACCTTCAAAATCAGGTTATGAAAAACTGTAGTGTAAAAGGGAAAAATTTGTTTATGCCTTTGCGTGTGGCTGTAATTGGCAAACCACACGGCGCTGAGTTGAAGTTGTTAGTTCCTCTAATTCCCCGACTAGAGTTAATTAAAAGGGCCGACAGGGTTGTGGGGAGTCTGCAACAAAGTTAGTTTGATTTTAGCAATCAGAAAAGGAAAAGGAAGAGACCATCAATGAGTATTAAAATCTACAATACAGAAACGAAAAAAAAGGAAGACTTTGTTCCCTTGGTTGAAGGACACGTTAAAATGTATGTCTGCGGCCCAACGGTTTATGATTTTTTACACATAGGCAATTACAGAGGGGCTATATTTTTTAATGCTGTAAGAAATTGGTTAGAGCGCAGAGGCTATCTGGTTAATTATGTCTACAACTATACAGATGTTGACGATAAAATTCTAAATCGGGCTCAGGCAGAAGGTGTAGATCCTAAAGTTATAGCTGAGACATATATTCAAGAATTTCAAAAAGATTATAAAGACCTTCATTTAAGACCTCATAGTCACAATCCCAGGGTGACCGAATTTATGCCAGAGATCATTGAGTTTATTGGCAAGCTCATCGAGAAAGATTTGGCCTACGTAGTCAATGGAGATGTCTACTACCAAGTTCATGCATTTGAAAAGTACGGAAGACTGAGCAATAAAAAAATTGAAGATTTGGAGTCGGGATATAGGATTGAGGTGGATCAAAGAAAAAAGAGTCCTTCAGATTTTGCTCTGTGGAAATCAGTTAAAGCTGGTGAACAGTCTTGGGAAAGTCCATGGGGTCATGGGCGTCCAGGTTGGCATATTGAATGTTCAGTAATGATTCACTCCCTTCTGGGAGACACCATTGATATTCATGGTGGCGGGCTTGATTTAGTTTTTCCTCATCATGAGAATGAGATTGCTCAATCTGAAGGCTGCACAGGAAAGCATTTTGTTAAATACTGGATGCACAACAATATGTTAGAGTTTGGTGCACATAAAATGTCCAAGTCACTAGGTAATGTTCGAACGGGGAGATCTTTTTTAAACGAGTATAACGGTGAAATTTTAAAATTCATGATGCTCAATTCACACTACCGGTCTACTATTGATTTTTCGGATGAACAAATACAAAGAACGATTTTGTCATTAGCAAGGTTTTATTCGGCACTGTCTCATGCTGAGGAGCTTCTTAAAATTGAATCAAAATTAGTTCCAATACCTGATGTGTTTGAAAAGGCGACAGATGAAGTCAGTCGTCGCTTTGAAGAGGCGATGGACGATGACTTTAATACAGCTGAGGCTATGGCTAGACTTTTTGAATACGTTAGGGTTTTTAATGGCCTCACAAGAAAACCACGTTTCGAACCTGAGCACAGAGCCATTGCAGAAGTGTTCTTGCCCTTACTGAAAACGTTGGGAAACGTGATGGCTTTATTCCAGGAAAATCCTCGGGTTTTTCTAACCACACTAGATGATATGCTTTTGGATAAAAAGGGATTAAATCGAAAAGACGTAGAAGCCTTAGTTAAGAGACGAACAAAAGCCAGAGAGGAAAAGAACTGGCCTGAAGCAGATAGTGCCCGTGACGAATTAAAACTCAAGGGAATTGCTGTACAAGACCTTCCAACGGGAACAACTTGGGAAGTCGATAAGTCCGTAGACAGTTTGTAATGGCTAAAAAAAAGAATTTAAAAATAGTAAGCCCATTTGAACCCGCAGGAGATCAGCCTGGAGCTATAAATGAAATCTTAGGCAACTACAAACAGGGCTTGAAACACCAGGTCTTATTGGGCGCAACGGGAACGGGCAAGACCTTTACCATGGCCAAAGTTGTGGAGTCTATAAACCAACCTGTATTAATACTGGCTCCTAATAAAACCTTGGCAGCCCAACTCTTTGCAGAATTTAGAGAACTTTTTCCTAATAATGCAGTCGAGTATTTTGTTTCCTACTATGATTACTATCAACCTGAAGCCTATGTTCCCGCCAAAGATCTTTTTATAGAAAAAGACTCTGCAATTAACGAACAGATAGACCGCATGAGGCATTCAGCCACTCGCTCTTTATTTGATAGACGTGATGTTATTATTGTCAGCAGTGTTTCTTGCATTTATGGATTAGGTTCTCCTGAAGCTTATGAAGGTATGATGATTCACCTTGTGAGCAATAGCGAAATGAGAAGAGATACTCTCTTGCGCGAACTTGTTCGTATTCAATACAACAGAAACGATATTGATTTTCATAGGGGAACTTTTCGAGTGCGTGGCGACTCAGTTGAGGTGCACCCTCCTTATGAAGAAGATAGAGCTTTGCGAATTGAGTTTTTTGGAGATTTTATTGATAAAATTGTTTGGGTGGACCCTTTAAGGGGTAAACTTTTGGAGGAGCTTGATCAAGTTGCCATCTATCCAGGTAGTCACTACGTAACATCTGAAGATAGAATTAAAGTGGCAATAGAAAGCATTAGAGAGGAGCTCAGAGAACGTATTCAGCACTACCGAAGCCAAATTCTATACAAGGAAGCTGAGCGCATAGAGCAAAGAACTCAGTATGATTTAGAAATAATGAGCGAGATGGGGTTTTGTCCAGGTATCGAGAATTATTCTAGACATTTGACAGGAAGGCCCTCTGGAGCTCCCCCTCCAACATTGTTAGAATATTTTCCTAAGGAGTTTGTTACAATCATTGATGAAAGTCATGTAACAGTTCCTCAAATTGGTGGGATGTATAGAGGCGATCGGGCGCGAAAAATGACTCTTGTTGAGCATGGATTTCGACTACCTTCGGCTTTAGATAATCGTCCATTAAATTTCCAAGAGTTCGAGGGCCTTATGGATAAGGTTCTTTATGTTTCTGCTACGCCAGGGGATTATGAGTTGAAAAGAAGTGAGGGCGTTATTGTTGAGCAGATTATTAGACCCACAGGGCTTGTTGATCCTGAGGTCGAGGTTCGCCCTGTTAAGCATCAGGTCGATGATCTTTTAAAAGAAATTCGAATACGAATAAAAAATAAAGAACGGGTACTTATTACCACATTAACCAAACGCAGCTCAGAAGACCTGACAGAGTATTACGAGAGTCTTGGACTTAAAGTAAAGTATCTTCATAGTGAAATAGAGACTTTAGAACGGAGTGATATTATTCGAGATCTGCGCCTGGGAATTTTTGACGTTTTAATTGGAATCAACTTACTTAGAGAGGGGTTGGATATTCCAGAAGTGAGCTTGGTGGCGATTACAGATGCTGATAAAGAAGGCTTTTTAAGATCTGAGCGCTCACTTATCCAAACAATTGGACGTGCAGCAAGAAATGCCAACGGTCGTGTGATTTTGTATGCTGATAAGATTACAGACTCTATGAAAAAAGCTATGGAAGAGACACAAAGGCGTCGGCAAGTTCAATTAGAATATAACAAGAAACATGGAATTATTCCTAAGACGATTAAAAAATCTATAGCAAAGGGGCTCATTGAAGTTTTCGGAATAAAGGAAGGGGATGACTCTAAGGCCATTAATAAAGTCAGAGCCACTATTGAAAAGTACCATGAAAATCCGAGTGGACTATCCTCAGAAATTAAAAAACTTAAAAATAGAATGAAAAAAGCAGCTGATAATTTAGATTTTGAAGAGGCAGCTAAGATTCGCGATGAGATCAAAAGGCTTGAGTTATTGCAGTTGACAACTATGGAGGGGGCTGTAGATGCGGTAAACACTGCGACCCTTGAGGGAGATGTCTAGAACAGAATACCTAAAAGATTTTATAAAAGCTTTCCCTATTGTGCCAGGTGTGTATCTGATGAAGAATGAGGCTGATAAAATCATATATATTGGTAAAGCTAAAAACTTAAGAAATCGCGTGCGGTCATATTTTAACAATAACAAAGACCAAAGCATAAAAACTCTTTATCTTGTTAACCAAATTCACAATATTGATTATTTACTGACAAAGACTGAAGTCGAAGCCTTTTTATTAGAAGCGTCTTTAATAAAAAAACATAGACCCAAGTACAATATTCGTTTAAAGGACGACAAGTCCTATCCCTACATAGTTTGCAATATTGAGCATGAATATCCAAGATTCTACTTGGCTAGAAAAGTAAAAAAAGATGGAGCCCTTTATTTTGGACCCTATACGAGTAGCTATTCAGTTAGAGAAACAATAAAATTTATCAATCGTACATTTAAAATTCGAGATTGTACCGAGAGTTTTTTTAATTCGCGCAAACGGCCATGTATGACGTACCAAATTAATCGTTGCACGGGCCCTTGTGTTGATCTTATTACGGTCGAAGATTACGCTCGCGATGTGGATAGTTCTCTAGATTTTTTACGAGGTCGAGATAAGGCCATCACAACCCAACTAAAACGTCTTATGAAGGAGGCTTCTCAAGCGGAGAGATTTGAAGTTGCAGCCAAATATCGAGATAGTCTTCGTGCGGTCGAGTCTATTTGGCAAAGACAAGCTGTTGTCTCTAAGGATACAGATCTCGATACCGATATTGTAGCTTGTTTTGGCGATAAATCAGGAACACTTGTTGAGACTATGCATGTTCGATCGGGGAGAGTCATCGGCAATAGATGGAATTTTTTGCCTAAAATTGATATGTTGAACTCAGAAGAAGATCCGCGTGAGTGGATGACGTCGTTTTTGAATCAGTACTACTCAGATAATATAATTCCCGATGAAATTATATTGCCGTTTGATTTAGGTCAGGACATTCATAAATTGTTACTTGCTGTATTTAAGGAGCGGCAGGGGCATGAGCCCAGAATATTGTGGTCCTTAGATAAGGAAAAAAAATCTCTTATGGAAATGGCTGAAAAAAATGCGGAGTCGCATTTTAGAGACTATGTATCTAAGCGAAATCATCGCCTGCATGGATTAGAAGAAATTCAAGCTAAACTCCATTTGCCACAATTGCCGTCTCGTATTGAGTGTTATGATATTTCAAATTTTCAAGGCGAGGACTCCGTAGCTTCTCAAGTGGTATTTGAAGAGGGCTTGCCCAAAAAAGAAGACTACCGTCGCTATAAAATAAGAACAGTTAAGGGGGCTGATGATTATGCGAGCATGAGAGAGGTTTTGGAGCGCCGTTTGAAGCATACGGAATATGATGATCCCCAGTTAATCGTTGTTGATGGAGGTAAGGGCCAGTTGAGGTCCGCAGTTGAAGTTTTGAGAGAGCTGGGTAGAGCGGAAATTCCTGTCGTGGGATTAGCTAAGGCTAGGACTCAAGGTGGATTTGATAGTGCTAATGTGGAAGGTTCAGAAGAGAGGTTTTTTCTTCCTGGACGACAGAATCCCGTGATTTTTGCAAAAAACTCAGAGGCATTTCAGGTTTTGGTAGGTATTAGAGATGAGGCTCACAGGTTTGCACTAAGTTATCATCGTAATTTGAGAGGGCAGAGATCTTTGCAAAGTGAGTTAGATCTAGTTGTGGGATTGGGAAATAAACGTAAACAAATTTTATTAAAGAGATATGAAAGTGTTGAGCAGATTAAAAATGCCGATGTTTCAGAGATTGCTAGTCTTAGGGGATTTAATCTAGTTCTTGCTGAGCGAATTCTTCTTCAATTAAATGAGGACTCATAATTGCATTGCTTATTGAAACAAAGCCAATTTCAAAAAAATAAGTGTCTAAATTTTGTGAATGTGCCTCACGCGCAGTTCCGCAGCCTCAAGGCTGCGGCTGTGTGAGCATGAGGCACATTCACAAAATTTAGACACTTATTTTTTTGAAATTGGCTTTGTTATTTAGTTTTGAGAAAAAAATTTTTCATCAAGTAAATTTTTAGTTTTTGCCAGGGATTACGATTTCCAAATGGTCTGTAAAAAGTTCCACTGTAGTTATGGTAGAAATCAACAAAAAAACCTCGTGGAGCCCAAAGGATAGGACCTCTTTTTAAAAAGTATTTTACAACCACAGAACCCATTGCTGCTGAAGCCGCATCACAGCCAATATTTAAAGACGGAAGAGACTTTTCAAATAATTTTACAGATTGCGGGTGAGCCAAATAAGATTTGTGGCGACTGATGAGGTGAGGAATAATGCCGGCTAAAAATCTCACAATTTTCTCTTCAGTTGTAAGTTGAGGATTCTTTAATTGGAAGTACTCAGAAAAACTAGGGCCATCGGGATGAAAGGCCATGATTGTTGTCCCCATTCCAAAAGGGCCCGCAGTAATAACGGGAATGCCTTTTTGGTGAGCAAGATCGTAGAGAGCAATCCTGACACTCATGGCGTAGAGATCAAGCGTATCCACAACAAGATCAACCTTTTCTAAAAATCTTTCCATATTTTCGGGTTGCACACCTTGGTTAAAGAGCTCAATTTGGCAGTTTGGATTTATGGATTTTGCAAGTTCGAACATAACCTCAACTTTTTCCCTATCGATTGATTGGCAATTAGCTCCTAGCTGGCGGTTAAAATTGTGGATTTGAAAACTGTCAAAGTCGGCAATGTGAAAACTCTGAAAACCGGTTCTTAAAAAGTTATGTAGATGATGACCTCCCACTCCACCAAGACCTGGTATAGCAATAGTTTTATTTTTTAAGATATCTTGTTCTTTTGGGGTGAACCAGCCAATATTGCGAATAAACGCTGAATTATAGTCAAATTTATTTATATTTAGTCTCTCGTTATTTGTCATGTTGATAATATTATATTGCAAATTTTGATTTAAAAACTCGGAGTTCTAAATTTGATAAGTTTTTTCAAATTTGGCTATTGTTGACGAAAAATATAATTAAAATCCGATTGTAAAAGAGATGATTATAAAAGTGTTACCAGTTGATGTTGGAAGAGTCTTTTTTAAGTTTATTTTTAATTTCATTGGCTTCAAAAAAATGCAAAAGAAAAACTTGGACACACTCCTTGTCTCTTTCTCCATCTTCTACCAAGAGCTGGTGAATATCTCCATAAAGTTGAAGTATCTTCTTTCTAATTTCTTCTTGAGCCTTTTTTGATGCGGGAAAAATGCGATATGACCATCCTTTTCCTGAGGTCGGCACACCATCGACAGTTGAAAATCTATTTAAGGCCTGAGCAGTCCAGTACTTAGCTAACTTGGCAGACTCCACCTTTGTATCATTCTCCATATCCACTCGCTTAACATTAAGCTTGTACTTATTGTCTTCAAAGTGAATGGCCTTGTTTTCAAGTAAAAGACGAATGCCGTATTTGATTTGATCAATGGACATGTCTAAATGATGCGCCAAGAATTCGTCGGAGTGCGTTTCGAGATTTTTATAATCTTTATGCTCGAGCCATGCCTCTAGGGCAGATAACCAAGGAAAATTTGATTCCAAAGAAATCTGTTTTAGTTGAGTGGATAGAGGTGAGGGATGTGCACAAATGGAGTGGGTCGTCCGACGTGTTATTGAGTCTAAAAAAAAGGGAAGTGTCCGAGAACAGGTTCCGAGAAATTTAAGAAATAATGAAAACTCAAAATCTTTATTCTCTTTAAAAATTCTTCTCGTTTTATTGGAGTCAATATCCAGGTAATAACTTATTTGTTTTGTGGTGAGATTGCCAAACTTGAGTCTTAGGGGCTCAAGAGGGGGGAGAGAAGGTATGATGAAGTCTTCTTTGGGTAGTCCAGCAAGTTTTGCAAGAATGTCCCAGATGTCTATATTGAGCGCTTGTGAGATGAGAACAAACTCGCTCCATTTTAATTTTTTTTGACCTTTCTCCCATTTGTGCCATTGATTGTAGGAGTAGCCGATAAGGCGATCCATTTCGTTCTGTTTTTTAGGGCCGCGGAGTCTTCTTACAATTTCTTGTGATAGCTTAGAGTAATCCATGGCGGCTTCGGGCTTCTGAAAGTTCATACCGGCAAATTTTGCCGAGCCTAAATAGTTTGTCAAACCGACTTATAAGGAGCCCATGAATGTCCATCTATTTAGAATAGAGGGGTGGAAATAGCTATTGTGATGCGTTAGGACCTAGGACCGGAAGTCTAGTCTGTAAAGGGATGGAGTGCGGATTCGTTTTGCGCAAATATTTGAAACGTGTTTGAGTATGTAATGCCATTTTGGAACCACCAAGGAGGGTAAGATGTTTCTAAGGTTGTTAGTACCTATGGTAGCTGGAATTTTGCTGAGTGCAAATGCTAATGCTGCCGACTATATAGTAAAAATGCGAGCGGGAGCTGCTGTTCCCATGAACAATATTTCTGGAGTTAAAGTTATGGATCAACACACTCCAGGTCGTCTGATGAAGGTTACAATTGCGGATGACAGAGAAGCACAAAT
The DNA here is from genome assembly GCA_964502735.1 of uncultured Pseudobdellovibrionaceae bacterium. Lineage (GTDB taxonomy): Bacteria > Bdellovibrionota > Bdellovibrionia > Bdellovibrionales > UBA1609 > JACKAN01. Next base: position 33,872 of record CAZCYD010000016.1, read on the forward strand.
TGTAGCTCAAATACAAAACACCACTGGGGTCGAGTATATTGTAAAAGACTTTACTCTTAAGGCTTTTAGGGCACCAGTTTCCAATCAAGCTTTAAAAGAACAGTGGGCCATTGCAAAGGTCAACGCAGAAAAGGCTTGGCAATTAGCAGGGAATAAAGGGCAAAGAAACATTACTGTAGCGGTAATTGATACTGGGGTAGATTACAACCACGAATCATTAAAGCCCAACATGGTACCTGGATATGACTTTTTTGATAACAATAATGATCCTATGGACGTGACCTCTGGGGCAAACCCTGGGCATGGAACTCACTGCGCTGGAGTTATCGGAGCTACGGGGCTTGTGAGTGGAGGAATAATTGGACTTAGCCCTGAGGTTTCGCTTATGCCTTTGCGGTTTTTGGGTCCACAAGGCAATGGTGATCTTATGGCGGGAATTAAAGCCATTGATTATGCCATACAAAATGGAGCTCAGATAATTTCGGCAAGTTGGGGAGCGACAGTTCCACGTTCACAAGCTCAACCCCTCATCGAGGCGGTAGAGAGAGCTGATAAAGCCGGAGTTGTTTTTATTGCCGCTGCCGCTAATGATGGACGATCGAATGACACAACTGATGTTTATCCAGCAAACTCCAACACTCCTAATATGATTTCTGTAGCTGCTAGTGGAGCTAATGACACAAAGCCAAGGTGGTCAAACTTTGGAAAGTGGTCTGTAGATATGGCGGCCCCAGGTGAGAATATTATGAGTACCTTGCCAAAACACAAATATGGCAATTTGTCAGGAACTTCTATGGCCACACCTTTAGTTTCGGGTTTGGTAGCTTTACTCATGGCACAAGATAGTACGCTAACAGGGGTGGAAGTGAGATCCCTTATTCAGTCTTCGGCTGCAAAAGTGAACATTGAAACAGCCTGTGATTGTCGGATTGATGCCGCAGCAGCCGTGGAGTCTCTGCTAAGCCAAAAAATGTTTGTAGTTCCTTATGCTGAAACATTGGAGAAAAATCAAACAATGCAATTTACAGCTAAGTTTGCCCAAGGTGCGCTTCAGTTTTCTAGCTCTAACCCAAGCGTGGCTACAATTTCGGCAGACGGTGTTTTGACGGCAGTTGATGTGGGAGATACAGTCGTTTCTGTAACTGATGCTTCTGGAAAATCAGCTTCTTCTTATAAAATCTACGTTCGCGGTGCCGGTGGTGGCGGCGGCGGCGGAGGAGGAGGCGGCGGCGGTGAGTGCCCCATTGGCGATCCTGCGCTCTGTCAGATTATTTGTGAATTTCAACCAGAGTTACCGTTTTGTAACTAATATTTGTAATTAGTAGATTTAAAACTAGTTATTATAATTCTAGACTTTGATAAAAAAGAGAGCCCAACAGCTCTCTTTTTTTTTGGTCGAAATGTAAATATCTTTATCTAACAAATTATACCAATTCTAAAAAATAACTCCCTAAAACTTCGTGAATGTGCCTCACGCGCAGTTCCGCAGTCTCAAGACTGCGGCTGTTTGAGCATGAGGTGCATTCACGAAGTTTTAGGGAGTTATTTTTTAGAATTGGTATTACTGAAGTTTGTGACAGGTTTGGTGAGTCTCAATTTTACAGTTTGGACATTGAGCTTTTTCTTCTACATATTGATAAATATAGTCTGTCTTTTGAGAATACTCCAGCTGACATCCACAAAGTAAGCAGTGAAAGTACTCGTCTAAGAATTGCTCTTTAAAATTTATTTCTTGAATTCTAAACTCAGCGATTATCTTTTCTTTGTTGTTCATAAGCCTCTCCGTTCAGTTGCACATTTGTATCTCTAAATGAGACATCGGGAGATTTCAGGGTGACTTGAGAATAAAACAGGCAGTTTATAAAGAAATAGCCTCTTGATTAGGAAAAAAATGCCCGTTTGATTTTTTAATAGAAGTTAGAGGATGACAGGTTTAGAAATGAGCTCTATAGAGGTTGTATGAAGTCTTTTGTGGAAACGTATTTAATAGAGGTTTTGGGCCTTTCATCTGTTGTAGCTTCCAACCCTACGCATTTGGATTCAATAGAAAACAAAGAGAGGGTTAAAAATTTACTTTTAGTTCCAGATGACATTTCTCTTGCAGCTACTGGACTAGTAGAAAAAATGGCCAAGATGTGTCCCATCCAACCCACTGTTGTTGTTAAGCTTTCTAGGGGAATGGGCATAGATGAGATTCGTAACCGACTTAAGCAGGTGCCAGTTGATACGGCTATGGTTTTTGGATCAGATCTGTTCGCAAAAATGTATCCTGGCAATGAAAGCTACTACAGTTTTACGAATGAAAAATTTGATTTTTATGGAGTTAGTGTTATTGCCAGCCATGATCTCGAAGATATGTGCACGGGGCCAAATGTCGATTTTTTAAAAAAACAAGTTTGGCAGCAAATGAAGATGTTAAGCCGAAAGTCTTGACCCTTAGATAATCCTATTCAACACTTACAGTATGAGATTACGACATCTGGCATTGGGGCTCTGTGTATTTCTTTATTGTTTTTATGTGAGTGCGAGTGAAACTACAATTCGTGTTAGGGTTTTAAAATCTAGTCATCCTATCTCAATTAAAGGCCATCGTGTTTGGACTTCTTGGACCTTAAGTCAGCAATCAAATCTTCAACCACACTACTGGAGTTTTAGAAGATTAAAAAAAAATGGACATTGGGTTTGGTTATTGCGCAATCAAAAAGGAGAAGAGTTTGTAGAGAAAAACTCGCGGCTTTATATTCGCGGGGACTTTCTAGAGGTTAATCATCGAATGGCATTGCCCTCAGGTGTAAAATTAGTAGGAAAGGGAGGGCGAATAGATGTTGTCATTGACTTGGAGATGGAAGAATACCTTAGGGGAGTGATTCCAAATGAAATGCCTCTGGCGTGGCCTGAAGAAGCCCTAAAAGCTCAAGCTGTAGCTTCCAGATCTTACGCGGCTAGTGTTATAAGAGAGCGAAAGTATCTCCATTTTGATGTGGACTCAACTGTACAAGACCAAGTTTTTCAATGGGTGAGGCGAAGCCGGCAAATTCCTAATTTTAGAAAAAAGATTGATAAGGTTATAGAAGAAACAAAGGGGCAGATACTTGTGCATGGGAATGAGAATGTTTACAGGGCTTATTTTCATGCCGACAGTGGAGGCGTAACAGAGTTGGCCAGTTATGTTTGGGGCGGATTTAACTCCCAACCGAGTTTTTCTGTGAGAACAAACTTTGCAAACAGTCCTAATTTGAAATGGTCGCGAGGTTGGACAGGTGAGGATCTAGGCTCTTTATTTTTTGAAAAAAAATTACCAGTGCAGAATATTCGAATCACTTCGAGGAGTCCAAGTGGTCGAGCCTTGAGTTTAGAGTTGGATTTTGGTGATGAAAAAGTGGTTATGTCGGCCTTAGATTTCCGTCGAACTCTAGGGTATTCGCAATTAAAAAGTACAAGGTTTGAGATCGAAAAACAGGGAAATCGTTTTACTTTTGTTGGGCAAGGATACGGTCATGGAGTAGGATTGTGTCAGTGGGGGGCCAGACATCTGGCAGTTCGAAAAGGTTACGACTACCAAAATATCTTAAAGCACTATTACCCGAAGACCTGTCTACAAACTTGTCAGGGCGACTCGAATAACAAAAAACAAGACAGCGCTTATCGCAACAGCTTTGACAAGATTGAGTTGAGTAATAGATTCCATATGATCGCCTATCGGTTATAATTTCAAATACTTAAGGATTAGGTCTAAACTTTAACTAAGACTTAATGAAATGTGACACAAATTGTTCCTGTCTATGTTCTTTTACACTTTTACAAACTGTCCATATTTTTGGCGATTTACAAAAAAAGATGAGTAATTTCAATAATTTAATTACAAAAATGAAATCCGGCACGAGCCTTGTAGTATATAAAAAGTAGAGGGCTCCCCTTAAAAAGGGAGAAAACGTGAGGTAATTAAAATGAAGGGTTTATTAACATTAATCGCATTTTCAGTAATTTTTGTTGGCTGTGCAAAAAAGAAGGACAAGTTGGCAGAGACTCCCCCTGTTGTGGAGACTCCTCCAGTTGTAGAGGTTCCAGAAGGACCTTTTGTTCCTCCAGGAACGGGACCAGGATCTGGGCCAGGAACCTTTAATGGACTTACATTTGACGTCGGTGGTACGGCATCACTTCAAATAGTAGGTTCTACAGTTTCTCAAAGAAACATGCTCTTGTCGGAGTACACGGGTCGATCAATGAATAATCCTCAAAAAATCAGCCTGAATGTGAACTTCGTTAGAGTTGGTCAAGACAATTGGGGCGGCACAATTACAACGGCATATGTTGAAAATGGAAACACTTACTACTGGTATTTCAGTACCGGAAGCACTGAGGAGGCCACTAAGTACAACAAATGGTTTGTAAAAGATGGCAAGACTGTTTTTCATGCTGTACTTGAAGACTTTAAGTACGGAGCTGTTGTTTTGGTTATAGATGATGTGCTTGATTTAGGCGATGGTCAAATTGAAGACTCAGTGAGTGGATCTCTTTGGTTTAAGAATTATGGAACAAAGGACCTGATTTGTTCTCCAGAGTTGCAAGGCTGGTTGTGTGGTCCACACCCCCCAACTCATTGCTGGTTTGTTTCTTTCAAGGGAACAGATACGGGAACACCTTACGACTGCAGGCCTTGGCCAACAAAAGATGGATTTAACAATACTTATATGTCAGTTGAGCCAGCAAGACAGTCAGACAACCCTTACGTGGGCTATAAGAAATTGGGAACTTTTGAGAACTTGAGTTTAACTGAAGCGTTTAACGGTGAATATGAATTTTAATTACGAGGGTAAAAAAATGAAAAAGATAACTTTAACAGTAATTACACTTCTTGCGGCACTAACATTAGTCGCATGTGGTAGTGATAAGAAAAAGGGCGGCACAGCCCGCTCTGGGAATAATATTGTCGGAGGCCAGCCAGGACAGACATGCTCAGGTTGTTCAAACTCTAATCGTCTTTATACGGCAATGGGAAGAACCGGTAGTGGAGTCGATTTGATTATGGAACTCTATGCTGCCGATCAGGCTGTGGACACAAACTTAGCAAATAACTTTGCTGGCGGCTACTATACTGGACCTGTTGATGGTCTTGGCCGACTTTACGTAGCTACGGGTTTAAGCTGTGGGTTTGGCAATACTGGAGGAGCCATCCCTCGAGGTATTTTTGATGTTCGAGTGTTAAGTCATGGTCATATGTCAGGTTCTGGTCTGATATCAGGTATGCAGGCTGTAGCCGTTGGTGGTGGGTATGAAGTCTACATGAGGCTTAAACAGGCCAGCTTTTTAACGGTTTCTCCGCAAATGAGAGGTTGTGATGGCTATGATTATGGAACTGAGATGATAGGCCAATGGGAAATTATTAGCGTTAATGGCCATCAATGCGGAAATACAATTCTGTTTGGTGGGTTTGGTGCCAATCAGCAGGGAGCTTTGCTCTGCCCTTAAGAGCAGAGCTTGAGAACTCATGATGAACAAAATTGTTTTTACCCTCTTAATTTTGTCTCTAACTGTGGGAGTCTCTGCTTGCTCGACAAGTGTAAAGTACGGCTCTTCAGGACTCTCTCAAGAGGAGTTGTTCGAAGATTTGGAGTCTTTTGCAACAGCTTCTATTTCAGGAGTGAATTCTGGTCGCACACTCTTTAACCAATTGTTAGAGAATAATGACACAGTTATCTATTATGCGAGATCTGGCGACTCGGAAAGTGGAGGTGTGGGACCAGCTTACAGTGTAGTTTCAATGGGAGACTTTTCACAATTTGGTCCAGGTCAAGAAGATGTGGCGGCCTTAGATTTAGAGAGTTCAAGAGTCGCATTATTGGATGGATTTGACTCTTCAGGAGCTCGACGTTTTGTTTTAGCTGTTCAATACCAAGTTGCTGGCGAAGGTTTGGTGTCGGCGACGTTCGAAGATAAGGGGTATCGTGACAGCAAAGAGAAACTACAAATTGAATTCACGGGGCATCGTGGGAATTTTGTTCTTGAGACCCATGATATTTATCCAAAATCAAAAGAACTTAAACCTTGGATACATTTAAAAATGATAGAGTTTTCTGAAGCTGGAAGAAAACTACTCGGGCAATTTTCAGCTCTTGAAGGTTTTGAATCTTAAAAATCAATGTTTAAAACTCGTAACAATATATTTGACAGTCTCTGTAAGACTTCTTTTCGCCTTTTTGTAGGTCTTCTAATTGCTAACGCCCAAGTTTTAAGCACAAGGTCTAAGTGATTATTTTTACTTGATTAATTTCCATCTCCAGACTTTAATAGAGGGCATGGGTTTAGACAACTGGGTTTTATTTTTTGAAGATTTGCAAAATGTAAGAGGTCGATCTCGCAACACGGTTTTGGCCTATCGTCGTGATCTTGAACTGTACGAAGAGTTTCAAAAAACTGGGCAGGACATTAAAAATATTTTTGAGTTCATGACAGAAAAAAAACTGAGCACTCGTTCGCAAGCCAGAGTCATCAGCAGTTTGCGAACTTACTTTCGATTTTGTGAAAATCGAGGTTTACAGGTTCCAGAGCTAAGGAACTTGCGTCCTCCAAAAGTTAAGACGGGTTTGCCAAAGGCCTTGACCTATCAAGAATTTCAAAAACTTTACGATGCTTGTGTTGTTGAAAACCCTTATCGAACGGCTCGTAATCAGGTGACTTTGCTTTTGCTCTTTGGCTTAGGTTGTCGTGTGAGTGAGCTAATATCTCTCAATTTGCAGGATTATAATCAGACTGATGCTTGGTTAAAGATCGTGGGCAAGGGTGGAAAAGAAAGATTAATTCCTCTTACTGATGTGTTACAGCGCGAGCTTAAAGATTATTTACAACATATTCGTGCGCATTTGTTGAGAGAGAGTACAAATTCAATTTTAGTGAATGATAGGGGGCATCGCCCAAGTCGTGTTGATATTTGGAGATGGTTGTCTGCCTGGTCACAGAAGGCAGGTTTTGAAGAGCCTGTAAGTCCACACAAGTTTCGCCACGGTTGTGCCACAGCTTTGTTAGAGGCCGGTGCCGACTTGCGTTCTATTCAAGTTCTTTTGGGTCACTCCAGCATTCAAACCACTCAGATTTACACAAGTGTGACCAATCAAAAAGCTAGAGAAACGATTGAGCAGCATCACCCTCTATCGAACATGAGAGTTAAAGACTTCGAACCTGGTATTTAGTTTCCATTGTGGTAGAGTTATCTCAGTCTTCCGTGTAGTCGCGAGTTTTGCGAGCTGCCTTTAGAGTTATGGCATGAAGGGTTTCAGATCCCGATTGGATCAGATCAATAAATTCAATTCCAAACTTGGCCAGGTTGTTAAAATTCACTGTTCTTTTCACCTGAGCTTTAAATTTTATTTTTTTAAAGTCACTGATGCTTAACTCTCCCTGTATGGTGTCGCCAACCTGTAAGGGCGTCAAATTGTCCATACTAAAAAAACAACCGGTGAGGCTGAGATCCTCTATATTTCCCTGGTATTGGCAAAGATTATCATTGACCTGGTTTAAATCAATTTTACATATCCAGTCACCAGGAAGAGGGGCTCTAAAATTATGACGTCGTTGCAGCTTATAGATGCTTTGTGGAAAGTGAATGATGAACCATCCACCTTTGGCGGACTCGAGAAGAATTTGCGACTCATAACGTGAGCGGTTATAGACAAATTGCAATTTTAGCAATCCTGAAAGATCGGGGGGAACAGAGCTTCTTGGAGCTACAATTAGGCTTTGCTGGTCTTGTTTTTGAATCAAAAACTGAATTTTCCCGACAGGAGAGTCCAATTGCAAGACCTGTCCGGGTTCATTAGCCAATTGAGCGATGAGAATTTCTTTTTCAGTAGAGCTAAGTGCATTTCGAAAGTTCTCTTCTGCCATACTTCTTATGTTAAGCCATTTTTGCTTTGTGTCCAAGGCTTTCGGTCGGAAATCCGGACCATTCGTAACTTAGCTTAACCATAATTTTATTTTTTTTATTGGTGAAAATTGCATAAGGGGTTGGAGTTTTTATTTTTGTTAAGTGTTGAGTAGATTTTTGAGACTGTAAATCGATTAAAAAAAGGAGGCTTGTGAAGGTTAGATCATTTATCAAAAGAGGAATTGAGTGGTGTCCTGTAGAGATAGAGCTTAATTTTTTACCAGGATTGCCGCAGTTTCATTTTTTGGGCCTGCCCGATATGGCCCTTAAAGAGAGTCAGTTAAGAATTAAATCTGCAATTAAACATCAAGGCTTTGAGTGGCCTAAGGCTAAACAGGTTGTGGTGAACATGAGGCCCAATAATATTCGCAAATCCAGCCAGGGGTTAGAGCTAGCTATTGCCTGTGCATTTTTGTGGGCAACTCAACAAGTCGAGAAAAGCCCTCTGTTAAATGAGATTCCTTGGGTGTACGGAGAGTTGGGGTTGAGGGGTGAGGTATTTGCTCCTGCTGATGTTTATAGGGCTGAAATAGAAGTTGGCGATGACCTGTTAGTTACGGGTGAGGATAGGCCTTCGCTGCCTTTTTCAACTCTTAGAATTCGAGAGTTGCGAGATTTGCTCAATATGAAGATTTTCCCCAGTGAAGACTCGTCTAGGCAAAGAGATTTAGATTCTGTTTTAGTTTTACCAGAAAGATTTTTTTGCAAATCTAGTGGTGATTTATTATCTGTGGTCGGGACGGGTGAGCACAATGCTTTGTTTGTTGGTCCCGCAGGATCAGGTAAGACTGTGTTGGCCGAAAGCTTAAAGTACGTGTTAGCAGATTTAGATCTTGCTAAGTCTAGAGAAGTGCGAAGGTGGGCACTCACTATGGATTGGCCCTTTGATGGACGACCATTTGTGGCTCCACATCATTCAACACCCAATATTTCTATGATAGGTGGGGGGAGTCCTCCCTTGCCCGGAGAAATTACAAGAGCTCACAATGGAGTTTTGTTTTTAGATGAACTGCTGGAGTTTTCCTCAACGGTCAAAGAGTCTTTAAGGGAGCCTATACAAGAAGGGAAGATATCTGTTAGTCGCCGAGGGGAGAGAAAGGAGTTTCCTGCAGAGTTTATATTATTAGCTGCAAGTAACCTTTGTCCGTGTGGCAGTTTAGTTCCAGGCCGCATGAATGGTTGTCGGTTTTCATTGACTCGTTGTCGATCTTATACGGAAAGATTGAGTGGGCCTCTGGCAGATAGATTTAGTATAATGAGCTACTCTCACACATGGAAAAAACATCAGGAATTGTCTTTAAAAGAGATCAAAAAAAGAGTGTTATCAGCAAGAGCCTTTGCCTTATCTTCTCGCGGTCAGAAACTTTCAAACGAAAAGGTGGAGTTCAGTATGATTCAATCTACAATGAATCCTCTCGTGGCTAAGAGTCAGGTGGCAGAGGTGGTGGGCTCGCGGCGCCGGAGCCAATCTTTATTGCGCGTCGCAAGAAGCCTGGCCGATTTAGAGTCCTCCGTTGAAATTAAGCCGGAACACGTTTTAAAGGCAAAGGCTTACAGTTTAAGGCCTTTTGACAAGCTCCAGGAGATCTTTGCTTAGGGGGATTTTCTTATGGTGAGAGTTGCCAAAGGCCGGATGTCGTGGCAGATTGTGTGGCCTGTAGGGTGGTATGGCGGAGAGGCTACGCACCGGACTGCAAATCCGTGTACATCGGTTCGAATCCGGTTACCACCTCCAAATTTCTGACGCGAATTAGTCGAAAATGAGGGATAACCCCTCGAAATCAAAACACAATAGATTCAATCAGTTATAGAGTTCGGACCTTTTGAAACATCATTCCAGATAACCCAAAATAACCACGGAAACTGGCAATGGACTGGCAACCGACTGGCAATTGGAAGTCTGTAAATCCTTATTTTTTCTAGCAATTGCGAATCGTGCTTTTGGCGAACGTTCAAGCTTCGTCTGGCAATTATGACTTCGCTACCTAGAGCGCAAACATCAATAAGCTAAATCCATTCACAAATTTTTTAGAAACTCATGGAGGTTCCTATGATTCCAAAACAACTCATTCAAGCCGCCGTTGCCGCAGCTCTTATCGCAGCCGCTTCAGGCCAAATTCCCAAACTCATCCAAACCATGCGAGTCGCGCAATATCAGATTCTCAAAGAATCGCAGGCTTCTAAGTGGGGCCGTGCGATTCTTCTGCCTGTTGGTAAGTGAAGTTCTTGCACGGGCTCTTAGTGCTATTCCTTTCTATATCTCAGGAAGGACTTAGTCCTTTTAATAAAGGTCGATAAAAATGTAGAGGTCGAAAGAAGTCATATCAAGGCTGGAGGGTGGAGGCGCAAACTGCTTTGAGGATGATGGGGGCGATGAGGAATATTGAGAGCCTCTCTTGCGAGAGGCTATTTTCTCGACAAATTTGAATTCGAGCTAACGAGTTGAACTAGCGCGACTTTTCCTTTGACGCCTCATATTTCTCATTGGATTCCCAACATTTACCTTTACGGAACTCTTTATTTAGTTTGCCCACTTTTTCAGCGCACTTGTGAGCCTCTTCGTCGTTAGTGGCTTTCGGACAATCTTTTTTGCAAAGCTCGACGAGGTTCCACTCAGTTTTAGTTTCGTTTGCGAAAGAAACTGCAGAGAACGGCAAAATAAGTGCGACCCCTAATACAAATTTAAGCATATTTTTTACTCCACTTTATGGTTTAGACCGCCCTGTGCGGTTAGGCTTGATATAGTATGTATGCTTGCGCTATTATGCAAGTGTTGTGGTCGTACGGTTAACGCATCCATCCGTTCTTCTTCAGCTGCTTATGCAATGTAGATTACCTGGTAATCTAAAAGAGAAGTTTTATGGATAGAAAAGGCATTGTTGGATGCAAAATATTGGCACCTAATTTTGGGAGAGAGTCGTGCATTTGATAAAAACTCAACCGGAAGCAATCTTTCAGGCTCTATCGGACCCGATCCGAATTCGAGTGATTCGCCTGCTGAATGTAACAGATGAGGAAGCTTGCCTTTGCGAACTTGTGGATAGTCTTTTGGAGCCGGAGTACAAGCTTTCTCGTCACATCAAAATTCTTAAAAGCTCTGGGTTGCTGACGGCAAGAAAAGATGGACGTTGGGTGTATCATCGACTCGTCAGCAAAGTTTCGTATCTAGATTCTCTTCATGAGGCCATCAGTCTTTTGCCTGATGCTGACGGATTTTTCAAAAAAGATCTTTCCAACTTTAAAAAGCGTATTCGCATGAGGGAAGATGGTCGATGCCAAGTCGGAATTCTTTCCAGCGATCTCTCAGAGAAAGCTAAAGGATAGAAACGCCTGAGATTGGCTCTAGGTGTCGTATAGTACGTCCCAAAAATATACTTGCATAGTAGTGCAAGTATGCTACACTCATTTGAAATGTACAGAATGGTTCAATTAGCTATAGCTTTGATGATGTTCGTTTGTGGGATGGCTCCGGCTATCTCATGTGAAGTTCCATCTGAGATGCCAATTCAAGTTGCTAGCTTGGATTCAAGTTGTTCGCGTATTACTTCGAGTCGCGTCGTTACAAATCAATCGAATCCCAGTTCTGATCAAGAGGATTCTCAATCGTTACCCTGCACATTTTGTTCGTCTTTCTGTCACCATACGGTGACTCTTCCGTCTTCTGCCGATGTACTTCCACTGTTGGGAGTCGCATCCTTCTTCGATTTTCCAGTCGATGGTTATTCGAGTGTTCATCTCGAATCTCCCAAAGAGCCTCCGCGTTCTTCATAAATTTATTTAATCTATCAACTAAGTATTCATTTTTTAGGTGACGCCTCCTAATAAGAGCGATTCTCCATAGGAGATTTATGCGAAACGATTCAGTTCCAATATTTATTATTAGTAATTTTTTAGCTGGATACTCAATATGAGATGCTTGATATTCATACTAATTGCTGGCCTTCCAGGAGCTGTGCTTGCGTGCGAGAGCACTCCGTCGACATTGGCTTCAGTCTATAAGTGTCTACTCGAAAATCATCCTTCGCTTCAGTATCAAAAATTTAGAGATGCCGAAAATAAAGCTAGAGATCAAGCTGCAAGGCAAATTGCAAACCCAGAAATTGAGGCGAAATCAAGTGTCTCGGGTGAGTCGGGATTAGAGCTAGAAATTCTCCAACCAATCGAAATCGGTGGACGAAGAGCCGCACGGAAAGAACAGGCTCAGGCAGAAAACAACCTTGCTCTAACTGATGACGCTCTCAAGAGCGGCGAGATTGCTTTGTCTATTGCTCAGAACCTCATCAGGCTTCGGCAGCTCGAAAGAAACCTCTCGATTATTTCTGAAGCGAAATCATCCACAACGAGCATCACGAAACGCTTTCAGGCTAAAGGGTCGATGACACCTGAAGATCGAATTGTCGTGGGACTTCTGCGTTTATACGATTCCACCCTGATCCAAAAATCGAGATTGGCCGAAGCCGAACGTGATTCTTTAAAGCTCGTGATTGAGTCAGCAGCTAAGGTTTCGCTTTCTGGAATCACTTGGAAGTCAGAACAAATGCGAAGGAAATGGCCTTCGTTGTCACCGCTGCAGGAAAAAATCCCTCTTCAGGTGCGTGGTGCTCAGGCCGAATTAGCGATCGCGCAGGCTCAGTGGCATCAAGCGTCTGCTGAGGCTTGGCCCTCATTGAATGTTGGTCCTACCTTCAAGCGTCTTTACGAAACTCGAGAGGATAGCTGGGGTTTGATGGTCAATATGACCTTGCCTCTCTGGAACTTAAATGGAGGCGAAAGGGCTCTCACACGGGCGCGAACACAGCAATCTGAAACACGCCTTGCGGCCGCAAATATGCTTGAGTCAAGCCGTCTTGAATCTCTTAAGCGAACTTATGAAAAAGCCATCCTCGCCTTAGAGAGTGCTCCTCAGGAAAACAGCATCAATTCGCTCATTTCGGCTACGGAAAAGCAGCTCTCTCGCGGCCTTATTCAGCCAAATGCGTTGATCGAAATTTATCGCTCGTCCCTTGAATCTCTTGAAGTCACTAATGAAACAGAACTCCATGCGTTGCAGGCGTATTTTCAATACGAGACAGCACTTGGTCATCTTCCAAAGGAACTTTTATGAAAAACACTCTTCTCAAATCTATTTTGATCGTTTCAACTTTTTCATCTGGCTTTGCTTGGGCAGCCGAAGAAGGCGAAGCTCCGAAAGCGCGTATCGGACCTGGGAAAGCAATCCTTGAAGCGACGATGGAGAATGGGCTGCGGCTCTCTGAAAAAGCCGTGCTCAATCTTGAGATTCAACTATCGCCTATTAAACAAAGCGGTTCCATCACTGTTCCAACGACTGCATTAGTTAAATTCCAAGACTTCTATGCCGTCTACCGGAAACGAGATGGTTGGTTCAAGATGGTTGAAGTTGAGCCTCAGATTTCTAATGGTGTTTCAATCATTTTCTCTAAAGAACTCAAAGTAGGCGATGAACTTGTTGTCGCAAACGCGGATCTTCTTCGTGTCGTTGATCTTGATGTTTGGGGCCCCGAAGCTGACGCTTGCGTGGATTGATTTATGATAAATAAAGTTATTCATTTTTCCGTCTATCATCGCGGTGCAGTTCTTTTCCTGACATTGTTACTTGCGGGCTTTGGATGGTGGAGCTTCACCCACCTCTCTATTGACGCAGTTCCAGACATCACCAATGTGCAAGTCCAAGTCTTATCGGAGGCAAGTGGTCTCTCTGCTGAAGAAGTTGAGAGGACAGTCACGTTTCCCGTTGAGCGGTCGATGGGAGGTATTTCTGGCGTAACTCAAGTGCGCTCACTCAGCCGCTTCGGACTTTCGGTCGTCACGGTTATTTTTTCCGATGGCAGCGACATCTATCGTGCAAGACAAATGGTCTCAGAGCGCCTGCTATCAGTACGCTCAGAGCTTCCTCCAAAAATTGAACCTAAATTGGGTCCTATATCCACGGGCCTTGGAGAAGTCTTTTTCTATGCCATTGAAGCGACCGACATAAAGCAAGGACCCGAGAGAGCGGAACAGCTTATGGAGCTTCGGGGAATTCAAGAGTGGTATATTAAACCACGTCTTTTAGGCGTTCCTGGCGTTGCCGAAATTAACACGATTGGTGGTTTTGAAAAACAGTTCCACGTCCAACCTAACGTCGACAAACTGCAAAGCTATGGATTGGGTTTTGATGACATCGTAGAGGCTCTGGAAAGAACCAACGAAAATGTCGGCGGCGGCTATGTTCAGCAATCCAGCGAGCAGTTCATCGTTCAAGGTAGTGGCTTGCTTTCCGGGATTGAAGACATCGAGTTGACACCGCTTCGTTCACTGAACACTCTTCGCTCAATCACAGTTAAAGATGTTGCGGATGTGCGCCTTGGATCAGAGCTTCGCACTGGCGCTGCTGTTGTGGGATCTCAAGAGGCGGTTCTTGGCACCGTTCTTATGCTCATGGGCGAGAATAGCCGAGAGGTTTCAACGCGCATTGCGGATCGGCTGTTAGAGATCGAAAAAGGTTTGCCCAAGGGGATTAAGCTCACACCTCTTTATGATCGCTCTGAGCTTGTGAATCAAACGCTCTCGACTATTGAGCATAACTTGCTGATGGGAGCGAGTCTTGTCATAATCGTTCTTCTCTTTCTTTTGGGAAATCTGCGGGCGGCATTGATCACCGCTATCGTCATCCCTTTGTCGCTTTTGATGACATTTATTTTCATGAAATACTTCAAAATTTCAGGAAACCTTCTGAGTCTTGGGGCACTCGATTTTGGTATTATCGTTGACGGTGCCGTGATCGTACTTGACCACTGCGTAAGGCGAATTCACGAAGCCGCTAAAGATTTGAAACGCAATCTTTCGCCTGAAGAAATCAAGAGAACAGTTTATGAAGCCGCAGTGGAAATCCGAACTGCTGCGGGCTTCGGCGAGTTGATTGTCGTTGTTGTTTTCCTTCCTGTTTTAGCTCTCACGGGCATCGAAGGAAAGATGTTCCAGCCGATGGCTGCGACTTTTGCTATCGCCGTGTTCTGTGCGCTTGTATTGTCGTTTTCGACAGTTCCGGCCCTGGCGAGTATTTTCCTTCGTGGAAAGGTGGAGGAAGGCGACCCTTGGCTGATGAGGAAAGCCGAGAGGGCTTACAAGCCTATTCTAGAATTCACCCTGAAGCGAAGGCCTTTAGCAATTGGTATCGGACTTGCGTCCGTTGTCTTGGGCGTGGTTCTTTTCAGGATGCTCGGTGGAGAATTTCTTCCGCAGCTCGATGAGGGATCGCGTGCTTTGCAATTCGTCCGTCCGGTGAATATTTCATTGGATCAAGCGGTTCGCCTTCAAACAAAATCGCAGAGAATCATAGAGGAGTTTCCACAAGTCCAAGCCGTTTTCAGCCGGATTGGGACTGCCGAGGTGGCAACAGATCCGATGGGCGTCAATCTCGCGGATACGTTCATCACCTTTAAGGCGAAATCTGAATGGCCTAAGGGAGCTGGAGCACCCCGAACCTGGACAGAAGTCACTCAAGCAATCACGGAAAGATTGGAAGAAGAAATTCCCGGCCAGCGGGTTCTCGTGAGTCAGCCTATCCAGATGCGTTTTAATGAAATGCTTGAGGGAACTCGGGCCGACGTATCTGTCAAAATCTTTGGTGAAGACTTCGATACGTTAGTCGAACTCTCAGAAAAAATCGCAGTAGCGGTGCGAACTGTTCCGGGCTCTGGTGATGTCGAAGGTGAAGTTCAGGGCTCCTCGCCGATGCTCAAAGTGAGTCCAAACTATGACTTTCTAAGGCCTCTCGGAATTTCAGGAAAGGAAGTTTTGAATACGGTGGCAATTGCTATTGGGGGACAAGAAGCTGGTTATGTTTTTGATGGAGTGAAGCGATTTCCGATCATTGTGAAACTCGACGAGAGTGTAAGATCTAATCTTGACGCCATACGAATGCTTCCGGTGGAGACTGGTGAACGTGCTTCGGTTCCCTTAAAGCAGGCTGCAAATATTCAATTTCAAGAGACTCTGGGCACGGTCAATCGTGAGGAGTCCAAGCGTCGCGTGGCTGTTTTGATTAATCCACGGGGGGTTGATACAGAATCATTTGTGTTGGCAGCGCAGAAGAAGGTTGCTGAATCCGTTGAGATTCCTCCAGGCTATTATATGGAATGGGGAGGAAATTTTAAGAACCTTATCGAAGCGAGAACTCGGTTGATGATCTTTGCTCCGCTCGCATTCTTGCTGGTGTTAGCAATGGTTTTCTGGGCCTTCAGAAGTATTCCCCAGACATTTTTGGTTTTAATCGGTGTACCACTCGCGCTTGTGGGGGGCGTTTTAGGATTAAAGGCGAATGGTCTTCCGTTTAGTATCACTGCGGGAGTGGGCTTCATTGCGCTTGCAGGCATCTCGGTTCTCAACGGCGTGGTGCTTATCAATTGCTTCAACGATCTTCAGGCAAAAGGGCTTCGGGGTATTGAGCTTGTTCGGAAAGGAACGGCGCTTCGTATTCGCCCCGTTCTCATGACAGCACTCGTTGCAATCTTTGGTTTTATTCCAATGATGCTCTCGACAGGTGTTGGAGCCGAGGTTCAGCGACCTCTGGCTTCGGTCGTTATTGGTGGATTGATTTCGTCTACGGTCCTCACGCTGCTTGTTTTGCCCTGCGTTTATTTGATGTTTGAAAGGTTCATGACTAACGGTTCGGACATGAAGCATGATTAAAAAATGTGACTTGTACGAGAAAGAAGAAAGCACTGTCACATTTTCAGCGATCTCCTCCGCATGGATCAGGGTATGTGGGGGGGCGTTTTTTTGGAGTTTAAAATGAGCGAGAAAGAATTAAAAAATTCGTGCGGAACTTGCAGCACTGAACCGCAAGAAAAAAGCCTTGGAATCACTGGTCCGGGTCAAAAGGAATCGGTCTTTCGTATTTCAGGCGCAGACTGCTCCGATGAAGTGAATGCCATCAAAAAGGCACTTGCTCGAATTGGCATTCAGTCTGTTTCCGTAAATCTGATTGCATCAACGGCAACGGTTCACCATCCAGCTGAGGTTGATCCCGCAACAATTAGAGCTTCAATTGAAAGCACTGGAGTTAAGGTCGTAGGCGAAGAGGAAACCAGCTTCATTTCCGCCAATAAAGTGCGTGTTTCTCTCGTAGCAGCCTCCGGGGTTCTGCTTGCCATTGGCCTTCTGATTGATTGGACTGAATCGGCCTCTGAATCCATCCTTCTCGGTTTTTTTGGAGTGGCGACTCTCCTCAGTGGAAGTTTGGTGTTCCCAAAGGCTTTTCGCGCCATTCTTCAAAAAACGCTCGATATGAATGTTTTGATGTCGATTGCAGTGATCGGGGCTTTTGCAATTCGCGAGTATTCTGAGGCCGCGACAGTCGTCTTTCTTTTTTCTCTTGCGGAGCTCTTGGAGTCATTCAGTGTTTCAAGAGCGCGTAACGCGATCAAGGCTGTTCTAAAACTCACTCCTCAAGTTGCACAAGTCATTCGAGATGGGAAAACCGTGAACCTACCTGTCGCGGAAGTGAAGATAGACGATTTGATCGTCGTTCGGCCAGGAGACAGCTTTCCGCTGGACGGTCTTGTTGTAGAGGGAACTTCTTCGGTCAATCAAGCGCCACTCACGGGCGAGTCAGTTCCTGTGGACAAAAAAACGGGAGATCCGGTTTTTGCCGGGACCATCAATGAAAACGGCGCTCTTAGCGTGAAGGTCACGAAAGGGTTTCAGGATACGAAAATATCCCGTGTTCTGAAGCTCATCGAAGAAGCTCAACAGCAAAAGGCACCTTCAGAAGCCTTTGTTGACCGCTTCGCTAAAATCTATACGCCCATTGTTTTTCTCCTCGCGGTGGCTGTTGCTCTGATTCCTCCGCTGCTCTTGAGTGGAGAATCCGGTGTTTGGTTCTATCGTGCTCTCGTTTTGCTTGTAATTGCTTGTCCTTGTGCCCTCGTCCTTGCGACACCCATCTCTGTCGTCTCGGGGCTCGCCTCTCTTGCGCGCCAAGGGGTGCTCGTCAAAGGAGGAAAGTATCTTGAGGCGCTGGGAAAACTGCGGGCGGTTGCTATGGATAAAACGGGTACTCTCACTGAAGGAAAATTCAAAGTTCATAGTTTTCGTACTTTCAGCGGTGCGGCTGAAGATGAAGTATTAAGAGTGGCCCTCGCACTTGAGCGTCTGTCTTCTCCCGTCAACCCCCTAAATAAAGACAACTACACGGCGATGACTTGAGGCGTAATT
>CAZCYD010000017.1:0-19808 GCA_964502735.1 uncultured Pseudobdellovibrionaceae bacterium
TAATGAAGAATTTAACTCTCCGCTCCTTGGTGTCGTTTATTTATGGATCAATACGTTTCTAAGAAGAATTCTACATCTCGTCAGGGCACTCAATATTCAGAACCGACATACCCTCAATCAAAACTCTCTCAGTAACTTTAACCAACAGAGCACGACTTGAGGATAGCGCCTCATTTTGATCCAGAACTCTGCAACTGTGATAAAAATGGTTAAATAATTTGCAGATTTCCAATAAATAATTGGCAACTAAGTGCGGTTTAAAAACTCTGAACGCTGAACGCAAGATCTCATCGTAATTCAAGAGCTTAACAATGAGTTCCCTCTCAAAACTTTCCGTTAGAGGAACGGGAAAAGCGCTTGGCAGTTCTTTTCCAAATTTTTTTAACAAACTTTTGCATCTAACTCCGACATATTGGACATAGGGGCCACTATCACCTTCAAAACTGACGGCCCTGTCCCAGTCAAAATCTACATTCTTAACTCTATCATTTAGTAGATCATTAAAAATAACAGCTCCAATCCCAACCTGCTCTGCAACCTTATTTTTATCTTTTAAGTTCGGATTTTTTTGCTCAATAAGTTCAGAGATAAGCTGCACAGCTTTATCAAGAACATCTTCTAAGTGGATCACATTCCCTTTGCGAGTCGACATTCTTCCAATATCTTTAAACCTGTACATCCCAAAGCTGATATGATGACAGCTGTCCGCCCAATCGAACCCCATCCTTCTTAACACCTCAAAAACCTGCTGGAAGTGCAGAGTTTGGTCCTGCCCAACAACATAAAGATTTAGATCCGCCTTGAGTTCGTTCCTTCTATAAATTGCGCTCGCTATATCACGCGTAGCATATAGGGATGCGCCATCTGCTTTCCGAATTAGGCAAGGTGGCTTGTCACCTTCTAACTCGACTACCATTGCTCCTTGACTCTCTACAAGAAGCCCTTTTCCTTCTAGCATTTTCTCAACAGGCTTCAACCTGTTGTTATAAAAAGACTCTCCAACTACTAGGTCATGTTTAACGTTAAGTCTGTCCCACAACCGACTGTAATCACTCAGAGACAGTTCCACAATTTTTTTCCAAATTCGAGTTACCTGAGCATCCCCGTCTTCTAATCTTTTAAAGTACTCTGCCCCATGGGACTCTAAATCTGGGTTTTTCTCGGCCTCTTCATGGAATCTTACGTATAGGGCTGTTAAGACCTTTAGAGGCTCCGCCTCTAAAGCTTCTTCGCTACTCCAATTGTCTATGGCCCATGCTAATTTACCAAACTGAGTGCCCCAGTCTCCCAGATGGTTCAACCCAATCACTTCATAGGACTGAGTCTTGGCCAAGTTGTATATAGCCTGACCAATCACCGTAGCTCTGAGGTGCCCAATACTCATTTTTTTTGCAACATTTGGCGATGAAAAATCAATAACTAAACGCTGACCTTGGCCCAAATTTGAATACCCAAATTTTGAACTCTGAAGCGCACGAAGAAGTTCTCGCTCCAATTCTTTCCACTGAATTTTAAAATTCACAAAGCCATGAACAAAACTGACAGATTCAATTTCTGGCCATTTTTCAGCTGAGATTTTGTCAGAGATTTCCTGAGCTATTTCTTGAGGAGATCTTTTTAGCCTCTTCGCCAATGCGAACGAGGGAAAAGAAAGATCCCCGTGTTGTAAATTCTTCGGAATTTCCAAGGCGTTAACAACAACATCCTTTTCAACATCCAAAACATGAGCTAACCGACCTGCTATTTTTTCTTTTATTTCTGTCAACATAATTTTACAAAAAAATGAATCAAACAAATATACCCTTGACCCAAGGGCGAATCCTAACTAGTTTACCCAGTCTACATTAATCCCTAACATATGGCTACTAAACAAAGGAGAATGCAGCGTGAATAAAGCTCAGTTTGTCGAAAAAATTGCAAAAACAACCAACTTTTCAAAAACACAAACTGAACTGATTCTCGACACTGCCTTTGAAATAATACAAAAAAGCGTGTCCAAGGGAGAAGAAGTCAAGTTCGTCGGATTTGGAACCTTTGACCGCTCAGAAAGAAAGTCACGCAATGGCAGAAATCCAAAAACAGGAAGCCAAATAACCATACCCGCCTCACGAGTTCCTCGATTTCGCCCAGGAAAAGAGTTTAAGACTCTCGTCAACAAGATAAAATCACCAAAGACTTAACTCTGCGACTTCTAATTCAGCTGCGTGTATTCGTTTTTTAAAACTAAGGTAATCAAAACCCAAAGGATCTGAGTCTAAGCCTAGCATCTCCTTTTCCATTTCTAATACCTTTAGCCAAATCAGGGGATAAACTAAGCCTCCCTCTACTTTATCATTCACTTGCCTGAGATAACTGGAGCGACTTTGAGACACCCTCGTTTTTAGATTCTTATAAGCCTTGCTCCACCGGCTTCGCCCCTGAGAGGCCAGAGGTGTTAAACTCTGAAGCTGGAGAGCGTAGTCACTTAACTGATTAACAGCTGCATACAACGATCTTTTTTCCTTTTGATGCCAGATCGCCACTTGCTTTTTGTTAAGATTCAGATCCTTTTCGAAAGATTTTTTATTTTCATAGTTGTTGAGCCTCAATTTTTTACTCAGATCTCCCACCCTGGCTTCAACATTGAGTATCCCTACAGGAACGTTAATCCTTAATAAATTAATACGATTTGAGGCTCCACCATTAATTACATCTTTATAATAATAGCCACCTTTACCTAAAACATCCTTAACATCTGCCCAAATTTTAACCTCAACACTGTAGTCGGAAGAGGCATCAGTTTTAAAAATTAAATCCAGCTGACCTTCACGCTTATCTAAAAATATATCTAACCGGGATGGTGGCTTTTGAGACTTCAAAGTCTCTGCTTTTTCCTCATGACGCAAAGGCTTCTTAATCCCACCACTATTCATCTCAGCCAGAATTTCACGATCGGACAGTTCCTTTGTATTTTCTCTGTCTAAAGACTTTTTAGCTTCTACATCTGTTAGCCCTCTCTTCTTTTGATCACTATAAGAGGAAAGGATCAATATGATTGCGAATGTAAAAATAGTAAAAAACAAGGCGAAGAGCCTTAACAGGCTCCCTCTAGGAAAAATAGCGTCGATTTCGTTAACAATTTTTTGCAGTACCCCTTGGCGATTATATTTTTTTTCAGGGGAAAATTTTTCAATATAATTTACCAACTGCTGCTGCCTGCTCTTATCCTCCTCATGACTACTCTCAACAGCTTCGTCAATCGCATCGCCAACGATTTTTTCTTTTTTAAAGTAACCCCTTTCCCTAAGTTCTTTTTTTAAAGGCAGCTGATTTGTGAGATCCTCAACACTCTTAGATAAAAACTTGGCTTTCTCAAACTTTGTCAGATCTTCTCCTGAACGGCTCTCTCCAAAAACTTTATTTAGGAGATCCTCAAGCTCCCTTCGTTTCTCAAGAAGCTCCTTGCGGTTAAAAGCTGTTTCCTTCTTGACTTCAATCTTAACCCCTTCATCCTTTTCATCCTTAACAGATTCACTTTCGGCAGACTCAAACTTCTTAAAATTCTCTCTATCGTTATTTTTTTTAGTTTTATCCTCATTCTCCACGTCTAAATTTTTAATATCCTTTTTTGAAGTCAGCGCAGATAAACTCCGAGTTAGCGTTTGCGTGATCTCGCGGACCTGTTTAGCATCTTTTATTTTAACATTTTTTAGCAGATCTGCTGCTGACTCACTGTAAATTTCTTTTTCATTAGCGATTTTAACATCCTTAGATTCATCAAGAGAAGTCTCGGCGCTCTTAGATTGAAACTCCTTGATGTTTTTTATCTGGTACCAATCGGACATCCCTTCCTTCCAGATAAAATCTTCAAAGCCAATTTCTCCTTTAGCCAACCGATCTTGCACCAACTCAGAACTCAATGGTCCTATTTTCTTATCTTCTGCACCTGTCCTAATATAAACAATCCAGTGACTGACCTTGAGACTTTCATTTTTGATTTGACTCATAAAAGAAAACTCAGCCCATTCCTTAAGAGGACGCCACTCTTTTTCTCCCGTTTTAAAAACAAGATCCATTGCTCCGATCTCTTCCTTCTCGACAAGTGAAACCATATCCTCAAAACTGAAAGGACCAATGCTCTTACCGTTTTTCGCGTGATACCAATCACTCACGACGTCTTCCTCGATTCAATAAATAAATTGTGGGCCTCAAATTTTTTAACTGCAAAATAATAAAAATTTTCAAAATCAGATGTTCCCAGCTTTTTTGCCAAAAGACTTCTAACTTCCTTTTTTGTTAATCTACCAGAATGGTAAGATTTGTAAATTTTCTCACCAAGAATAGAACCCAAAATTTTTGCAGCTTCAATATAAGCTACAGGATCGCGAGATTTATACTTTGTTTTTTTTCTTCTTCCACTCCGAATGTAAATCCACTCATCTGTCTTTTGATCCAAGACAAGAGAAAGAGCTTGCCGTCCAAAGCTTTTTGTTTCTGGCTGAGTGAGACGACTCTTAATAATCATAAGATTGTCAGCTTTCCTTTTGTGATTGATGAGTTTGCTAAGAAAAAAAGCCATGGCTTCTACCCATATCAATGTCAAAAACTCGTTTGGCATCCTCCAAAACTGCTGATTCAACCTAGCCTTTTTGGCATGAATAAAAAAAGCGGCCACATGCGCACAGTGATTGATAGAATATCGGGATAGGTAATAAAAATTAATTTGTGGCAAAAAAAAGCTTCTCTCTCCCTCTATGAGTTTAAAAAAAGTGTTCCTTGTCCACAAATCCAATCTCAATGAGACTTTTTCTAGGACCTCGTAATTATCGCTAGTATAAACAGACAGATCATTGTAATTCACACCTTTGATTCCAAGATCTGAACACATTATTTTTGCAAACTTAACAATATAGTCGTGAACTTCAAAGTCCTCCTCGTCAAGATTCGCATCGTGAGCTCCCTCAAGAAACATTAAGTAACTTTGCCACTTTACCCATGGAGGAGATGACATTACGCAATAACTGTTTTGATTCTTCTTTAAAACATCTACATCCAACTCCCGACCCTGCCTAACAAGCTTGAAGTACAATCTTTCAGAGTTTTGAAAGACTTTTGCTATCTCTCGCCCCGAGCTTTTTAGATGTTTTTTTAACACCAAAGGCATATGATCTGCAGCCAGATGCAGGTCACCATAAATTACGTATATAGTTGCCTGTGGACTTTTAAGGGCCAGTCTACTAATCCTTTGAGCCGCAAAGTCATCCCGACAGATTAAACTCTTTTTTGTTCTGCGCTTGTAGAATTTGTTAATTCCATAGACCTTTATTCCTCGACTTTTCGCGAGAACCAATAAAGGGCGATAATGACTCCAAGGAAAGCTCCATCGCCGACTCCACTCCACCAGCTGCAATAGCCGCTCTTCAGAGATTTTATCCGACATAAACTTATCTAGATGACTTTGATCTCTAGCCTCAAAACATTCCAAAGCTAAAATCAAGGGTTTTTCTTGTGGCCAGTCCCTTATAATCCTTAGATGAGTTCTTTGGGCTTGCGAAAAGGCATGAAAATCCCCCCCCAATACAATTTTGAACTTGGCCAGCTCAACTTTCATAACCTCGTGGCTTGATTCCTTCCAGTTGCCTTTAAACTCCTGCGCATAACTCTTTGCATACTGATCCACTTGAAGATCCCTACCTAAAACAGATAGAATTTGACCTTTTACCTGAATCAAAAGCTTTTTCCTGGACTGAATCCACATACTTTTATTTTTCACATTTCCCCTCTAAAAAAAATTATACTATAAAAGGTTGATTCGTATATGTTTTTTGATTTAGATTTAACATTATTTAAATGCACACCTAAATGCTAAAGCGGGAGCAGTCTTGACAAAATTAAAACTAGCCATTTTTACCACAATTACGGCCATTGCCTTTCATGCCTATCTCACCTGGACTTATTACCCATTAAAATTCGCCCGTTCATCGGGTGAGTCTCTGTGCAATATCAATTCCACATTCAATTGCGACGCTGTTGCCGCATCTTCATTTTCTAGTCTTTGGGGAATTCCTATGGCAGCATGGGGGCTCACAACCAACTTCATCTTCCTTTTCCTGCTAATCATTATAGGTGCCCGCCTCACAGACGACAAAATCCGCGCAACCAGAAATGCGATTTATCTTGCCACATTTATAGCAGCAACTTCCTTAATTATGGGGACCATTTCTGCCTTCTTTTTAAAATCACTTTGTCTCTTCTGCATAGGTGCATACGTCTGCTCTTTCTTGTCCCTATATTTTATTTGGGACCCCAAAGCTTTTGAAGGAGGAAGTCTCAAAGGTGAATTTGCTGGCCTACTATCCTCAAATAAAACTTTTTTATTCTTACTTCTCTCTATTCCCGCCTTCAGCTTCCTAATCGATAGAGCCATGCTGAGCCAATATGGAGCAGATAAGCTTACCCAAATAGTAAACAGCTCTATTTCTGAGTGGAGTGAAAATAACGAGTACGATTTAGATGCAGAACCCTCATTAGTGCTTGGCCCTAGTCGCAACGAAGCAAAAATGGTTATCAGTGAGTTTGCCGACTTCCTTTGTGGCCACTGCAAGTTTGCAGCTCCTACACTCCACGCCTTTGCTCACTCTCACCCAGATGTGAGACTGGAGTTTTTTAGCTTTGCTCTAGATGGAGAATGTAACGAAGTTGTAAGTCAGGCCGTTGGGACCCCCTGCACTCTCGCCAAAGTCAATTACTGCGGCGGAAAAACAAACAAGGGATGGGAAGTTCACGACGTCATCTTTGCCAACCAGAACAAACTTTATGACACTAGGACCTCATCAACAACCTTGGATCTGCTAAAGAACCTGACTTCAAAAATGAATCTGAATTGGGAAGATCTTCTCGCGTGCGTGAATGACGAAAACACACTTGAAACCATCAAACGACAAGCCAAAGTCGGAGACGAATCCGGAGTAAAAGGAACCCCTACTGTATATGTTAATGGAAAAAAGCTACCTCGGGGACAACTTTTACCAGTTCTGGAAGGGCTCTACAAACTGCTAACCAAGTGAGCAGCAAATTAATTTTTGCTTTCTATGCCTAATCTTGCTTTGACTTTAGAGTTCTAACTACAACTCTAATCAGGGCTCTGTTTGATCTTTTTTATTGCTAGAACAGATCAAAAATCCAGTTAATTAACTGATTCATTCTTTCGTCAAATACAAACTCAAAGGAATGCCATATACCTGCTGCTGCAGACTTCATAAAGTAAAAGCCTACGACTAAGAAGACACTGTAAGCAATGGCCTTAATAACCAAAACTGTTGATCTCAAATCCTCGATTTTGGCATCCTTTTGAATGATCTCTATTTTATGCAGGTAGTGCTTGAGTTCTTCAAAATGTCCAAGCACAGTCTCAAGAACTTCCTTTTGTTTTGACATTGGCAAGGTATGAAGCCCTGGCATATCTCTTTTTGCACTTATAGCCTCGATGACATCCTTGCAATGGTGGATATACCGACCAGCACGCTCTTTAAAAACAGGGTATTCCCTTTGCATATCGACATAGCGGTCCAATTCAGACTTTGCCATCTCATAATCGCTTTCACTAACATAGGATAGAATTGTGTGCTTAAGGCTATCAATTTTACCCGAGGCCCTAGACTCAAGAGTTTTCTGAAGCCGACTATCAAGAACCTGAGTTCTTGCCTTCTCAAATAATTCATAGTCCTGTTTTTTTAAAGCCATACAGAATAAAGTCGGTATTCTTTGCATTAAACTTAAAATTTCAACAAGAATGCACACGGACTCCGAATGACCTCACCGGCATTTATTTATGGGGTAATATGCCTCTTTTAATGATTCGCAGCGTTGACTCCTAAGTTGTATGACTTTTGACAAGTCTTGTAAAGTTTTGAGACACTAAGATGTGGCTAAACAAGGATGAACTTAGCCCACCCAGATTTGAGGACTTATGATAGCATTCAAAACCTCAACAACTGGACACGTGGAGGACAAACATGGAAAAAGGATCTTTTCTATCAAAAAATTTGCCTCAAAATACAGACCTTATTATGACACATGAACTACAAAATCTACCCTTAGAAGTTGCCAGATCGAAAGCGGTTGAAGCCCTCATCCAACAGAACGATGACCTTATGGCCAGACTCACCGTGAACACGAGAAGAATCTCCATCTTAGAAGAAGAGCTGAGTCAAACCCGACAAGACAAGGAAAATCTTCAAGCTCACTACGACAACCTAAAGGATCAGGTTCTAATTTTAAAACAAAAGACTCAGACTCTAGCCAACAGAAAAGATCACAATGACAATCTCGTAAAAGCTCTGAAAGACAAAGCTATTAAGTTTGAAGAAAACCTTCGCATAAGTGAAATTCGCTATGCAGAACTCCACAGAAGCTTTGATGAAAAACAAGCTCAAATGCTAAAACGTGTAGATCAGCACGCAAGAAGAATAAAGCGCTATTTAAGCTATAGGGAACGAATCCAAAAGGCAGCTCAGTCTCTCCGAAAAAAATTTGAACAAGAACTTCATGATCTGCGCCAAAACAAGGCCATTTCTGAACACAACCTTAGTCAAGAGCTCAGAGACCTTAAACAAAGACTTAATGAAGAGCACGCAACTCTACAAGATCGCTTGGTAAAAGAGAAAATTGAAACCGAGAATCGGCTTACCGAGAAGATCAAAACTCTTCAAAGTGAAAATGCCCATCTTGACAAGCTCCTCAAGACCACTGAAATCTCCTTAAAAGATCTAAGAGAAAAGCTTGCAGAATCCACAGAGTACATTCAAACTTCAAGCAAAACTCACGCAGAGGAATTGGCAAAGCTCAAGTCAGATCATGCTCTTTGGGTTCAAAAAATACAAAAAGACAATGAACTCGAACTTAAAGAATCAATGGAAAGCCATAAGGCTATTCAAGACAAACTAAAAAATGAGATTGAACGCCTACAAAGGGAGCACCAAAAACTCTTTGACAAATGCACAGAATTGGAACGTGTTTATGAGGACAATGTTGAGTTACAAAATAAGATTATATTTACAGAACGCAATAGAGATGAACAAAAAAGCAAGCTTCAAGATGAAATTGAAATGCTTCAAAGAAATCTTTCTCATTATAGAGCTGACTCAAAAAGCAAGACTGCAGAGTTAGAAAGACTAAAGCTGTCTTATGTTGACAGTGAGAACTTAGTTCGGACCCTGAAAGAAGATAAATTAAAAATTGAGGACCAATTAGAAAGTACCCAATCTTTATGGAGAGACTCTCAAAACGAAATTGAAAAATTAAAGGAAAAAAACATGGCTCTACAAAAAATGAATCAGCAACTCAGCACAACCATCAACCAGAGCCGAAAAGAGCAACACCACATTAAAGAAAAATTTGACAATCTTAGTTTTCAAATGAGTCAAAAATTCAAAGAACTCAAACTCAATGCTGAAACCATAAGTTCGATAAGAGATATCGAACAAGGAAGCCTTCCATCCGACTTCACCCCGGAATTAGCTGGAAAAATTGAAACACTGATAGCAGAGATCCAGTCTGGCTTCACAAAAAAAATGTGATGCGAGACTTCATTAATCAGGAAGAGAAACAACGTCAACCGTTGACAGAACTGCGCTTTTAGCGGTCTCGACATCCTCGCATATTTCTATGTCTTTTAAGGCTCCTGAAGCGAATATTTTTCTAAACTCACTGCCAACACGGCAAAATTTCATAATATTCTTATTGGACTCCGAAAGCGTAATCATCGTCTCCAAAAAAGGAGTTATACCACTAGACCCTACAAAACTCAGGTTTTCGAGATTAAACACTACTTTTTGATTATTTAAGGCCTTTAAGCATGAGTCTTTAAACTTATCCGCTGATTCATAATCAATGTGTCCAGATAGGTGAACTACCGTGATTTCCCCTGCACGCTCCAGCTTCGCTTGCATAATCAAACCTCCCTTTGCAATACCACTACCTTACTCGTATGACTATTTTAGAGCTCAATAATTGTTTTCAATAAGATTATTATAAATAAGATTCTTGAAGATAGTTAGTCCAGCAGACTATTTCTGCATGTGAACTGGCCTAAATTCGATAACAAACAACTCTTGCGGAGGTCCAGTTTAAGTTTACACACCCCTTACATTCATCTAGGATAAAGCCAATGAAATACATCTCAGCAATATTACAAAAGCTACGCTCGCCAGCCACCATTGGGATATTTGTTACCTTTGCGATTATTGCAACTGTTTTTAACTACTACATTGAAAAAAGTCGAATCTCCAAAGATTCACATCATAATGTCATTCTCAAACTCCTAAAAATTATAGATGAAAAAACAATTGATTTTAGACTGATCTCTCGAGGTCCCAGATTTGGCAGCAGTGATGTAGCTCTGCTAACTGTCGACGAAAAAGCCGTGTCGACGGTTGGCAGATGGCCATGGTCGAGAGAAGTCACTGCTCAAGCCATTGAGAATGCTATAAGATTTGGCGCAAAGGTCATAGCTTTTGATATTGTTTTCAGTGAGTCCACATCAAATCCCGTCCTAGAGGTTTACGAAAAGTTTGATAAACTTGGAATTGTAAACGACAACCTCAAAACTCTTTTTGCCACTGAAATTCAAGAAAGAAATGCTGATGAAAAACTATCAAAAGTTTTAACGAATTACTCTAACAATATTGTTGCAGGAACATTTTTTAATAACAGCATTCGCTACACTTCTGCTGATAGTTACAAACAAATTTGTAGAAACTGGATACATGAACAGAGTGAAGCCTTCATTGCCTGGGATCGAGAGGAACATATAGTTTCAACTAGGGACCCCTCTCTGATCTACATTCCAGAAATACTTCAAGAGTCTTACAAAAAACACCTAAAAGATATTGAAGAAGAAATTCGTCAAAATCAACCAGTTCAACTGACTCCTGCCCAGATATTAAATCTAGAAAACGAGATTTATTTACATAAACATTTTTTTTGTGAAAATTGGCTGACTGAAAACAAAGACGAGACCTATCCTCTTTTTTCAGAAAATTGGAGTGAAATTCGAGAGTCAATTGGTAATAACTTTCCATTTGAAAGCTTTGAAGACTTCACGAATGACTTAAAAAACAGAAGCTTAAATAATGCCGTTTTAGAAGCTGATCATTGGGTCATGAACACCCCTACAATTTCACTTGGAGTTAAGCACACTGGATTCTTTAATGCCCAACAAGATATGGATGGAACTATTCGGAGAAGTCGGCTTATCGTTCGCAGTGGAGAGCAGTACATGCCTTCTATCGCCCTAAAAGCCTTTCTGGTTGCAAATAACTATTATGCAGAAGTCAGGCTTGCTCCAGATATAAACAATCCTGGATTCAAAATTATCGAAAAACTGACTCTTATAGATGCTGACACTGGCGATGAGGTCCCCGACTATCACATTCCGATTGATGAAGAAGGTTTACTTCAAATCAACTACGCTGGCCCTAGGCAAATGTTTTCGTATATTAGCTTAGCCGATTTACTTGATGAAAGTGAAGACATGGAGATTGAACAGTCTGAAATTAACCCTAAAACAAACACGCTTTTTCCTGAAGCAAAAGTTAAAAAAGTCAACAAGAGCGAATTCTTAAAAGACAAATTGCTAATCCTAGGGGCTACAGCCATGGGGATTTTTGACTTACGAGTTTCTCCATTTGATGAAAACTTTCCTGGAGCTGAAACTCATGTCAATGTTCTAGACAACCTAGTTAGAAAAGATTTTTTAGCCTCAAGTAAACAAGAACCTGTGTACATGTTGACGACTTTAATTGGATTAGGGTTAGTTATGTCTTTCCTCTTAAGTCATCTAGGAGCACTGTACGGACTCTTTATCACTTTACTTAGCCTTATAGGAATTGCCCTTTTCGACAAGTTCTTTTTATTTGAAAAAGGCATTATTGTTTCCATTGTTTTTCCATTAGCCCTAACCTTTTCTCTTTATGTAATTTTAACTTTTTACAAATACTTCACTGAAGAGCGGAACAAAAAAGAACTTCGATCCACATTCCAAAAATATGTCTCGCCTGCGATTGTTGATGAAGTCCTAAAAAATCCAAAAAATTTGGAGCTTGGTGGTCGAAAGGAAAATATAACTGTTTTGTTTTCAGACGTTAGAGGGTTCACTACTATCTCAGAAAAGCTAGATCCAAGAGCTCTTTCTGATTTACTAAACAGCTACCTAACTCCTATGACTGACCTTGTTTTCGCCAACAGAGGAACACTAGATAAATATATGGGCGATGCTGTGATGGCCTTCTTTGGAGCACCTATTCAATATCCTGATCATGCAGCACATGCCTGCCGTTGCGCACTTCAAATGTTAGACAAACTTTTTGAACTTCAAGAGGGGTATAGACGTCAAGGGCTTCCCGAAATTGATATCGGCATTGGGCTCAATACTGGGGAATGTAGCGTTGGAAACATGGGTTCACAGACCGTGCGCAGTTATACCGTTATGGGCGACTCGGTAAATCTTGGGTCAAGACTAGAAGGAATTAACAAGCAGTATGGCACTCGAATTATTATCAGCGAGTTTACATATGCCCACATTAAGGACCAATTTGTATGTAGAGAAATTGATTTAGTACGAGTCAAAGGCAAAGCCTTACCCGTAAAAATTTATGAACTTATTGCTGAAGGCACTCCCAAATCTGAGGTAAAAGAAAAAGTGGACCACTTTTCCAAGGGCTATCAACTCTTTCACCAACGAGAGTTCAATGCCGCAATAGAACAATTCAACATAACCCTACAAACTGATCCTAATGACTATTGTTCCAAACTTTATATAGAACGTTGTCAAGAGGCTCTTGTGAACCCTCCTCCCCCTGATTGGGACGGGGTGTTTATCATGACAACTAAATAAGCAGAGAATAGATAAATAATTTATTTTCTTTTTGTTTAAACGTATACTGCCATCAATGATTTTGCGACTCGTGTTAACGCTTCTTATCACCTTTTTTGTGTCCTGCTTTGCCTTTGGGCAGATGTCTATTTCAGGTATTTCACTAGCCGCAGACGCCTCTGAATTTGATAACGAAAATAATACTCTAACCCTAACCGGGAATGTCCAGATCATCTATAACGGCTATTATCTCTCATCTAACAAGGCTATTCTTCACAGGTTAACAAAACAGGTCGTCGCCATAGGAGATGTGGTGCTGCAGACCACAACAATTTATCTCGAAGCTGATAAAGCTGATTTTAATCTCGATACACAATTAGGGGTTTTCTATAAAGCCTTTCTTCAGTCTGGAAAAGTTATCTTTGAAGGAGATGTGATCTCGAAAGTCGGAGAAAAGAACTATGAGGCCGTGAATGGCTCTTATACAGCCTGTAATACCTGCCCTGCCGCATGGAGCTTTAATGGCAAGAAAATTAGCGCTGAACTTGGCGGGTACGCTGATATTTCGCTACCCTTACTTAAAGTTGCCAACTTTCCCGTTTTTATACTACCGAGAATCTTAGTTCCCCTCAAGACGGATAGACAATCTGGAGTTCTCGTTCCTTCAGTTAATTTTGGAGGAGCAAATGGTTTTACTCTAGCCAATCGCTATTTCTGGGCTATCTCTAAAAGCCAGGACTTAACAATTTCTGCCATTAGATATGAAACCCGTGGTTGGAAAGGGCACGGTCACTATAGATACGTTTTAGACGAAAATAGTCGAGGCCAACTTATTGGAGCCTACCTTAATGACCAAGCCTTTAAAAACTGTGTGCAAGACTGTTCTGGAGCCTCCCAAGAAGACGTAACCGAGCAACAGATCAATCGAGGTATCTTGCACTATTCACATTACTATCAACTTCCCCACAACCTTGTACAACGAGCTGAATTAACTTGGATAAGCGACTTGAGATACCTAAGGGATTTTGCTGATGAGGTCATGGGAATTCACGGAAGTAGCGCGATTACAAATACCTTTTCTCTAACTAAAAATACCGAAACCCAACACCTATATGGTGAAGCCGCTTTTTACACCAATCTATTAAAGGAAAAGTACTTTGCTAACAACGATGACTCCGTACACAGACTTCCTGAAATTAACTATTCTCTAATGGAACAAAGAGTAGCCGACACAAAGCTCTTGTTTAGATTTGATCTGCGATATACGAACTTTAGCCGTGCAAACTTTAGTTATGATGAAATCTGCTCCGAAGACCCCTCGCTAAACATGCCCTGCTTGGATGGGGAAAGCCTCGACACCCGCCGACCCCCAAGAACCCGTTCTGACGATATTAGAGATGGAATTTTCCACCCTGATCGTGACTTAATACGGACAGGACAACGACTTGTACTCACTCCGCAGATTTCCTATCCTATACTCATTGGGAATGCACTCAACATACTTCCATCGCTGAGATATACGGAGTCCCAATATAGATTTAATATTTTGAGTGATGAAGTCGCCGACACCGCCGCAAGAAGGCATTTAGAGGCTGATGTCTCTATAAAAACCCTATTTAGTCGACTCTATGGCGACACTGAAAATCAAGATGAAAGTTCTTTCAAGCATGAAATTGAACCTGAAATTATATATTCTCAAGTGCCATGGATACGTCGACCTGAACACAGTTTTTTTGGTGACTTTGAGTCCCAACCCTTCGCAAGAAGCGAAGAAAACCTAACTGATTTAGATCTGTTTGGAAGAGACACTAATTTGTATGGAAAAAACAGAGTCCAATTTGACTACAATGACCGATTGTTTAACAGAAAATTAGCGACCTTTAAGTTAGTCAACAATATCGTTCGAAAAAATTGGCGCGATGGCAGCCCCTACTACAGAAGTATTGCCTATTTTTCTATCTTGCAGTCTTATGATTTTGACGCTGTTCATACTGCCACTCCATATCCCTGGTCCAATATTCACGGCCAATTGAGAGTTAATTTTGATAATTTTGTTATTTTTTCTAGGGCCATGTACTATCCCTATGCCAACGCGACCAACAATTCAACAAGGGTCAGATACATCACTCCCTACAACAGTTTTTTTGAAACTACATTCACTCAGACCTTCGCCGTTAATGAGAGAAATGAGTACAAGTATAATGCAAGAAACGAAACCATTTCCGGTGGAGCAGGATTTAATCTTCAATATTTATTGCTCAGAGGTACAGTGAATTTCAATAGCGTAAGTAAAGAACTTCAGGCCTGGAGATACGAGGCCTTTATCAAACCCCCAGGAGAATGTTGGAATTTGCAGTTTACCCAGTGGTTCCCCATTGGAGCCGAGAAACCTGAGTACACAATAAATTTT
Source organism: uncultured Pseudobdellovibrionaceae bacterium (assembly GCA_964502735.1). Taxonomy (GTDB): domain Bacteria; phylum Bdellovibrionota; class Bdellovibrionia; order Bdellovibrionales; family UBA1609; genus JACKAN01. The sequence goes on from CAZCYD010000017.1 coordinate 15,264, forward strand.
AACTTTGATTTTAGCGGAAAAGGGAAGCAGCAAATTGAGCCCATCACAACTACCATTTAAACCAAAGTTACTGGTCAAGAACCTGATAGCGACAAGTAATACGAATTCCAAGAAAAAATAATTGCCTAGAATTGTGTGAATGCACCTCACGCGCAGTTCTGCAGCCTCAAGGCTGCAGCTGTGTGAGCATGAGGTGCATTCACACAATTCTAGGCAATTATTTTTTCTTGGAATTCGTATTCATATATGAAACTAGAAGGCTGTGAGACTCATACCCACTCCACCACCTTCAACACCATTTTGACCAATAAGAGGGAATACCCCCCATTTAAATGTGTAATCGTCTGGGTCTATACCTGATGGAAGCAGATTGGGGTCATCATTAAGAGAGTCTCTCATTTGTCCAGGAACCACATACACGACATACAGCCCCAAAAGAATTCCCGTATAGAGACCCAACGAGGCCCCTCTAGCTACACGATTGATATTTTCTCCCGGCTGCTCTGTAAAGGCTAAGGTTGCGGCCCCAACCAATGTACCTGCTAAAACTCCGTAGGTGCAACTTCTTACAAACTCCTTAGCTGCGAACCGACTCTCAGAAGCTGCAAACTCCTGCGAGTGAGAGGGAATGGAAATCAGTGGCAAAAAAATCAAAGTAAATAAGAAAGAAATCTTCATACGAATATTTTAATCACAAAGAAAATCTTCGTACATCAGGATATCTTCATCTTGACTCACTATGACAAGATGGGCTCTGACAGGCTCTTCAAAAAGACTCTGAAGCCAAATTAAACACCTTTTAATTCTCACAGACTGCGATTTAGAGACTCGAAAAAAATTATCCCACTCACACTGAGGTTGAGATTTCACCTCAACAAGTATCCACCCTTGATCTTTTTTATAAAATAACCCATCCACCTGAATATGCTTGATGAATCTTTTAGGATCTATAGTTTTAAATCCACGCGACTCAAAGAACTGCTGAACAAGCTTCTCACATCTGAGTCCCACTCTCAAATTACGGCAGGAACTCTCTAACTCCGGCAAACGTCGGCCTGTGGATCTCACAGGGCCCATACTTCTGAATGGCTTCCTTGTGCTCACTTGTACAATACCCCTTGTGCTTATCAAAACTATAGTGCGGAAACTTTGCAGCCTGAGCCACCATCCATTCGTCGCGAGCTACTTTTGCCACTATAGAGGCGGCTCCTATTGGCTTTGCTCGAAGATCTCCTTTAACTATAGGAGTTTGCATAAAGCCCGTTCCCAACTGAGGGATACGCTGATTACCATCCACCAATACATGGCCGCACGAGTTCAACTGAAGTATCGCTCTTTTCATAGCCAATAACGAAGCCTGCAATATATTTAATTCGCTAATTTCTTTAATACTTGCAACGCCTATGGCCCATTTGTGATGAGTTTTAATATGATCTGAAAGCTGCTTTCTCCGAATTCCTGTCAGTTGCTTCGAATCTGTATAGTCCAGAATAGATTTATTTATGTCTAAAATGACAGCTGCAGCATACACAGGACCAGCTAAACAACCTCTACCGACCTCGTCCACTCCAATGACTGGACCAGGAAGCAGAGCCTGCCAATCCACCATCTCTAGATTTTTTGCTTTTAATAACTTGGTGCTTTTAAGCTGAGACAATAACAACTAACCCAGAAAGATTTAAAGTTTAAGACTCAGATGCTGTATCTGAAGACTTCTCTTCGACATTCTCAGTCGTGACATTAAAAACAAGTTCAGACGTCAATCGAGAAGCTCTTCCTTTTAAATCTCTCAGATAGTAGAGACGACCACGGCGAACCTTACCTCGAGAGTGAACATCAATTTTGTCGATGGAAGGACTTGAAAATGGGAAGGTTCTTTCAACTCCCACCCCACTAGAAACTTTGCGAACTGTGAAGCTTCTGGTCGCTCCGCGCCCTTCAACTTTAATTACAACGCCCTTAAAAAGCTGTACCCGCTCTTTATTTCCCTCTTTTACTTTTACATATACGCCGATGGTATCACCAGAATCAAATTCGGGGTGCTTTTTTGTTTGAGCTTTTATCTGTGTCACTTTTTGCACTAAATCCATAAATTACTCCATCTAACGAATACTTAATTTAAAGCCAAGAAATCAGGTATCTACCATGCCCCAAGTAATCGGTCAAGACAGATACTTACCGCTGATCGAACAGACAGGTGCCGATAGTCATCCTCCGAAGCTCCTCTCATAGGCTCCAATATAAGGTCTGATTGCTCCAAAATTTGCTTATCCAGCCCGTATCCAGTACCAAAAAGCAGCAGCCTTGGCCGATCTTTGTCTTCGTGAATCTCAGACCTTAGCTCCCTAAAGCTAGCTCTAGGTACGCCAGGAAAGTCCCTGGCAGCAGTTGCTATAACCTGCAGATCCTGACCCTTAAAATGCCTTTCCCTTAGCTCCTCAAGGGTCTCGGCCAGTTTAATCATACCCAGGGCTGTTCTGCGCATGGGATTGAGGTTAGAACCAGCACCAACCGTCCAGTGATCCAGCATCCTATTAACAAAAATCAACTGCTCCTCGATTTTGTTAACTATAAAGTAATTTTTTACTCCATAGGTTCGAGAGGCCCTTGCAATATCATGAATATCGAAATTAGTGACATTTGTAGCCACCACATTTTTTACCTTATTCAGAACCGGCCAATGGATGAGAGCTAAGTTTAAGTTGTGCCCCCTTTGATCAAGAACTAATAAATCTTCAGCCATACTTTTCCTTTAAAACCAATATCTGTTGCCGCTCCAGACCCCACTCGATGATATCTTCTTCGGGCCAAATCAGAACTTCATCAATTCCCTGCTTGAGCTCACAAATCTGCGCAGAAGCCTGAATGAGTTCAGGCCGTTTTATAGCGGTAATAATGAGGGAAATCAAATACTGACTCTTCTGAATGTTTTTGTGATGTCCAGAAAGCAAGACTTTAGGTGCCGACATCCCCTCCCAGACAGCGGGGCGAGTGTACAAAGGGGCTTCCAGAAGCCCCGCAGAAAAGCTGTCCAAGTCTGCAGATTCAGCGTGACCTAAAACCCCAGGGATTTTTCTAATCACTGTGTCCATAACCACTAAGGCGGCCAACTCTCCCCCGCTTAGAATATAGTCTCCTATAGAAATTTCAGATATTTTATACTTTTTGATAACCCTTTGATCAATGCCCGAATACCTTCCGCAAATAAGAGTCTTGACTCCACCATTCTCAAGAGACCAAGATTTGGCCATGTCCTCATTCCACTTCGCCCCTTGGGGACTGAGATACACCACCTCACCTAAGCCCTCTTCAGAATTTCTTACATCAACAAGAGTCTTAGACAAAACCTCAGCACTCATTACCATACCGTCGCCCCCTCCAAATGGGCGATCATCCACGGCTTGATGCACACCCTCGGCAAAACTCCTTGGATTATAAACCTTAAGTTTTACTAAACCCTTTTGCAAAGCTCTGCCCGTAACTCCATAACTCATAATATGATTTAAAAAATCTGGAAAAAGGCTGATGACATTAAATTTATTCATTATCTATAAGACCCTCAGGTAAAGACATCTGAATCTTATGTTCTTCGAAAAGAATTTTCACAATAAATTCATCCACTAGAGGTATAGAGACCTCTCCATACTTACCTTTCACTAAAAGTAAATCCTGGGCACCATTAGATCCAAATCCCTCGACAATCCCTATACTGTCTCCATTATTGAAGACTTCAAACCCTGTGATTTCAAATAGGTAAAAGTCGTTTTCATCCTTAGTCTGAAGTATTGATGTAGGCAACAACATATATTTACCTTTAAGAGCTTCGGCTTCAGTGCGATTTGTGACTTCATCTAACTTAAATAAGAGTCCATCTTTTACTCTTTTTACCTCCTTTATAGAGTAAGTTTTTAAATTTAAGGGAGATTCATAATCTGACAGAATTAGCTGTTCCAAAGACTCTAGCCAATCTGCTCGTTTTGATCGAAGCTTTATGTAGATGTCTCCACGCAGCCCATGAGCATCTTTGACACGCCCTACACTGTAGTACTCAGAACCCAAATTCAAACTCCAAACTGATCTTATCAGTTACCGGCAAGGAAACTTTTACCACAAAGTCCCCAATCCAAACAAAAAAAGCCAGGTTTACCCTAGCTTTTGCGAGTGTGCTTTTTCGAGTGTGCCTTTTCAAGTATTTTTTGGAAACAAAGAACAAAGAACTCAGAAACAAAAGAAATCGTCTACTCAACGATTTCTAGTACACTTCTTTTTTGAAGTTTAGTGCTCGCGGCGTTCAAGATGGTTCTCATAGAACGTGCTGTTCTACCTTGTTTACCTATAACCTTACCAAGATCATCCTTTGCCACTTTGAGTTCAACAACGGTTGTCTGCTCTCCGGCCACTTCATTAACTTCAACGTCCTCCGGATGATCGACCAAGGACTTTGCCATAAACTCAACTAAATCTTTCAAGCTTGAATGATCCATTTTATCGCTCCCACTTTATAAACCTGTCTGTTCTTATCTACTTTTATATCCACTTTTATAT
>CAZCYD010000017.1:19908-48377 GCA_964502735.1 uncultured Pseudobdellovibrionaceae bacterium
ACTTTTATATCCACTTTTATATATACTTTTTCTGTTTTATTTTTTATTTCTATTTTTTGCTTTGCTCTCGTTTACTCTTCTCGCGTTTACTTCTTTTACGTACTTCTTTTCACATTCACTTTTAAACTGAGTCTAAATCTCTCTGCTGAATTAATTATTTCTAAATGCCTCTAAACTAAATTCTAAGCAATCAGAAGTAAAATAGATAGATCTTCTAAATCACAAAAAAAATTCTAGCCTCAAGCCTTGAGGGAACCCTGAGCCTTTTTAATTAAGAACTGAACTCTTTTTGTTGGTTGAGCACCTTTTTTAATCCACTCATTTGCCTTTTCAAGATTAAAGACAAGACCTGGATCTTTACCCCTTGGACTTGGGTTGTAAGTCCCAAGTACTTCTAGAAACTTTCCTTTAGCTGCCCTGCGCGAATCTGCAACCGTTATCCTATACTGAGGGTTATGAGCACATCCGCCGCGAGCCAATCTAATAACTACCATAGAACTATTCTCCTCTTGTTCAACTACAGAGTCTCAGATGATTACACTTTTTCAAATACATGTGCAAGTTTAATTTCCTCAATAATTTCAACCCTGATGCCATCTCTGACTCACTATAATAAAAAACCATCTGTAATTTAAAAAACTTAATCGTCGCATACAACATTTTGAAATAACAAGGCTTTTCTTGGCAGAACTTTTGTACAGAAGGCACGTAACCCTCATGCGAACCCTGAGGGAAGCAAAAATATTTAAGAATAAGAACATAGGGCCCAATCGCCCTTTTTGATTAATTTTCAATTTGTCAAAGCCTTAAAGCCTAATGGCGAGTTTAAAAAGGAAAACCACCCCCTCCACGTCCTCCCATGCCCATCTTCATAAATCTAGACATCATTTTTTTAGACTCTTCAAATTGACGGATAAACTTATTGACGTCACTTACCTGAGTCCCACTGCCCATAGCGATTCTTTTGCGGCGCGAACCATTTAGAATTCTATGATCGCTGCGCTCTTTTTGCGTCATCGACTGAATAATAGCCTCTATTTTTTTAATTTCCTTCTCTGGAGGGGCCATGTTTTTAACATTTTTCATCATCTGACCCATGCCAGGCATCATACCCAAAATACTTTCTAGTCCACCCAATTTTTTCATCGTGTGTATCTGCTTTAAAAAATCGTCAACAGTGAATTCGTTGCGCGCCATTTTTTTCGCTGTCGCCTTAGCTTCTTTTTCGTTAATAACTTCTTGGGCTCTCTCCACCAGAGTGACAACATCGCCCATATCTAATATTCGTGAAGCTAATCTGTCCGGATGAAAAACCTCGAGGTTAGCTACCTTTTCACCCACGCCCAAAAATTTTATTGGAACACCCGTCGCTTCCCGAATACTCAAGGCGGCACCACCCCTAGCATCACCATCAACCTTAGTTAATACGAGACCCGTCAAGCCCATGGCATGGTGAAACCCCTCCGCAACGTTTACGGACTGCTGCCCCAACATAGCATCGGCCACCAAAAGAACTTCGTTGGGAGTCCATATTTTCTTTAAGTCTCGAAGCTCCGTCATTAATTCTTCATCAATCTGTAAACGACCGGCCGTATCCACTATTAAGACTTCAATCATTTCTTCGCGCGCCCAAGCCTTGGCTTGTTCTAATAATTCTTGTGGCCGTTTAGTGGGATCTGAGTCAAATACAGGCAAGTTATTCTGTTTACCTAACGTCTTGAGCTGCTCAATAGCTGCGGGTCTATAAATATCTACGGGAAGAAGGCCAGGTTTTTTTCCATGTTTTTGCCTGAGATAAAGCGCTAACTTTGCAGACGTCGTTGTTTTTCCAGTACCTTGAAGACCAACTAAAAAAATAACTGATGGCCGGCCTGGCTGACTGTCTTTAAAGTTTAAAGGTACAGACTCCCCTCCCAATACCCTTACAAGCTCATCCTGTACAATTTTAGTAAACTGTTGACCGGGAGAAACAGAATCATAAACCTTTTCACCTAAAGCTTTCTCTTTGACTTTATCAACAAAAGATTTAACCACCTTAAAGTTGACATCAGCCTCTAAAAGACTAAGGCGAATTTCTTTTATAGCCTCTTCGATGTTTTTTTCTGTGATCCGGCTCTGACCTCGAACTTTTTTTAAACTTCCTAAAATCTTATCGCTTAAATTCTCAAACATTCTACCACCTTGTAAACACAGCTTTCTTTAAGCTTCTCCACGCAATGAGGTACACAACAAATAGACTAAAAAAGGAAATTCCATAAGCCGAGGCCACAGAAATATCACTTTGATCTAATATTCCATACCTAAACCCATTGATGATATAAAGTAAAGGGTTGAACTTGGAAAGTTGTTGCCAAAAAGGATGTAGACTTTCCAAACTGAAGAAGACTCCCCCCAAGTATATTAACGGGGTCAAAATAAAGCTCCCAACAGAACTCATCTGATCAAAGGTTTGAGCCCAAAAGGCCACAGAAATACCTAGCATTCCAAAAATAAGTCCGCCCAGCACACAAAAACTAATAAATTCGAAAGGATGGGCAATTCCCATAAAATCTGAAAAATAAACATAATGAAAAATCTGCCCCACAAGAAAGGTGATTCCTCCAACTATGAGGCCTCGCGTCAACCCCCCTAAAGCCATGGCCCATATAATTTGATGATTATTAAGAGGGGTCACCTTAAGATCCTGCAAATCACCACTAAATTTTCCACTAATTATAGAAGATGAAGAGTTTTGATAGGCATTGTTGAGAATTCCCATCATTACAAGGCCCGGTATAATAAAAACCAAATAAGATATACCGCTTTTAAGTTGAATACTTTCTCCTAAACTCACACCAAATATCAAAAGATAAAGAGTTGATGTTACTAGTGGTGTTAGAACTGTCTGAATAACCACTTTGTAAAAGCGTCGAAGCTCTTTGTAATACAACATTAAAAATGAAATAAAAGGCTGTAATTTCATTTATTACCCGAATGAGATAGGATGGATTTAAAAGCACCTTCAAGAGATCCATCTCGAATAGATAAGTTCTCAACGTCTTTTAATGTCAATGAGAGTTCATCGAAGAGCTCGGCAATTGATTTTGTGTAAGGCAGATTGTGAATTTGAATTTGAGAATTAAACATAAAAGAGACCTCTCGGTGTGTTAGCTCCTGAATTAAACCTCTTGTGTTCCCCACTTTAACAAGTTCGCCATTATTAATAACACCGACTCGATTACAAAGCTCCTCCGCCTCTTCGAGATAATGAGTAGTTAAAAGTATGGAAACCCCCTGGGCCTGCAGTTCGCGAACAAATGCCCATAGAGACTCTCTGAGCTCAATATCTACTCCGGCAGTGGGTTCATCCAACAACAATAACTTCGGCTCGTGAACAAGAGCTTTAGCTACTAAGAGCCGACGCTTCATACCTCCACTTAATTGACGAACCTTTTTATCTTTATGCTCCCAGAGCCCCAGCTTGTTTAATAAATGATCAATTTTTTCATTGTTATTGATGATTCCATAATAACCAGAGTGTATGTCTAAGATTTCACGAACACTAAAGAAACCATGATGTATCAGTTCTTGGGGAACAAAACCCATGCAAAACTTAGACTTTGTGGGTTCTTTTTCAACATCGTAGTCAAAGACTTTCACCTGACCCGAACTAGGGAACTCTAACGTCACTATACACGAAATAATAGAGGTCTTACCCGCCCCATTGGGCCCAAGCAAACCAAATATCTCACCAGGCTCTATAGAGAAACTCACATCTTTAACCGCCAATAAGTCCCCATAAGACTTAGATAAGTGAGTAACAACTAAGGGTATAGCCATAAGTCTAGGCTCCTTTCTGCTTATTGTGGTATTTTTGGTACAGATTTATTCTTTTCTATATCACATGAGAATTTTATTGTTAACCTAGTATTCATTAGCACCGATAGATAGTCATGGAAAAAAGACAGGAAAAGATGATTCCTATTCCCATTGATGACATTATTAATGGGATGACAACACCCGTTGACCTCTATGTAAGACTCTCGGAGTCAAAGTATATTCTAATATCCAAAGAAGGTACAACTACACAAAAAGACAGACTTTCAAGTTACAAAGATAAAGAGCTTTCTTATCTTTGGACGCCTTATTCTAGTTACTACAAATTGGCGAGACAAAATATAGCCATCGCTGGTGTTGCTGTATCAAAGCAACACCTAAACGAGAGCACAAAAACTAAATTTATTGCAAGCGCCGCAAATGCCGTATTTGAACAACTTGGACAAATTGGCATTAGTAAAGAGACCTTCGAAAATGTAAGGCAAATTTCTGAGGCCACCGTGGCTCTTGTACAATCGCACAGCGATCTATCTAAGATGTTTGAAAGTTTTGAGAGATACGACAATTATTTACTAAAACACTCCCTGGCCGTGAGTGTCGTTTCTGTGATGCTTGCCCATGAGATGGGCTGGAAAAACAAACTAACCCTTGAAAAGGTCTCACTTGGAGGAATGCTCCACGACATTGGCAAAATGTCTATGCCCCCACAATTGCTGAGTAAACCTAAGGCTTTAATGAATTATGAAGAATTACAACTCTATGAGTTGCACCCCTACCGAGGTATGGAAATGGTCACCTCTTTAGGAGTTGTACCCGACGATGTGGTTTCTATAGTCTATGAGCACCATGAAAACGCCCTCGGACAAGGCTTTCCCCGACGCCTCAGAGACCTCAAAATTCACCCCTTAGCTAAAGTGGTAGCTTTAGCAGATGAGTTTACTAACTTAACAGTAAAGACCCCTAACCACCCTAATCCTCTGCAACCTAAAGACGCAGTTGTATATATTGACAAAATTATGGGCCAACCTTTTAATAAGGACTGCTATAGAGCTTTATGCAGATTAATACTTAAAGAGTCTGTAAAATCAGCATCTTAAAACCCAAAACCCTTCGTTGAAACAGCAGGCATGGAAAAAAGACTAAAAAAACTCGAGCAACTGGCCTCAACCTATCAAGCAAAACTTCAGAAATTTAGAAACTGGCGCCTACTTGTAGGCCTATTGACTATTATATTTTTTTTCACAGGGTCTCTTTCAAAGTGGACGCCTTTTCTATTTTTTGCATTAATGACCCTTGCCATTTCCTATTTTGTCCTAGTCGCCGCCACTCGAAAGCTTGATTTTTTTATTTCCCAACTACAACACCTAAGATCTTTTTACCAAAGAACTGAACTGCGAAAACAGGCGAAGCACTTTCATGCGTCACCACCTCTAAATGAACACTCGGATCAACTTCAAACTTTAGCTATGGACCTCCATTTGACTGGCAAAGTTTCACTCTTAGGACTTTTAGATGAAACGATTACTGAAATGGGACAAAAAAAACTTGTTCTCAACCTTATCGATCCCAAGATGGACAGAGAACTTATACTCAACAGACAAAAAACTATTAAGCAAATGGCTAGGAATTGGTGGAGCTTGCTACGACTCAAAGTGGCTTCAATGTCCGAAAGGGCTCATAACCTAAGTGAAATCGAGAAAGAGATTAAAAGACCTTTGATTGGTTCGAACTTCCAAAAAGTATTCACCTCACATTTAGTGCTTTTTTTCATTGTCTGGGGAGGGATCACTCTAAATTTTATCTATGGGAACAAAATTAATCCCATGATTTTTTTTACTGTTTATCTTTTTTATTCTTTAGCGACAAGATCTCAAATCGCCTCTGTTTTTCAACGCTCTCACGATATCGCCAATCACCTTATGAAACTCAAGCCAGTTGCTGATTTTATTGAGCACAAAAAATCTTCTGCGTTAATTCAAAAATACTTTTCACAAGCTCTTCACTTGAATCTGAGTTCTGAGCTAAAAAATTTGAGCCGATGGACCGCGTTTTTAAGCGTTCAAGCTCACCCCCTGGTTCATATTGTCCTTAATAGTTTGTGCCCATGGGACTACATTTTCAGTTATTTAACAGAGAAATGGAGAATGGGGGTTAGTAAAAGCTTACCCTCTGCGCTCGAAGAGTTAGCTGACTTTGAAGTTTTAATGTGCCAAACTCTTTTTTATCACTTTCATACTCAAACCTTCCCTAGTTTTAGCCAAGACAATAGCATAAGCTTTGAATCTCTTCGCCACCCACTTATAAATCAAAAGTCATCGGTGGAAAATAGTTTTTCTAAGAACAGCTCTACAAAATTGATCATAATTACGGGTTCAAACATGTCGGGAAAGTCGACGTTTTTAAGAACTTTTGGAGTTAATCACACATTAGCTTTAATGGGCTGTCCTATTTTTGCTAAATCATTTCAGAGCCCCCTTCTGCCTATAAGGAGCTGTCTGAAAGTGCACGACTCCCTTGAACAAGGGCTTTCCACCTTTTATTACGAGGTCAAGCAAGTGGCAGACATGATTAACTCAGCAAAAGAAGGTAAACCTTTTATTTACCTAATTGATGAAATCTTTAGAGGAACAAATAATAAGGAGCGTTTGATCGGCAGCCAAGCGGTTATACGCGAACTTTTAAGCTTTGAGATCACCGGATTTATCAGTACTCACGATTTAGAACTTACTCATTTGGCCGAAAAAAACACAAACATTAAAAATTATCATTTTAGAGATGATGTTAGTGATGATGTCAATCAAGGCAAAGAGTTGATTTTTTCTTACAAGATTCAACCTGGCCCCTGTCCGACTACAAATGCCCTCAAGATTATAGCCAGGGAAGGCATTCGCCTCGAGTTATAGATGTTCCTATTGACACATCCTTTTTTTTAACCCATATTGTGGAAACTTCATCATAATTACTTATTAAGTGTTAAGACGAATACTTCTGAATACTTAAAGATTTGATATGATATTTGATATGATAAATGACACTTTTTGACGCGGGGTGGAGCAGTCTGGTAGCTCGTCGGGCTCATAACCCGAAGGTCGTAGGTTCAAATCCTGCCCCCGCAACCAATTTTTGGAGTTTTCGTTGGCCTCCTTGGTTGAACTTGAAAAAGCTATAAACTCCCTTGAGACAGCTCTCAATAGCCCCAAAACAGATCTTAATAGAGACGCAAGTATTCAGCGATTTGAGTTTTGCGTTGAACTTTCGTGGAAAACTGCAAAAAAAATGGCGGGATCATCTAGTGTACTGCCAAAATCAGTAATTCGCGAGTTGGCAAATCAAGGTCTTATTAGCAACCCTGAGTCTTGGTTTAATTATATCGATGCCAGAAATTTAAGTTCTCATACTTATAAAGAAGACTTAGCCGAAAAAGTCTACTCTGTTGCTATCGAGTTTTTACCAGATGGCAAATCTTTAGTCGAAAAATTAAAAAAATTATGAAATTTGGCCTAAATCAAAAAGATTGGAACCTTGTTAGTGCTCTGGTTATAGAACCCTTGAAAAAAAATGGGGCTAGAGTTTATATTTTTGGTTCAAGGGCTACAGGGAAAAATAGAGAATTTTCAGACCTAGATATTCTGTACTCTATTAAAGATAAGCCACCCCTGCATACTATAGGTCAAATTAAAGATGATATCGAAGACAGTCACCTTCCCATAAAGGTTGACATCGTTGATCTAGACGAACTAGCACCTTCCTATATGGAACAGATTCTAAAAGAACGAGTTGAGGTTTAACAAATCTGTGGTTCTATGGTTCTACGGTTCTATTTGATCTCGGATCTCTGGATAAACGGCGTCAATTGAGTGCAATTTAAAAAACTGAAATTAAAAATTTGATCCAGGTCCACCGGTGGTGAGTAGGAGGTCGCCGTCGACACTAACCCGTCGTCAACATTCCGCAGGCAATTCCAACTAGAGATTCTTTAAGTAAAGTTTCATCCTTTCTGCTCATTGCGCTTAACTGCAAGAGATTTAGAATATGGATATGTGGCGAGCGTAGGCGAATGCTCTCTGATAACCAGGGGCGATGCCAGATTAAATCCTTTTCTCCGCTTAAACTTCTGACAAATTCACAGGCCTCTTTAAATTCGCACTCAAACTCGTGAAAATACTTTTGCCTAGAGTCTTCGTCAAAATAAAGTCGCCATATTTCTAATTCTACTTTTGCCAAAGTGAAGCCCAATGATTTTACAAAAGATGAGAACATGGGGTTTATGCCGAACTCACTTCTCAACTCTTGCTTTTCGGCACCATTTAGTTTCTTCCAAGCCGAACCAACACCCCACCAGCTTGGCAACAGAGCTCGAGTTTGTGTCCAGCAGAGCACCCAAGGTATGGCCCTAAGTTGTGAAATATCAAACTTACCCACTCTACGTTTTGCGGGCCGCGAACCAATTTGAAGTAATTCTAAATAGCGATAAGGGCTGGCCTCTAAAATTGCCATAAGTTTTTGCTCGTCTCCAACCAGTGATCTATATGACTTTTCTACGTCTTGTGAAAATCTGTTGAGCGTCTCAGAAGGATTGTATTTAGCTTTGTTCAATCGTCTTTTCAGGGCCTCACTGCTGATATGTGCACAGTGAGAACGTAGAATTTCAGTAGTAGAAAACAAACGTTGGATCATTTCGCCTTGAATCGTCATTTTTGGCCTTTCAATGGCCGAGTCTGCCCACCACTGAACTTGTTCGGCAATGCTTCCACCACCTCTGGCAACACTTCCCCCAGAACCGTGAAAAAAAACTGACTTTATGCCATTGCGCTTTAGAACTTTTTCGACGCGAAACATGGCTTTCTGAATCAAGTTTCGGCTCGGAAGTACCCCAATTTCTTTGGCCGAGTCTGAGTAACCCAACATAACTTCAAAGTGCTCAGACCAATGCCTCTTCACCAATTCAAGATTACCAGGCTTTTCTAGCCATAATTTTAAAATCTTTCTTGAATTCAATAAGGCCTGACGGCTTTCAAAGAGCGGAACCACGGGCAAATTACTATTCCGAATCGACTTCTGCACGAGCTTCACTGCGTTTTCAATATCTAACTCAGATTCGCAATGAGAAACAACTAAACCTCTGGCATAAGAAGTAATATCAAGCGGACCGGCGAGTTCACTTAGAGCTAGTAACATCTTTCGTATTGCAGACTTTGTATCTTTTAAACTATTTGCAATTTCGCCGGCATCTTCTCTCAACTCAATGGAAAGCACGAGTGCAGGAAAGCCATCAAGAATTCTTTGACATAAAATGATTTGATGATGTTTACTTAAATAAGGCGGGGCTTTTGTGAGCATTTTTTGAAACTTCATTTTCCATTTTTTGACTCTTCCACCATCTCCGGCTGACAATGACAATAGATCATTCAAATCTTTATTTAGGCTTTTAATATGGCTTGAATAAAAAGTGACTTTAACACCTACACGTTCTAACTTTTTAAGATCTTCCAGCACTTCTGCCAGTTTGGATTTGAGCAATCTTACTAAATGAGACCTTGAAAGACTCAGGCAAGACAACATGACCTTGTCATTCACGCCGGGGTGACCATCTTTGTCTCCGCCCACCCAAGTTCTTAAGCGTATATTAAAATTAGGTTTTTCGGCGACGATGAAATCAAATAGTGAATTCGAAAATACAAGTGAACAAATATACTCGGCTTCATCTAAAACGCTGGGTGCCACAGGTTTAGATAATGGAGTCATCCACAGTAAGCGAATCTGACTGAGTAAATGAGACTCATTAAAAACAAAATTATTATCAATAGCTGTCAAAATCACTTCTGACAACTCTTGTAACAAACTTATAGTTGCTTGAGATCGCGCCTCAGTGGGATGAGCCGTTAAAATGTATTTTAAATCCACACTCTTCTTTAAGCTTACAGGTATAGGCTTTATTTTTAAGCGCCAAGTGCGGTAGGCCATTTCGCACACATTAACAATCTCGAGCTGTAGAGCAAAAGCATGAGCGATTTTATATTGGTTTGAAGGGCTTTCTTTTTGAATCAATTCGAAAAGTTGTGAAAGCTTTGCGCGAGAAATCTTACCTCTTAGTTTCTTAAGTTGAGTCCTATATTTCTCAATTTTTTCAAAGAGAATAGGACCTTCTGAATCTAGAATTACTTGACCTAGTGAGGCTGTAGCTTTGCGAACCAAACGATGCAATTCTTTTGGTAGATGTTCAAAAAAATACTTTTCACCCTCGATAAATGCCTGAACAGATTCTGATTGTTTTTTTATATCAATCGGGCTTACGAATTGCGGATTAAGCCACTCTATAACGGCAGCATAGCCGAGACTTTCTGGGTCATTAACAAGATAGTTCTTAGCAACGTCAATAACTTTAAAGCCTTGTTTTAACTGAAAACTTAGTGTTGGATCAAATATTGTTTCTTCAATGACTTTTTTGACATATTCACTCGGGCTTAAGCTGTCTTTATATTTTGAATAACCTCGCAATCTTGCTCCAGCGCGAATTCGCTTTAAACTGTATTTTGAAGCTAATTCGCGCCGTTTTTCATAAAGTAATTTTCCGATACCTTGCCCACGTCGATCGGGGGCAACCATCACTTCAGCACCATAAAGAGTTTTACCCTTTCTAGGGTTGTGATTATGAAAATAACCTGTTGAAGTCAAATCAACCCAGTTATCTTGGGGCGAATAATCATCCCAATCAATAATTAGACTAAAAGCTAAGCCAACGACAGAACCATCAGTTTTATCTATAGCAATAAACTGTCCACCAGGAAAATAAGACCGATGAGAATCGAGTTGCTTCTCAGACCATGGCTTGGAAAATGGATACACTTTCTTGCAAAGCGCCTGTATAGCTGCGAAATGTTCTCGCTTTGGGTGAACAATTGCAATATTAGATTTAACTATCAATTCTGACATGGTCTACGACACTAAGAATTTCGTTTGTAGTTTGACTGTCTCTCAAGGGAAGGACCGTTCCAGATTTTCGACTTTCTTCAATAAGATCTAGATTGATTTCACCAATAATCATACTCTCTTGATTTACCGCGCCCTCTGCTAACAACCCATCTCTTGAAAAAGAATAATCACTTGGGGTGTAAATAGCCGCTTGACCATAATTTAATGATACCGCTGGTAAAGTAGGTATTGAGCCGACAAGGGGTGAATGAATCACATACATTTGATTTTCGATAGCTCTTGCTTGTGCGCAGTACCTCACTCTGAGATAACCTTGTCGATCATCTGTGCAGCTCGGCACAACCAAAAACTGCGCACCAAGGCGACCGGCGGCCCTTGCGATTTCAGGAAACTCTACGTCGTAACATATGGTCACTGCGAATGTTCCAAAGTCTGTTTCAAAAATTCTAAGTCGGGTTCCAGCGCTAACAAACCACTCTTCTTTTTCAAATCGAGTCATATGAAGTTTAGCCTGTAAATTGTAGCTGCCATTCGGTGAGAACACATAGCATTTATTTAAAATTTTTGATTTATCATCATCGTAACCAGGTAAAGTTCCGCCTACAATAATTAATTTGTTTTTGCGAGCTAACTCAGACATAAAATTGACAATTCGTTCTTCTTGTAAAGCTAAATCTTTAATTTGATCGGCTATGGGTCTTTTGATCTGACTTAAGGTCAGTAGCTGAACTGTAAAATACTCAGGAAAAACTACCATTTTTACTTTGTAGTCACGAGCCGTTTCAACCATAGCTTCAGTTTGAAGAGCAAATTCATCAAAAGACTTTACCGGACGTATATAATACTGCAGAGCTGCAACGCGAATTCTATTCATAGCCCATCATCAAGCAAAATCGCTGAGATGACAAGTCTCACTGTCTCAAATTGAATTTTCACAAAATCGATTAATGTTTCGAATTCATTTTGGACATAATTTGCACATGATTTTGAGAGAGCGAGTTGAGGTTTAAATAATCTGCGGTTCTATTTGGTGAAGACCCTAAAATTTTCATGAAGTTGCTTTTCGACATCTGATGTTAATTCTGCAACAAAAAATATTAGATGTTACTAAAATTGTTAAATAACATTAGTATTTTACAAATACTTAGGTGTTTTACGTGCCAGAGATAATCGCCCAAAGGTTATTGAATAACAGCTGTAATTGAGAAAGTGCTTGTGTCCGTACCATGGTACGGATGCTAACATACTAATATGAACAAAATCACAATCGGAAAATTAGCAGTAATGTCAGGTGTTGGGGTAGAGACCGTGCGTTTCTATCAGAGAAAAAAACTTCTGCGAGAACCAAAAACTAATGGCTCCATTCGCACCTATAGTGATGATGATGCTCAAAGAATTATTTTTATTAAAAGAGCCCAAGATCTTGGTTTTACTTTAAGTGAAATCAAGGATCTTTTGGAACTTAATACTAAACCTCGTGTGACTTGCGCGACAGTAAAGGCTAAAACTGAAGCTAAAATTCATGAAATAGAAGCCAAAATCTCTGATCTCAATCGCATGAAGGTAAGTCTCGAAAAACTTGCATGTGCTTGCAATGCTAGTCAAGACAGTATCAGACAATTTAAAGTACAAGAATGCTTTGATGTTGGGCTTAGTTGTAAATTTTAAAGGAGATTCTATGAAAGGCTTCCACATTCATATTGGAGTAAAAGATATTAACCATTCGATCCTGTTCTATTCAGCTCTTTTTGGGCAAAAACCCACCAAAGTAAAGGATGATTATGCGAAGTGGATGCTGGAAGATCCAAGAATTAATTTTGCCATCTCAACTCGTTCAGAGAAAGAGGGTCTAGATCATCTTGGAATGCAAGTTAGTGAGGAACATGAGTTAGTGGAGATTTCAGAGCGCCTTAAAAAAGCCGATCTAGGTATCTTTGATGAAGGATCAACAACCTGTTGCTACGCTGAATCTAGTAAAGCATGGATAAAAGATCCTGCAGGTATCGCCTGGGAGACCTTCCTTACAATGGCCGATACCGAGACCTTCAATGGCAAAGCAAATCTTAGGCCCACAGCAAACGCCTGTTGCGCTCCAAAAGCCCCTACTGAGTCCAATTGTTGCTAGGAGTTGAGTGTGACGAAAAAAAATTTAATATTCCTCTGTACTGGTAACTCTTGTCGCTCTCAAATGGCTGAAGGCTGGGCCAGAAAGTACTGGGGCCATGAATTCAATATTTATTCTGCCGGCACAAAAAAGCATATCTTGAATGATCTGGCAATGAAGGTCATGCAAGAGGCTGGAATCGATATCTCTTCTCAATACTCAAAAACTGTCGAAGAACTGCCAAAGGTGAATTTTGATTATGCAGTCACGGTTTGTGATCATGCCCATAAGAACTGCCCCTATTTCCCATGTGGGAAAATTGTGCATGTGGGTTTTCAAGATCCACCCGCTCTCACTAAAAACATGAAAGATGAAGAAGACATTCTTGCAGTTTACCGCAGAGTTAGAGATGAGATTGAAGTTTTTATTAAAGATATGAAAAAGGTTTTGAAGAAATAAAGATGGGATTTTTTGAGCGTTATCTTACGGTGTGGGTTGGCTTGTGTATTCTTGTAGGGATTGTTTTGGGATATTTAATGGGCGACTCCATTAAAATCTTAAGCGATCTCAACATTTCAACAGTCAATGTCCCCGTTGCTGCCCTTGTCTGGCTCATGATTTATCCGATGATGGTGCAGATTGATTTTAGTTCGATTACTAAAGCTGATTCAAACCCCAAAGGACTAGCTCTTACTCTGATTATTAATTGGATTATTAAGCCATTTACCATGGCCTTTTTTGCTTGGATTTTCTTTGATAAGTTGTATGCGGCCTATCTGACTCCTGAACTTGCCCAAGAGTACATCGCCGGAGCGATTCTTCTAGGAGCAGCTCCATGCACAGCGATGGTTTTTGTTTGGTCATATCTTACAGATGGAGATCCTGGATACACACTTGTTCAAGTCACCATCAATGATCTGGTTCTTCTCATCGCCTTTATCCCCATAGTCAAATTCCTTTTAGGTATTACAAATATTGACATTCCACTTGATGCACTTCTTTCCTCTGTGGTCATATTTGTAGTGATTCCCTTAATCGCAGGATTTATTTCAAACAGACTACTCATAAAATCAAAAGGGGAGCAGTGGTTTAAGACTATTTTTTTATCAAAACTAAAGCCTGTTTCAATTGCTGCCCTCCTCACCACCTTGATTTTGCTTTTTGCCTTTCAAGGAGAGAGGATTATGGCGTCGCCCTTTAATATATTGTTAATTGCAATGCCCCTCACTATTCAAACCTACTTAATTTTCTTTCTAGCCTGGGGATTGGGCAAATTTTTAAAACTTCCTCATTGTATATGCTCACCTGCTTCGATGATTAGCGCCAGTAATTTTTTTGAACTTGCTGTCGCCGTAGCAATTTCTCTTTTTGGTCTTAACTCTGGCGCGGCTCTTGTCACGGTTGTGGGAGTCTTAATTGAGGTTCCCGTGATGCTCTCACTGGTAAAGTTGTCTAATAAATGGAAATACTAGCTGAGGAGTTGAATATTAAATTCTTGGCTTGAGATTATTGCTGTATGACCGAAAAACCCTAACTAAAATGAAGAGTTCGGTTCTTTTAAAAATTTGATTTCTTCGGGAGTGCTTTCTCTTCCAAGAATGATATTTCTATGGGGATATCGACCAAAGCGATCGATAATTTTTTTATGAGCAATCTCATACTCCAAATTGAATTCGAGGCCTTCTTGAGAGTACAACACGACTGCAATTTCATGAATGACCTTTGATTCACTGTGCATAAAAGGCATGTACAAGAAAGCCTTCTCCACGCTGCTCATATTTTGATCAAATCCCTTCTCAATTGCGACCTGAGCCAAGGCTAGCGCCTGAGAATCACAAGCAAAAGCCTGTGGCGTATCTCTAAAAATATTTCTAGAAAATTGATCTAAAATAATAATCTCTGCCAAGGAGGATCCCTGCTCAAAACGCCATTTATAAAGCTCATTATTTTTGGCTGCATTATGATATTCAAGGAATCGATCTGCAATTAATTGATCAATTCTCATATTTTTTTTAAATCGATCTTCAGGCTTTAACTCATTAAACCAAAAGTCTAGAATGTGTTTATAGTTCATATCCGCTTATGATATCACAGATGCACCTAACTTTTTAATACTTATTTTTCTCGCCCTAGCAAAAATAATATTACAATGATGATGTGAATCACTTAAGCCAATTAATTAAGACTTCCCGATCCATTTGAATTTAAAAATTTCCACATAACTTCACTCGCACTAAACTCATTTGTTGGGGAGTCACTTGTGGCTGATGGCGATCTATGTCCTCCAGGCCAAGAGTGCCCCCCGCCATGAACAATTTCTTTTTCAGCATCATATTGATCTACAGGTTTGTGCTCGCAGAAAGTGACTGGAGCTGATGGTAACATCTCATTATCAATAGTCCTATAATGATAACAGTTGGTGTTTTCAGAAATTTTTTCTGTCAGAGTAATTTGATTTAATAAATTATTTCTTTGTACCCAGTCTGATATTGTTGAAGAAATCGAATAAAAATCAGTTGAAGAAACCCCTCCGCCCGGCCCCCCGTTGACAGGATAGTTCCTGTCATTATCAGAATGAAAATGAATCACAGGGACTGGCCTAGTGGGATTACATACATAGTAAGAGTTCAAATCTAAGTCAAATTGCCCAGATCCCCCGCCAATAGATGCCACACCAGAAACTTTATCGGCCAATTCGCAAGCCAACCGATAAGTCATCATCCCCCCATTAGAAAAGCCTGTAGAGTACAGTTTATCTGAATCAATCTGATCTTTCGTCACAAGATCCTCAATCACCTTCTCGACATAAAATGTGTCATCAAGATTATTAGTCTTCGCAAATCCGCAGCAAGATCCCGCATTAAATGTTTGAATGAGTCCACGACCATTTAGATAAGCCACAAAAAAACCTTGTTGATGGGCAATTGTATTTAACAAAGATATCTGAGCCTGAATTTCAGCGTTTCCTCCGCCACCGTGCAGTGACAGAAGAGCTTTTTGCTGATTTAAACCAGAAATAGATTTCGGTTTGTATATAGAATAAGTTCGCGTCCCTTGACCTGAGACCAAAATGTTTCTCTGAGTAAATGTGCCGGAAATTAAAACTGTTTTTGAGGCTAAGTACCCCTCATAACTGCCTGTGAGTTGAACAGTTCCTTCGCTTATGGCTGTAACCCGTCCACTAGAGCTTATACTAGCCACGTTCAAGTTTGAACTAGACCACGATATTGTGGTGCCATCCAGAAATATCGGAAAGGACTGATTTGATGACCCTAATACGGCTTGCAGATCTAAGACCTGCCCAACCCCAATAACAATAGCAGAAACAGGTTCAATTCTGTACACAGTATTTGTCTGCTCAGCAGAAGTCAGATCTGTATTCTTGCTCTGTGAACAACTGACATATAAAAACAAAGATAACCAGAATAAAGAAATAGAAAAAATCCACCTTTTCAATTCCCCTCCAAACCAAACCAAACCAAAATCTAATATTGTACTCATGTACTTAGCAAGTAGAATTTCAATATCATACATAATTTTAAACCGTGAACGCCAATACCCAGAAATGTTCTGCACCCCCTATTTTTTTCATCCTATTAAAAATAGAGAATGCAGATTGCTAAAATCTGAAGTGACAATTTTCAGACTTCAAGAGAGTTTTATTAGACTTATTACAGACCATAGAAGTTCGTCAGTTGAGCTAATACAGCAAATTAGCTCAGCTCAATGGCTTTTTTTATAGGGCATAACCTTTGCTAGAAGATTGTTCAATTACCTCACTTTAATGAGCCCTCAGGACTTGCTAAAGTTGAAGTAAAAAAGGAGTTCGTTCTATGAATTCAATACCTTTACTTTTAGTCATTTCATTTTCTTTTTTCTTAATCAGTTTCGATAGCTTAGCACGAGAGACCGTTATTTCACCACAGACAGCCCCCTCTTTGAAGCCTTTTCAGAGACCCCTAAACCTACAACCCTTGGGGTATTCAATTCCTGGAGCTAAAGGTGCCACTCCTAAGCATCAGAGCCTAGAGACCTGGGCTACGGATAGACTCGAAAAAGGATTAAGCTCAAATATAGCCCCAAATATAACTTTATTTGAACCCGGTATATTATCTGAAAGCCTTTTTGTAGCAGAAATACAAGGAGGTTCAACAGTTAGAGAAGCCTTAAATACAATTTTAAGTAGAATAGAAAACAAACACATGGGGCACTTCATAATAGAATCTCGTAATGTCAGAAAAAGTTTAGATTTAGAATTGATTCTAATGATTGCATCATTAGACGGAGTTCCAGAAGAAGTTAGCAAAGAAGAATGTCGCAGCCAATGCAAAGTGAGTATGCATGAGGAATCTTCAAGCTCTATAGTCAATTTCATGAATGAGATCGGGATCATCAACCATGACCACTATCATCCACATAAGACGATTGAACAGCGCAGAGAGCTTCTCAGATCGTTATTTACATTTGCTACAGGAGAGGCCGTCACAACCCTTGATGTGACCAATATGGAAACAGCACTTAAGTTAATTAAAGAATATAATAAAAACTCCTTTAAGCTCTCCTCAAGAGCCGACGCTTGGGCCAAAGCTCTTCAGAAGTTCACTAGCAAGCCAACTAATTGCGAAGTACTTTTATAGCCACCAAAAAATAAACTTTGCCCCGCCACTTGATTGCGACCCTGAAGGCCAAAAAATACCGACTGTGGGAAGTCGATGACTCAATCATCAAGCAGAACTCAGGTTCCATATAGGGTATTTACTTTAGATACTTTCACTCCAATTAAATAAATTGGCAGAATAGAAAATGTTCGATATACAAGGTTAGAAATGCCCAGTGTTATCTCAAATCTATTTGCTCAGATTGGAAGCCTCGGTTTGGCTCTAGTTTTTGTTCTTTGCATCCGCTCCACATGGCTGGATCGTGCTTTCAAAGGATTGCACCGTGTTTACCGAACTCACCACTGGGTAGCCTTGGTGAGCCTCCTTTTTATTTTTGCCCATGCCTTCATAGAGACATCTACCTTTGGCTTTACTTTAGACACTTTAAATTTGTATATTGACGAATTCGACTTGCTTGCCGGATGGATATCGCTATTGATGTACTCAGTTGTTGTCTTCTTTTCTAAAAAACGAAAATGGCCACATCGTATTTGGACTAGAGTTCACCTGCTTTCACTTCCGGCCTGGCTACTCGGCAGCTACCATATTATTAGACTCCTGACTCCGGGCTTATCACAGATTGTAGGTTATACGACTCTGACTTTAGGAACCCTTGCCATTATTCGCTCGCAAATTTTGCCCAGAACTCGATTTTGGGGCGTACCATACAAAATCAAAAACATTCAAAACCTCAACTACCAGGTTTGCGAACTAACCCTCCAAGCTTTAAAGGCTAAAAAAGCTATCTGCGCACAAAGACCTGCGCAGTATTTTTACTTGAGGTTTAACTCCGAGGAGCAATCCAGGGCCTGGCACCCTTTTACTTGTCTATCTAAACCTGGAGATAATGAGTTGGTCTTTGCCATTAAAGCCCTCGGCAAAGATACACGAGTTGTTCGCGGCATGATTCTCAATCAAAAGGTTGATGTAATAGGACCTTTTGGACGCCTACCCTTAAAACAAAGAAAAAAGGAGGCTTGGTTTGTCGGCGGCATTGGGGCAACTCCCCTTCTCGCCGCATCTAGGAGGGTTAATTTTGGCACACTTCCCGTACGCATTCTACATGCTGTAGACAAATTAGAGGACCAAATCTACCTCCAACAGTGGACGAACCTCAAAAAGCAACACTCGACTGTAAGCTACCAACTATGGGTGACTCATGATCGCGGATATGTAAATATCGAGGCCGTCAACCAGA
Organism: uncultured Pseudobdellovibrionaceae bacterium; assembly: GCA_964502735.1. Taxonomy (GTDB): domain Bacteria; phylum Bdellovibrionota; class Bdellovibrionia; order Bdellovibrionales; family UBA1609; genus JACKAN01. The sequence continues at coordinate 38,618 of CAZCYD010000017.1, forward strand.
TGTTAAAGGATTTTGAAATGGTACAATTTTATATAGCCGGACCAGACCCTTTTATTGCTCATATTCGCAATTTGCTAAAACTATGTGGAGTGAACAAAGACGATATTTACACGGAGGAGTTCGTTCGATTATGAAAAATTATATTTTTTTTATTTTAACTTTTATTTCTGCGATCACAATAAGTTTCCACTCCTACAGTGGGACAAAAAAATATAACCTTACAGACATCGGCCATCATAACACCTCCAAAAGCTGTTGGGTGATTGTAGATCAAGAAGTTTACGATCTAACTGAATATTTACCAAACCACAAAAGGCACAATGTCAGTTTAGATGAATTCTGCGGAAAAGACGCTTCCATCGCCTGGCATACAAAGGGAGACAGTGGACGCCCTCATTCAAGAAAGTCTGCAATTTTATTAAAAAAATATAAAATTGGCGATACCAAACCTTGAAGCCAAAAACGTGGCATCCCCAAATGTTTAAAAAAATTATTTATATATCGTCGCCAGTTTTCGTTTTAACAACAATTTATATTGTAGTCAGTCAAGAGTACCTTTCTCTTCATTATGTCAAAGATCATTTTCATCTGATAAAACAATTCAATGAATCTTCTCACTCACTAGCTCTATTAATTTATGCATTAATATATATCGCAGTTTCAGCTCTTGCTATTCCTGGGGCTGCTGTCCTTACTTTACTTGGTGGAGCTTTATTTGGTCTTATCAAAGGAACTCTCATCGTTTCACTTGCCTCTAGATGGAGTGCCAGGCCCTAATTTGCGGCGGAACGCAGCGCAAATTAGGGCCTGGCACCCCCAGGGCTCTCGACTTCGATGTCGGATTCGGGGAAGCTCACACAGGCCAAGGCAAGCCCTTGCTTTTGCTCTTCTCTAGTCAATCCCGCATTGGTCAGCATTTTAAATTTTCCATTAATCCTACACTTACAGCTTCCGCAAACCCCTGCACGACAGGCATAGGGCAATTGCTGACCTTGAGACTCCAAAAAGGTGAGAAGGTTTTTATTTCCTTTATATTCATATTTCTCTCCCAACCAACTGACCCAGACATGCTGCTCAGGAATTTGATTTTCATCAAAACTTTCGGGAGAAACAAACTTTTCCATGTGAATATTTTCTTCGGCAACAGACATCTCATCAAGAGCCTTTAGCATTGGATAGGTCATCACATCCGGACCACAAATAAAAAATAACTGATCGCTGATGATCCCAAGTTTATCTCTAACAAAATCCATATTTAAAATCCCTTTATCACCGTTCCAGGTCGAATCATCTGAAAGTATGGGGTAATATTTAAAATGAGAATGCCTCTCAGACAAAAACTCAAAAAGTTTATGAAAAGCGAGATCTTCTCGTGTTCGAACTCCATAGAATAGTGTCATGTTAAATGGTCGAGCATTTTCTAGATTTGAATATATTATCGAAAGAATGGGCGTAATTCCAATCCCCCCCGCTACAAACACTCTGTCTTGTGTGGTTTCACCCTTGTCTACAAAGTTTCCACTAGGGGCAAAAGCTTTTATTTTGTCTCCTTTTTTTAATTTATGAAACCAAGTCGAGCCCCGACCATTCGGAAGATGCTTGACAGAAATTTGCACAATATTCTTATTTTGTTCTAATGAGGATAAAGAATAAGATCGAGTAATACTCGGATCGCTATCAATTTGAAAACTTAAGAACTGACCTCCCCTAAAGGGAGGAAAGCTTTTTCCATTTGCTCTTACTAATTTAAAACTCTTAACGTTAGGAGTTTCAGTGATGATATCTACAACTTTGAGATTCTCAGGTCCAGTCCATATACTCTCTTTGCCCTCAGGTTTTTTTTGTCCGCGCCTGTGAGAAATAAGTCTAAGGCTTAAAAGCATAATAATAAAAAGGCTGAGCCCAGAAACTAAAAATAAAAGGCCTTTGTACTGCTCCTCACCCATCAAAAACGACTCTCTTTTTTTGGGTTAAGTACTTCTTGAAAGCTTAGAGCCTGTACAGGGCAAATATCAATACATCCGCCACAGCCAATGCATGGAGAATTTTGCAGTCCAAAACTGCCCTGTATAGGTTGCTTATCTTTGTGCGCATAACTGGCAACATCTATTCCCATTGGACATTGAGTCGTACACAAATTAAGTCCTTTGCACTTATCATTGGCGACGACCTGAAATTTTGATTTTGCATACTTTCCATGCAATCTCATCATTCCTGCCAAGGGACAGCCATAGCGACACCATATTCGCGTACCTAAAAATGGATAGGCCCCTACTCCAATGAGCGCACCGAACATTAAATCAACAGCCAAATCTTGAAAAGCCCTCATGGAACTCACAAGATCTGGAGCCGTGATTATTTTCCAACCATGAAGAAATAAAACTAAGCCAAAAACCACTGCGAAGGCAAGAAAAGCATACTGAAGCCATTCGAGCTGACGTGATTTAGAACTTCGAGGCGTGTGCTGAGTGACCCACCGATTACCCCATTGAGTTACACCTACAGCTTCTGCCAAATTCCCGCAAGCGCAAAACCAAGAGCAATAACGTTTGCCAAAGAACCAAACAGATAAGGGAACCATAATAAAGACATAGGCAAACCCCCAAAATGAAGTAAAGCCATTGTAAACATAAACGTAAGCATTTTTATTTAATGGCGAGTATGTGTCGGCAAAAAAAGGATTGTCTCCCATTAAGTAGGGCAAGTAAAAAGGAATCAGATAAAAGAAAATAAGTTGTGCAAAAAAAATACTGATAAACTTATTTTTTTGATAGGCACTAAGGGGCTTTGATTTATTTTTCCCGTAAGGGGTTTTGCCTTTTAAAATAACTCTTGCACAAATAAAACAAACTAGCCCCGTATAGACAGAGTTGTACCAAAAACTTGTTGATTTACCAAACCAGTAAAACATCCCCTCGACTTCAGATTCATCGACAAACCATGTGGGATATTTATATATTAAGTAAAAGCCAACAACTAAGGGCAAAAAAAGCCAAATAAAGATTTTTTCAGACAGGGTTCTCAAGTCATTTGACCTCGTTTAAGCTCCAGTCATAATCTAGATAGTCGATTTTAACTTGGCTGGCAATTTCACGACTCAGTGACTGTTCAGTATATTGACTCACAACCTCTACAATGCCATTGCCCCACTTTTTAAAGTCATCTTTATACCAATGGAAAATTTTAGACAATTTCCATTGTTTACTCTGTGAATCGACTTGATTCCTCGACTTGTCCCGCAACCAAACTTTCATCTGATCATCTAGCTGTTTATCTAAGGACGAGGCCTGAAAGGCCTCGTTTCGCAAAGGTGGGCAAGAGATCGAGGCACAATTCACAGCAGCGTGAATTCTAAAATCTTTGAAGTGAGGCCTTAACCATTTATGTTCAATGGGATCTAAAGATTTGATTTTACCATCAAGCAATGAAAAAAACTCCACACTCCATGGCTTAGTAAAAAAGCCTCCAATATTTTTTATCGACTTCACCGGATACCTGTCCACAATGAGTTTAACAGTCAGGGCATTGTAGGCATTAATTAAGAATGCCATTTTTTCGTTTTTAGAAAAGGATTCGTAATCTGCATACTTAAGACTTTGGAGTTCTAAAAGGTATTGATTAAAAACATGATTTTTATCTTTGCCAGCGTCAGCCTTAAGTTTTTGATATTTTACTAATCCTTGAGAATTCTGATACTCCTTCAAAATGTTAGTCCACTTTGAGTGATTGTGATCGAATGACCACGCTGGAAAAGTAAAGAAGGATATAACAATAGAGCTCACAATAAATGATCGCACAGTTTAAACCCCTTATGTTTAGATTCTGCTTATGACTATCTAAATAATTGAACATGATATAGGGTCTATTGTCTATTGCGAACTGAACTTTAGGCGAGCCAACTTTAGAGATACCCAAATCCGCGGAATAGTGCCAGGCCCTAATTTGCGCTGCGTTCCGCCGCAAATTAGGGCCTGGCACTCCCACTGCCGACAGTCCCTCACGGGACTTCACTTCGTACTCCCGCAAGGCAAATCTAAAAAATTTATTTCATCTATTTTGCACTTTTCTGTTGCGGGAGGCTCGCACGGTATAGTGCGCGGAAACACATTGATATTAAGCTCAAAAACATCTGTCTTTTCTTCGCTCTCACTGAGAAAGAGACTCAGTCTTCTCATAAAGTCTTCGACGATTGGCTCCGACTGCTTAGCCCTTTTTACGCTAGTCGCAATAAGAGATACCACTCCCGATCGCCCAGGAAGACTTTTATCTAAGGCGAACTTCATTCCATCAAGCCCCTGAACAACCCTCGCCTCTAAAAGCTCAAGTGAACAATTAGGATTGGATAGGTAGGTAACTTTCGGAACCTCCCATTTTCCCGTAGAATTTTCAGATAAAATCCCCTTTTCTTTCATTCTATCCAAGGCTGACTGCACTCGCTCAAGAGGCTCACCCAATCTGCTTGCAATTTCAGAAACAGATTTGGGAGCCTCTCTTAACTTCAACAAACATAAAATGCCGTAGTAAAGCCAGTCGTAAATAAACTCCGAAGTATCTACAGTCGTTAACATTTCTGCCGTTTTGCGATTTCGAGTAAAATCTTTAAGTCTATCGTACTGATTGTTCGTGTAAAAACACCTTTCCAAAATCTCCATATCGTCAGATGTCCATCCCAAAATTCGACCAAACTCTTTTGCCTTTTCAAAAGAAACATTGCGCTTATCTTTAAAAATCTCCGAAATAGCTGAACTCGCAACCCCAAGCTTTTTTGCAAAGGCCCGCAAGGAGTAGTGGTCATTTTTTATGCATATTTCATCAAAACTCTTTTTTAAAAGCCGTTTAACAACCTGCTGGGGATCTAAATGCATACCTATCCTTAAAGAAATTGCTCCACGACGCATGGAGCACATAGAAGCACTTACTCTTCTCATATAAAATTTCTAATAGGAATTCAAGGCTCACTTGTTATCTTTAAAAAATCGAGGTTACTTTTGTCGCTCTTTAAACTCTCACGTTTAGCTTTTCGTGAAATAACTCTAAAGGCCAGCTCCCGCAGAGTTGCAGAACCTGAACTCATCATGGACACCTATGCCAACGTGGAAACCTTTGCCCGCTACGGACAAAAAGACAGTCCTTTATTTATGTCTTATATCTATTACTGTGCACACATTAGCGAGGTCATCCGCCCAGGAGATACTGTTTTTGATCTTGGGTGTGGACCTGGAAATTTACTGGGCATGGTAGCCAAACTTCATCCTGAAACGAATTTTATTGGAGTTGATCTGTCGAGTTCCATGCTCAACCTTGCACAACAACATGTTGAAAGTTTAAACCTTAAAAACGTGGAACTTCTGACTGGAGACATCACTAAACTTCACTTTGCTAAAGACTTTTCTGCGGATGCCGTGATTTCAACCCTTTCATTTCATCACCTTCCCACATTTGAACACTTTGAGGCTGCATTTGCAGAGGCTTCACGAATTCTGAAACCACATGGTGGAATTTTCATTTCAGACTACGGACATTTAAAGCATGAGGACTCAATTAACTACTTTGCCCGTCAACACTCTAACCTTCAATCTGAAATTCTTACTACAGACTACTTGAATTCACTAAGAGCAGCTTTTTTTCCTGAATCCTTCCACAAAGTGGTAAAAAAGTATCTTATGGGACAAGCCAAAGTGTACACCTCACGTCCCCTTCCTATTATAATTAACGTAAAAAGCCCACGGCGCAACCCTATACCTCCTACTGTAAGTCGTGCACTTTCCGTCTACAAATCTTCTCTTTCACCTTCTTTGCTCCACGAACTCCATTTACTTACCTCCATTACTGCCCTTGGAGGCTTATTTACAAAATGGAGATGAACGGCCATGACCTTAATTGCACTGACCTCGCGCAGGCTTAATCCGTATTTGTATCAGAAAATAAAAATATTGTTTAGAGGAATAAAAAAGGAGGAGGGCTCGCAAAGACTCAACGACCACAAAGGTTGTTGTTCCTTAAAAATTAGAACCAAAACCACTCCCATTCAGAAAACCAAAAGAGCCCCTCCAAATGGGCCGACTATATACGAGTTATCATTATCCCAAATTCGCGGATAAAACGCGTCAAATTTTTATCCGCGAATTTGGGTATTATGAACTTCTCCGAGCGGTTTTAGCCTTAGTTAATTTTAAAGCTGTTTGCACTCAGCCCTAAAATCGGAGTTATCAGTACTCATAAGTTCAAGATCAAGAACTTCGTCTGTATCCATATCTCGGAAAATCATGACTTGCATAGTTCTTGCCTCATCTGTTGTGCCATAAAGATCTAAATACTCTCGAGACTCAAAACCAGAATCAAAACTGCCTTCGTAACGAGTTCTTAGAAACTCTGAACTTGACCTTGGGTAAGCGGCTAATTTTTGAATAATGACTCGATCTCCATCATAAAGAAGATTGTAGCTAGGTGCTCCCACAGGAGCTAGGCCATTAAACATAAGTGGGCCACAATTGTATATTTGATAACGTGAATAAAGACCATTTTTAGAGTCTGACTTGGCTAAAACTTCTGCCATGGTTGGACTACAGATAAACTGATAAAAACTGACCACAAAAATAATTTTTTTGAAAATATTGACTCTCATATAATTGGACTCCTACTTTTTTAAATGGGCGTCAAACCTCGTTCGAATCTCTAACAAAGAGAATTTAACAAGTAAAGCTCTGTTGAAATAATGTAAATTAGTTTTACACCAGAATCTAAATAGTAGCTCTAAAAGAAAAAAATTCAGGATATATTATAAGTTCATTAAGTGAATCTCTGTCTAAAGCCCACTTTTAGGCAATCAAAAAACAGACTCAGATCAGAATTTACTTACTGTTGCTTTTGAAAGTCAAAATCTGTTTTGATTCACTTTTTCGAGAGTTCCTACAGATTACCATTACAGATAATGGACATGGATTTAATAATTTGCAATTAAAAACCTTTGGCCTATGGCTTGACTCATTTGAATGAAACAAAACCCCATCTAATCTAAACTAATCTAAGCTGATATCAAATTTCTGACTTAAGTAGGACTCAAGACTCTCTCTTTCTGCATCCGTTAAGCTTACGTCAAATGCCATAAATTCTGCTATTTGACCTGTAAAATAATCCCCACCACCGGTTCTGTTACTGCCAAGTCTCAAACCATACAAGCTAGACGTTGCCGGCGTAACTGAAGATGATAAAACCTGAGCCCCGTTCTCATGAATAATCAATTGAGTTCCCGTGTATCTCACAATCAGAATTTTCGCATCGGCGTTCGTAACTGCAGAAGAAGTATTAGTCGAACAATGTCTTTCTAATTGAATATTTCCAGCCGATTCATTAAACTTTAGTTCAAACTTGTTATTGCAAGAAAAGCTATCACCATAACCCCAAACTTGGCCTGAAACACCATTGACAACAACTACAGCCAGAGTTCTTTGGTTAGCCCCTGTAGGTAAGGTAAATCCACCAGATAAAAACTGACCTCCACTAAACTCTAAAACAGGATGAGTGTTTAATGCTGGAGTTTTAAACACAGGCTTATAGTCATCCGCTCTTTGAGCATATCCATGTTTATGTCCAGATTTATCTGGGATAAAGTCTACTAGCTGATCGTTGGCAAATTTACCATCAACAACAGATAAATCTAACCAACTCCTTGGACGAGGAAACTGAGTCACATTAATATCTATCTCTACCCCCTGGCCCATTCTGTCTTCCACGAGAACACGATTGACTTCCGCGAACGAGGGAGCTGTATAAACTCCTGTTATTGGATTTATACTTCCGCTTCCACTAACTATTTTAAACGCATGAGGAGGGGCTCCACCCATAACTTGCAGTGTTTGACTCTGATTTATTTGAACAACCAAATTACCATCGTGGTTAAGCTTCAGCACAGAAATACCACAATCTAATCCATTATAAATTGGAATGTTGTATTTACGAGCAAGATAACACTCTAGTTTTTGCCTCTCAGCATTACTCAACTCATTATGATGAGTCAGAATCTCCGCTATATCCCCTTTATAAAATCCATTGTCACCAAAACGACTGCCAATTCTCATGTTGTACGAAGTCGTTGTATTCAAACTAACTAAGGCTGATGCTCTTGGCTCTCCATTTATAAAAAAGTTAACTTTATCTCCGTCATACTCTGTTGTGACAATATAAGATTTATCTATATCAGTTAACGTAAATGAACCCCTATTAGCTGATCCTGGAGCTATATGAGTGTATATTGCAAACGAATCGGCGACACTGCTATTTAATGTTCTTGAAAAAATATTTAAACCAAAGGCATTGCCATATGAATTTGTCCCCCCCCATGCAAAGGGTATAGAGTCGATCTTAGGGTGAATATTGCCAAGAACTGTAGTGACTGACCTTTTTCCCGCTCCAGTAACAGGCAGGTAATTTGATAGCAGTCTATCATCAATCCCATCAAATCTTAAAGCCGAACGACCGTTAAAGGCGTTTGCTTTATAGATAGGCCTAGCTGACTCTGTCGATTGAGTAAAGTTATTAGCATTTGTGGTTTGATCCAACCAACTCTCTACCAAATCGTTGTCGCTTAACTCAATTGAGTCTGCCTTTAGCCATAAACCCAAATCTGCATTAGCTTTAAAGTTAAAAACTTCAACCGTAGACTCTGAAAAAAGGCCTGTGCCATCAGTAACTCTCACCGTAAAGGTTTCAGGTGCTAACGCCGCAGTCATTTGTCCTGTAGAGGGGGCGATTATAAAATTTACTTCCTGCAAAATTTCGAAGCTATAATTCCCATCCCCTCCAATTACATCAAAGCTCAAAATCTCTCCAGGCAAAACGATAGCAGAGGACGGCTTCATGGCCAAATCATTGTCAATTATATTAATGTTTACGCTACCAAAGTCTCCAATTTCTATATCCGGGTGGCTTGTTTGATAGATTGTTAGCAATATAGACTCAGGCCCTTCTAAAACCTGATCATCTACAAGGTGAATCTCAACACTCGCTGTGGTCTGACCAGCCGGTATAACAACAAGACCTGAACCTGTAACAGAGTAATCTAACCCCTCAGTAGCTGAGCCCGCTACCAGATATTCCACGCTTAAATCCTGAGACAAAGAATTGTTAATTGAAAGAGGCACGTATATTGTGCCATCACCCTCACTGACCTCTATTGTCGAACTCTCAAAAGTTAGGATATATTGCGGATCATCATCTTCGACAACTATATTAAGAAGAACTTTATCTTCTACATCTGATTCTCCGCCAAATATCTTTAAACTGTAGTGTCTTATTCCATGGTATACATCATCATCTTTCGTCTCTATCTTAAAGGAAAAGGAATTCTTCCCCTTTTCCAACAGAGATTTTCCAGTTGTTGATAAAAAATCAGAATCTCCACCTTCGATTTCCCAAAAAACATCTACATCTTTTGTTGCAGGTTTATCTGACAAAACCAAAATTGTGACTTTCTCAGACTCAGTTATATGGATCTGTTCTGAAATCGTACTTAATCTAAGCTTTTGATCCTGAGGATTTCCATTAATAGACTCTGTTAGAACTATAGATTGATAGGGCTTGCAGGCAAAAAGACCCAGAGAAAAAAACAGGAAACTCAACAAACGAATCACAATCAACATGTGCTAAATTATAAATTTCTTTATACTCAACTTCAACAAACTCTCAAATTATGATTCAAGTTGAATCGCACTATTGGACTCATCTGTATCACTACAAAACAATGATTTCATTAGTTGTCAGT
>CAZCYD010000018.1:0-46289 GCA_964502735.1 uncultured Pseudobdellovibrionaceae bacterium
GCCTTGAGGCTGCGGCTGTATGAGCATGAGGCACATTCACAAAATTTTAGACGATTATTTTTTGGAATTAGTATTAGTCCCAATTTAAAAAAGCATAGAGAGCTAAAATGTGTCCAGTTACATTTGGAGTATTTTGAGTTTCTGCCATGTAATTGTGAATATATCCAATCTCCCATCGCACTTTATCTGAGATATTGATTTGAGAGCCTATAAAAATTCGGTTTTGTTCAAAACCTGAGGAGGGGCCCCTGTTGACATCATTGAGATTCCAGAAAACCTCGTCCCAAATCACCCATCCCCAGGAGGAGCTCATATTTTGTGAAAGGCGCGAAAACAGGCGGAAGCGCCAAGCTGTATCTTCAGTAAATTCAACGCGTCTTTGTTCAAGGCGAGCTCGAATGGACCACGAGGTTTCACTATATATTGAGGTTTGATAGAGAATTTGTTGGTAAATGCGATTTTCATCTCTTTTAGGTGAGAGATTCGGCGTCCAGCCGTAGCCAAAGTGTAGCTGTAGCGAGTTTTTTTGGAAGGGGTAATAAATTAAAGCTGGTCTCAAGAGAAAGCGGTTGTTGCGAACCTCAAGAGGATTGGGGTGATCCCCGGATTTATAACCTTCGTGCAGGCGGGTTTGGGTTTCAATGTAAGCCCCCCAGTGCTTATTAAGCTTTACTTGTGAAAAAAAGCCTGACCACTGACCGAGAGTGCTATTCGAAGCTAAGGCCGGAGATAGGCAAAGTAGTGGGCACAATAGGAATAGAGTTAGAATTAGAGTGTAATGTCCTGACGTCGCACGCATGGCCTGTGATTATAGGGGAGGGGTTTGTAGAGATCATTATGTAATGCGTCTCGAAAAACTAAGGGGCTATGCCACCCTTTTGTAAAATATGTATAAGATTTTGGAATCGGGGATCTTCATTGAGATCGATAGGAGATTGAATTTTTTCTGCCCCAATATCGGACATTAATGAGAGTGTGAGGTCTATAATATTTTGATCTATTTTATTGGGGTGCTTAATGCAGGTATCTTCCAAAATTCTAGATAAGTTAGATATAGACTCAACTCCGTAAGTTGTTCCAGACCCCTTTAATTTGTGAAAAGCCGATTTTAATTCTTCTATGTCGTGATTTTTATATGACATTTCTATATCTTTTATTTTCTGTGGCAGGTCACTCAAATACTCTTTTTTTAGTTTAGCAAGTACTTTTTGCATATTCATTAAGCCACCTCCTCTCTCATCTTGATCGTAGAATCAGACATATCAAGTTTCCACTTTGGTAGGGTAAAGTAAAAGGTGCTCCCCTTTCCCACTAGGGACTCAACGCCAATTTCGCCCTTGTGTTCTTCCACAAGAGCTTTAGCTATGGCCAAACCCAAACCAGTCCCTTTAACTAGGGGCTTTTTATCGCTTGTGGCTTGGCGAAACTGCTGAAAGATTAACTCTTGGTCCTCGGGGGCGATGCCATTTCCTTGATCATTTACACAGACTCTAAGTTTTCCATTATCTTGAATATTAACCGATAGTGTAACTTGGCCGTTCACAGGACTAAACTTAATGGCATTTGATAAAAGATTGGTTAGGACCTGTTGAATTCGGTCAAAGTCCACGTTTACTAAGTAGGGAACTTCTTTTTTGTAATGGAGGGAGATGTGAGCGGTTGCACTTAATCCCGAAAGGGAGTTAAACGTTCGATTCACAACCTCATCAAGCGAGTACCAATTTTGATTTAAGGTTAGTTTTTTAGCTTCCATTTTTGTAAGGTCAAGAATGTCGTTTATAAGACGAATTAAGCGGTCGGTCTCTTCGTTAGCAATGTCTACCAATTTTTTAACCGGCTCTGCTAATGGTCCCGCAATGCCTTGCTTCAGTAATCCAAGGGAGCCTTTTATAGAAGTGAGTGGAGTGCGAAGTTCGTGGCTAGCAATGCTCAAGAACTCAGACTTGGCTCGATCAAGCTCCTTGAGTTTTTCTATGTTTGCAAGGGTTTGTTGGGCCAGAGAGTTAAAGGTGGACTGTAGTCGCCCAACCTCATTGTTTTGTGGAACTATAAATTGGTAAGTGTATTTTTCATTTAAAAAATCAATCATTTTTTTATTCAAATTGACAATGGGATTTAAAAGATTTCTTTTGGCAAAAATATAAAAGCCAAAAACTGTTGCGAGAAAAATACTTAAAGTTATAGAGCCATAATATTTGAATTCTTGCTCAAGAAAACCCATTTCTTCATCAATATGGGCGCGATAGTTAATTTCACCCCTTTTAAATCTGTCTAATTTTTTTCTGGCAATAAATTTGTTTTTTTCGTCGTAGGCTTTTATATACTCACTAAAAAGCTGTTTGCGTTTTTCTGAGTTCAGTTGTTCTCGGTAGCTCTGGAAAATTTTAAAAGTTTCAGAAGAATGTCGAATTTTTAAAGCCTTTTCAGCATTAGAAATAATCTCTTTACCAAGCATCATTTGTGAACGGTATTGAAAAATCTTTTCAATAGCGGTATAGGACGTGTGCCCGAAGTATCCTATTGCAGTTAGCATAAGAAGAATAAAAAAAATCATTTTTTGATTCAGGGAGTTCACTTTAAGGCTCCAGAGGCTCTTAAAATATCATCGATCTCTTGGCACAGGCTCATAGGATCAAAGGGCTTTGCAATATAGCCAGTACCAATCTCCTTGAAAAGTTTTATGTCATCTTGTTGAGACTTTGCACTTAGAAATATTACGGGTGTCTTTTTAGTCGATTTACTGCGGAACTCTTGGCAAACCCTGAGGCCGTTCATTTTTGGCATCATTTCATCAAGTAGAATGACATCAAAGTCCTCTTCTATGGCTTTTCTAAGGGCATCCTCTCCGTTGTCCACGTGGACAACAGTATGTTGGCCCATATTTTCTAAGGTTAGGGTCGCAATCATCGAAATGTTCTGATCATCTTCAGCTAGTAAGACTCTCATGCAACTTTTAGTTTCCTTTTATTTGTTTCATTTTGAAGCCATGATCTCAACTTTTCAGAATCCATCTCTGAAAGCCCCATAAAACCAACTTGATGGATATACTCATTCTCAATTTTTTCAGACGAAAGTATTTTCAGAACGGGGGGCTCAATGTCAGCTTGCGCAAATATATATGTTTGCAAAGACAAATGGCACCCGTTGGGAATTTCAAATGGGCTTAAGATTTTCATTCCATATTCAGAAATAGACTGAACTTTGCTTTCAAATAATATTTGTGAGCTTGCCAGTTTTGACTGACTTGAAAAAGTCAGTTCAAGCTGTTTTTGGGGTGGTTTTTTGGTTAAAAGCTCTTCAATTTTTTTCATGAAAACCATAGAGTCTATGGGTTTGACAATATAGTCATCAACTCCAACTTTTATTGCCTTTTCTATGCTGGCTTTCTCTCTCATTCCAGTCAGCATAGCAATACCAAGGTTTTTGTAGCGATTGTTTGAGCGGACGGTTTTAATCAATTCAAATCCGGTGTAATGAGGCATGTTGGCATCAGTAATCAGGAGATCAAAAGTTCTCGAGTTTAAAAGCTCTATAGCCGACAGGGGGTCCACGGTAATTTTGACCTCATGGCCAGATTGACTTAAAAGTGCATCGGTAAATTTTAAAATGTCCTTGTCATCATCAACAATCAGTATTTTTGCCATGAGAAACTATCGGCAAGCTTGGAATAAGAATTAATGAGTTACCTGAAAACAAACGTAAAATTAAAGGTATTTTAATAAATTGGGTGGAGTTGTTAATTTTTGATGAAATTTTGAACTGGACAAAAGCCCCATGAGGCCGTGGCAATTAAGTAAATTCCTACAACTCCCCACCAAGAACCCCCGGCCACAAACCATCCAAACAGGAGAACGCCCAACAGAAATCTGAAAGTTCTGCGCATTGGACCAAGGTTGCAGATCATGGGTTTATTAAGCTTTTAAGCTCACCGGTTTCATACATTTCCATCATAATGTCACTTCCGCCAATAAGTTCTTTATTGTGGTAAAGTTGAGGGATAGTCGGCCAATTTCCGTATTCCTTAACACCTTCGCGAATTTGGTCATCCTCAAGAACGTTGAATGACCCAAAGTTGATATTGAGTTCATTAAGTATTGCTGCAGCTCTGGCAGAAAATCCACACTGAGGAAATTGGGGGGTTCCCTTCATAAATAAAAAGGTTTTATTTTCTGTGAGCATTTTTTCAATTTTTTCTTTAGTTTCTTGAGTCATTATTATCTCCTGGAGTGGGGGGGCATATTTTTAGATATTTAAAGTTTTAATAGACAGGGCATGAACTTCGCCAGAAGCCAACTCCCGCGCAAATACATCCATAATTTTTTTATGCTGTTGAATGCGAGTTAAGCCGTGAAAACTGGGCTCCTGTATCCTGACCTCAAAGTGGTCTTGTGTTCCTGTTAAATCTACAACTACAACATTTGCTGAAGGGTATTGGGATTTGATTCTTTCTTCCATTTCTTGATGAGTCATGTTTCGTTGATATCAAAGCTTTGTAGAACTGTTAAGTGGATGATAGTTCGTTTGACGCAACATGACCAGGCTGATATAAGGGGGGTATGGATTACTATGTGTCAAGTTCTGAAGAGCATAAACGGAGAGAGAGGTTCAAGGCTAAGGAGTTGAGGCAGACTCAGTGGTGGAAGCAGAAGCTGGCCGCTGGTGTCTGTTACTATTGTGAGCAGAAGTTTTCTAAAGAAGATTTGACCATGGACCACAAAACCCCTATCGCAAGGGGCGGCAAATCCAGCAAAGGCAATCTGGTCGTAGCTTGTAAGTCTTGTAACACGGAGAAGAAACACCTAACTCCAGCTGAACAAATTTTAAATTCCTTGTAATTTGGCCCACTTAAGCCTTAGTATATTTCTAAAATTGAAAAATTTGACTTAATAAATTTTGACATAATGACATAAATTTTGATTTAGGGGGCTTGGCAGTAATGGGAAAAATCAAAGCCAGCAGTACAGCGGAATACTTTGCTAAAAACTTACAACAGGTGGGCTTTTCATCGCCATTAAAGGCCGTATTGACCACGTTAAAAGAGGCTGTAGACAATTCCTTGGATGCATGTGAAGAGGCGGGCATTGCCCCTGAGATTCGGGTTCAGGTCAAAAAGAAGGGGCGCGGATCTTCGAAAAGTGCTGATCTGGTTCAGATCATAGTCGAAGACAACGGTCCAGGCATTGAGCTAGATGACATTCCAAAGGTTTTTGGTGAGTATTTGGCTTCCTCAAAGTTTGGCAAGGGGCAGTGTTCTCGCGGTCAGCAGGGGATTGGCATTTCTGCCGCTACGACATGGGCTCAATTGACTCATGCCAAAGGTGTTAAGGTTATCAGTAAAACGAAGAAGATGAGAAAGGCCGTTTCTGCCCAAGTTGATGTCGATATTAAAGCTAATAAAGGAAAGTTGCAAAATAAAGGAACTATAGATTGGGACAAAGAGCATGGGGTTTATATAGAGTTCAACATTGACGGACGTGTGCAGCTCAATGGAGATGGTGGACTTTTGACATATTTGGAAGGTACGGCCTTGGTGAATCCACACTTAACCTTGGAATACGAACTGCTAGACAATCCTAGAGTGCGGGTGGAGAGGGTTAGTCAAGATGTACCTAAGGTGCCGCCGGCAACCTTACCTCATCCTCATACAATGAAGTTGGGTGAGTTTATTACCCATGCCCACTTGTTTAATCATTTGAGTTTGGAGAATTTTTTAAAAAAAGGATTCTCAAGAGTTACAGACAATACCATAAGCGACTTTGTTAAACTTGGTGTAAAAAAGGCATGGCTAAGCACTAAGGTGCAAAAAATTCCAGAATCTGATTTTAAAACGATCTTTCAGGCCGTTCAAGATACAGAACTCACCAACCCCTCCACGCGATCGGTACTTGTTGTTGGTGAAGAAGGTTTGGCTAGAAGTATACAAAGGCTGGGTGCTGTAGATTTTTTCAGCGTCGTTACAAGAAAACCTCGAATTTGTGACTTTAAGCCCGTAGTTGTTGAGGTGGCAATTGCCAGGTTTTTAGATAGGTCCGTCAATGCTGAAGATGAACCTGTTCAGCTTTTGAGGTTCGCAAATAGAGTGCCTTTGCAGTTTGATAAAGGGGGGTGTGCGATAACTCGCTCTGTAGAATCAGTCAACTGGCGCTCCTATGGTTTGAACCAACCCAAAGGAAGTTTGCCGCAAGGACCCTACATTTTTGCTGTGAGTGTCACTTCACCTTTTATTAAATTTAAGAACGCTTCGAAAGAAACTATAGATGCCAGTGATGACCTTGTTGAAGAGTTGAGGTTGGCTCTCATGAGAGCTGGGCAGAAACTGTCGAGGCATATTCGTCGCGAAAATAAGGCTGCTGATCTAGAAAGAAAACTTCAACATATTGAAAAATACGGCCCAATTTTAGTAGAGGGTTTGGCTAAAATTGCAAAGGCTTCTGATGCTCGAAAGAAAAAGGCTGAGGAAGGCCTTGAAAAGCTTTTGGGGCGTGAAACTCGAAATGCAGAGGAAGACCTTGAGTCAGCTGAAGAAAAGCTGGCGATATTAAAGGCCCAACAAAAGGAAAAGTTAGGAATTGATGATGAGGATGATAACAACAATAACTCATCGCGCGAGTCTAGTTATGAAGATGGAAACAACGATAACGATGAAAATTATGTGACTACAGCCTCTCATGCTTTGGCGGTAAAAAAGAAAAGCTCTAAAAAAGCTACTAAAAATACGGCTGAGAAAGCCGTTGAGAAGGTGGTAGCAGTAAAAGGGTCTTCAAAAAAAATTGCGAGAAAAAAATAGAAAGTTTCAAAAAATGGAACAGTAAGGTGGAACAATGGCAAGTTTAAGACATTCACAAAAAAATATACCCAAGATGGCTAAAGATCTATGTGATGGAATGTTGCGTGATTTAGAAAAAGCTAAGCGCCCAATGATTCAAGCCATTAAATGTTCTTTAGATAATTCTATCTACAACTCTCAAGTCGGCTATTTAACCCCTGGAAAAAAGAAGGTCACAACGGAATTAAATGTGTCGTCGGTGCAAAAGCTAGCCCGAACGGTCTTTATGCTAGATATGATGTTGAACAATGTGGAAATGGGAACGGTAAACTCAACACGTGAATTCTATTATATGGCAAAAGGTTTGGTTAAGTCGGATAGTCACTTGGCTCCAATAGATTTTGACGACCAAGTTGAAAGTGATGCGATTATTTATTACATCTGCGACTTATTGGAAGTTTACAGAGAGGAGTTAAACTGCTTCGCAACAGACAGGGGTGGACAAACCTACTCACAAAACTTAATTGTCACGGAATCTCTGCCAGATGGAAAAAAGGCGGTTATTGATTTGAGCAAGTTGGGTACCACGCCTTTTCAACCTAAAAATCAGCCTCAGGTATTTAATTTAAAACCTAAAAAAGGAAAAATAGATTTTTGTTTGGTTATTGAGTCTGTATCAACTGCAAATACATTCGTTCACAACGGATTTACGAAAAGAAATAATTGTATATTGTTGGGTGCGCAGGGGGTTCCTAGTAATGGCGTTAGAGGATGGTGTAAGACAATTCAGGATCAGCTAGATTGTCCGATTTACTTTTTTGGAGATCTGGACGCCTACACTTTGCAAAATATTTTTAGAACGCTTAAAGCGGGGTCAGCGGCAAGCCTTATTCGCAATGCTGATTTTTCAGCTCCCGATGTAAAATTTTTGGGCGTATTGCCGGAAGATATCAAAAAATATGATCTGCATTGTTACAACGTAAAAGAAAGGGATATCGCTGAGGCGAGGGCTCTAAAAAAGGCCAAAGACGTATTGTCAAATGACCCCTTTTTTAAGGACAAAAAAAATAAAAAGCTGGCAGACATTTTACATTGGCTAGTTAAAGAGAAAAAGCGTTGTGAACAACAGGCTATTTTCTCTGTGAATCCCAAAGACCCCACTATGCCTGAAAAGATTATTTTAGATAAAATCAAAAATAAATCCTATGTATAATTTAAGGTAAAGGTAAACTAACGCCAATTAGGTAGGCAGAATGTTTAATCTTTGGGTCTATGCTTCCTGAGCCATCTAGTTCGTCAAATGTGCGATTGAGCATTAGTAAGTTAATAGAAATAAAAGGAAGCCCTGTGTACCCTATGCCTATTTGAGAGCCTGTACCCTTGAACTCTTGATTCGAGTTATTAAATTCGTAGCGAGAGCTGAGGTAGTAAGAGAACCAGGCTCGAAACATAATTGGAAAGTTGTAGCCCACAAAAAGTCCTATATCAGTTGTGTCTCCTTTTAACTTGCCATTTGTAAAATCAACAGAAAAATTTCCAGTTGCGTACTCCACTCCATACATAAAGCCCAAGGTAGTTAGCCCTAGTCGCGCGCCAAAAATAGTGTTCGAAAGATCAGCGGATAAATTGCCAAGTTCGAAGTCGCCAGATACGGATTGGTTGAAAAAAGGTTCAACAAGAAAACCTGCGTGGGCTTGGATGCCAATGCCAAGGGCTACAATTAGGCTCGTAATGGCGATTTTAAATGAATTCATTTGGTGTCTCCTTCATATAGGCTTTATGAATACCGACCCAGATTAGGACCTAGGTTTGTAAAAACAACCAATAGCTTGGCTTTCCTACAGGGCATTCTCGGCCAGAAATTTGGTTACTAATAGCCTCTCATATTTTAGTTTTCAGTCAAACAAGTTAGAGACTGGCATTTCTTTAGTCCAATAGATCAAGTCCATGGCTAATCCTCTTGCCCAATTGCGCCCTGACCATGGCGGGCTTTATCATTTGCATCTGGCTTTGGTGCGCACGGCTATCTATTGTTTCACAGCTAAGAATTATATAGCTTGGAGGTCTTGATACACTTAGAGGTGACCCATGGCTCAGATAGAAACGACTCCTGAATTGGTACTAAATACCTACTCAACTTCGAGAAAAAAAATAGAAATTGTTAAAAAACGGTTGGGGCGTCCATTGACTTTAGCGGAGAAGATTCTTTTTGGACACTTGCAGGACCCAACGGGACAGGATCTGACCAGAGGCGAAAGTTTTTTGTTGTTGAGCCCAGATCGTGTGGCCATGCAGGATGCGACGGCTCAGATGGCTTTACTCCAGTTTATGTTGGCGGGTAAAGATGAGTCGGCTGTACCGGCTACTGTTCACTGTGACCATTTAATAACTGCACAATACGGTTTGGAAAAGGACATGAAAACAGCCCTTGATGACAATCGAGAGGTTTTTGATTTCTTGTCAACAGTTTCAAGTCGTTACCATATTGGATTTTGGAAGCCTGGAGCGGGCATCATTCACCAAGTGATTTTGGAAAACTACGCCTTCCCTGGTGGTTTAATGATCGGAACAGATTCTCACACACCAAATGCCGGTGGATTGGGTATGGTGGCGTGTGGTGTGGGAGGAGCCGACGCTTCTGACGTGATGGCGGGTCTTCCTTGGGAAGTGAAAAACCCTAAAATTGTTGGTGTTCACTTAAAAGGAAAAATGAAAGGTTGGACTTCTGCAAAAGATGTCATTCTAAAATTGTGCGGCCTGATGACAGTTAAAGGGGGCACAAACAAAATTGTCGAGTACTTTGGCGAAGGATGTGAGTCTATTAGCTGTACGGGCAAGGGGACAATTACCAACATGGGTGCCGAGTTAGGAGCCACTTGTTCGTTGTTTCCTTTTGACTCAAGGATGGCGGATTATTTGAAGGCGACAAAAAGGGCCGATTTGGCTCAGCTGGCTTTGGAAAATCAAGATCTATTAGGGGCTGATTCCGAGGTAATGGCTAATCCTACAAAGTTTTATGATGAAATCATAGAAATCGATTTGAGTACGCTTGAACCTCATTTGGTAGGGCCTCACTCGCCAGACTTTGCTCGGCCACTAAGCCAGGTAAAGTCTGAGGCTAAAAAGCATGGTTGGCCGGTTGAGCTGTCTGCTGCGCTTATTGGGTCGTGTACAAATTCATCTTATGAAGATATTGGCCGGGCAACAAATGTAGCCAAGCAGTCTTTGGCTCATGGTCACAAAATGCCTCAGCCTTTCTTGGTTTCCCCAGGGTCCTCTCAAATTAAAAAAACTATTGAACGAGATGGGCAAATGCAAGTTTTAAATGAAGTGGGAGCCACGGTGCTGTCTAATGCCTGTGGACCTTGTATCGGTCAGTGGAAGCGAGATGACGTTAAAAAGGGTCAGCCCAATACAATTGTAAATAGCTTTAATAGAAATTTTCGTGGCCGCGCAGACTCCAATCCTGAAACCCTGTCTTTTATAGCGAGTCCTGAAATCACTATGGCGTTGGGTTTGGCTGGGCGTTTGGATTTTGATCCTCAAACAGATGAAATTAAAACTTCTGATGGCAAGAGTTTTAAGTTTGTTGAGCCTCAGGCTTCTGAATTGCCAGAGAGTGGCTTTGTGTCTGACCCTGATGCCTATCAGGCTCCAAAGGGCAAGAGTGTAGAGGTTAAGGTTTCGCCGGCCTCTGAGCGCTTGCAGTTGTTAGAGCCATTTAAGGCTTGGGAAGGTCAGGATTTAGAGCATCTCTTAATTTTATGTAAAGCCGTTGGAAAGTGTACGACTGATCATATTAGCCCAGCTGGTCCATGGCTGAAGTATCGAGGTCATTTAGATAATATTTCGAATAATATGCTTTTAGGTGCTGCTAATGAGTTTTCGGCGGAACCAGGAAAGGGCAATAACCTTTTGACTGGAGAAAAAAATCTTGAATTTCAAAAAGTGGCCCGCGATTATAAGTCTAAAGATCAAGCTTGGGTCATCATTGGGGACGAGAACTACGGAGAGGGGAGCAGTCGAGAGCATGCAGCAATGTCTCCCCGACTATTGGGTTGTCGAGCCGTTATCGTGAAAAGTTTTGCTCGAATTCATGAAACCAATTTAAAAAAACAAGGGCTATTGGCTCTAACTTTTGCAAATAGCCAGGACTATAACAAAATCCAAGAGCAAGACCGATTGTCTATTTTGGGTTTGAAGGACTTTTCACCTGGCAACCCTTTGACTCTAAGACTTAAACATCAAGATGGGAGCAGTGAAGAAATTCCGCTTAATCACAGTTTTAATGCTGAACAGATTCGCTGGTTTAAAGCGGGCTCAGCATTAAATCTTTTAAGGAAAGGTTGAAAAGTTTTATTCGCTTAGCTTGTTTTAACTTGCCTTCACTTTTGTGGGGGCATTTTTGTTTCCGCTTTCATAAAAATCATCCATAAAAAACTGTCTGAAAAGTCTTAGAGTTATTTTTTTCATTTAAGTCTATAAAAGGCTTTGACATAAGTGCCATGTAATACTATGTACTTAGTTATGGATGGTAATGTAGATTGCTGGGTCTTGATACTGATATCAGATATAGGACTGATAACTGGTTTTATATCAAGAGTGGTTAAAGTGCGGGATTGTAATTACATGGTTGAATTACATGGTTGAAAATTGGAAAACTCAAATTCGAAAAGGCTATCTAGAACTCTGTATTTTGATGTTGATTCGCAAGCAGGGTCGGCTTTATGGCTTTGAAATACTAGACAGGTTGTCAAAGGCTTCACTGGAAGTTAAAGAAGGCACTTTGTATCCACTCCTCAATAGAATGGCGGCAGATGGAATTTTGCAGTCCACATGGGAAACGGAAAATCTTAAGGGCCACCCAAGAAAGTTTTATTCTTTAAGTAAAATTGGTGAAAAGAGTCTTAATGAAATGACAAGTGAGTTTGAGCGTTTAGTTCAAATTTATAAACAGTTTGCTAAATTCTAAAAACAAAAAACAAGTGGAAGGCAAGCAAAGGAGACACAATATGGGAACCGACCCTAGACTTGAAAATTATCTGTTGAGGTTAGAAAAAGCCTTGGGAGCTTTTTCTACAAGTGAACGAGCAGAAATTATTACTGAAATCAAAAGTCATGTGCTTTCAGCTTTAGAGCGGGACCCCGATACGCCTTTAGATTCAGTTTTAATGGCTTTGGGTGAACCTGAAACTGTTGCGAATAGGTATCTGATGGAAAGAGGTCTAAAGCTTTCAAAGCCGCCAATTAGTCCCATTGTTAAGTGGATAGTTATTGGATTTTTAGGAACTTTGGCTATGCTTCTGATTTTTTCTGGGTTTGTTATATATAAACTTTCTCCAGTAATAAAAGTTGACGAGAGCCAAGGTTACGTCTCTCTTTTGGGAGGTGCTATTCAAGTTTCAGGAGATGAAGGAGAAATTAAAATTGGTGGGTCTCCGGTCAGCAGAGGCAAAGCCCTATCTGTAAGTGGAGCGTGGTGGGTTCCTGATGAAGTTAGCAAATTTGAGTTTTTGTTCGCTAACGGAAAGGTAGAGTTTAAGAATTCAAAAAATAGGGAGATTCAATGGGCTTGCAAGGGGTTTCCTATAAGTGAACAATTGCAGCCTACAGTTTCTGAAAATGGAGCCGTCTTGAATCTCACTTCTTCAGTTGGGGTAAAATGTACTGTGAAAGTTCCTAAAAATTTAAGTTTGAGAGTTACAGGTGCCAATGGAAAGGTGGAGTTTGACGAGCCTCAATACAATGTTGAAGCTCATCTTCAAACGGGCAAGGTGGTTATTGAGCCTCACAGAGATTCTGAATATCAGTACTCGTTAAAAGTTGACAATGGCAAAGTGGATAGTTTTCAATCCTCTTCAAGCTCAGAAGCTCATAAAATCCAAGTTTATTTGGGAACAGGAAAAATTAGTCGTGACTAACAAGGGGGAACTTGAGGTGCTAGTTACAGAATATGCATCCTTTAGCAGAAGGTTTATAGCTGTCGTCTTAGATTTCTTGATACTCATTGTTCCTTGTATAATTGCTGGCCATATTGTTCCCTTTATTGGAGGTTTGATTGTGGTCTTTTTTTATGCTCCGGTACTTGAGTGCTCAAGCCTTAGAGCCACCATTGGCAAGCATCTTGTCGGGATTCAGGTTGTGGATATAGAGCAGCGGAGAATATCTTTCCAGTCGTCTCTTATCAGAAATGTACTTAAAATAATTTCAACAAGTTTTTTCTTTTTGGGACATTTTGTGGCTTTATTTACTCGCCGTCATCAATCTCTTCACGATATGCTTTCAGACACGATAGTTGTTTATGGTAGGTCCGAAGAGCCTATCGTTCCTGCGTGGACAAATTCTGTGCGGCGAATTTTTAGCAGCAAATTTATAAGTATTGAAGAGGATTCTCTCACAAAGCTAGAAAGACTACAGAGGCTTAGGGAAAAAGGCGCTATTACAGAAGAAGAGTTTTTAATTCAAAAGAAAAAAATACTAAAAAACGAATAGGGATAGATCATTGAGTAGAAATGGGAAAGTAATAATCAGTCGTGATTCGATTCCCAAAGATTTCGTAAACCTCTAAAGTAGTTTTGCCTCGTTCGAATTGTGTTTGTTGAAACCACTCCTCAGCTTTGGGGTAAACCTTAAAAGGGCTAATGGCGGGAGATCCCGAAAACCTTAGTAGCAAGTATTTTCGTTTTAAAAATTTCTTTTTAAAAAAACGAGGAGGAACTTGAGCAAGATCCTCATACTTGTAGGTTAAAGATATGCATCCGCCCTCGCTGCGGAGTCGAGATTCATCGTCCATTTTAGGACTATCTATAAAATAACCGAATGTCTTGGTGCAAGGAAGTGAGTTTTGATTGGCCCATTTTTCAACTTCAGAGATCTTTTCGTTTATCTTGTAAAAGGGGCCAGTATGGGGGGTTCCCAACACATAAAATTCCTGCTCGACTACGCCGAGATTTGTCACGCTTTTAGTGAAGCCCAAGTAAAAATAAAGATAGACTGTGAGAAAAAAAAATACAGAAAAAAAACTTAAAATTACATATTTCATTTATATTATCTTCACTGCACAACATTTTGCGATTGAATTCTTCGCATCGAAAACTGGACATCATTACTGAAAAAGTCTCTTAAATTATTAGCTAAAGAAACTGGAGCCATGATTGAGAGTAGAGATGTTTTTTGAGTTTCAGTTGATCTTGCAATCAAATAAAAGGAGATTTTATCTCCAAAAGGCAGTTCAGAGTAAATAGTTAGATTGTAAGTGGATTGGGCAAAGTCTTCGGGATCTTCAGCTAAAAACTGTGTCATTCTCAAGTTTATGAAATCAGAGGAATTAAAGCCTGTTTTTAATACCCCTGTCAGTCTAAACTCGTAGGCATTTTTTGATGCATAGGACTTGTTCTGCGCGTAATTGTAGCAAGAGATGTTTTGGCTTCCCACAAATGCATCTTTGCCATTCTCATAGGCATTAGAGCTATCACCTCTTAATTCAAGATCGACGGCGCAATGCCATTTTGGGTATTCGATCTTCGAAAATCCATTGACTGAAAATAATAAAATTAAAATGAAGAGGGTTTGGGACAACATGGAGGGGGACTCTACTAGAGAAGTTATGCTGAGAGTAGTCAAATTGTAAAAAATTTAATAGAGCAACCCATTGACGGTACAGGTTTAAAACTAAGGTCGCGTCCGTTGAGGGAGTCAGTAATGGCAATTTTTAAATCTTGATGTTTGACTCGTTCGGGGGCCTTCCACGAGTCGTCAAAGCGTCCGCGATAAAAAAGAGTTCTATTAGAATCAAAAACGAATATGTCTGGAGTGCAAACGGCACCAAAGTCTTTAGCTATCTTTTGGGATTCATCGTAAAGGTAAGTAAAGTTGTAATTCTTGGCCTTCCATCTTTTTTGAATGTTTTCGTAACTATCTTCTGGATAGTTTGCGGCGTCGTTTGAGCAAACACCAATAAAGGCCACTGATTGATGGCTAAGCTCTCGATTCAATTCAATAATTCTTTGCTCTATAGCTTGAACATAGGGGCAGTGATTGCAAATGAAAAGAAAACAAAGCACTTTTTGATTCGAAAAGTCCGAAAGTGTATAGGTTCTACCGTCAGTCCCCAGAGCTTCAAAGTCTGGACATTGCATTTTAGAGTTTGTTTCAGGAGTATAAGTCAGCGCCATTAAATGATGTCCTCCATCCTCAATTCTCACAATCAAGACCAGTTTAATTACAGGTCTCTCCACGATATACACTTTTCGGCTGTGATAATATCACAATTAGGCGTAACTTCAACAGCCCCTATCGCCAAGCTAAGAACCTCGCAAATTGAAACCCTTAGGAGTGGTTGAGTCATATCCTGTTTGTACTTTTTGAGTTCATAATAAAAATGGTCTAAAAATATTATAAGATCTCGCTCTAGGTTGTGCGGCTGAGTGTGAGATTGCTCGTAAACACTTGTTGCGGAATCTATTTCTGCGGGGTGGCTTAAAAGATTTAAACCTAGACCGATGATTAAATAATTTCTATGCCCCTGTTGAATGGCTTCTATTAAGAGGCCTGCTGTTTTTTTGTGGCCTATATACAAATCGTTTGGGGGTTTAATTTTAAACTCAAGATTTGGCCATGCCTTTTTGCTAGCGATATATAGACATAGGCCAACGATGGGGCTTGCTGTAAATTGCACAGCGCTAGGAAGTTGAGTTACCCAACTAGAAAGAATTGAGGTTTCAACGCCAGGTTGTTGCCAATGGTTCTTGCCTCGTCCTCTTCCATGAGTCTGTTCTTTGGCAACATAAATAAAAAAGTCGCTATCCTCTGTGCACAGTCTTTTTTTTGCTTCGTCATTTGTACTTTCAATCTTTTCGAAATAGTTGCAGGGCAACTTATTTTTTTGAGCCCAGTCCTGAAGAATTTGACTAGGATTTCTCAGGGTAGCTTCCAGTCTGAACTCAATTTAAATTCAGCTTCAAAGTTATGATTTTTCTGAGGGCGAAATCTTTGCACCCCAGCTTTTGCTAACTCTAAGATTATAGTGGGGTGCAGATCTCCCTGAACTTCAAGTGTTGCAGGCGGATCTTCTTTTTTGAGAAGTTTTGGAAGATCTCCCAGTTCGAGGCTATCGAGTGAAATCAGATGGGTCTCAGAGTTGGTAGTGTCAATATGTCCCCCTCCATCTAAAAAAGCCTTGTTTTCGAATTCACACAAACCAACGACAAACTTATTTGATTTTAGAATTTTGCAGTTGTAGTCAGAGACAGCTTTATTGAGATTGTGAGTGTAGGTGGCTACGCTTGATAAATGAGACAATAAGTTAAAAGCAATAATTTCTGTTTTTACAATTTCGGTCAGGTGGCCAATCAATGTGGCAACCTTTTGTCCTTTTAAAATTTTAGCTCCGTCACTATAGTGCCATCTAATATCAGTATCAGAATTCAAGAACTTAATTGCTGATGAGAACAGTGCGCTTCCAGACAGCACGAGGTCCGTGCTAGCCTCTATTTGAATTCGCACGGGGCTAGGGGTTGATGGAGGGGCAAAAACAGGAAGAGAAGGATCTTGTTGCTTTGATTCTAAATCTAACTCTAACTCGGCAAATGCCACTTTCAAAATGTCATCGATTGAGAGCTTCATATATGCTTATTGTCGTTGATCTTTTCTTCTAGTAGTCGATGAAGTTCTCTTTCAATGACCTGAGTGGCTAATTCTGGCACAATTTTCCACACCACGTTTTCAATAATTTCTGCGCTTTGAGCTTTTATAATCTCCATTAGTCGATCTTCACTTAGTTGTGGAATCATGGATGCGTCAAACGCTTTCAAATCTTCTGACGGCTTTTCAATTTCAAGATCAATATCGTCGGGATCCTGAGTGTTTTCGTGAAGAGGTAATGGTGGAATCAAAGAAGAGCTTCGAGTTGCCGCCTCTACAGCTTGTGAAGATACAACTCTTTCCGCAGGAATTTCATCTTCTTCAACATTCAAGTTGTCGTTAACATCAATATCTAAACGAAAATTATTAATGTTACTCTGAATCCAGTCTGAATTTTCGTCCTCGGACGAGGTTAAAAACTGCTCATTTTTGATGAGTTCTTCTTGAGGTTCACGAGAGGGCATTTGTTTTGTTATATCAATCGACTCAAACTCCTCCATATTCCAATTTGATTGGGCTTGAGAGGTGTCAGCTTGCTCCAACTCTTTTTTAAGAGATTGTGTATTCAGTGAGTTTTTATCCTTCAAGTTTTTAGGTGGGGAAGGCTCAATTGGTAAAGGAGGTGGGTTTTGAAGCGTATGATCAGGACGAGTCTTTTTCGTTTCGAACTCAGGTAAAGAGGGAAACTCCAAGTACTCAGAAAGCTTTTGAGATTGTACCTTGGGGACTAGTTTGTGAATGAGTTCTCTGAGCTTATCCACTTCAAAGGGTTTTTCTAATTTTGCATCAGCATGAGAGGCCAAAAACTTATCTTCGTCGATCTCCATGAATCCACTCCACATCAGTACAATGGGAACATTGGAAAAATCGGAGTTGACTTTTAGCTCTGCACTGACCTGGTATCCACTTAATTGCTGGAGGAGAACATCAGCAAAAATAATATCGGGCTTAAAACTTTTGGCGACGTCTATGACATCTACACCAATGTTTACAGCCTTAACTTCCACTCCATAATCTTGAAGTGAAAGTTGAAATACTTTTTTAATGGTGGGGCTTTCATCTGCCAGTAAGACGCGCAAGGCCATACATCAAGTTAACGATTATTCTGCAAAAGAGTCAATGGAATTTTGTAATATGCTGAGACTTATTGAATTTTGTATTTTAGGTAATTTGGTCTATATTGTTTAGAGTGATTCCAATAGTTGATCGTTATATTTCTAAAATATTCTTGCTCTATTTTTTTGCTGGTCTCAGTGTATTTGTGACACTTTTTTTAGCGGTAGATTTTATGAGCTCATTTGCTCGCTATGACGTGTCTTTAAGTGTTTTGTTTAGTTATTATGGCTACTCCCTGCCAAATATTGTTTATCAGATGATACCAGTGGGTTGTCTAGTGGCAACAGTCTTTACGCTTTCAAATTTAAATCGAAGTCAAGAGCTTGTGGCCATGTTTAGCTTGGGAATGTCTTTAGCTAGAGTTAGTGTTCCTATACTGACTCTCATAGCACTCATTTCGGTTTTTAGTTTCTGGGTTGGAGACCATTTGTTGCCAGAGTTTACAAAGAAAAAAAATTATATCTATTATGTTGATCTCAAAAAAAGACCAGGATTGTACTCAACTGTGAAAAAAAACAAAATTTGGTACAGATCAGAGAATACTTTATTTAATATTCAAATTTTAAATTCTGAAAAAAAGACGGCCCACGGGATTACACTTTATTTTTTTAACGAAGACTGGGACTTGCTTCAGCTAATTAAGGCTAAAAGTGTTAAGCTTAATGGCTCACTTTGGGGTTTAGAAGACGGAACTGTAACACTGTTTTCTAAAGATTTGGATTTTCCCGTTACACAAAAGTTTTCATCAAAAACTGTTTCTATGAACGAAGATGTTGCAGACCTTGAAGAGTCAGCGTCTACAGGGGAGGTTATGACTCTTGACCAACTTAGAAAGTTTATTAAGCGAAATAAAGACGCCGGACTTGATACTTTAAGATACGAAGTGGATTATCATG
This sequence comes from uncultured Pseudobdellovibrionaceae bacterium, assembly GCA_964502735.1. Taxonomy (GTDB): domain Bacteria; phylum Bdellovibrionota; class Bdellovibrionia; order Bdellovibrionales; family UBA1609; genus JACKAN01. The sequence continues at coordinate 18,421 of CAZCYD010000018.1, forward strand.
GAAAATACGGATTTGCCTTTGCGGCATTTGTGATGTCTCTTATCGGAATTCCCTTTAGCGTAAAAAGACAAAGGTCCGGAGGGGCCTTTATGAGCATTGGGCTCTGCCTGGGACTGGCGTTTTTTTATTGGATATTTTTTAGTTCTTCTATCACGATGGGAAAGCATGGACTTTTGCATCCGATTCTGTCGGCTTGGATTGCCAATATAAGTGGAATTATTATATCCTTATATCTTCTTGTTAGACTTAAGCAGTAAAAAAAAATTAACAATGACTACAACTTATTTATTGCACTAGCATTTAGCTATATGAGTCAATCAATTTCACTGTCTTTTACAGAAGTCATGCGGGGTAGTCTTACAAAAAATAATAGGGATTGGACTTTTCCGTTGACGCAAGCTCAATACAGTCAGTCTTCAGATGAAAGCCAGCTGTCTTGTGAGTTTACTTTAACGATAGAAATTTCAGACATTGAAAAATTTTGTTTAGATCCGAGCCTTCTGGCTACAGCCGTTGGTACTTTTAATTTGCCAGAATTGGACATGCAGGAAGTTCCTGTTCGAGGTCTGTTCAACTTATTTACACGTCCTCAAGTTAGCCAAGAGCTGAACACCTCTAGTGAAATGCACTATATTTTAAATTTTGAGTCGTCAAATCATGAGTCCTACACATTGTTTGGTTTCAAAAATATTGAGCGAGAAGATTTAGCTGAAGCCTGGTCAGAAACTACGACTTTATATGTAACTCTTTACAAAGGGAACTTTCAGCATTTACCGACTGAAGGGATGCAGCCCCAATATCTAGGTGTGCTAAGAATTCAAAAAGAAGACTTTATTAATCAGATAAAAACTTTTAAAACTGACGCTCCCGACTTTGTAACTCATGTTGGAGCGATTGCAAAATTTATGAATCTGTTTGTGGGGAGGCTATGGGACTCTTATGCACCCTTCTTTTTTGGCACGGATCAGAATCGATGGAATGAGAGACTGATCCCCTTGGAGTCGCGAGCGGGAGTGAGTCAAGCTAGATTTGAAAGGCATTCTATTTGGAGTCAAGATGGATTGCATCTCCAAATAGATCGTTTTTACAGGAGTAAAAATCGAAATGTGGTTTTGTTGTTGCACGGGCTGACAACCTCGACGGACATGTTCATTATGCCAGAGCATTACAACTTAGTGCAGTATTTACTGAATAACGGTTATGAAGATGTTTGGTCTTTTGATTGGAGGGGAAGCTTGCGCTACTCCTACAATCTAAAACCCTATGAATACAATCTAGATTATGTGGCCAGCTATGATATTCCTAAGGCTATTGAGCTTATGCGATCTCAGCTTGGGGAGGATGTTGCCATTCATGTTATTTGCCATTGTGTAGGCTCAATCTCTTTTATGTCCAGCTTGGCTGCAGGTAAAATAAAGGGAATTCGCTCGATCATCTCTAATAGCGTTTCTCTTACTCCGCAAGTTCCGTGGCAGTCGAGACTTAAACTTCAGCTGGGTCCATTTATTTTAAAAAATATTATGGGTTATCCTTACATATCGCCAGAAATGCCATACTTTAACGGTGTTCGATTTGGAAAGTGGATATTTTGGATGGAAAGACTGTTGAGAAGAGAGTGTCGAGAGCCGGCCTGCCACATGGTAAGTTTTATGTGGGGATGGGGTTTTCCCGCAGCCTTTGAGCACGAAAATTTGAATCCTATTACTCACAGAAGACTGAAAGATTTATTTGGTTCTACAAGTTTGGATTGGTACAAGCACATTCTTAAAATGGTTAAGTCAAAACAAGCCCTGCCTTTTCGGAGAGAAGGTGAGTTTTCGGATCTGCCTGAGAGTTATTTAGGCAATTTAAAAGATATTGAACTTCCACCATTACTCCTCGTTTCCGGAGATAAAAATAAAATATTTCCTCAATCAAATAAAATTACCTACGAGGCTTTGGTTAAAATGAATCTACATAGCAAGGCTTCCTACAAGGAGTTCAAGGGCTACGGGCATCAAGATGTATTAATGGGAAGAAATTCGCATGAGGATATATTTCCTAATTTCTTGAACTTTATGAATTCAAATAAATTGAAATGAGGTGATCACTTATGCAAATAGACTTTCATTTTGGTGTAACCTACATCGTTGCGCGAATGGCTGGATTTAGCCCCAAAGAGTCTCACACAATTGCCTACTCCGCCCAATATGTAGATGATGCTGTACATGAAGGAATGCTAACGTTTCAAAATAGAGCCTCATATAAATTTATTGCTTCAGCCCACAAAATGTTGGACTACAGAAACTTCAGAGAACTTGCCAATAAATATGTTTGGATTCCCTTTCATTTTCTTCCAGGTAACCAGATTGAAGATAGGTACAAAGACAGAGTTGATAATTTTTTACAAAAATTAGTGTGTCGACCCAATAGTTTAGTCGCTAAAGATTTGCTCAAATTATGTGTAGAAAATAGAAATCAAAAATTCTCTCTTCATTTATTAGGCGTAGTTATGCATTCTTATGCAGACACTTGGGCCCATCAAGGATTTTGTGGAATCACATCACATTTAAATATTGTAGGAAATATCTATGACTATACCGGGGTAAAAGACAAAGAGATGCATGAGTATATTGATCGTTACTACAAGGGAAAATATGTTTCATGGATATCGAGCTTATTTAAAAAGTTCAGCTTCGAAAAGCTGATTGACGTCTTGAAATCAGCTTTTTTAAATGAGATTAACCCAATTGGCCACGGAAGTGTTTTAAGTTATCCAGATTTACCTTACATTCGTTGGAAATATCAGAATTGGAATGAAGATATTATTGAAAGAAATAATCCTGCTGATTTTTTTGAGGCCGTAGTGAATATGCTCTACGCAATGAAAAAATTTAGAGGGGAGGAACTTCATAACCTAGATGTTTATTCTCAAGATTTAAAACTAATCAATCAGTTCTTAGAGGATAACAATTCAAATAATTCTTCAATTCGTCTACAGGCTTGGTTATCGAAGATACGAAATGGAGAATTTAGCTTTGGTTCAGAGGGCTGCGACTATTTAGTTGAGGGGGAAGATTCATGGCTGAATAAAGCACTGGGGTTTAAGCGCCCACAGGATTTCCAGTTTGATAATTTACGCTTTCGTCATGAATTTATGGAGAGTGATTGGAAGTCTTTACACGATGCTATTGCCTATCAGAAATTTGCTGTTCTTAACCTGATTTTGCCAAAATACGGAATAAGTGTGACTTAATGTATGTAATTCGATGTGTGTGATACAATGACTTCTTACGACCTTTTATCTGAAAAGAGGGGGCTTTGTGGATTTTGATGTTATTGTTATAGGTTCAGGGTTCGGCGGTTCAGTAGTGAGTTGTCGGTTAGCAGAAAAAGGTCAAAGAGTTTGCCTTCTTGAAAGGGGTTTTGAATATCCGATAAATTCATTTCCCAGACGTATTCATGAAGTGAAAGAAAAATTCTTTTGGGACCCTGAGGACAATCACTACGGTTATATGGAAATTAGAGAAAACCCAAATAGTGACTTGATGTCAGTGACAAGTTCTGGTTTAGGAGGGGGAAGTCTCATCTATGCAAATGTATTGCTGCCAATGGATGAAAAAGATTTCAAATGGTGGCCAAGACCTTATACGCGAAGTCTTCTTGATCCCTACTATCAAAAAGTTTTAGCTATGATGGAGGCCTCTCCGTACCCTTTTGATAAAGATCCTTATTACGCCAATACGCCTAAGACTTTTCATTATAGAAATTTAGCATCGAAGCTAAAAAAAGAGTCTGATATGTTATCTGATCCAGAATTGCTGACTCCACCTTTAGCCGTCAATTTTAGGGGAAGTTTTCCTGGTGAGCAAACACGAAACAAACACGGAGCTATTCAGTCTAAGTGTACAAAATGTGGAGAGTGCGATATTGGGTGCAATATACATGCAAAGAACACATTGGATCTCAACTATCTTTTTTTTGCTAAAAAACTAGAAAAAACTCCACTACAGACAAAAACGGGAGCGTGGGTAAAGGCCATAAAGCCCATAAATCCCAACTCAGAGGAGCTGGGTTATATTGTTGAATTTGTAGAATTAAAAACCAAAGCGCGAAAACAAATAAGTGCAACAAAAGTTATCGTGAGTGCAGGGTCCATTGGCTCCACAGAGCTTTTACTGCAGCAGAAAAAAATGGGAAATCTTCCCCATTTGAGTTCTGCATTGGGTACCCGGTGGTGCGGAAATGGAGATATGATCGGATTTGGTTTTTTAAACAAAGAAAATTTAGATCCCACAAATGGTCCTGTAATTACTACAGCTGTAAAGTATCAGTTTAAAGAATATCCAGACGGATTTCCGAGTACACTTTACTTGGAAGACGCTGGAGGTCCAATTGGTCTGGCTTGGTATCTTGCGGGTAAACAACCCTCTCCAGCAAGTTTTTTCAATCTGATAAAGATGGGAATTCAATTTATTAAGAATAAGTTAATTTTTTTTAGTTCTCATACTGAAACGAATGTTGGCGACAAGATCGCGAAAGTTATAGATTCCGACTACAATATACGTAGGCTAATGGTTTTGTTAGGAATGGGTAAAGATCGCTCTGATGGAAAAGTAGAGCTAGACAAAAATGGAAATGCAGTTATTAAGTGGAAAATTAATAGAAGTCGAGCTCATTTTGACAGGACGCGTTTGCAGATGAAAAGAGTCGTTGGTCTGTTAGGGGGGATCTACGTTGATAATCCCCTGACGGGTATCGATAAAATTGTTGCTGTTCACCCCTTGGGAGGTTGTCCGATGGGTGAACATATTGATGAGGGAGTTGTGAACACTAAGGGTGAAGTTTTTAATTATCCCAACTTATTTGTTGTTGATGGGAGTATAATTCCCACATCAGTGGGAGCCAACCCTGCGTTGACAATTGCCGCTGTAGCTGAATTTATTGCAGAAAGTATATAATACATACAAAGTAGTTTATGAAGTTTTTATTTGGTGAGGATTTCGAGAGAATTATAGATAGAGTACGATTAACTCTACTGTCTGTCGGTTTTCTCATTTGTCTGTACTACACAGTCGGTGATTTTACCGATCGTGGAAACTTCGAAAATTCTCCAGTCTTGTTGGGGTGCTTAGCTGTTTACGTTGTCGGTTTGATTTTAAATCAAAAAAAATGTCGCAAGCTAGCCGCTTATTTATTTTTGGTTTCTACTCAAATTTTTATGACATTTCTCATCTATAAATCTGGTGGCTTAAGCGCCCCTGGAGCTTTTTGGTTTACAATTCTTCCTCTAATTTGGACATTTTTAATTGGCCTTAAGGGACTTCTGATAGGGTACACAGGTATTTTTATTACATACATTTATTTTTATATAAATGTTGATACTATAGTTGTTCCAGACCACATTTCTGTGAATAACTTTTTATTTAAATCTCGGTTAGAAAACTTACTCATGTTTTCGTCATTTATTGTGATTTTTATTTATTCGTACACTAAAATTTTGGCGCATTCTAAAATAGAAATAGAAAGAAAAACTAGAGAAATTTCTACTCTATTGAGAATTCTTGTTCACGACATCTCAAACCCGTTGTCGGTTATTTCTAATCATATTGAAATTATAAGAAAGAAAAAGAAATTTGATGAGAGTCATCTTGAAATAATAATGGAGTCGACTCAACGCCTTCGCAATATGATTGCCAATGTAAATAGACTTTTTGCTTTTTCCGATGGTAAGGCAAAGCTGCGTAAAGAACGTGTAGATTTAAGGGATTGCATTCAAGAAGCTTTAAATATCTTAGATATATTTATAGTCGATAAAAAAATATCTATAAAACAAGAGTACGGTACAGATTGCCCTATAGTAACAGTCGACAAAGAAATTTTTATTAACCAGGTCTTGGTAAATATTCTAAGCAATGCCGTTAAATTTTCGGATCCAGGCGGACAAGTGCTTATTTCCATAGTTAGAACCAATAGAACTGTAATTCTCGATATTGTAGATGAGGGAGTGGGAGTTCCACCAGGATTAATTCCCAAATTATTTTTGGCAGAGACCCCCACGACTCGAGAGGGAACAATGGGTGAAAAGGGTACGGGATTTGGTCTACCCATTGTAAAAGAAATTATTTATCGTCACGATGCTTGCATAGCCATCTACAGCCCCCCCAAAGGTGCTCACGCTATTCCAAAAGGAACTCAGGTGCATATTCAAATACCCTATACGGGCGATTAACAAGGACATTGCGGATTGCGGGCTTTTTGTGTAGAATGAGCCATGCTTGAAATATTAAAGTTTCCGGACCCAAGGTTAAGAATAAAATGTCAATCCGTTGAAAAAGTCACTGAGGAGCACGTAAAGCTGGCGAAGGATATGTTAGAAACCATGTACAGTTCTAGGGGCATAGGTCTGGCTGCGGCTCAAGTCAACCATCAAATTCGGCTGATTGTTATTGATACGCGTCCAAAAGAAGTCAGCGAAGGTAGGGAGCGATATGACTTGTCGCAACTTACAGATTTAGAAAAGTTGATTGTTCAGCCTCTAGTTTTATTCAATCCCGAGATTACTGGAAAGAATGGAAAAAACACTTATGAGGAAGGTTGTTTGAGTGTTCCGACCTTTTTTGAAACTGTAGAAAGGTTTAACTATATTGAGGTTAAGGCTTTAGATATTAATGGCCATGAGCTATTTTTGAAGACAGATGGCTTGTTGAGCATTTGCATTCAGCATGAGATTGACCATTTGGATGGAAAATTATTTATTGACCGACTGAGTACGATCAAGGGAAATCGCATAAAAAATAAAATTAAAAAATTTGGCTATCCAGAGGCTTCAGAAAGTGATGAAGACGTCGAAGATATTAGAGCCGCTGAACATAAATTATGAGTTTAGTAAGAGTTGTATTTCTCGGCACCCCTGGATTCGCCCGCACAAGTTTAGAGGCCTTAGTTTCCGATAAGTATTACAAAGTGGTGGGTGTAGTGACTCAGCCCGACAGTCGATCTGGAAGAAAAATGCAACTTAAGCCTTGCCCTGTTAAAGAGTTGGCTATGGAGCTTAGCATTCCAGTCCTATCTTCTGAGAATATTAATGCGGAAGAAGTGTTGGCTGAGATTGCAACGTGGAGAGCTGAAGCGGCTGTCGTAGTGGCCTTTGGCCAGATTTTATCTCAAAAATTTTTGAATATGTATCCGGAAAAGGTGGTTAACATTCACGCCAGCTTACTTCCTAGATGGCGGGGGGCAGCACCTATTCAAAGAGCCATTATGGCCGGGGATAAGGCAACTGGGGTAGCGCTGCAAGTTATGGTCAAAAAATTGGATGCGGGGGCTATCATAGGGCTAAGGAAGGTGTCTTTGGATGATAGCAAGAGTGCTGTCGATTTGCACGATGAGCTGTCGATTTTAGGGGCCGATCTTTTGCACAATGAATTTAAAGATTATCTAAGAGGTAACCTTGTTCCTGTTGCGCAAGATGAAGAGAAGGTCACTTTGGCCCCAAAGATTGAAAAATCGGAGGGAAGAGTTGATTTTACAATGAGTGCAGAAGTTATCCACAGAAGAGTCTTGGGGTTATCTATGGGGCCAGGAAGTTTTACATTTTTAAACGGGAAGTTACTTAAAATTCACAAAACTAGTTTTGAATTATTGCCATCCGAAAAACAACCTCTTAATCCTGAACCTTGTGGAACCATTCTGTCTCTTGGCTCGACAATTAGGGTGCAGTGTGGCCAAGGGACTCTTCATATACATGAAATTCAACCAGAATCTCGCCCCAGAATGTCAGTTTCTGATTTTTTAAAGGGTCATAAGCTTCAAGTCGGACAAGTATTTGGTGGTTGACCCCTGAATTCTCCCATGGGAAAAATCAGAAGTTATGACTATTGAAAACGACAGAAGAGACCCCTCATTGGGTCAAAATACATTTATAATTGCGCCAAGTTTGCTATCCGCAGATTTTTCTAGGCTTGGTGAAGAAATTAAAAGTGTTGAAAATGCGGGGGCGGATTGGATTCATATTGATGTTATGGATGGTCATTTTGTGCCGAACTTAACTATGGGTGCACCCGTATTGAAGAGTCTAAGGCCCACGACAAAGATGCCTCTTGATGTTCATTTAATGATAGAGAACCCAGAGAGGTACATAACTGATTTTGCGAAGGCGGGTGCTGATTATATTACTGTACACATAGAGGCCTGCAGCGATGTTCTAAGCTGTGTTAACAAAATTCGCGACTCGGGTTGTCGGCCGGGGTTAACCTTGAGACCTGGTACGGATATAGAGAGGGTGCTTCCGTACCTAAAGGATATTGATTTGGTATTGGTTATGACCGTTGAGCCAGGTTTTGGTGGTCAGAGTTTTATGGAAGAACAAATTCCTAAAATTAAACGACTCCGCCAAGAGATCAGTCAAAACAATTATAAGCTTTTAATTGAGGTCGACGGGGGAATTAATAACGAAACAGCAAAACTCTGTAAGGGGGCAGACGTTCTTGTGGCCGGAAGTTATATTTTTGGTCAAGTCTATAAAGAGGCTATTCAAAATCTTAAGGAAGCAAAATGGAAGTAGAAATCAATGGAGACAATTTAAACCTTGAGGACGTATGGTCAGTGGCTCACAAGGGAGCTCAAGTTCGATTGGCACAGTCCTCTTACGAAAAGGTTTTGAAGTCTCGAAATTATATTGAAGAGAGAATTCGCAAGGGTGATGTTATGTACGGTATCAATACCGGATTTGGAGCCTTTAGCGAAGTCAAAATCTCTCAAGAGGATATTGAAAAATTACAGGTGAATCTTATTCGCTCACATTCTGTCGGCGTCGGCGAGCCTTTTACCAAAGAAGAAACTCGGGCTATTATGCTATTGAGAGCTAATGCTCTGGCCAGAGGTCACAGCGGGATTCGCCCAGTGGTAATAGAGAAGATCATAGAGTTTTTAAATTTGGAAATTATTCCAGTCATTCCACAACAGGGAAGTGTAGGGGCCAGTGGGGACCTCGCTCCACTTTCTCACTTAGCTTTAGCTTTGATTGGTGAGGGCGAGGTTTGGGAAGATGGAAAAATTGTTCCTGCCGAAAAAGTTCTTCAAAATAAAGATGTACAGCCATTGAAACTACAAGCAAAGGAAGGCTTGTCCTTAATAAATGGATGCCAAGTCATGACAGGAGTAGGGCTTTTAAGTCTCTATGAGGCGAGACGACTGGCTTGGATGGTGGACCTATCAGGAGCTATTTCTTTGGAGTCATTAAAGGGAGCCAGGAGTGCTTTTGATCCACTTATTTTTGCCACAAGACCTCATCCCGGAGAGGCCAAGACAGCTAGAAACATTCTTAAGCTATTGGGTGACAAGTCGTCAATATCTGAGTCTCATGCTAGTTGTGGTCGAGTGCAAGATGCTTATTCGCTTCGCTGTATGCCGGCTGTGCACGGGGCGGCCAAAGATTGTTTATCTGTAAGTTTGCTGCGTCTAATTACAGAGGCCAACTCGAGTACTGACAATCCTTTGGTTTTTGCAGACGAAGACAAAGTTCTAAGTTGTGGCAATTTTCATGGAGAGCCAGTGGCCTTTGCTCTAGACCATCTCTGTATAGCTATGAGCGCGATGGCAAGTATTTCAGAATGTCGAATTGAGAAATTAATTAATCCAGCTATGAGTCAGTTGCCAGCCTTTTTGGCTCCAAAAGGAGGACTCAACAGTGGGCTTATGATTGTTCAGGTCGCCGCTGCGGCTCTTGTTAGTGAGAATAAAATCCTTTCCCATCCGGCTTCTGTAGATAGTATTCCCACATCTGCTGATAAAGAAGATCATGTCAGCATGGGGACTATTGCCGCAAGAAAACTTGCTAAAATTATTAAAAATGCGGAAAGCGTAGTTGCAATGGAGTTGTTGTGTGGGACCCAAGCACTAGACATGTTAAAGCCTTTGCAGCCGGCTTCCGTCGTAGCAGAAGCTCATAAGGCCATAAGGAAAAAAGTTCCTTTTGCTGAAGAGGATAGAGTTTTTTCAAGAGATATTGAGGCCATCAGGTTGATGATAAGATCCGATGAATTGACTCAAATCATCAATAGCTGTGTCGGAGAACTTGAGTACTAGCAGAAGGAGATATTCAATGAAGAGGGTCATTCACCCACCAACGGGAACCGAGCTTAACTGTAAAGGATGGCTGCAAGAGGCGGCTTATCGCATGATTCAACACAACTTAGACCCCGATGTGGCAGAAGTGCCCGAGGAGCTCATTGTTTACGGAGGGCGAGGTAAAGCGGCAAGAAACTGGGAGTGTTTTGATAAAATATTAGAAACTCTAAAAGAATTAGAAAACGACGAAACTTTACTTGTTCAATCTGGCAAACCTGTTGGAGTTATAAAAACTCATGAAGATGCCCCCAGAGTGTTGATTGCCAACTCTAATCTTGTTCCCAAGTGGGCGACATGGGAGGTCTTTGATCAACTCGATAAACAAGGGTTAATGATGTATGGACAGATGACTGCTGGTTCTTGGATATATATTGGGACGCAGGGGATTATACAGGGAACTTACGAAACCTTTGTTGAGGCCGGAAGACAACATTTTGGAGGCCAACTGGCAGGGAAGCTTATACTCACTGCCGGACTGGGCGGAATGGGTGGTGCTCAGCCTCTTGCCGGAGTGTTTGCTGGGGCCACGGTACTAGCTGTGGAAGTCGATCCTCATAGAATTCAGAGACGCGTGGAGACTCGCTATGTAGATGAAGCGACAGAAAGCTTAGATGAGGCCTTGGCTTTGGTCAGTCGTTACAGAGAAAAAGGTGAAGCGAAGTCCGTAGCTCTTCGAGGCAATATGGCGGAAGTCATACACGAGTTATTAAGGCGAAATTTTTTGCCAGATATTTTGACAGATCAAACTTCAGCTCATGATCCATTATATGGCTATATACCGGTTGGGTATGACATCAGCGAAGCCGATTTGTTAAGAAAAAAAGACCCTCAAACTTATCTCAAGCTTTCCAGAAAGAGTATTGCTCAACACGTTGAGGGAATGTTGGCAATGCAGAAACGTGGAGTCTTAACATTTGACTACGGCAATAATATTAGACAGGTGGCTTTAGAGGAAGGAGTGACAGAGGCTTACAATTTTAAAGGTTTTGTCCCTTTGTTTATTCGCCCTTTGTTTTGTCGGGGTAGTGGTCCCTTCCGTTGGGTGGCATTGAGTGGAGATAAAGAGGATATTCGAGTCACTGATCAAGAGCTTCGAAAGATGTTTCCCGATAAGCCTCATTTGTTGCGTTGGTTAGATATGGCAGAAAAAAGAATAGCCTTTCAAGGTTTACCATCCCGTATTTGTTGGTTGGAGTACGGAGAAAGGGTAAGTGCCGGGCTGATGTTTAATGAGCTTGTGGCTTCTGGGAAAGTGAAAGCTCCGATAGCTATTGGCCGAGATCATTTGGATTGTGGATCAGTAGCCTCGCCCAACAGAGAGACCGAGGGCATGAAAGACGGTTCCGATTGTGTGGCAGATTGGCCGATTCTGAATGCTTTAAGCAACACAGCTTGTGGAGCCACGTGGGTGAGCTTTCATCACGGCGGAGGTGTTGGGATGGGATATAGCCTTCATGCGGGTCAGGTTGTTGTCTGTGATGGGACTCCTGCCGCAGCTAAAAGATTGGAGCGAGTTTTAACTGCAGACCCCGCGATGGGAGTGTTTCGTCACTTTGATGCTGGGTATGAAGAGGCCAAGTCTGTAGCTCGAGAGCGAGGAGTTATTCGTCACGGAATCCCATTTGAGTCAAATTTATTATAGATATTGGAACCGGATAAAGCATGACAAAATGTTTTCGAAAAATCCATAAGCTGTGGACCCTGAGCGGTGTAGAGAAAAAATCTGGACGTCGACCCGTATTTGAAGATTTGTCTTTAATTCAAGACGGGGCCTTAATTTGCGTAGATGGAAAAATTAAGTGGGTTGGACGAGATAAAGATCTTACGCCTAAGCTATTGACGGAGATGGGGCTTAAAAAAAATCCAGAGGAAATCTTTTATAAAGATAAGGTAATAATGCCCGCATTTGTAGAGGCCCATACTCACACTATTTTTGGAGGAAATCGCAGGGCTGAGTTTGAGATGAGGAATCAAGGGGCAACTTATCAGGACATTGCTAAAAATGGCGGTGGCATTTTGAGCACAGTTAAATCCACTAGAGAACTATCTAAAAAACAACTCATGGATATATCTCAAAAGCGTGTGGACAGGTTTCTGCAGCAGGGAGTGGGAGTCCTAGAGATTAAAAGTGGATACGGGTTGGATGAGACGAATGAATTTAAACTTTTACAAACGGCTAAAGAACTTCAAGGGCCTAAAATTGTTCCAACCTATTTAGGGCCTCATGCCATTCCTGTGGAAGTCAATAAACAAGACTACCAAAATCAAATATTAAATAGAACCTTGGGACAGATGGTAAGTCGAAAACTTGCCAACAGAGTAGATATTTTTATCGAAGACGGTTTTTTTGATCTAGAATTTTCTAGATCCTACTTTGAGAAGGCAAAAGAGCTCAATTTACAAATATGTGCTCACGTGGAGCAGCTTTCAAACGTTGGAGGCACTCAACTGGCTATTGAGTATGGGGCCAAGTCTATCGAGCATGCAATTGAGGTTACAGATAAAGAAATCGAATTGCTGTCCAACTCAGAAACAACAGCTGTGCTTTTGCCTGTTGCTGACTTTTACCTTAAAACAGCCTATCCAAGAGCTCGAAAAATGATTGAAGCGGGGGTGCGAGTGGCTGTGGCCACAGACTTTAATCCAGGCAGCTCGCCATCTCAGGACTTATCCTTAGTTGGTGTTCTTTCTCGATTGGAAATGAAAATGACCTTAGCTGAAGTTTTGACGGCCTACATTTACAATGCCGCACAAGCCTTGGGGCAAGAGGATATGGGGGCTTTAACAGAGGGTAAAAACTGTAGTTTTTTAGTGTTAGATGATGAGTTGGATTCGTTGTTTTATAGTGTTGGGTACCACCCCGTTGCCGAAGTTTGGCTAAATGGTGAGCCTAAATTTAAAAAATCTTAAAAAATCTTAAAAAAACCTTTGCAAAGTATATTAAAAGTTTTCTAGGCTATGCTTGAGAGCTTCGCATAGCGGAAGAAGTAGCGGAAAAAAATAGCGGAAAAAACAGGAGAAAAAATGGATTATTCAACTCAGACCAACATCACTCAGACAAAATTTTATTCGCCAGCATTGAATGCCGCTATTTTTGATGGCCCAATTAAGATCTACTTTTCACAAGCTCAAGAAAACACAGCTCTTAAATTGTACTTCGAGTTGAATAAAAAAATGCAGGGAATGGATTTTAGCGAGAATGAGACCAGTCACCCTCAGATTTATGTAATTTTATACCCAAGCTCAGAGAACTTTTATAATTCCTTTGATAAATCATTATCATCAGAGGAGAGTCATAAAGCTTTGATTGGATATGATCAATGGGAGGACTATCACGTTATCGGAATTCGAGGGCCTATTGAGAATGAATGTTTAGGTGATGTTTACGACACTTTGTCAACTATTCTGGCTTCCTAAATTCTGGCCTCCTAGTCTTTCTATGAAAAAACAACTAGTCTTCTTGAATGAGTAGCTTTAGCATATTTTTAAGATCTTCAGAGTTGTTAAGGATATCTCCGTAAAAGTGCGAAGCCACTCGTCCTTTTTTATCAATAAGAATGTGTGTGGGTAGGGCCTCAGCCTGAAAAGCCTCAACAAAAAGTGAACCCGTTTCAAATAAGCTTTGAAGTTGTGGAGCCGAAGACATAAGAAAACTTTTGGCCTCTTGAATATTTTCAGTGCCCTCATCTAAATTAATTAAAATTATGTTTAGGGGGAGAGTTGGGCCAAGTTCGTTGGAAATATTAGAAATTAACGGAATTTCATCGATGCAAGGGGTGCACCACATGGCCCAAAAGTTTAAATAAACAACTTGGCCAATTCGGTCCTTTAAACTGTCTTTTTGTACATTTGACACAGCCCAAGTTAAGGGAGGAGCTGGCTGGCGTTTTTCAGACAGAATCAGCTTGTTTTTAGCCTTTTTAATTTGAGTCGTTGGCGAAGTTGGGCGATCTGAGTTAAAATAAATCAATGTAAGAAGGACAACAAAAAGAATTGTGGCGATTATCGACATGGTTCTGTAGGTTATCGTTCTGTTGAGCATGGAGCCGACCATAGGATGAAAAGAGACATTCGTCAAAAAAATTCAGGCCAAATTGTAATCGAATACATCTTGCTTTTAATTATTGCGGTTGGCATTGCGGTGTTAATTACCAATGTAATGGTTAGTCGAAACCCAGACAATCCTGGATTTTTAATTAATAAATGGACTCAGATCATCCACTTTATAGGCAATGATCCTGTTGAAGAATGATTTGGATTTTAAATGAGTTCAAGATACTTCTGCTCACCCGTAGGAAGACTGATTCATTTTTTCCGGCCTACTTAAATTGGGACAATGTGGAGTCTAGATCACTTCTGAGGCTAGGGCGACTCCCCAACGCCCCTTTAGTTGTTATCGACGAGGTTCATAAATATAAATTATGGCGGTAGTTAATTAAGGGCCTCTACGATAAAAACAAGGGCCATCAAAATTATCTTGTCACGGGATCAGCACGATTAGATTACTATCGTCGCGGTGGAGATTCTCTTCTGGGGCGCTATCGATATCTACGACTTCATCCTCTTTCTGTAAATGAGTTAAAACTCAAAAACTCAAAAGATCTAAAAAATTTAATGGAATTGGGCGGTTTCCCAGAACCGTTTTTTTCACAATCAACAAAAGAACGTAAACTGTGGAGCAACGAGCGTTTGTACAGAATTGTAAATGACGACATTGTTGATTTGGAAAACCTCAAGGATTTTACTAGAATAGAGCTGCTTGCTGAGACCTTGGAAAGTCGAGTCGGCTCATTATTATCGATAAGATCTTTTGAGGAGGATTTATCCGCTAGTCAGAAGACGATTTCCTCGTGGATTGATATTTTGGATCGCGTATACTTTTCATTTCGAATACTCCCCTATGGTCCCCCTAAAATAAGGGCTATTAAAAAAGCCCAAAAGCTTTATCTTTGGGACTGGAGTGATGTCAGCTCGACTGGATCACGATTTGAAAATCTAGTCGCTTGTCAACTTTTAAAGTATTGTCATTTCCTTGAAGATACTGAAGGTGAAAAAATGGAACTGAGGTTTCTTCGCGATATTGATGGGAGAGAAATCGACTTTGTAGTCATTAGAAATAAGAGGCCTATTTTTGCTGTGGAATGTAAGACAGGAGACCGGCAAGTCTCAAAAGCCATTCACTACTACAAGGAAAGAACAAAAATACAGAAATTTTATCAAGTTCATATGGGCACATCGGATTTTATTTCTGAGGGGGTTCGAGTCCTTCCCTTCGTCGAGTTTTGTAAGGAACTCGATCTTCCTTAATAGAGCCACTTCTTGAGTTCGAGAGAACCTGGTGCTTAAAAAAAGACCCCTTGTCTTTTTTTAATTTCACTATTGATAGCGGCTTGCATTTTTCCTTTTATATCGTTTGCAATTTCGTGAACAAGCTCAACGTCTTTAACTGCAGATGGCTTATAGGGTAGGTGTATGGGCTCTAAGAATTTAATTTTCCATTTTGCCGGTAGGGGAATGATATTAAGGGGTAGGGGCAACACAGCTCCTCGAAGATATTTGGTAAACTTGAGTTGCTTAAGATTTATATGAGTCTCCTCGGCACCAATAACTATTGTGGGAACAATGGGGGCCTGGGTTTCAATGGCTAAGCGGACAAATCCTCTTTTAAACTCCTGCAGCCGATAAGCTTTGCTGGAGGGTTTAAAATTTCCAAACTCACCCTCCGGAAAAAGTACGACGAGTTCTTTTTTACTCAAATATTGCAGTCCATTTTTTTTTGTAGCTTCAATGAATCCGAGTTTTTTCGCTGGAAGAGATGTGGCCTTTGTTAAAAACCAAAATTGGTGAGTTAAGACCTTGGCAACACGATTTGAATGTTTTTGAATCAAATAACTTAAAAGCATGGCATCTAAACCAGCAAAACCAGAATGGTTGGGGGCCACAAGCACAGGACCATTTGGCAGGAGATTTTCGGCACCCTCAACTTCAACGCGAAGGTACTTTTCTAGGATTTCCATAAAAAAGTGAGGAATCACTCTGTAAAGCATGGCATTGGGGTCAAGGTGAGGTAAAGAGATTCCAGACTCATCGAGTTGGTTCCATAAATTTTTAAAATCCATCACTTGCAGGTTAGCACAGACTGTATTTGATTGCACGGTCCTGAAGTCTTTTAGTATCCTTTTCATGAACCTCAATTAGGAACTCTTATGAAATATATAATGTCGATTGATCAGGGCACAACAGGTACAACAGTGAGTCTTATTCATCAGGACGGAACCTCTGTCGCAAAGGTGAATGAAGAGTTTGAACAGATTTATCCCCAGGCAGGGTGGGTGGAGCACAACCCAGATCAGATATGGCGTAGTGTGGTTTCTTGCACCCGAAAGCTTTTGGAGATAGCTCATATAGATGGTAAAAATATTGCGGCCATAGGGATTACAAATCAGCGAGAAACTTCACTAATATGGGAAAAGGATACGGGAAAACCTATATACAATGCGATCGTATGGCAGTGCCGAAGAACTACAAGTCTATGTGAAAAACTAAAAAAACAGGGCTTAGAAAAGTCTATTAGAAAAAAAACGGGTTTAGTCTTAGACCCCTATTTTTCAGCTACTAAACTACAATGGATATTGGATTACGTCCCTTCAGCTCGAGCGAGGGCCAAAGAGGGAAAGCTAGCCGCGGGAACCATTGACACTTTTTTGCTCTGGCGACTGACCGGAGGGCAAGAACACAAAACGGATGTTTCGAATGCCTCCAGAACCATGCTTATGTCTCTGGATCAACCCAAATGGGATGCGAGCTTATTAAAAATCTTCAAAATTCCAATTGAGATTCTTCCCAGTATTGAACCTTCTAGTGGAGTGTTTGGCGTTACAAAGAACGTACCGGGGCTGCCTGATGGTATACCTATTTCTGGTGTTGCCGGAGACCAACAGGCCGCTTTGTTTGGTCAAACCTGTTTTCATTCAGGACAAGCCAAATGCACTTTTGGGACAGGTAGCTTTTTATTGATGAATACCGGCAAGAATTTAGTAAGATCTAAATCGGGGTTGCTAACAACTGTGGCGTGGCAGTTAAAGGGTCAAAAACATCTAACTTATGCTTTAGAAGGAGGGGCCTTTATTTGTGGGGCCGCAGTGCAATGGCTAAGGGATGGTTTAGAGTTTTTTGAAATCAGCTCGCAGATAGAACCTCTTGCCAACAAAGTCAATTCTACAGAAGGTGTTGAAGTTATTCCGGCCTTTACCGGTATGGGCGCACCTTATTGGGAACCCAATGCTAGGGGAGCGATAATGGGAATTACAAGGGGAACTCAACGAAGTCATATTGCAAGGGCAACTCTAGAAGCTATGGCCTTACAAAATGTAGATATACTGGAAGCCATGCAAAAAGATTTGGGAAAAAAAATGACGGATCTTAGAGTCGATGGTGGAGCTGTGAATAATAATTTACTTATGCAGTTTCAAAGTGATTTTTTGGGTAAAAAAATATTGCGACCGCGCATGGTAGAGACAACCTCTGCGGGTGCAGCCTATTTGGCGGGTTTAGGAGTAGGTTTTTGGAGTTCTACACAAGAAATCAAAAAGGTTTGGAAAGTGGACAAGATTTTTTCTCCTGCTATCAATTCAAAGGTGCGTTCTGCGCGCCTAGAAAGGTGGAGGCTTTTCGTTGGGAAGGTCCTCACCTGAGCGCGACACATAGAAACGTGAACTTTAAAATATTTAAGTTAAGGAGTTCTAACTCAAGGAGTTTTAATTTAAAGTGATTTAAGTTTAAGAGTTTCACTTTAAAATGAAAACTTAAAGTGAAACTCTTACCAGCGTATTAATCAAGGATTAAGGTGGGCAAGATCTCCATAAACACCTTGCAACCTCAAGTCAAATCCACGGTTAAAGATACTGTTTTGAATGTTCTTAACGTAGTCATAAAGCTCTCTACGGTTATTGACGCTTTCCTTTGTATTAGGGTCGCCAGCAAAAACTTCAGAGATTTTTTCTCTATTGGAACCTGTGACTTCTACAACTGTTGTTGTCATGAATTGGCGTTTATTTTCTGGAATCATATCCATCAAGATTCGTCCACCAAGGACGTTAAATATAGGGTTGTATCTGAGGGATGTAAACGCTTGAAAAGACACTTCGGGGTCTTTATTGTGGAAGGTTAAATAAAAGTTTTTTAGCAGATTTTCAATAGAATACATATGAAGAGAAATTAAATCACATTGCATATCTGGAGAGCAATCAGAACTGTTAGAGGGAGTGATGTCCTTTAAAATAGAGTGATGCTGTCTAGTAAGGGTTCCAACAATGCTTTCATAATAGTTACTCATTTTTGCAATTTCGTGAAACGCTTCTGGATTCAATATGTATTGAACGCGTAGGCGGAAGTTTTCGGTTTTTCTATTCTTATAATCTGACCAGTCAATTTGTTCACAAATATTTTTGTCGAGAATTCCACAGATATTCTCGCGAATATCTTTAAACTCTTTTGAAGTCAGGCGTTTGTCTCGAAATTCGTATAAAAATCCAATATCTTCGAATGTTATGATTTTATCGTCTACATCTTTTGGCAACAAGGCATTGGCTGAACGGCGTGTTTCTTCTTGGAAAAAGCTGAATAGAAATTTGAATCCACTAAAGAATTCATAATCAGGTAGTGAATACCTCTGGACTTCATTATCTCTTCCTAGGTAAGTGAGGTTGTTCTCAAAATATTGGCGAGAGGTCTTATATGAGAATATAGCGTTGCCAAACCTAAATCCTTGGCTAGTGGCGACAGGGAGAAGGTCCTTACCCAAAAATATACGAGTTACTCTGCGAGTCTCCGCCTTGCGACTTAGATCCTCTTGAAAAAGATTTTCAAGCTCCTTTGTGTAGTCCAATAAATAATCAATAATCTCTTCTTCGCTGCAAACGGAGTTGAGCATGCAGAACTTTTCTTCACTGAGCGCGATAACCCTTTTCATTACGTTATCATAGGCCTCTTGGGCTTTGGAATCATTAAGGTTGATGACAAAGTCAGCTAGATAAGCCTCGCGCTTTCGAGTGGAAGCACTCAGGCCAAATATATCAAGCTTTATTAGTTTTCTGAGCGCATCATTTAGATATTCAGTGCCAAACAGATCAAAGTCGTCCTTGTTGGCTTTTGAGCCAATGCTAAAGCCAGGACCATTTGATCTTTCTGCAAATAGGCGAAGTCGAATATGGTTTTCTCTTAAACGAAAAACCTGAGCACCATATTGAGTGGCAAGAGTGTGTCCCGCTTGCGCAGATAGTCGGACAACTTCGTCCCATGAAGAGCCAAAGCCTGCAAAGGCGCTAATGTTGTAGATAAGACTGGCATAGTCGCCCACAGCTAAATCTTTAATGGCTCTTTTGCTATTGATTGGGGACTTAACAGGAGAAGGTGGCCAGGCTGTAAAGGCTTCTTTTTGGTTCCTAAACTGTCTAACAAATTGTATTTCGGCACTACCACTTACCGACAAGGCTAATTTGGTGTCGTTATCAATCCACTTGGCAGGGTTTACAGAAACAGTCCCAGGGTACTTGTCAAACCTGGAGTAAAAGCCGTCCTGGTAGGAGGGTTGAACTCCATATTTGTAGCCAAGAGATGCTGAGAAGCCAGTTTCAGAGATGCTCAGGAATTTGGTGCCAAAGCTCAGGTTGAGGTTAGCAATTTGCTTGTTTATGGCTCCTCTAATTTTGTCAGTTTTAAATTTTTCTGGAAGGTCTGCTTGAGTAGTAAAAGAAGCTAAGCCCAACAACACGACAGCCGAAGCTAAGTGCAAACACTTAATCATATAATCCCCTTGGTTTCCCTTTTTGGTATTTTTGAACTTCTCGTTTATAGTCTTGTTTAAGTTTTTCTGGCTGAGTTAAGAGTTTTATTTTTTTAACTCTTTTGTATTAATTCTTTTAGTTTTTCGCCTAAACTTAACTACATCGAGAATGTCCAAACCCTTTACACAAGGGGGTTCTGTAGCACGATCGGCTTTATTTATCTAAGTAATAATTTTCACATTTTTAAATTTTGCAAGTTTTTCTGCCCAATACCCACAATTTTACAAAAATTTCAGAGAGTGCCAGGCCCTAAGTTGCAACCCACGGCGGCACAAGATGATGCCAGGTACTAAGGCGCAACAGAATCCTTTTGTGCTGCCGTGGGTTGCAACTTAGGGCCTGGCACTCTTCAAACTAAAGTTGTTCCCAGCTTTCTCTCATAGAGGGTTTTCCTTCGATCACTACGGGCAGTGACTTGGCAAGAGAAAGCTCCGGCTCAGACCGGTTGTTGTAAAGCCGATTGTAGATACTTTGGTACCTCACAACTTTTTTGACGTAGTTTCTTGTTTCAACAAAGGGAATATGTTCAATGAACTCGTCAAGCTCAAGGTTTCCAAAGGAAGCTAGCCAACTTTCCACTCGATGTGGACCGGCGTTGTAGGCCGCGGCGGCTAGAGGATGGCTCCCTTTAAACATTTTGGTAAGTCTTTGGAGGTAGCGAGAGCCCAAGCGAATATTAACTTCAGGTTCTTTAAGTTGGCTCTTCTGAAAGCTGGCCATACCAAGAAGTCGCGCCAGATGAAGACCTGTATTGGGCATAATTTGCATAAGGCCTTGAGCGCCTACCGGAGAGACAACAAAGGGCCTATAAAGACTTTCGGCTCTCATTATACCCCATATGAATGAAGTTGGAACATCGAACTCAGTCGCGTACTTCTCGACCTGCTGTTTGTAAGCTCGTGGATAAGTGTGCTCCCACAAGTACTTAATGTTTTGCATTTCATAACGTTGACGTGGAGTTATAAAGAATATTTGTCCAATAGCTGCTGACCTGTGGTGAGAATCAGTTTCTTCGTAGGCTTTCATGAGTAAGGCAAGGTAATCTTTATTACTGGTTTTTCTTTCAACTTCGTAATACTCCCACCTGGCTCGTTCAAGTAGTCCGACTCTTACAAAGTCTTGGCCTCTGCGGAAGTACTCTCGAAATTTAGGGTCTTTAAATTCAACAACAGGCTCTTCCTTTTCTGGCGAGATCTCGGACTCTTCCTCAGCAATAAGAGAGACCTCAGTCTCTTCAGATAAAGTTTCTTCGCTTTCATTTTCTTCAGCGTCGGCTTGTTGTGCTGGATATTCCTGATCGAGAGATTGTGCTGCGGGCAATCGACTGGGCTCTAAGCTTTGGGTTGCAATGGTAACTTCTAGCGGTTTCGGGATTTCAGATAGGCGTGCCTTTGCTGTTAGCGAGTAAAAGCCGATCAGTCGATCTTGGGACAATTCATGAAGGAGAGCTTGAGCTTTGGGGAAGTCTTCGAGTTTGTAATAGCTCATGGCTAACCAGTAACGAATCCGTTCTTCAGGAAAGCTGGCCCACTTTTTTTTGTGAAGTTTTTTTTGTTTTAAGATTTCGCCAAATTCGGCAATAGCACCATGATAATCTCCTTTGAGATATCTTAGCCAGGCCAAGTGCCATTGGGCATCTCTGGTGAGTCCGGATTTACTGTAGATCTCTATAAATTTTTGAAATTTACGACTTGCTCCATCGTAGTCCTGGAATTGATAACTTAAAAAGGCTGATCGAAAGAGAGCAATTCGCCCGTTTTTGCTTTTGGGGTCCAAATTGTGTGCACGAGTGTAAGCCCCTATTGCCGTCAAGTGTTCTCCGCTACGTGCGGCAGCTAGAGCGAGACTCATGAGATAATTAAAGTCTTTATTTTTCTTTTCAAAATAAGGTAAAAGTAACTGTACTGATTCTGTTGCGAAACCTTGTTGAACAAGATGTTGGGCCATAAGCTTGTCCACTTCGTAGAGTGCTTCATTTTTAATGTTTTTTCGCAAGTCATTTAATTCTTTTTGTGCCCTTTCAGGATCGCCAGCCCAGTTCCAGCGACGAATTCTTTCCGACACATCAGATTCAGCAGTTAGGCAGCCTAAAGGTTTATCGTTAACTTTGTTTTTTGAAAGATCTATTCCCCAGTCGTGAATAATGGGATGGGAAGGGTGATGAGAATAAAGTTTTCTAGCCCAGCGACAAGCCATCCACTTTTTTTGTCTATGAATCTCAATTTGCACAAGGCGCCAAAGAACTTCGGCGTGATTTTCTTCCCCTCGCCATCTTCTTTCTAGTGGAAGAATATTCTTGTGAGCGAGTCTCCAGTTTGTTTTCTTCATATGAACTTCGCTGAGCATAAATAGAGCTTGGTTCTGGATATTTCTGGCTGTTCCCATTTTTATGATTAAATCCAAGTTGGCTTGAGCTCTCTGAAGATCTCCTTGTGCCAAGTAAATTTGTGCGAGCTCATAGAGACTATGAGTTTTGAGTTGAGGAGACTTGTCTAAGCTAAGATTAAAATAAAACTCAGAGTCCTTCCAATTTTGAAGCTCAGCAGCTGTGACTCCAAGAGTAAAGTATTTAAGACCTTGGTCTTCTATTGAAAGACTCTCATCATTCAGGTTTATAAGTTCTTGGGAGGCATCAAACCATTTTTTTTCTTTTACAAGATTTTGAACTTTTGCGAACTGGCCAAAAGAAAACAGTGGAATACAGCTTAAAATCAGTAATAAACAAGCCAATTTGACCAAGCTCAATTTCCCCCTCTGAAAATATAATGCTTAGGTTTTAATCAGTTTCGACTGAAATCGGTAGACATCCCCAAGATGTGATTCTTAGTATAGCGCTTCTTACATAAGTGTACTAAAAAAAAATCAAAATTAGGAGGCCAGCTAATATTTATTATGCTATACGAAATAAACTATGGCTAAAATAAAAACTCAATACGTTTGTCAAGATTGCGGTCACCCTAGCCCACGTTGGGAAGGTCAATGTCGTGGCTGTGGTAACTGGAACACTTTGGTGGAAGAATCCGTGGCCCCTAAACCTACAGCAAGGGGGCGAGGTTGGAATGTGTCCGTTGATTCCAGTAAAATTCGCGTCGTTGAAGCTACGGCTATAGTGGAAGCTAAAAAACTAGAGAGATGGCCGACGGGGATGGATGAGTTTAATCGTGTTTTGGGCGGGGGAATTGTTCCAGGTAGTTATGCTCTTCTTGGTGGGGATCCCGGTATAGGTAAAAGCACATTGTTGTTGCAGGTCGCGGGAAAATTAGCCAACTCAGGCATTAAGGTCTTGTATATCTCAGGTGAAGAGAGTGTAGAGCAAAGTGCATTGAGGGCCAAACGTTTGGGAGTTAAGTCACCCATGTTGCTTTTGGCTGCCGAGAGTCAGTTGGAGAATATTGTTTCTTTGGCTCACACTCACAAACCACAAGTGTTAATTGTAGACTCCATTCAAACTGTTTATTTAAGTGAAATGCAATCCGCTCCGGGTTCTGTGGCACAGGTTCGCGAGTGCGCAAGCCATCTGATGGGGTTGGCTAAGGGGGAGGGCATTGCTATATTTTTAGTTGGTCATGTCACTAAAGAAGGCAATATTGCAGGACCTAAAGTTTTAGAGCATATGGTAGACACAGTTCTTTCATTTGAAGGGGATAGCAATCATCAGTATCGCCTACTTAGAGCCTTAAAAAATAGATTTGGGGCTACGAATGAACTTGGTGTGTTTCAGATGGATGCAGAGGGTTTGGTAGAGGTTTCCAATCCATCTGAGGTATTTCTCGAAGAGAGGAGCGAGGCAGCTAATGGCTCAGTTGTTTTTGCAGCTATGGAGGGAACTCGTCCATTGCTTTGTGAAGTACAGGCATTAAGCAGTCCTACTCCCACAACTTTTCCGCGGAGAACCTCCCTTGGCTTCGATATAAACCGTGTTCATCTTTTGGTTGCAGTTATCAACAAACACTTAAATATTGATCTCAATCAATCAGACATTTATGTAAATGTAGTTGGTGGACTTAAGCTTAATGAACCGGCAGCAGATATTGCCGTAGCCGCAGCCATTATTTCATCACATAAACAAGTTTGTATTCATCACAAAATGATTTTTGCCGGCGAGATGGGCCTTTCTGGTGAAATTCGCGGAGTAAACTTTGCGTTAGACAGAGTCAAAGAAGCTGAGAAATTGGGTTTTCAATACATAGTATTGCCATTTAGCAACAAAAAGCATATCGATTCTCCCCAAGGAAGAGGAAAGGGGGCCACTCAAATTGAAACAATTTTTATTAAAGACATTGAGCAGTTAGTAAACGCCATGATAAATCTTGGTAAGACCAAGCCTATTCCGACCCCAAAAAAGTCGGAGACCATAGTTTTTTAACTGTGAGTTTTTGTTAAATCAGACGCATCACCTAGGCCTCTTTATTATCCACTGACCTAGGTTGTTGGATTAGTCAGCCTGACTCCTCGGGTTCACGTTCCTTCAGAATCTAGGGAGACTTTTACTCTTTGTTGATGTCGCGCTGCGCACGTGAGTTCTAAAATAAAATCCTGCGAAAACTGGTGCCATTTTGGATTGGCTTGAGTATTAAATCCTTTGTTAAATAAATTGTACCCTTACTTTGTTGACTGATAGCAAAACAAAACCTAATTAAGGGGATTCACCAAGGGGAATGAATATGAATATGGTTCGAGTTCTAGTTGTTGTGATTTTATCTTTGTCTTTTGTTCAATGTACAAAAAAGAAAAGAGGTGATTACGATTTTGATCCAAGCGTGACTTTAAGGGTTAATATTACCTCTGAGCCTCCGTCAATGGATTGGAATAAATCAACAGATACCACATCTGCTCAGATTCAGGACAACATAATGGAGGGTTTGCTCGAATATAATTTTGAGGATCCTGAGTTGGGTCTGATAGGTGCAGTTGCCAATAAATGGACTCCATCTAATAATGCTCAAACTTGGACCTTTGAATTGAAAAAAGAAGTCAAGTGGACAGACGGTATTGAGGTAACAGCTCAGCACTTTGCCGATGGTTGGGAGAGACTTTTAAACCCCAATACAGCCTCTGAATATTCGTACTTTTTATATGGAATCAAAAATGCAAAAGAGTACAACCAAGGAAAAATCAAGGACTTTGCAGAAGTCGGAGTAAAGGTTAACAATTCTCACTCTATAACTGTTGAGCTCGTGGGACCTCAAAGTTACTTCCCTTATCTAATGACACATCACTCTACTTACCCCATCAGGAAAGATGTCATTGAAAAACATGGAGAGAAGTGGACTGAACCGGCAAATATAGTTACCAATGGACCTTTTAAGTTTAAGGTTTGGGATCATGATAAGGCCATTGTTCTAGAGAGAAACGAAATTTACTACGGAGAAAAACCTAAGATTCAATACATCGTGGCCTACATGATTGGTGAAATGTCTACAGCCGTGAATCTTTTTGATAAAGGTTCACTGGATGCTCAGTTGACATTACCTTCTACAGAGTTGTCGTCTTTAAAAAAACGTCCAGAGTTTTTGGAGTCCGGAATTCTTTCTCTCTATTACTACGGTTTTAACACTAAGAGAAAACCTATGGATAACGTCTTAGTCAGAAAGGCGATCAGCCATGCTATTAACAGAAGCGAAATTACAAACATGTTAGCTGGTGGACAAATTCCACTGACAAGTTGGGTGCCTCCCGGAATGTTTGGCTATGATGCTGAAATAGGAACGTCTTTTGACGTTGAAAGAGCCAATAAGCTTTTGGATGAGGCGGGCTATAAGGATCGCTCAAAACTTCCAACAATCAATTTGGGCTTTAACACCAACGAAAATCACCAGCGAATTGCTGAAAATGTTCAAGCTCAGTTGAAAAGAAACCTGGGCATTAGTATTGAACTTCAAAATGAGGAGTGGAAGGTCTATCTTAACACTTTAAAAGTTGACCCCCCTCATATTTACAGAATGGGGTGGTTAGCTGACTATCCAGATCCAGATAACTTCTTAAACTTGATGACTTCATACTCTGATAATAACCATACAAATTGGGGGAACGAAAAGTTTGACAGGCTCATTGAGAATTCGGCTAAAGAGCTAGATAAATCTAAAAGACGTGAAAACTATACGAGCGCGCAAAAAATTCTGACTGAGCAAGATGTTCCTGTAGCTCCTATCTTTGCAAGTGTCGTTCACTCTTTAGTGTCGAAGAGGGTCAAAAACTTTCCCAATAATAGTTTGAATCGTTATCAATACAAAAAGGTTGAACTCAAGTGAGCGAGAAGCATAAGTCGGTTCTGAGTGGGACGATATTAGCTTCACTGTCTCTGACTCTAATTTTAAGTTTCTTCAATTATGAGATTCCTCTCGCTCTGTGGGTGCTCGATGCCGTTTTGGTTATTGGCTCATTTGCCTGGTATACAGTGACTCAAAACTTGGTATCTTATGTTCTAAAGAGAGTTGCAGAAGCTTTTTTTGTTCTCTTCGTAATTGCTACAATTACTTTTGCTTTACTTAGGGTTATGCCAGGAGGACCTTTTGACCAAGAAAAGTCTTTGCCACCAGAAGTGAAAGCAAATATTGAGGCCAAGTACAATTTAAATGCTCCATTACTTGAACAGTATACTCAATATATTTTAGGCATTTTAAGAGGAGATCTGGGGGAGTCGTACAAGTATTTAGGTAGAAATGTGACTGATATTATTGTTGAGTCTCTTCCGGCTTCTTTTCAGCTAGGTATTTATGCCTTGATATTGTCATTTCTGATTGGAATTCCCCTTGGGGTTTTTGCAGCCTCTAAGCACAATACTTTGTGGGATAACTCAGCTATGTTTTTGGCTGTAAGTGGAGTGTCGTTGCCGAGTTTTTTGGTAGCCCCCATTCTTATAATTATTTTTTGTTTTTGGCTAGATTGGTTGCCTCCCGCATTTTGGAATGGACCCGAATATTATATTTTACCGGTCGTCATTTTAGGTATTCGCCCAGCTGCAGTTATCGCTAGGTTAACTAGGGCCAGCGTGTTGGAGGTCATACGTTCCGACTATGTTCGAACGGCAAAGGCGAAGGGCTTACCTCATCAAACCGTAATGTATCGTCACGTTCTGAAAAATTCGTTAATACCTGTACTTACTTTTTCAGGTCCATTGGCGGCGGGAATTTTATCTGGTTCATTTATTATGGAGCTAATTTTTGCCATTCCGGGCATGGGTAAACATTTAATTCAAAGTGTTTCAAATAGAGATTATCCTTTGATTTTAGGTTTAACACTGCTGTTTTCAGCTATGCTTGTTTTTGCCAATTTAATTGTGGACCTACTGTATTCATATTTTGATCCAAGGATAAAACTGTCGTGAGTCGAGTAATAACTATGTCTAATTCTGGAAGTTCTGAGATACAAAAAATCATAGCTAAGCCCTCTCGTAGTTTGTGGGAAGACGCCTGGATTCGTCTCAAGAAAAATAAAGCGGCTGTATTTAGCTCTTACTTTATTGGTTTTGTATGTATTGTGGCGCTTTTTGCCGAGGCCATTTCACCTTATTCATTTGATGAACAGTATATGGACAAAATACTTCAAACTCCGTCTTTTGATCATTGGTTAGGTACAGATTCTCTTGGGAGAGATCTTTTTTCAAGAATTATTTATGGGGCTCGGATGTCAATGGCTGTGGGTATATTTACTTCATTGATATCTCTAGTTATTGGGGCCATCTATGGTGCTATATCTGGGTGGGTTGGTGGAAAACTAGACTCATTTATGATGAGAATCGTAGATATATTATACTCTATACCCACAATGGTTTTACTTATCTTAGTAAAGGTTATTTTTGATGCCGTTAATATCTTTAGCGATCCCGAACTTAAAGCTCTTACAGGAATTTTATTGGCTCTGAGTTTGGTTGGCTGGGTAACTTTAGCAAGAGTTGTGCGTGGACAAGTTTTA
>CAZCYD010000019.1:0-17500 GCA_964502735.1 uncultured Pseudobdellovibrionaceae bacterium
AACAAAATTCTAGTCTTCGTCCACCTTTTCAAAATCATCTGAAGAAAATGATGTGTAATTGGATATAACTCCATTATGTGAATCTTGGTAGTTAAAACTCTTAAAAGCTACCCTATGACGAGGCCTTGCCGAAGGCTTGTCGGAGGGTACAACCTGCAATAGTATCCGCACTATGTTCTCACCATCTACACTTCTTAGATAGTTCAGACTTCTAGAAACCGATTTCTTTGGATAAATGCGAATATTTTCAAGCCTTATTTTATAGCAATAACTTCCTCCAACATTTCTCTTCTCATTTATATTAACATTGATAAAACCAGGGTGAGAAACTCCAACATCATTTTTAAATGGAGATGTGTTGCGAAGAGCCTCGTCAAAATTAATAATACCATCAGAATCGGGGTCTCCATTCCTGTCTGTAGGATCCAGAGGGCTTAACCCCAACCTGTACTCCAAACCATCTGGAATGCCATCCAAATCTGTATCCATCTGATAAGGGTGTGTCCCTATCATTGTTTCATCGCAATCGCTTAACCCATCATAATCAGAGTCCACATACCTCAAGCCAGATGAACATGCTGATGGACACTTAAACCCATTTCTTACATAGACTAGGTCTGAACAGAATCCATTACTAGAATAATCATAAGGATCCAACCCATACTTTAACTCTTCATCATCAGGAAGGCCATCTCCATCAGAATCCACGACTTGAAGTCCATCATCATGAATTGCTGAATTTAAATTTGTGACAATGACTTGTTTAACTCTAAACTGACTCTTTTCAATTAATCCAAGATCACGGTAATTGTAGCTTTCTTGATTATTTAAGGCGATGGCACGACTTCTCAGTCCGCCAGACCTACGTGCCGCTTCAATCCCCTCAGAAATCAAATATGAGGCATCCGGGTTAGCATTGTAATCGTCTAAAAAGAGAAAGAAAAAGTTGATTCGACTCATTGAAAACCCAATGCCATCTCCGCCTAAAGCCACCAAACTAGATATTCTCTCTGAGATTTCAGAAGCTGTTACATCAGTAGGAGCCCCATCTGTTACAATTACAATGCTATACTGATAGGTGTCTTCTGCATTAACATACATTTCTAAACAGGATTCTACCCTTTCAAATATGGCCATAAAGGGAGTGTTATTTACAGAGCCTTGAGCATGTCCTTCCAGCTGGCTCATTGCCTTTTGCAAAACTTCATAATCACTGTCCACCCGTGGTTTATAAAACTGACAAGTCCCCTGCGGGGTGGCCAAGGTGGGAGCTTCAGGGAAAGCTAGATCTGGCAAGAAACCCGCCTGCCGATCGTGCAAAGTTCCAATTGAAATCATCAAGTTGTCATTTTTTCTGTTTGCCTCTACAAAATCTCTTAGCGCAATAGCCCTTTGAGGGTATCCTCCAGCTACGTGGTCTATACCTCGCATACTTTCTGAGTTATCAATAAAGAAAATAACTCGATGAGGATTCTCCACTTCCCCTGTTTCATCTAGACAAAACTCGCCATGGGTTTTCGATGAAACACTCTCTTGACTCGTTTCCAGATCCACCTTTGAACAATTTTGGAACGATAAAAGTACCACGCACAACCCTAAAAATGGCACATAAAATATGGGGCCTATTTTATTTCCTATCATCTGCCCCCTCAACACTTTCACTATCAAAATTTATTTCATTTAAAAAAACTGGATAATGCTGCAAGGACTTTTCACATACATAATCTACGACTAAAAACTCTTTATAAAACCACCCCTCGTCCAAACTCACAATTTCAATATCTAAATAAGGCTCAGTCGTCTCCCTATCTAAACAGAATTTAATTACAGAATCCTTATAAAGTGAATCATCCAAACAATTGCCAAGAGATACATCCTTACCTATTTCAAGATCACCAGACAGCAAAATAGTAGAGTGCTGCAACAACTTGACCTGCACCCTAGTGCCTTTAGAAAATTGACGGGCCGAAAGGTAAAACACCTTTGCGTCGTCATCCGCACAATTTGAGCTTTCTAATAGAGCCGAGGGGTTTTCAAAGGAACTTTCATGGCTTGCAGAATCAAACGGGAACTCTATCAAATCAGCACGGTTATCAACACTCAGAGATAAGGGAAAAAAAGTCTGCGAGTCTACAGACTGAACATCAACACTCATCTCAAAATCGTTCTGAGAAGAAAAATTTTGATACAAAAATAACAAAAACAAAAATGAGGCTAGCACCCCAATCTGACTCACTCCCTTAAAACTCATTAGATTATATTAAACCAATATCAATATAGGCACAAACAGAATGGAATTTAACATCAATTTATCCGGTCTTATTTTCACTTTATATATATGTGTCTCAAAAAGAGACACATATATGGAAAACTATTTTATTAGCTCTTAAAGTAGCCGACGATATTTAATATAAAGGCCAGCATAACCACAGCTGGCACCACCCACTTTAACATAAATAACCACTGCCCAAACAAATACTTTTCGTTAGAATTTTCTGTCGATTTCAAAAACTCTTCTTTTTTCTCATGTGGAACCTTATAATAGATCCACTGAGAAATAATTAAAGCTGTTAATGGTAAAATCCAATTCACTAAAACGTGGTCCCAAAAAACTAACAGGGTTTTTTCCTTTACTGTAACATGACTATAATAGGAAATGGACAACACTGGCAAAATCGCCATAATAAAAGCCATCCCCCCTGTAATGAAGGAGCTACTAGTCCGGTCCACTTCGTGATACTCTTTTAAGTTGATAACAACGGTTTCAAATAAACTAATACTTCCGGCCAAGGCTCCCAGATAGAGTAGCATGAAGAATAGTGAGCCAAACAACTCTCCATTTTCCTGGTTTTTAAAGAATTCCGGAACGGCTTCAAATAAAAGAAGCGGCCCTCCTGTAGTCGAGGACATCCCCAATATTAAAGGGAACACTAACATTCCAGCCATCAAAGACATAAGAGAATCAATAACGGCAATACCAACACTTTGATCAATCAAATTGGAGTCTTTTGGCAAAAGACTCCCAAAAGTAATCATTGTCGTAAAACCCAAACTCAACGTAAATAGAACTTGCCCCAGCGCGCTCGACAAGCTGGACCATGTTAGATTTGAAAAGTTAGGGTAAAATAAGAACCGCAAGGCCTCTTCAGAGGCATCCAAAGATAGTGACTTCCAAACTAAAATACCTAGGAGCACCCCAAATAAAGGCATTAGATATCCTACAAACCTTTCTACCCCTCCCTCGATATCTCGACTGATAACCGTAATCAGCACAGATATGTGAAAGGCTGTTAATAAAAACTGAAGCCATCCATTATTAAGCAGATCCTTTAAAGTGTCCGCAGCTTGTACGACGTCTCCACCAAATAGGCTCAAACAATATTTTACAAAATAAAACAACACCCAACTGCTGATAACAGAAAAATAACCCAAGACAACAAGACATAAAACGAGAGAAAAATTGGCTATATACTGATGGACGCGCCCCGCCTTAAACTCTGATATGCTAGCTAATATACTTTTACCAGTGACTCGACCTAAGAGTAACTCACTAACTAAAAGCGGGGTTCCTACAACTAGAACCAAAAATACATAAAGCCAAACAAAACCGCCGCCCCCGTTCTCGCTTACAACATAAGGAAATCGCCAGAGATTTCCAAGTCCACTCGCTGATGTTACAAGCGCCAAGAAAAAACCTAGCCTAACGCCCCAAGTTTTGAATTTCACTATTTACTACCCATAACAAAAATACGCACGGGTACGCCCTTTAATCCAAACTCCTCTTGGATATTTTTTGCTAAAAACCTTCTGTAAGAGGGAGTAA
This sequence comes from uncultured Pseudobdellovibrionaceae bacterium, assembly GCA_964502735.1. Lineage (GTDB taxonomy): Bacteria > Bdellovibrionota > Bdellovibrionia > Bdellovibrionales > UBA1609 > JACKAN01. The sequence goes on from CAZCYD010000019.1 coordinate 3,824, forward strand.
CTCCCTGCGGATGATTGGCAAAGGCTATAAAACTAGGCGGCTGCTGGTGAGTTTGAGTAAGATAATAAAATTTCACGTTCTGAGTTCCCCATACCGGAGACGGAGCAGATCTGATAACTCGATAAAAAAAATCATTAAGTTTTGATGTAGAAATTCGTTTTTGTAATGAACTCCAAAGTCGTTCAATCTCCTCAAACAAACTTTTAATGCCTGCACCTGTTTTAGCACTGATAAAGACAACGGGAATATCTGCAAAAAAATGAAAAGTTTTGGCAATTTTATCTCGATGTGTTTTTCTATACTCAGCCATCTGCTCCTCACCCAAGTCAGATTTATTAACGACCAAAACAACAGCTTTATGTTGTTCCAAAATATACTCAACTAACCGCGCCTCTTGGTGACTCACCTCTTTAGTTCCATCCATAAGCAGCAGAACAATATCCGCTCGATCAATAGAGTTGTGAGATTTAACTGCAGCAATTCTTTCTAAACCTTCATCCCTCTTAGATGGACGCCTAAGTCCCGCTGTGTCCACTAGTAAATAAGAATTGCCATTGTAATCAAACGGCAACTCAATGCTATCCATAGTTGTTCCAGCTATATCGGAAACCAGCATTCTCTTTTCTTTAAGAAGAAAGTTGCAAAGAGAACTCTTGCCCACATTTGGTTTACCAACAATGGCTAAACGAACGCCATTAAAACTTGAGTTTTCTTTTTCGGGCAAGTGATTTCTAATCCACTCAACTACAGCGTCTATCCCCTCGCGCTTTTCAAAGGAGCAAGGATATAGTTCTTCACCAAATTCAAAAAACTCACTAAGAATAAGGTCCTTTTTCTGAAAACTATCTACTTTATTGACCACCAATACGTAGGGAAGCCCACTCTCAATTGCCAAGCGAACAACGTCTTTATCTTCAGGAACTAAACCCGACTTGCCATCAAGAACAACAACTAAAACGTCAAATCCTTTTAGTAAATTGAGGATTTGTTCTCTAATTAATTGCGAGATTGTATCTTTTGCCTCAGTTAATCCACCTGTATCTACAACATCAAAACGAGTTCCCCACCACTCGGCAGGTTCAATTATAATATCTCGAGTCACTCCAGATTGATTTTTAACTAAAGACCTTCTTCTTTTTACTAAAACATTAAAAAGCGAGGATTTGCCAACATTAGGTCGCCCAATAATAGCCACCTTTGAGGCTCTTACATTAGGACTCAGTTCCATAACCCATCTCCTTAAGTCCTAGCTCATTTTTTGACCAATTCTTTTTAACTTTAACAAAAAGATTTAAAAACACAGGACGGCCCGTTAGCCTTTCAATATCTTTTCTCGCCAATGTTCCGATGTGTTTAATTTTGGAGCCATCTTTGCCGACAACCATGGGTTTGTGATTCTCCTTGCTAATAACAAGATCAGCATGGATTTTTATAGTTTTGCCAGAGTCTTCATCAAACTTGCGAACCTCTACGGCAAGACCATACGGAATCTCTTCATGCAAAAATTCAAAACATTTTTCTCTTAAAATTTCTCTTACAATATCTTTCACCGATTGAGTTGTATAAAGTTCAGAGTCAAAAAGAGGAACTGGACTTTCCGGCAACAACTCTATGATATCTTGCAAAAGATCCTCACGAAGCTGCTCTGTTGTTCGCTTATAATGTGTAGTTAAAAAAGGTTTCCCTTCGGACTCAACGAGTTGAATCAGCTTTCCTAATCGATGAGACAGTTTTGGAATGTCAGACTTTGTAACAACTGGTAACCACGGCTTTCCAGTTGCCTTCACAACTTTAATAATATTCTCTAGGCTTTCAAACTTGTCTGCATCAAGGTTGAGAATAGCCAATAAGATATCCGACTCATTCAGGCTTTTTTCAAATTCTTTTTGTAAAAAATAATTTAAACCTTCCTCGGCAACTATTTCGCCAGGAGTATCGGCAAAAATGATCTGAGCCTCCGGCACATTTAAAATTCCCAAAATCTGGGATCTCGTTGTTTGTGGCTTAGCTGTGACAATGCTCACCTTTTCTCCGACTAAGAGATTTACCAGAGTGCTCTTTCCTGCATTGGGCAAACCTATTAACCCAACAAATCCTGCTTTCATGACAACTTCTCCAATGCGATTTTTGCCGCCGCTTGTTCTGCCTGTTTTTTGCTTTTACCGATACCCTCAGCCACTTTTTGATTGTTGAGTAAAAGTTCAACACAAAAAGTCTTTTCGTGATCAGGCCCATCTTCCCCAACAACCTTATAAACAGGAGTAGACTTATGAATCTCTTGAAATCTTTCTTGTAATCTCGTTTTGTAATCCGTCGTAAAATGATGTTCGAGATCGATGTTGGCCACAGCTTGCTCAAATAGCTGGCCCACAATCTGGAAGCTTTTTTCAAATCCTGCGTCTAAATAAAGTGAACCGATAAAAGCTTCAAATACAGAGGCCAAGAGTCGCGGCTTTTCTCGCCCACCAGAATTTTCCTCACCTCGCCCTAAAAGCAGAGTCTCGTTGAGCTTCAAAGTTTTGGCAAATTCCATTAGGAATTGCTCATTCACTAAACTGGCCCGCACCTTTGAGAGTTGTCCTTCATCTAGTTGAGGGTATTTTTCAAAGAGTATATGCCCAAGACACAAATCAAGGACGGCATCACCCAAGAACTCGAGCTTTTCATTATGACCCGCCAACTTGCCACCAGACTCGTTGTAGTAGCTCTTATGGGTCATAGCCTGCTCTAATAATTTTTCGTCGGCAAATTGATAGCCTATTAGTTTTTGAAAGGTCGTCATGGGTCTCCCAACGGAGCTAGCTCTACCAGAGATTAAGCCTTGCGTCAACTGTAGGGAGACACGAATTGAAGGCTCTACTCAAACTTCTTGTGCCAATTGCAAAAAATAATCGTCTAAAACTTTGTGAATGCGCCTCATGCTCATACAGCCGCAGCCTCAAGGCTGCGGAACTGCGCGTGAGGCGCATTCACAAAGTTTTAGACGATTATTTTTTGCAATTGGCATTATATGATGTTTATAGCTTTATGATAGAATTGGGCATGATTTTTAGAATTGTCTTTTTTATTATAGTCTTAGGATATGGAGAGATCAGCATGGCCAATAGAAGTGATTGGAAAAATTATAAAAAACCCCCTTCTGAAGATTTAAAAAAAGACCTGACCCCCCTCCAATATGAAGTGACTCAAAAAGAGGGCACCGAAAAGCCCTTCAAAAACGAATATTGGAATCACCACGAAGAGGGTCTTTACGTCGACCGTCTTTCAGGAGAGCCGCTTTTTAGCTCGAAGCACAAATTTGATTCAGGAACAGGTTGGCCAAGCTTTACTCAGCCCCTTTTACCTGAACAATTGATTCTTAAAGAGGATCGAAGACTCTTTTCTGTTAGAACTGAAGTCCGATCGAAACTTGCGGATTCCCACCTCGGCCATGTATTTAAAGATGGTCCTCCTCCAACTGGCCTTCGCTATTGTATAAACTCGGCCTCCTTGCGGTTTATACCTTTGGCTGATCTAGAAAAATTCGGCTATGGAGAGTTCTTAACTCACTTTACCCCCTCCCCTCAACCTCCATCAAAAGACAAAGGCAATACAAATAAACGAGAACCTTCGACCTTAGCTTCCAGCACAGCAACTACAGAAAAGGCCATATTGGCCGGAGGATGTTTTTGGGGAATGGAGGAGCTTATCAGAGAACAACCCGGAGTTGTCGCCACTCAAGTCGGTTATACGGGAGGAACCTTGAAAAACCCCACATATGAAACTGTTAAAACAGGAAACACAGGTCACGCCGAAGCTATTGAAGTGGAATTTGATCCTAAGAAAACTAGCTACCGAAAGATCTTAAAATTTTTTTTCCGCATTCATGACCCCACCACTTTGAACCAACAGGGACATGACAAAGGGTCTCAATATAGATCTGCAATTTTTTATTTAAATAAGGAACAAAAAACAATTGCCGACATGATCAAAACTGAAGAAGAAAATTCTGGAAGGTGGAATAATAAACCTATTGTCACCCAAATTACCCCAGCCTCTACATTCTTTGAGGCAGAAGACTATCATCAAGACTATCTTAAAAAAAATCCTGGTGGCTACACTTGCCACTACGTTCGAGAGTGAACCAAGTTAACTTTTGTAGTCTACTATCACAAATGTCAAATCGTCCGCTAGGGACTCTCCATCATTCCAAGATTTGATTTCTTCTACCATCGCAACTTTCAGATCTTGGGGATTGAGATCTACTCTCTTTAACAGAAAACGAGTCAATCTTCCGAGCCCATATTCCCTATTCTGAGCATCTCTCACCTCATAAAGTCCATCGGTAAAAATAACAATTCGGTCTCCGGGCTTTAAGTTCTCTTGAATAATTCCAGCTTGGTAGTCGCCATGACCAAGTAAACTGCCTGCTGCTCCAACCGATAGGCAGGCTTTATCTCTTAAAATAAAGACAGGAGGTGAAGCTAGAGCCAATAACGTCATCACATCAGTTCTTGTAGACAACTGAACTCCTGTACAACTCATTCCATATTGTGATTTGCAAGTTTCCAAAAGGCATTGGTGCATAGACCTAAAAGTTTCCCCTAAATTGTGATGATTGTTCCAGCTGCATTTAAAAACACCCGCCATCAGCGAAGTGATCATCGCCGAGCCGATACCATGGCCAGTCACATCACCCAAGACAATATACATGTCCTGATCAAAATCGGAGTCCATCCATATCCAATCTCCACCGACCTTCTCTGCAGGCTCAAAATGAAAACTGTAATTGACATTGGTGCCACGCCACGAACGTTTTTCAGGTATAAGAAGCCTTTGAACAACTCCCGAAACCTCCAAATCCTTTTCTAACTCCTCTTTTGCAATTTCAATCTTAGCCTTTGTTGACATTTCTAATGAAAAGGCCACTATGTTCGACATAGCCATGAGGAGGTCGATGTCATGGGCGTTAAATGCCCCCCGAATTAACCGATTATCCAAATAAATAATTCCTATGAGCTTATCACCCATTACCAATGGGGATGCAATTACACTGCGTATATCCTTTAAGATTACGCTTTGGATAGCCGATATTTCTTCATTTCGCGACCCTGTAAAAACTAGTGGTTCGCCAGTATCTAAAACTCTCTGAACAATGGATTGACTAACCGATGTGTCATCTTCAAACAATTTCCCACTTCTATCTAGGCCCAACAACAAATGCGGAGTTCTCAACTCACTACCCTCTGCAACTGAATACAAAAAGCCTCTCTCCGCACCTAGAGTTTCCATAATGTTCCGCAAGGCAATTTCTTGCTGTCTTTTACTGTCTAAAGTCGGAGTCAGCTCAATACTCAACTGTTTAAGAGCCTCGAATCTTTTTTTTCCATGCAAACTCCAACTCTTATCAACAGCTGAACTCTTACCCCCACTATGAACCATATAAGCACTTGACGACGTTGCCAGGCTTTCATGTCGATTTTCTGCTACATTTAAATCTACTTTTAATGATCTTAACCTGAACTCTAAACCATATTTTTTAGCAATATCAAAAGCCGCTCGAACCTCAAAGTTCATCTCATCCACATTCTTTAGACTTGAATAGATTTTATGTTTATAGTAGTGAGTCTCAAGCTCAACCCATGGAATATGATGAACCTTAGACAGATGTTCCGCCTTATTTAAATAGTATAGAGCTCTTTTAAAATCATCCTTTTTATAACTGTAAATTGCGGTCAATAAGTAGTAATAGGCCCTATAAGTTGTATGCTGCAGTCCCGATACAAAAAGATGTCTTAAAGATTTTTTTAGCTTCCTTTCTAAGGATGCACTAGGATCTTTCATGTAAAGCTGAGCATAACCAAAGGCTTTCCAAATGTAATAGTAGGCTAATGGCACCATCATAGTGAACAGGGGTGGAACTCCGCAATGTGAGTCATACAAAGAAACTAAATTATCCAACTCTTTTTCATCTAATTTCTCTTGAACCACTCTCTGCAAAATAGAATTTTGTATCGCAACACCAGCTACATACTTATTTTCCTTAATTAATCTTTGAGTTCGATCACTGTTTACATCAAAAACCTTATGAGATTGGTACACACCCGACAAATTATCCACGGCCACTTCAGTGGAGTCAAAAATGACATAAGCATGAGGAGACAAACCTTTTTGATTCTCAATGTACTTTTTAACAACCTCATATTCCTTTTTCATAGTTCGAATATGCCCGCGCCCACCCATATTCCATATATAGGAAAATCTTGAGTTCAAAAAATCAATGGGATGAAAATAGTGTGATTTCTTTTTTAAAACTTGAGCCAGTTTTTCTGCCGCAACTTGTGGACGGCCAAGACCTTCTTCTATAAAGGCTTCGTAGAATTCACATTCAGCCAAGAGTCGTCTATCAACTAAGTTCTGGGCAATTCGAACTCCCTTTTTTTGCATATAAGAGGCTGCAAATCGCCAACCCATAGAGGCAAAAGCAATGGCTGCATGATTTGAGGCCTTTGCCAGCTCAAAACTGTCTCCATAGCGATTAGATTTAAAATAGGACAGCCAAGAGTAAATTATTGCTAAAAAAAAGTTCCCCTGATGATACTTAAATAAAGCATATAAAAAGTGAGCCTCAGCCAGGCGCTTCACACTTGTTTTTTTTGTTGGAAGCCAGTACCACGTGCCAATTAAATTCCCGAAAGCAGAGATAATAAGATTTGCACAAGCAAAACCAATAAACTTAACATCCCAACTACCTAATTCTAAAAAAATTGTATGAAATTGATCTATAAGGCTTTGATTATTTAAATCAAAAGTTCCAATATAAGACTTGATCAGCTTCAACCTATAAGAAACTCTATCATCAATATTCTCTGATCTCTGAATAGCACAATACAGATATTCTATCGCAGTATTATGGTCTCCCAATCGCAAGTAAACTTCGCCAGCTGAACCGTATGTTTTACAGTCTAGTGTATATTTGCTCTTCTCTGCTGCCTCAAAGACCAGTTGAAAATACTTAACCGACTCCTTGTTAGCATGTGATTTCATTGCCTCAAAAGCGGCTAGACTGCACCACTCAATAACATCTAAGGGATCGGCTAAAACTTCAGCTTTAATGAGGTTGTTAGCAATGCTATATATAGTGCTCGAATTCAAGAGGTTGTTGTTTGATTTTGACCTCCATATCTCTTCTTTTGCAATTAGAAAATGAATATGCTTTTTTTCATTAGCTAAGATAAATGAGGATAAGGCTTCGACAACTCTATCGTGAATAAATTTATAGGAGTTTCTCTCGATTTTTACGACAAGCCTAGCTTCTCTTGCCTCATTAATAATACTCATTAGCTGTTTGTCATTCACATCAATAACACGACTAATTAAATCAATATTAAAACTAAGCCCCCCTGTAGCAGCAACAGATAAAAATCGTTTTGTTAAAAAACTCAGGTTTTTAATTTTGTTAACTAAAATATCGGCTATTGAACTTGGAATATTTTCTATATCTCTTTTTTCTTTTGAAAATTCCCACTGACCCCATTGATATTTTATTGCAGACTGATCTTGTAAAAAACTAACGTATTCTTTAATGGCAAATGGATTTCCATCTGTACGCTCTGAAACAAGATCATAAATCTGAGGGTCAACCTTTCTTCCTCCCAATAGTGAACTCACAAATAATGATATCGACTTATGACTTAATCCCTCTAGTAGAATATGTTTTGCATGGCCTTTGTTTGCGCTTTCATCAAAGTAGGAAAGTGTATCCTGATATTCATTTTCAGCTCTAGAAGTCAAAAGTAACAAAATGGGAAGTTTGGACGAATAAATACTTATACTCTTTAAGAAACCTAAACTTTCATTGTCAATCCATTGCACATCATCAATACAAATTATTATCTTAAAATCCTCTGACAAAAACTTCAATACGCCCGCATAGGCTTCATAAGTCTCTCTTAAACCTGAGGACTCACCTTTCCATTGTGAGTTCTCGTGTTTGAAAATTCTTTGAAAGTGCGGAAAAACTTGTCTCAACAAGGATATTCTTGAAATGTCCAAATAACTTATTTTCTCAACTCTTTTCTCAATATCATTACAAACCTTAGGGTTATTAGCTAAGGCCTCTGACCACTCTCGCATAGCTGAGAAAGGCTGGATCTTCCCCTCTTCACACTTGACTCTTAATATTAAAAGATCATCATTCACAAACTGATTTAAGCAATGATTAATCAAATAACTCTTTCCAGCCCCTGGAGATCCTTTGATTAATTGACACCCCCCTTTATTTTGCTCAATCAGGTTTTTTATCATAATGGATATTGCCTCAACTTCGACTTCTCTAGAAATTAAATTCGAACTTAGTTGAGCTGGATTTTCTGGATTAACAAATTTCAAAAACTGATCCACAGACTTCAGCCTATCATCCGGATCTTTTTTTAACAGGGTTTGAACTACACTCACAATCCTCTGAGGAATCTTCGCACTTAAAGCTTCATAGTCGGCATATTCACCAGCAGTATGCCAATTAATTAAATTTGAAAAATTTGAGTCTTTGCAAGGAAGTTCTCCTGTGCAGAGCTCATAAAAGATGACACCTAGAGAGTACAAATCACTTCGCCAATCTGTTGGCTGAAGCGTAGCTCCCAACTGTTCAGGGGAAGCATATAAGAAACTCCCAATGACATCTCGCCCATCGTTTTCTATGCTTTGTTTCTTATTATCAGCTAAACCTAGATCAATAATCTTCACATTAAAGTTGTTATCAATCCAAATATTGGCCGGCTTAAGATCTCTATGTATTAGCCCTTGCTCATGAACCGATTTCAAACCATATGCCACTTGCCCTATAATATGAAGCGACTGCTCAAGGGTGGGTTGATTTGTCTTTAGCCAGGACTGAAGGGTTTCGCCATCAAGAAGCTCTAAAACAAGATAAATATGGCCACCAGATTCTCCATAGTGAAGTATATCTACCACGTAAGGAGATTGAATTGAGGCCAAAAAACGAGCCTCCATACTAAAGAGGTCCCTGTGCGCTTCTCCTGATTTGGAAACCTTAATGGCAACTTGCTTTTTGCTACCTACAATATAACCTTTGTAAACCCAACTAAAATTGCCCTCACCAATGAGTTGATTAAGCTCAAGATCTGGTAGGCTGATTTCATAATTTATTTTTTTTGCGGAACTCATAATATTGTTATCTCTCTAGGAGCGACTCTTCACCTTCGATCACAATATGAATCGGAATTAGGGCAAACTTACTTTATTTGTGCCTAAATGATGGTTTAAAGGAGAGTGCCGACTAGTCTAGGTTCAAGTCCAGGATTTACATTCTGATTAATATCAGTAATCCGTAGCGAGACTTCAGAACCCACTTTAAAGTTGCGGCTGACAATATCTGGCAAATCTACAGGCCAATAGTCCCGTGAAAGCCCCTTTTTCCCAGAAGACAGTATAAGAACATCTTTTGTTGAGCCAACTTGCTCCAAAGCTCTGGATTGGCTCCGTTGGAAACTCAACTCCCGAAGTCTTCTGGCTCTAGAAAGAATCTCCCCTCTCTGATGTTGTCCCCCAAGTTTATCTGCGTAGGTTCCTGGTCGCTTCGAGTAGGGAAATACGTGAATTCTTGTCCAAGGAAGGTTATTCAAACGTTCGTAAGTATCAAAATACTCTTGTTCACTTTCCCCTGGAAATCCAACAATGACATCCATACCAACGTAAGCCTCTGGAAAGTTCTTGTATATTTCTGATAGGCTACTTTCCACTTCATCAGAAGAGTACTTCCTTTTCATGGCACTAAGCACTCGACTGTTTGCGCTTTGGATACTCATGTGAAAGTGCTTACACATCCTGTCTTGAGCATACAGATCGAGCAATTCTGGAGTAAGTTCAATAGGCTCCAGGCTTGTCAATCGTATTCGAGGCATAGATGTTTCTTTAAGAACTTTTCTAAGAAGCTCCTCTAGATTCTTAACTTTATCATCTTCGTAATCACCAATATGCACACCAGTTAAAACTACTTCTTTAATATTCTGGTTAGAAAGCTCACGAATTTTTCCAATAATAATTTCAGCAGGAACACTTCGACTCTTACCTCTAGCAAATGGAATTACACAGAAAGTACAAAAACTGTTGCACCCATCCTGAATTTTTATAAAAGCACGCGTATGGAGATCCTCTTGTCCCCCTTCTGATTCCAGATCTAACTTCTTGAAAATATTCGATTTATAAATTCGGTTCTCACCTTTTTCATCTAATAACGATTGTATCAGATTAGAGATATCTCCTTTATGAGAATTCGCAACTACAAGATCCACATCTTGCTCCTGAGCTATCAGCTCGGTATCTACCTGAGCCGAACACCCCGTCACTACAAGTCTATGAGAGGGATTTTCTTTTTTGTATTTCCTCATCCATCTGATAGCTTCTTTTGTCGCTTCTCCAGTGACTGCACAAGTATTAACAACCATCACTGTAGTGTTGCTATAACTCGAACATAGGCGATCAGATAAAGATAATTTTTTCTGAAGAAGGCCCGTATCGTAAGTGTTAACTTTACAGCCAAAAGTTTGAAACTTAAGTTTCACTGAATCCAGCCTCCACCTAAAAGCTGTTGACCTCTGTAAACAACTGCCGCCTGGCCTGGTGTAATAGCTCGTTGAGACTCTAAAAATTCAATATGATAGTCTCCGCCATCAGTCAGTTGACGAACCCTAGCTTCGGCTCCCTGATGTGCAAATCTAACTTTCACCCTTAACACTTCATCTTCTTCGAACCTACCCAGCCAGTTGGTTTTTGAAATTACAAGCTGATGAGAATACAGATGCTTCTCTTCGCCCAACCAAACATCACCATTCGCAGGATCTATTTTAATCACATAAAGTGGAGTCAAAGAGTTTACTCCCAAACCTTTTCTTTGGCCAAAAGTGAAGTTATGAATGCCCGTGTGGGAACCTAAAATTTCACCTGATTCCATTAACCTCAAATGCCCAGGTTTAAACTGTTCTGGCACACAGTTTTCTGCAATAAAATTTTTGTAACCTTTATTCCCAATAAAGCAAATTCCTGTCGAATCTTTCTTCTTAGCAACTGGTAATTTTTTGTCTTCAGCTATTTTTCTTACATCCGGCTTTTTAATATTCCCAACTGGAAATAGAAGCTTAGGCAACAACTGTGACTGCATGGTAAACAAAAAGTAAGTCTGATCTTTCCAACTGTCTTCACTTGTTTTTAACCCTAAAGAACCATCTCTAAAAGTTTGAATCTCAGCATAATGACCTGTTGCCAGGTAGTCACAATTAAGCTCATTCATTTTTTTCACAAGGTGATCAAACTTCAAAAAAGTATTGCAATTGACACAAGGGATCGGTGTTCTTCCTTCTAAATAAGAATCAACAAAATCCCGTATAACATACTGTTCAAATGCCTGCTCACAATTAATAACGTAGAATGGAATTTCTAATTTATCGGCCACTTCTCTCGCATCATCAACATCCAAGCTCGAACAGCAGGAGCCACTTCCAGCCTGAACTTCACAACTTCCACCCTTGGAGTAGTCCCAAACTTGCATAGTACAACCTATGACATCATAACCCTGATCAACCAATAAAGCTGCGGCTACAGAGCTGTCCACTCCTCCACTCATGGCCACTAGAACTCTTGGTTTTTTCACTCTTTTACTCCTCGCAAGAAAGTCACAACTTCGCACAGGGCCTCAACAAACTGATCCATTTCATCCGCTGTGGTTGTCCACCCCAGACTGACTCTCAAACTTGATTGTGCCTGTTTATGGCTACAACCCATAGCCAACAATACTGGACTGGGTTCAGGGTTGCCCGAGCTGCAAGCCGAGCCTGCACTTACGGAAAACCCGCGAACATCTAAATTCATTAGCAAGCTTTCTCCATTTACACCTTCAATAACTAAACTGCTTGTGTTAGAAACTCGCTTTTCACCAGCGCCAATGATCAAAACACCGGAGATTCGAGATTGAATAGACTTTTCCATATTATCTCTAAGCCTACCAACTTTAATGGACTCACTTTCAATCTGATCCTTGTATTTTACCATTTCTGCCGCAGATGCAATGGCCAATAAATTTTCCGTCCCTGCTCGACGCCCTCTTTCTTGAGATCCCCCGTAAATAAGATTCGCAACAGGAGTAGAGGCCTTAATGTAAAGATAACCACAACCCTTCAGGGCATAAAACTTGTGAGCCGAAAATGACGCCAAGTCGACGCCCCAAGCTTGAACATCTATAGGAGCCTTACCTAAAGCCTGCACAGCATCTACATGGAATAGAGCTCCCACCTGCTTAGCCATGGTGCCCAACTCAGTTATGGGAAAACAAGTTCCCGTTTCATTATTGGCATACATGATAGAGACTAAGGCCGTCGATTCATCTAAAGAACTCCTATAGGCCTCTAAATCCAGAGTTCCCTCTCTATTTACAGGAATTTGAATAAGCTTTATGTCGTATCGCTCTTCCATCATTTTTAAAGTTTTTATTATGGAAGGGTGCTCTACACTTGTTGTAATAACTTTTTTTCTATGAGGTTCTGATTCTTGAATTTTTAGATAAGCACCAAGTAAGGCCATATTATTGGACTCACTTCCCCCACTTGTAAATACAACTTCTAAGGGACTGTTAGCATTTATAAATCTGGCTATATCTTTTCGAGCGTCCCGTATAAGGGCTTTGGGGCCACGCCCCTCCCAGTGAACAGAGCTGGGATTGCCCCAGACTTCAGCCCATTCGCCAAGTTTATTTCTAATGTCCAAAGCCAATGGAGTGGTCGCATTGTGATCCAAATAGATATTTTTGCTCCCACATACAGTTAAAGGCTGATGCGTCAAAATCGTCATATCCGACACTGTCTATCATGATGCAAGATCAAGGTCTAGAATTTATCGAGATATTTACTCCCTTTGCAAATATTCCGAAGAGTTAACTGATGAAAATCACAAGAGAATGGTTTAAAGCCTTTAATGTATCTGAAGAGCAAGTGGAAAGCTGGTTTAAAGAGGCCAGAAGTGGTGAAAACTTCACCTTTTGGTGTCTAGAAAATAAGAAAATAGACAAAAACAAATACCTTCAATGGGCTAAAGAGCACTACAAGCTCCCTATAATAAAACCTCAATTTTTTGAAAATTTAGCGGAAACCCCATGGTGGTCAATCGTCAGCTCAGTGTCAAACTGGTCGGAAAGATTCTTGCCAATTGCAGAATGGGATAACACTATATTTATTGCTTGTGTTGAACCCAAAGAAGGAACTCACTGGAGCTTCCCTGTGCAGTTCTTGTTAACAGGCCCAGAAAATTTAAAAAAATGGTGGGAGCATTTAAATTCCAACCTGACTTCCACACCTCAACTCGACAAAAATTCCCAACCCCAATTCACTCAACCTGTGACCCAGTCAGTGGGCCAACCTGTAACTCAACCTGTAGTTCAACCTATAACTCAACTGGCCGTGAGTCCCTCACCAACCCCTGTTTTGGAAATGCCACCGCCTCCACAAAATCTTGATTCTCCAACTCAAAATCTGACAACCACACAACAGCATTTTGAAGCCCCTGAGGGGTTTGAAATGCCACTAGGGCTTGAAGCTCCTGAAGGCTTTAACCTCGACCCTCAAAGCCTACCTCCAACACAACAGCATTTTGAAGCCCCTGAGGGGTTTGAAATGCCACTAGGGCTTGAAG
>CAZCYD010000019.1:17600-43006 GCA_964502735.1 uncultured Pseudobdellovibrionaceae bacterium
ACACAACAGCATTTTGAAGCCCCTGAGGGGTTTGAAATGCCACTAGGGCTTGAAGCTCCCGAAGGCTTTAGCCTCGACCCTCAAAGCCTACCTCCAACACAACAGCGACAACCTCCAATTCAGCCCCAGCCTCAACAAGTTATTGTGGTTATGCCCGCCGCTTCGGCTCAAGCTCCATCAGAACAAACAAATCAATCTCAACAGCCTAAGCCAGAAGCAATTCAATCTTCCGCACAGCCAGACCTCCTTGCCAATAGTGAGTTTTCAAATCTGGTCAGTGAAGCCTATACAAATTATGAGTCTATTATGGTCTTAATGTTTGAGGAGGACTGCCTACGCCCGTGGGTGCACGATGGAAAGTGGACATCTAAAGATTCAACCGCACATGAAGCCATTAAAATTCAGCAACCTTGTATATTTAAAATTGTGAAAGCCTCAGCCCAACCTTTTCATGGCCCCGTATCACAAAATGAAATTAACGACAGTTTTTTTCAAAAATGGAATTTCCCCCAAAGCCCGGCTTTTGTTACCCTTACGCCAATTAAGTATGATTCCTATATTGCAGGTATGGTTCTAGCTGTGGGATCCGAAGAAAAATCAAACTCGCTTCTGGCATTGGAAAAGATGGAAAGTCTTACCGAGTCTATTAAGCCATTCATTGAGAGTTTCAATAGAGCCGCCTAATTCAGATTGCAAAAGAAAAAATCCCTAAGTTCTTAGAGATTTATTTTTGTGGAGATCCCGCCGAAACTAACTTGGTACTGCATTTTTCTATTATATCCCAAATGGGAAGCCTCCAATTTGGGAATAGTAAATTCAAAACTAATGACGCGCCAGGCCGCAGAACAGCCTGATATATGTAACTCTATATCCGTCAACGAAGCAGTGGTACTCACATTCTAAATTAAGTTATACAATAGTTAGAGAAGATGGAATTAATACTTGATCTTAAAAATTTAAAAAAATTTTGTGAGGAACTGGCCTTAGACCTGCGAGCGCCCCATCTTGTTACTCTTGAAGGTCCTCTCGGAAGTGGAAAAACTCAGGTCACAAGCTTTCTAGTAGAGGCCTTAACCCAAAAGAAGCCTGCACACTCACCAACCTTTTCAGTTATAAATAAATACGACAGCTGGATTTTTCCCATTTACCATGTTGACCTCTACAGAATGGAAAACATGGAAGACCTAAATTCTACTGGGTTTTGGGACCTATTTGAGCAAAATTGTTTACTAATTATAGAGTGGTCAAACCTCTTAGATGATTCCGTCTTCCCAATAATTTGGGACCGTACATCTATTGTGATAGACCTCCTAGAAAACAAACCTCTTCACCGTCGTGTCAGCGTAAGAGCGACAAGAACAGGAGGAACTTTTGAAACACGATAACCACAGCCTACTTATAGGATATTTACTTTGGATTTTTGGCTTTACCGGGGCTCACCGTTTTTATTATGGAAAAACCTTAAGCGGGACCATTTATTTTTTAACCTTCGGGATTTTAGGCATTGGCTGGTTGATTGATATCTTCTTAATTCCCTCCATGGATAGACAAACAAATATAAAATACCAACCTGGCCCTTACAATTACAATTTAGCTTGGATACTTCTAACTTTTCTAGGCCTTTTTGGTATCCACCGCTTTTACCTCGGCAAGTGGGTCACTGGTCTTATTTACCTTTTAACAATGGGCCTTTTGAGTGTTGGCTACCTCTACGATCTCTACACACTAAATGAACAAGTCCACATAAAGAATTCAGAAAGCAGAATTTAGGGGCTAAAAAAAGAAAAAGCTGCAAAGAAATTCTTGCAGCTTTCAAATGAAAAAAACTTGTTCTTATTTACTTTTTATCCACAGAACGCTTTTAAATTATTATAGAGGTCAGCACCATCTTGAGCTGGAGAAACAACAGAGTGATAATTCTCTTTAATCTGATCAGCCTTCTTGCAATTCATAACTTCAAACAAACCTTCTACGTACTCGCCTCTCCCTGAAGCTAACTCCTGCCTGAGGTTGGCATAATTATTGAGCACATATGTTGCTGATTCAGTTTCATTAGCTGCAAGGTCTAATTTTTTGCACCCCAAAGTTCCTGTTGTCATTCCAAAAGTAGGAGGAACAAAGACATTTGTTGTTCCACGAGTTGTTGTAGCAACCATGGTTGCATCAGAAGTAACTTCCCAACCTAATCCACAACCGTCCATTGTATCTCGCGCCTGACTAATAAAAGGCATTAACACCAATAAAGATGAAAGCAATAGCATTTTCATAATATTCTCCTTGTTGCATAACGTATTTAAGTAGTTATTATTGTTATATTTAGTGAAATATCAAGAGGTTTTAATGTCTATGATGTGTCAGCGAAAATACTTAACTAGCTGAATATTTAGTTCGCCATATTCATTCTTTTTATAATCTACCTGACTCCACTTTGAAGCGCTTAGCCTAATTTCATTATTTCTGTTGTATATAAAACTCTGACTAATGCCAATTATATAGTTTTGTGTGTTGGTATAAAGATCTATCAAGTGGTTGTAATTTAGCCTAGCTTTATAAAAATTATTTACATTCACAATAAATCCTAGCTCCAGATTTGGACGAATCCGGTAACCTTGATCTAACCTACTGTGAAAGTCCAAATTCAAAAGTAACAATGAATAAAGCCTGTATCTTACATTTTCACCCAAAGTAAAGCCTAACCCCCCCTCAATTGTAGGCAGCAGGCAATCTAGACAGGGTGAAATTCTCTCCCTTAAAAGAGCCACCTTGAATCTCCAAGACGTTTTTTTATCTAATTGGTTTATTGGAAAAAGTGAGGTTGTCTGAACAAGTCCTAACTCATGAAGCCACAACTCACTTCCTCTCATTTGAAACTCTACCCAAGGAAACTCAATTTCACTAAAAGGAGTATAACCGACATCACTTGACAAAAGATCATGATAAGCTGAACGAAGTTTGAATCTGCCAAACCCACCATCAATTTTTCTATTTTCATCTTTCAATGAATAAGCACCACCAGATAAGTACACTGAGTAAGGGTCGTGTCCCAATTCAGGCTTGGATAAATAATAATAATCCGGATAACTAACTTGGCCTTGTTCCTTTTTTTTTGAGGCTACTAGATTTAAGATTTTGTTCTCCCATAAATCATCCTCCTGACTCCAACGAGCTTTCTTTTGAGACTTTTTGTATAAAATTCCTGTCAAGGCGGCATCTAATACATCACCCCTCTGGTCTTTGTTAGTTTCCTTATTTATCCACTTAATTGCAGAGTTCCTTCCCTCCTTATCTAAGTTTTTTAGTTTAGCCTCTGCTTGATGATACAGAGAAGGTCTGAAGTGCACTCGATTTACTGCATCTGGTTGCCTCAGAACTCCTTTAATTGTGTCACCAGGAATAACATAGTATCGAAAGTTAGTAATATCCCAATCCAATTTAACGACTTCTATGGCTTTTAAAACCTGATACGCACAATTTTCATCAAAAAAATAATAATCAAAATATGAAGAAATTTCTAGCTCCCACAAATGAGTGAGCAATCTTAACGTCTCCTCTTTAGACAAGTTCAATTCATATTCCCAAAG
Organism: uncultured Pseudobdellovibrionaceae bacterium; assembly: GCA_964502735.1. Taxonomy (GTDB): domain Bacteria; phylum Bdellovibrionota; class Bdellovibrionia; order Bdellovibrionales; family UBA1609; genus JACKAN01. The sequence continues at coordinate 21,182 of CAZCYD010000019.1, forward strand.
GTCCCTACTCTCTGAATTTATATATTCATTAACCTTTTCAAAATATGGCTGCATTGACCAAAGCCCCGGATAACCACCAAACACACCCTTATACATAAAGACTAACATATTGTAATCTTGAGGTGTGTAGGCTGCGAAGCTAACTCCAATGTCTAAGAGATCACTCTTTCGATCTGATTTAAATTTTAAAAAAGTATGGCCAAACATACTCGCCGGATTATTCGGATAGGCACTAGAAAACACTAAACTAACCCCATGAGGATTACGAAATCTATCTACGAACTTTTGAAACTGTGGACAATCGTATCTAGAGTATTCAATCTGAAAGCTCTCGCGAATAAATCTAAACCTCTCTGGAAGTGCGCATTGAGGCTTAAGCTTAAGTCGACCTAACCTCTTACTTCCTGAAAATCCATAGATAGAGGCTACCAATTCGCTGTAGGGATTTGTTTTTCCGTCTTCAGCAAAAAAATAGTCTATTCCATCCAGTCGACTTTCATATTTTCCATTAAATTTTTCGTAATGAAGTAAACGCAGCCAAGCTTTTGACTTAGATACTTCCTTTAATTTTACTTCATCAATAAGAATACCACTAATCTCTATTTTGGTAGAACTTGAGGCATTAATAATCTGACTACGAGTTTTCGAAATTAAGAAAAATGTTAAAAGTAAAACCGATATATACCGCATTTTTTTGAAAGCCACCTACACATATTGGAAATTTAAAATTATATTGGAAGGATTAGGGGTAGCACATGAAATATATAATTTCTATAGTATTTCTTAGATTTATGCTTTTTCTTATTCTTGTTAGCACTTTGGCATTAGGTATCCTTGGGTGTTCAGGGTTTATCTACCACCCCAGTCGAAACCTTTATGTTGACATCAATGAGGTCAAACCAACGCCCTTAACTAAAACTCTTTCGACAAACGATGGGTTGGATATTTTTGGTTGGAGAATTGCTCATCCAGAATCTAATAAATGCATTCTTTACTTCCATGGAAATGGCCAAAATAGATCTGCACATTTTCTGAATTTGCACTGGCTTGTCGCTAAAGGCTATGCTCTATACATTTTTGATTATCCTGGCTATGGCCAAACAAAAGGCCAACCCACTCCATCCACAACAGTCGAGGCCGCAAAAAATATACTCACATTCTATTACGAAGAGCAATGCTCTAAACATATCGTCTACGGCCATAGCCTAGGTGGACAGATTGCTATGAGGGCGATTTGGGAGCTTCAAACGGAAAACAAACCTAATGCATTATTTATCGACTCTTCTTTTCTATCTTATCAAAAGGTGGGATCTCTTATTTTAAAAAAATCACTTTGGACTTGGCTTTTCCAACCACTCGCCTATTTGGTTTTGAGTGATAAATATGCTATCGGAGAAAAAATCAGTGAAATTAAAAAATTACCCATTGTGGTCATACACACAAAAACAGACGAAGTCATTCCCTACTCATTAGGTGAAGAAATTTTTAAACTGGCCAATGAACCCAAAGAGTTTTGGGTTAAGGAACAAGGCTCCCATAATAGCATTTACCAAGGAAAAGAGGGATCCGAGCTCAAAGCTCGACTCCTAAGAAAACTTGAAAGCCTCTAATATGTACTCTCATTGTCTTTCCTGATTGAGAAGCGAAAAGAGCCTCATAGCCTGGGCTTAAGCTAAGAGCGCATGGCTCTACTGATGTTAACTATAAAAACGAGTTCACTTTGGCTCAAAGGCTTAACATGATATCGCAATTATGTATGCCCTCAATAAATAGAGAAGCCCCCCTGCCTTGCTCAAATCTTACTTTGACTAATCGTTTTCCTTTGCCATCAGATGGATCAAAATGACCTTTTTTTGAAATACTTAGTCCACTAGTTCCCATAATTTTATTTAAGCCAACCTGTTTTTCTAGATCTAAAGCTGTAAAAACTTTTTGTGATTCTGACAACCAGATGGTGTTCATCAATATCGGAAAAAACCCATTCAAGGCAAGTTCTACAGATGTAATTAAGCTCATAGGAGATTCACTTGAAACTGAAGCGTACACATTCATAAATGTCTGCCCAAAAACTGAATTGTTTAGTGGGTGCTCAAAAGTAAATTTAAAACATTTATATATGGATTGAGTTCCGAAGAAACTTTGCCAAGACGAGAGTAAAATAGGGTCTGGACAGATAGTTTTAGTTTTATTTTTTAAAGAGAAAAACTGAGGCTCATAAGTAAATACTGATTGTTTACTAAGCAGAATGGACTCAACAAAGTTTTCTGACATCAAATCACCAAGTGTTCCACTGTCTGGAAGACCAAATACGTGGCCCAACTCATGAATAAGGGTAAGGTACAACAAGTTTCCACCCTCATATGCCCAAATATCCTTATCAATATGACCAGATCCAAAAGCTAAGGGCCCCTCTACTGGTGAAACGTAGATAAACCCACGCCCTCTAAGATGAGTCTCATCATAGTCTGTTCTAACTGCAATAGCTGCGTATTGAGAGGGCCTCTTAAGGAAGGCTTTTTGATCGTCGCTTAACCTACCAAACTGAAACACTAAGGAAGTGTTTTCATCACACTTTGTTTCTTTAAATGTCTGAGAGGCAACTTTAAGTGGACCAAAATCATCAAAGGCTGGAAGGATTGCATATTTAAATTCTTTTTGCCAAAAAGAAATCGCTCTCTTAATTTGAGTCTTAATCACTTCTGTCGATACACCAAAGTTTTCACTATCAACCTCAATACAGTAATTCACATGAGTTGTGTTATTTAAAAACCACGGATTATGACTATCTTTAATGAGTTGGCCTCCACCACTAGACCATCCCCCCATAGCGATGGCCTGTGTTCCCCCACATAGTAAAGCTACCGTTAACCAAAAATTAATTATTTTCACAGCAAATCCCTCAAGACTGGCCCCCTTCTGCGCCCATGAAAAGGCCTTGTACATTTATTAAATTAAGTAAAGACCTAATGTTTTTCCTTTAAACATATCAGATTTGAACTAACATCATGAAGCGCAATGTCAAGACCTAAAACAGAGGTGCCAATATCAGCTGTAGTAAAATACGAAGGAAATTGCCCATTGATGTTTCCAACTCCACAAGTGATTAAAGTTTGAGGAACTCTTAGAACTGCGCAGGAGCCGACAATATCTGGAGCCAACTCAAACATTTTATTATCTTCATTGAGTGTATCAAACTCAAACTCTACAGATCGAGAGTGACTACCTTCTTGAGTTGTAAACTTGCACTTGTAACTGCTTGCGTTAGCAGAAAACGCTGATAAAGCTAACAGGCTAATAATAATGGTATTTTTCATATATGACTCCTTTTATTTTTAAGTCCAGACTATTGTGAACTTTGACTAAAAACTCCATTACCGAAGCAAGAAAGTAAATTAATTAATTAACTATTTTTGTATATTTTGTTATATATTTTATTAACCATGAATGTACATGACTTTGACAGCTACAAATCTGCGCTTCGAGCCATAATGAAAGAACGGCAACAGCAATTTGGTTCGCGTTTTACATTTGAAAAAATGGCTGCGGCCTGTGGTATTCAAAAAACTTATTTATCAAAAGTTATGAACAGCTCTGCCCATTTAAATTCTGATCAACTTTATTCCGCATGTGAATATCTAAAACTATGCGAACCAGACTTTAGTTTTTTATCTCTTTTGCTTGAGCTTGAAAGATCAAATCATCCCAAAAGATCAAATTTTATTAAAACTAAAATTACTAAAGCTCGTAATAAACACCTAAAAACTGAATCCGTCTTGGATATCGAGAATAAAAAAATCATCTTTGAACAAAAATGGGAGTACTACACAGATATAGACCTCCAACTTGTACATATGTTTATGACTGTTCCAGATTTTGCCAAAGATCCCAATTCAATTTGCAGCAAGATCGGTATAGATGACAGTTATTTGCACACAATCCTACTCAAATTAGAGTCTTGGAAAATCATTCAGTTCCGAGAAGGGATTTATGAAGTTCAAAATCCAAAGCTTCACCTATCAGAAGACTCCCCTGCATTTCTTGCCTTCGGCATATTAAATCGTATTAAGACCCTTGAAAAGCTTCGAAAAAAAAATACGACATCTAATAACGATTATTTTTTTTCAACGACATTTTCATCTTCAAAAAGCATCCAATTAAAGACTAAAAGAAAATTTTTGGAATTTATAAAAGATCTGCAAAATGAAGTCGTTGAATCTAATGCTGAAGACGTCTATCAGATAAATATCGATTTCTTTAAGTGGAGCTAAACTGTTCTAGCTCGAACCTGCGAATAAAATGCAACAGTAGCCAATTTTCAATTCCAACTAAGGTGCATCCAGAGAAGTGGCCCAGAAGTGAAGACAACGGAAGGATCTCCTTATGGGTCTGGCCTTCTAACTAAACATAAATTTGATGAGTCTGCCAAATTGTTTGCTGTCAGCCTCTTGAAGTGAGCCTATGTATTCATCTCTAATTTTACCTTCAACATCTATTGTATCTGTGGGCTTATGTATACCCCAATTCGGCGCAGGCTGGTTGTATTGTTGCAAAATTATTTCCGTCATTAAGCGAGCATGTCTTCCATTGCCGTTTGGAAACGCATGTATTTGTACAAGCCGGTGATGGAAACGAGCTGCAATTTCTTTCCATGGGTAAGTGTCGTTTGCGATCCAATACTTTGTGTCGTCCAAGAGCAGCTTCATTTGCGTGAGAATATGTCGCCAGTCGATACCGATACTTTTATCAGATGTGCGTTGAGTACCTGCCCATCTCCAAACATCACTAAGCATTCTTTTGTGTAAGTTAAAAATAAAGTTGGATTCAAGTAGATTTTTATGAGTTCTTCCCTCAGCCCACTTGATAGCTTTACTGATATTATCTTTCTCAAGGGAGTTAAGCTCACCCTGGGTTGTAATATAATCTGGTATCAAACCATCTATCTCATTTGGATCAAGGGGAGTGGATCCCTTAGGATATTGAATTTCAAATTTATTCATTTGGGTTTCGACCCTTTATCCCAAATCCGAGAGTCCACATCATCTTTTATTTCTTTTACCATCTTCTTTAGCTCAGACTTGCTAGAGCCAGTCCCTTGTTTTTCAAGCTGCATAGTGTGCTCAGTTCGCTTTAAAATTTTTCGTGCAAACTCCTCCGCATGGGTATCAATGATATCATTAAGACTGGAATATTGATCTTTGGGAACTATGGCATACACGAGTTTGCAGTCCATCGCTTCAGCAGCCTTACTAAGTTTATCTAATGTAATTTTCCCATCGGCCTCCCTTTTCTCATATCCGATTGCAGCCGCTTGTGTGACCCCCATTAGCTTTGCCAGTTGATACGTGGTCATACCGAGAGCCCCACGTATGGCTTTTATCCACCCTGACGGGGGGGCCTTTTCCATCTTTAGCGACCTCCAGTTATCTAGTTTTTTCCCAATAATCTGTCTTTGCATTAATAGTTTCTTTTTATTAGTTTTCATAAATTTATAATAATCTATATATAATTATAAATCAATATTATGAGTATCTATAAGTTATTAAATATGCATTTTATAAAAATTTATAGGTTATTATAAAAGACATCTCGCAACAGCGCACAGCTGAAAATAAAAATAACTAATTAATATTACTTAGTTATTTTTATTTTCAGCTGTGCGCTTCTACAAATTAGAGCTAGGAAGGAATTGTATATGGTCAAGCCCAAATCCTCGGATAAATTGCTCAAGCTTTCCGAGGATTTGAATCAAACTAAGGTGCCTCCGGAGAGGCGGCCCATAAGTGAAGGGAGATGATCTTTGATGTCACTGGCTGTTAAAGAACTTTTGTTATTACCAATCCTGATCCATTCGTCGGCTATGCGCCCGTGGAGATAAGCTGCAGTCGCCACGGCTTGCAAGGTATCGTGCCCTTGAGCCAACAAAGAGCCTATCATACCCGTCAAGACATCGCCCGTTCCAGCTTTTGCAAGGGCCGAATTTCCAGAGTTAATCACCATGCAGCGATCCTTGTGGGCAATAATAGACCTATAGCCCTTTAGTAAAACATGGCAACCCGCTATCTCAGCCCCTTTTAGGGCCGCACCAAATCTGTCCCGCTCAATGGTCCTTACGTCTTCCTTAATAATCCGAGACAACTCTCCAGAGTGCGGGGTTAACACCCAACTCTTTGGCAGAGGAAACAAACTGTATTGAACACAAGTTGTAATGGCATCCGCATCTAAAATTACATCTTCTATATTGTCAGATTTTAGTTTTTCTATAAGGCTAACCGTGTCCTGACTTACGCCAAGTCCTGGCCCTATAGCTACAGCTGTAAATTTTTTTTCTTTTAAAATTTCAAAGTCTTTGTCCAAAGCCAAGGTTAAAGCTTCTGGCACTTCTTGAATATGTTCTGGGGCACGACCGAAACTTGCCCATGTGACATAACCCACTCCCGTACGATAAGCGCTGACTGCGGCTAGTGCTCCAGCCCCCCACATCCCTTCCTTTCCAGCGATGAGCAACAAATGACCGTAATCACTTTTGTGGGTTGTATTCTTTCGAGTGCGCAAGTAACGTCTGGCCAACTTCTCGTTAAACAAAAAGTGCGAGGTGGCAATAGACCTTAGAGCCTCAAATGGAAAACCAATTGGCAATATTCTAAGCTTCCCCACAAACTGTGGCCCCTCAGCCATGAAAAAACCAGGCTTAGCTAGACCAAATGTAATGGTTGCATCGGCCTTTACTACAATTCCATCTACGACACCATGATCACAATCCAATCCTGATGGGACATCAAGACTGACAACTGGGGCTTTGGATGAGTTCAAAACCTCTATCAATCTGTGGAACTCTCCTTCAATTTTTTTATTTAAACCCAGGCCCAATATTGCATCCACAATCAGTTCACAAGATTTGATTTGCTCCATCTTTTCGGGATGTTCAACCAAGGAGATGATCTTTAATCCTTGTTTTTCAGCCCTCAGCAACTGCAACTGAAACAAGGAAGACTGTTGTTCCTTTAAGGCTAAAGTAAAAACAATAAGATCTCGATGTCCCATTGAGTGCATGTGACGAGCAGCAACTAAACCATCGCCGCCATTGTTCCCCGGACCACACACAATGGCCATTGTTCCTCTTGATATTTCTGGAAAATACGACTGATTGATTTCCCTGGCGGCCAAGGCACCTGCCGCCTCCATTAAAACCTCGCCACTTAATCCGTACTCTTCTTGACTTATCTTATCTATCTCTCGACTCTGTTCAGCCGTGGCTAATCTCACAAATTACCCCAATTTTTTTTGTAAAAACTTTGAAATCTCTTCAGCCTGTGAAGCGATGACTTTTCTATCAAATCCCTCAACAAGAACTCTGATTAAAGGTTCCGTTCCTGAGTAGCGCACAAAAATTCTACCTTCACTACCCAGTTGTTTTTGCATCATAGCAATCATGGTTTCGTAACCCTCAACTTCTTCGAGAGGAATTTTTTCGCTGATCTTTGTATTAATCAAAACTTGAGGCATGTCCTGCATAACATCATTGAGATGACTCAAAGGCTTGCCTTCTTCTTGCATCACCTGCAGCACATTTAAAGCGGCCACACAGCCATCACCAGTCGTGCTGTGGTCTAAATGTATAATGTGACCCGACTGCTCTCCCCCCAAATTATATCCATTCTTTCTCATTTCTTCGACAACGCGCTTGTCACCAACATCTGTTCTGACAACTTGAATTCCCTGTTTTTTCAAGCAGACATCCAGACCTGCATTGCTCATTTCTGTAGCTACAACTGTATTTTTTGCCAGAGTTCCCCTGCGCGACATGTGAATGGCACACAATGCTAATATATGATCGCCATCAACAATTCTTCCCTTTTCATCCACCATAATTAAACGATCAGCATCCCCATCCAAAGTAATACCCAAATCTGCGCGATACTTCAGCACAGCCTCAGCTGTTTTTGTCGGATAAAGAGCTCCAACTTTGTCATTAATATTATACCCATTGGGTTGATTAGATAAAATTATAACTTCAGCACCTAATTCCTCAAAAATAGCTGGTGCCACGTGATAAGCGGCCCCATTTGCACAGTCGACGACAATTCTAAGTCCTTCTAAAGTTAAATGTAGAGGAAAAGAACTCTTCACGTAGACAATATACCTACCAACAGCGTCGTCAATTCTTCGCGTTCGACCAATTTCAGACGGAGGAACAAGAAAGGCGTTTAAATCGTGATTGAAAATAAGATCCTCAATTTCTCTTTCCATATCAGCTGGAATTTTAAAACCATCGGCACCAAATATTTTAACTCCATTGTCACCATAAGCGTTGTGAGAGGCTGAAATTACAATCCCTGCATCTGCACGCATATTTCTGGCTAAAAATCCAATTCCAGGAGTTGGCAAGGGGCCCGTTAGATGAACTCGAACCCCCATAGAATTAAATCCACTAGATAAAGCCTGCTCTAACATATACCCTGAAATACGGGTGTCTTTTCCAATAAGAACTGTTCGTCCCCCGCCCTTTCTTTGAGGAAGTCTTTTCAGAATATAACCCATTGCTTGTCCCACTTTAAGAACGATGTCTGAGGTCATAGGAAAACTATTAGCTGTACCCCTGATTCCATCTGTTCCAAAAATTCTTGGAGTTTTTTCGCCGCTCATTTTGTCACCTCATTCTTTTAATTCAAGTTTAACCTGAAAGCTGGTGGGCTTTACAGATAGGACTTTAAGCCCAATAGGCATTTGTATACCAGAAAGAGTTACTGGCAAATTGTAAATACCAACAGACTTATCTCTCATTGACACCACGTAGGGAGCTTCCATTTCTTTAAACTCTTTTATCGCCTTCCGGCTTCCCATAACCTCAACCCGGATGGTTAAATTCTTATCATATATAGCATGAACCGCAGATGGCGTATGAAACAAAACTGGAATTTCCTTAACTAGGGCAATTTCCTTACGTCCCAATACTGTGAGCCATAAAATTAACGCTGCAATTAGGGCCACAGTTTTATAGGCCCCATTTGAAAGGACTTGATCTTTTATGTTCTTTGAACTCGGCATGTGCATATTTATTTACCTCTCAGCCTTCATTTTCATGTCAAATATCTGATAAAGCTTTTGCCGAATGTCAGCATGATCCACATCTGGTATTAATTGACCATTCTCTACAATACTCACTGACTTTGTTTCCTCACTCACAACTAGAACAAAGGCGTCTGTTTCTTCAGTCAGACCTACGGCTGCACGATGACGAGTTCCTAAATTTTTATCGAGAATAGGATTTCGACTCAGTGGCAAAAAACAACCCGCAGCGAAAACTCTCCCTCCCCTTATGACTATTGCGCCGTCATGTATAGGGCCTTCAGGATTAAATATGGTAACTAGGAGCTCTGATGTCACTGATGCATCCAACTCCGTACCCACTTCAATAAAATAATCTAGAGCGATTTCTCTTTCTATAACAATCAGAGCCCCATAACCTTTTTGCGCCAAGTGAATAGCCCCTTTAGCTATCTCTTCTAAGTTGTGAGTTTCTTCTGCCTTTGAAACATTGTATAGAAATGGGTTGGCTGCAATTTGAGCCAGAACAGCCCGGATTTCGCCTTGAAATAAAATCACAACAATCAAAAAGAGGTTTGAAAAGAATTTTTCAAGCAACCAATTAAAAGTAAAGAGATCTAACCAAATACTTATCAAATAGGCCACCGCGAGAATTCCCAATCCCGATAAAATTTGCACGGCCCCTGAACGTTTTGTTAATTGAAGAATCTGATAAACCACAACCCAGACAAGAAATAAGTCAATTACATCTTGTATTCTCATCTGAGAAGCTATGAGCAAAAGATTTTCCCACAGCCCTATAAAAAAACTTCCATCCATTTTTTCTACACTTTCTTTTTAACGACTTATCCAGAGCTACAGCCTGAGCCCGTTTATCTGGGCACCCCTCGCGCTGATCTTGTGCTCTAACTCTATGCTGTAACTGAGCCAGGATCACCCACAGGATCACGCCCGTCCCCATCACCAGCCTTACCCTCTTTTGCTTTCGAAGCTTCTTTTTCGGCCTCTTTGGCCGCCTCTTGCTGTTCTTCCTCAAGCTTTTTTTCGCTTACACTTCTTCTGTTCGCTATCTCCTGAAGAGTGCCACCATCAACAAGAATGTTGACCTCATCTCCATCAATAGTTTCATATTCTAAAAGCGCTTGGGCCAAATTGTCCAACACATCACGATTTTCATTGAGAATACGCAAAGCCAACTCGTGACCACCAGTCACCAGGGTTTTAATCTCTTCGTCAATTTCTTGAGCTTTTGACTCAGAATAGTCCTTGCGAGTCTGATGTCCCATCCCTAAGAATACGGGGCCCTCACTCTTTTCCATAGCCAGAGGGCCAATTTTATCGCTCATACCCCATTCGCACACCATCTTTCTCGCTAACTCGGTGGCTCTTTCAATATCGTTGCCAGCACCTGTAGTAAAATCTTGAAAAACAACTTCTTCCGCAGCTCTCCCACCAAATAAGAAAGCGATCATATTTTTAGCCTTGCTTCTCTTTAAACTCAAACTGTCCTCTATAGGAAGAGTTTGGGTTACACCCAAAGCCATGCCCCTTGGAATAATCGTAACCTTATGGATGGGATCAAGTCCCACAAGTTTTTTTCCTACAAGTGTGTGGCCGGCCTCATGGTAAGCTGTGATTTTTCGATCTTCGTCATTAACAACCATAGACTTTCTCTCAGACCCCATAAGAACCTTGTCTTTGGCCATTTCAAAATCTGACATCTCTAGTTTGTGTTTATCTGTCCTTGCTGCCTGCAGGGCAGCTTCATTAACTAAGTTTTCCAAATCGGCTCCAGAAAACCCTGGGGTACCACGAGCAATTTTATCCAAATCTACATTAGAAGCTAATGGAGTCTTCCGTGTATGAACATTCAAAATCATTTTTCGCCCATTTAAATCTGGTTTATTGACGATAACTCTACGGTCAAACCTTCCGGGGCGAAGAAGAGCCGGATCAAGAACATCTGGGCGGTTTGTGGCAGCAACAATTATGACTCCATCATTACTCTCGAACCCATCCATCTCAACTAACAACTGGTTTAAGGTCTGTTCTCGTTCGTCATGCCCTCCACCCATGCCAGCACCGCGGTGTCTTCCAACAGCATCAATTTCATCTATAAATATAAGACAAGGGGCATTCTTTTTACCCTGTTCAAAAAGATCGCGAACACGAGAGGCCCCAACTCCTACAAACATTTCTACAAAGTCCGAACCCGAGATAGTAAAGAATGGTACGTTCGCTTCACCAGCTACAGCTCTGGCCAACAAAGTTTTTCCAGTTCCAGGCGATCCCACCAACAAAACTCCCTTTGGAATGCGACCACCAAGCCTTGTGTATTTTTTAGGCTCCCTCAAAAAATCGACAATTTCTTTTAAATCTTGTTTTGCCTCATCCACTCCAGCAACATCTTTAAAAGTCACTTTATTTTTATTTTCTGTAAGTAAGCGAGCTCGACTCTTGCCAAAGCTCATGGCTTTTCCACCCCCAGCCTGAATTTGTCTGAAGAGAAAGAAAAATAATCCTATTATTAAAAGTAGCGGCAACCAATTAAGAAAAACCGAAGTCAAAAACGAATTGTCAGCCTTTTCATAATTTGGAGTGATTCCGTACTTCTGTACAATTCGAAGCCCCTCATCGCCAATATTCCCCGTAATTTGAAACTTAACAGCTCCCTGATAAAGATCCTTATAGTCTGATTTTATCTCACCAATAATATCGCCAATGCCCGCACCAACTCCGGCACGAAAAGTTACCGATGCCACATGACCCTTTTCCAAAGCCTTTTCAAATTTTGAAAAATTAAAATCGTGAATAAACGTCTGGCGCTGTGTTTCATACATTTGAAAAATCAAAACAAAAACAACCAGTATTATTGCCCACACAGCCATCGTTTTTTGGGGTGATTTCATACCTGTTCTCCTCTTCGCATTCCGGACTTCGCCCACAATATGATCCTAACACGATTTCTACCGAGGGAGAACTGAACTTACGCCGGACTGGCCTTAATAAACTCCGTGTCTATAGTCCATATATGTTTTAGCAGAGTAAAATTGTATTCTTTTTCATTGCTGTCAAGTCGCTTGATGACCTCTAAGACATGATTATTGCCATAGTTTTTCATATTTTTATGTCGCATAAAACGAGCGAGGACTCTCTTTTTATTTTCAAAACTTAACTCCAGAAAAAAGCGCATACTGATGCAGTCGTCCAAAAAACACTTTTCAATTTCAAAGTCCGTCGATTCACTCGCCTCAGCTAGAAGCCTCAAAGAACGACTAAGCGAGTCTATTGACCCTGGGCGTTTAGACTCCAATTGAACTAACCACTCGTTTCTTATCCAGTTCCGAAATGGATCTACACTGTCATTTGAGGGGTCGTGAAGATATTCTAGATTTTTCTCCTGTAAATAGAACTTTAATTCAGCCCTTTCGCTAGTCAACAAAGGTCGCAAATGGGTGTCCTTTCTAAACTGCATCGCGTGAGCACCTAACTGTCCCGTGCCGCGAATCAAATTGATCAACCTTGTTTCGAGCTGATCGTTGGCCGTGTGGGCAGTAGCAAGAAGCGTTTTACGTCCATAGCCTTCTTCCACTTGGCAGCGCAGTTTCTCAAGTATGCGATACCTAAATATTCGCAGATCTTCTTCACTCCTCAATGGCCTCTCAGGCTCTTCTAAAAAACGCAACTCAGGCTTAGCCTCTAAAAGGTTGGAGTAAAAATTCAGCTGCAGTTTCTTGGCTAATTTTTGACAAAAGTTCCAGGCCTTTAACCGGTAGGCTCCCTGCTCTCCGTAAATCCAACCGTGGTGAACATGTGCAATAAAAACTTTAATGGAAAGTACTTTTGCTATTTCACTCAGAATAGACGTCAGCGCAACAGAGTCTAAGCCCCCAGAAACGGCTATCAATATATTCTGATCACAAAGTGATCTTCGTCTCATTTCTTCCAATATTCTGTGTTCTAATCTTAATAATGCCACTTTTTTCAGTCTCTTATATTTCCAATAGAATCGCAATTAAGACCCACAAAAACTGGAAAAAAACTGGAAAAGGAGCCCTTACAGTCAGTATTCTTACAGCCGTTGTGACAAAAATAGGTCTTCTCGCGCTGAAGTTTTTAACTAATTGAATTTACTTATTTTTTTAAGTGCTGTGCCGGCACAAATTGTGCAGTTTAGAAAGGTTATGATGAAATGTATAACTCTGAAATCTAAAATCTTTCTCATTCTCCCACTCTGTTTTGCATGCCATTTAGGTAGCTTTACTGCACAAGCCGCCCAATATATTCCCGCTGGCAAAAAGGCGCTACAGCAAATTGAGGAGTTAAAGGGCCATCTTCACAAAAAAATCGACCGCATAGACCAACGAATCCAAAGGTCTTTAAAAACTGGCCATGCCGAAACCGTATCTGACTTGGAATCTCTTAAAAAATTAAGAGGAGAGTACTTTCTACGGTTAGATCTTTTTGATCGACTTCAACTGGGGATTGAAACCCACTTCAAAAGTGGAGAGCTCAAAGAGTTCTTAGTTGGGTACTTGCTTATTTTATCTGAAATTGAAATCAAAAATAACCCAACTCAAGACAGCCATCTCTGGAAAATCGCCATTTATTTAAGCCAGGCTTTAAATAAAATTCCAGAAAGATTTGAGGACCCAATCGAGTTCATTGCGGCTTATGTTGACTTTTCATCTCTTAGCTATCCTCAGTCCCCTCAGGAGTTCATTGCCCAAAGAAATTACACAAACGGACGAGACTACAGCTCTGCTAACCCCGTTTCAGTAATAGATCTGAAGCGACGCCCCTACCCAAACGCATCTCCTAGTGCATCACAAAAATACATCCCCCAAATTCAGGTGAAAACTTCTAGTGAGGTATCTGAGTAAAAGAATCCCAAAACGACATAAGTAAAGAGATAAAGAGCAATACGGACATCACTATCCACGCCGTGATTTTATAGAACTTCTCAATTCTTCTAGCTGTTACTGAAAAATACTCTCGTGGTTCGTAAATTCGAACTGGCTGCCGAATAGAGGTCATTAGTCCGCGACAGCTCACTGCAAATAAAATTACTAATATAAACGTAAGAATAAGATTACCCATAAGAAGGTTTCGGCAAAAACCTTAATTCCCTTTAAAGGGATGACGATTTCCAAAAATTAAACAGAAAAATTGTTTATTTACTACAGACTCATTTAAAACAATTCTGCCACCAAATAGATCCTGGGTTTGTTGATCTCACCGGTCTTTGGTTCGGCTTACCTTGAACTCAACACCAGAGTCCTTTTTAATAACCTCAACTTCAGCTGTAATTTTAAACTTGTGCTCCTCTACAAATTTTGAAGCTTCACTGACAAAATCAATTTTAGAAATTAACTTCATTATCTCAGTTCCCACTCTGTCCATTAGCTCTTCTTTTGACTTGCTCGCACCCTGCAAAATATAGTTCAGCACTTCCTTAGGGAGCTTTAATTCGCCGAGGTAGGCTCTTATACTTTCCTCTGTCATAAAAGCGGCTCCCACACCTGTGGTCAGTAGCTTTTTTATGGCCTCCGACAACTTTATGCTGCCAGATCCCTCTCCAACGTCTTGGTTGTCGTCATCCACCATACAATTCACTCACCCTTTTTTTATATGAACTCATCATATTTGGCATGTTCACATTTACCAAAGCCTTGGCAATTGGACCAGGCACAAAAACCTTAAACTGTGCTTCAACAGAGTAGGTGGCCTGAGTTTTATCACCTACGGTTTTTAAAGTCCATGACCCACTTGACACTTTAAATAAATCGCCAGATTCCAGCTTCCACGATAGGCGGTCTGGCGCTTCAGACTCATCCATCCACAGTCTGTACTTAAATGTTTTAACTAGATTCACGGTGTACTCGACTAACTTCTTTTTCCCTTTTACTTCTAGAACCTGACATTTGCTGACTTCTTGAAGAAAATCAGAATAGCTCTCATAGTCTGTTATGATCTTCCAAAACTGTTCCTGATCACATGAGAAAAACTCAGTGGATTCTGCTGCTTTTGACATCTAAGGCCTCATTTATTTGTTTTTCAATTTTTATGTATCTGTTCTTATAAAAAGTGCTCATAACAAGTTCGTACAAAATACCCACTTCTCCAAAGCCGCTACTGCCAGTTTCATGGCTCCAAATTTTTTTCAATCTTGCAAACTCATGGGCTTCCAGCTCGACAGGCACCTGTCCCTCGTATTTAAGGAACCTTTCATAGAGATCATTTAGAATGATTGAGGAGTCTGCAATATAGCGCCATACCTCCGATTGCGTAGAAAAGAGGTCTACAGAATATTGCTCAAAACCTGAGCTGATTTCTTGATCTTCAAGACAGCCCATCAATAACTCCGAAAACTCATAAGCGTAATCATCTACCATTATGCTATTAGCTTCAATCAACTTTGCCGCTTCAACCATATTTTCAGCCAGGTCTCTGACTGGGGCAAATGTGGAAGGGGAAAAACTTAACTTTTTTCCCGCATAAATTTCCAGTTGATTTTCCCATTTTTCTACCACTCCTGAGACTCCTCGAACGTAAGTTAATATAGAGTTGTAGTTTTGCTCATTTAACTTTTTAAATCCAACCAAGTCCTCTTTAATAGTCTCACAATTTCCTTTGAGGCTCTCTGGCGTTATTTCACCTACCTGAAAAGCGAATGCATCATAACTGAGGTCAGGACTGACCATGGATTGGGGCCACCGAGAATATTCTTGATCCGCGTTCGCCAGAGTAAAATTAACTGAAACCAAAACTCCACTCAAAATGAAAGCCGCCCCCAAAAGGCTCAATTTAAATTTACTCATAAATACACCCATAACTGCATCCCTCAATTTAGATATGTTTGAGATCAAAATTGTGGAGAGCTTCTACATGACGAATTGTCCCTGTAGCTGATCTCATAACCACAGAGTGGGTTTTAGCTTTGTTATTCGGCAAAGTTCTCACTCCCTTGAGCAAAGGCCCATCTGTAACACCTGTTGCGCAAAACATTACCGGGCCCCTTGCTAGCTCATCTCGGCTATAGGCCCTATCCATATTTTCGATACCCATTTTAGAAGCCCTCTCTCTTTCTTTCTGGTTTCGAAATACCAAACGACCTTGAAAATCTCCATCCAAACACTTTAATGCCGCCGCTGTAATAACACCTTCCGGCGCTCCCCCTATCCCAAGTAAAAGGTCGATACCTGAGTCTTCCCAGCAAGTCGCTATGGCCGCAGAAACATCCCCATCACCTATAAGACGAATTCTTGCACCCAAAGATCGAACCTTACATATGAGTTCCTCATGTCTTGGTCTATCAAGTATCACAACCGTAGTGTCCGATACTGATTTTGAAAGGGCCTCACTTACAGCGCGAATATTTTCTTCTGGGGTCTTTTCAATATCAATCACTCCCTTAGCCTTTGGCCCACAAGCCACTTTATCCATATAAGTATCTGGAGCATGCAGGAAATTTCCTCGCTCAGCGACAGCTATAACAGAAATAGCACCGACATCACCTTTAGCACAAATAGTAGTGCCCTCTAAGGGGTCCAAAGCGATATCAATCTGAGGAGAATCACTTTTTCTTAATCCAACGGGTTCACCTATATAAAGCATGGGGGCCTCGTCCCGTTCACCCTCACCAATGACAACAACGCCATCAATATTTGTCTTGTCAAAGGCCCTTCTCATGGCATCAACAGCAGCTTGATCGGCCCTTTTTTCATCTCCCCGTCCCATAAATCTAGAACTCGCTAATGCAGCGGCCTCAGTGATCCTCACAAACTCTAAAGCTAAATTGCGATCCATTACTCAATCTCCTCAACAATTGCGTCTCAACAATTGTGTTAGTGTGTTAGTTTGGCAAGCTATGTTGGTTCAAAAACTGTTTTACTTTCCCATCCTGAGCAGCGAGCTGTTCTAATATTTTCTTGGCCACCACAACCCGACTCTCTGCCACAGCAGGGCTTAAACTTACCTCATCTTGAGTCACAACTAACTTTCCCGTGGCCGATTTACTGAGGTTAAACTCCACTGTGTACTCTTCAACTTCAACCTCACAAGCCTTGATTTTGTCTTCTTCTTCCCAGATGTACACATTAACTCCGTGAGTTCCTTGAAACCAACGCTGACAGGTTAGACCCTCGGAGTAATACTTTTTATCAATAAGTCTTAATCCAACGCCCAAAAGTCTCGTATCTAAAAAGTCATTAAGAGCCTTTCTAGCTTGAACATTTAAAGGTTCAAAATTTAGCCCCACAAACTCCTCACCCACCCATACCACTTCCGCAGGAAAAATAATATCTTGTTGTCTTGCGAAATGAATTTGAAGAGTTTTCAAGTCTCCACTCGTCACATTTTGCTTTGTGGGCTTCTGACAGGCTATGCCCCCATAACTGATGTCAAATATTTTAAGTCTTTCACCAGTCTCCCAAGTTAAATTTAAGCTTTCTACCGATTGCAGGCTGTCAGATTTACTTGCCGTAATCACCCTTGCAAACCTTCGATTATCTCGCTTTCTCAGTTTCTGAGTCATTCGCCGTCCCCTCAATTTGATTCTCAATAAAACTTCTCATTTTCGAAGCTACCCTCTGGGTTGCCACTTCCAAACCGAATTCAACAAAAAAATTGGGGACAGGCAACTCCCGATAGGGGTAGTCAGAAAATAACTCCATTTTTGTTTTTCCTATTCCATTCGCTGAAAATAGAATTGTTCCTTTCATCCCTTTAAAAACACCCCTAATCACCTCAAAGTCTATGCTTTTCCTTTCTTTATCCGCCTCAACAAATCTTAACTTCATCCACATATGGGCATGATAGTTAAAGGCTTCCGTGTGTAGGTAAAGTTCCTGTCCTACGGCATCATACTCGGCTTTCTTAATGTGATCGCTCACATGAGGTAGTAAGTAAAATTTTTTCGCGGTCAGAAAACTGTCCAACAGGGGACGACCAACTAAGCCTACGCACTGAATCTTCAAATTTTTTAAACTTTCTGCTTTTTTTTCTGTTTTTTCCCTATCCTCAACTTTTACACTAACTAAAATCTCTTTATTGTCTGTAATTCTCTGAATCACTTTTTCTTTATTGAGCCAACCTTGATCACCTTTGACCTTTACATCTTTTGCCAAAGTAGTATTCTGCAAAAGAGGTAGAAACAAAACAAAGACAGCAAAGAGAACTTTCCTGTTCAGTTTTGGCTTCTTGACTTTAATACAATGTGGCAAACTACAATGTGGCGAAATATTTTGTGGCAATCTAGCGAAACTCCTTGCTCAAACTCCTACATAGAGGAGGCTCTGGTTGTACAGTTCTTGTTAGTTAACGCGACTTGCTATTGAGAGTCAATAACGGAAGGAAAACAGAAAAATGAAAGGGAAGATAACCCCAAAGTGGAAAAAAGAACTCCCCATGTATGCAACATATAGTCGCATACTTCTGGCCCCCTTATTATTTGCCACTTCTTACTTGGACAAGTCTTGGGCCGGATATGCCGCTGCGGTCATTTTTATTGTAGCCTCTATCACAGACTGGTTAGATGGATACTGGGCCAGAAAGTTTAAAGTTGAAAGCTCAATGGGAAAGCTCATGGACCCTATTGCAGACAAAATTTTAGTTCTGGCCGCCCTACTGATGTTCTTGCGTTCAAATTTAGTTGATCCCGTTATGGTTTTTTTGTTTTTATCTCGCGATATTTTTATTGGGGGCATTCGCTCTGTGGCCGCAGCTAATTCTGTGATTATTGCTGCAAAACCTTTTGGAAAATGGAAGACGGCCTTTCAAATGGTAGCCATTCCAATGATTTTTATTTATGAATTTCTGGAAATGCCACTCTACCTCTGGGGGTACTGGGCCTTATGGATGAGCGTTATACTTAGCCTCGTCTCCGGGGTGCAATACACTTGGGGGTATTATACAGGACGTCATCTAAATAAATAAGGGCTTGAACCTCATTGGCAACCTGAGGTTATCATTATGGACTATGGAATTTATAAAATCTAATCTTTGGGAAATCCGAAACTCTACAAGTTTAAAATTTTTGGGCTTTGTCATCTCACTCTCACACGCGGCACTGTTATATTCTTGGTGGGGAAACGCCCCCCTGCTACTGGGACATACTCCACTTTGTTGGAGCTTTCTACCCAACTGCCAGGATCTGGTCTTTTCTACTCAGGGAAACATTCAAATCTTAAAGTATCTTTACGTACTTTTAACTGCTATCAGCTTACTAGCCTTTTCTACAAATAGGGCCTTGGGATTTGGACTCTTAACTCTGAGTTCTGCCTCAATAGTGAATCTGATTTTTTTGTTTTACGACTCCAGCTTTAATACAAATCTCAATAGCTTTGTGCTGACAATGACTTTCTTTTTTATTTGTATTCCCCAAAAAGTTCGCGTTGCAAAAGTTGTCATTATTTCCAGTTACTTCATTTGGGGTCTACTTAAGGTGAATAATGAATGGTTAGCTGGTTATTGGCTAAGTAAAAACCTAGAATTTTACCTCCCACCAAAGGGCATCGAGTGGGTTGCGGCAATAAGTCTCTTTGCCGAGTTGGTGGTGCCTTTATTTCTTTTATCAAAACAGACCCAGAGATTTTATACAGGAATCACCCTCATTCTCATTTATTCCATTTTTACAGGCTATATTCAGGGTATTGAGACTTTTCTTATTCACTTACTTGTCATATTGTTTTTTGTCGTTAACTTTTTTGAAGAGGAAAAGGAAGCTCGGGAGTCTATTTACCGTTCTTTTATTCGTCCTGAACCAACGAAACTTTGGGTGGCCTTTTCCATTGTGTTTATATGGGCTTTTCAGATGTTTCCACAAGGTTTTTTTGCTGCCATACCCAAAATCGATTGGCCTCTGGCCTACCAAAAAAATCCCATTCCTGTTGAGTGTAAGTATCACAGCTTTGTTGTGTTTGAAAACGAACTTCATCACCATAGCAGCAAACTTATAGAGGCACCCGTAGAACGTATGCACTGCAATAGCCAAATGTACCTAAAGAACTCCCAAAAACTGTGTGAAGAATTTGGCAGTCAACCCAAATTCGCTGGAGTCTCAGCTTACTTTCTTAAACGAGTAATTTCGCAAAAGGATTTCACTCGTGTTTTTGAAGCTGAAAATGTGTGCAATCTCGATCCTAAAAAAATAATAGGTGCTCTCTAATATGTTTAATCAGAATCAAAAAAGTGAAACCTTGCTCATTACAATAATGGTCCTATTTTCAATAGCCATAATTTATGCAATTTATGTTTTTAACCCTTACTTTATGAACCGCAAACCTCTTTCAGAAAGTCTCACAGAAAGACAAGTGCAGTCTGTAATTATTCCCAAAGCCAATGCCACATCCGAAAGCTTAGGGCCTTGGCCATTTTTAAAATACAAAAACATTTCTACTACAAACACAGCCAGCTCTGAAATCCAGATGTCTGCGATATACGTCAGGGAGTCTGTCAAAGAACTTCCCCGCACAATTCAAGACAACGAACCTGCACCTATTTGGACAACGGGTGAAAATGGTTTTTATTTTTCTTATACAGATGAAATTTTCAAAACAGATTACAACTCCGAGCTGATTTGGAAATTCAAACTGGAAGAGGGCGACAGGCTAGCTGCCTATCCTATTGAAGGCTTACAGTTTCTATTTTTTTCTACAACCAAAGGCTTTATCTACAAGCTTAATCGCAATAATGGAAAACTAGTTTGGCTCTTCAAAGATATGGGAGCTATCTTGCATTCATTCTTACCCTATAACTCTTTCTTATTTTACATCACTAAAGAAAGCGACAGTAAGTTTTTTATTTCTAAAATAAACGGGCACACTGGTGAAATACTATGGAAAAATGAGCTCTTAGGATTTACAAACCCTAGTTCCCTAACTATTAACGACGAACATAAGCTTGTCATGCTATCAGATCCCAACGGTTCAATGCTAAGCCTCGATCTCAACACCGGCAATGCCTACTGGCAGGCCAAAAAATTAGGTGAAATCTATGCTCCTCCAAGTACTGTTGGTGAATACATCTATGTCGTCAACAGAGAGGGTATAGTTTACAGTTTAAATATTAAGAAAAAACAAATTGCTTGGGAGTATACACTTCATTCTGGCAGTGACTCTAGTTTTGCCTATATTCCTTCGTATGGACTCATTGCTGCAATTACTGACTCTGGCTATTTGCACACAATAGAGTCCAGAACTGGTGAGGGGCACTGGAAATATAACACCAATAACTCACAAGAACTCAAAAGCTTAATGGCTGCCAGGTACGACAATAAGGCTATTTCAAAGTATAAATTAAACTGGAGCCATAAGGGTTGGGCAGTCATTAGCCCCTGCTCAGAAAGCTTTATTTGCTCCTTTAACCCTGAAAAGGGCCAGCTAATTGGGCGCACTCGTCTGTATGGTGAGCTAATTAGTTCTAACCCCGAGTTCATCCAAGACAAGCTATACGTGATACTCAAAAACCCCCAGCCTCTGCCTTGGATAAAGTCCAGTACTCCCATGCCAAATTATGCTTTGGCCACATTTAAAACTTACAAAGAAGTAAAAGTGAGTACGGACTCTCCTTCAGGAGAATAGAGCCCCACAAGATGCCTTATGCCACTCCGCAACTAAGTCCACTGGCCCTGGGATTTAACGAAAGTTATTCCCAATATTGACAATGTGCCCGACAAAACGTAAGTTTGTGCCTTCCATTTCGAGCGGGTGTAGCTCAGTTGGCTAGAGCGCAACCTTGCCAAGGTTGAGGCCGAGGGTTCGAGCCCCTTCACCCGCTCCA
>CAZCYD010000020.1:0-42526 GCA_964502735.1 uncultured Pseudobdellovibrionaceae bacterium
AGTGTAAAGGATGTCTCCGGTATAAAGTGTAAAGGATGTCTCCGGAATGGACCAAATGATGAATTTAGTACTATCGAACCCGCGAATTTTAAATGGAAGTATTGAATTTGATTTGAAAAAACCGTTTTCGATGTTTTCCAATGTCACGAATTTGGAAAAATGGCGGGGTGGACGGGACTCGAACCCGCGGCCTCCTGCGTGACAGGCAGGCGTTATAACCAACTTAACTACCACCCCGCGGTGGTAAAAATTGTACCAAAAGGAAACAGGAATATAATCTTACCTTAGTGGCTTGTCTACAATTTCATTCAAATTCTATAAATTATGTCGAAAGACTCAACACTAAGGATTAATTCCATTATTTTGTAGATATTGTCGCCAAACCTGCGCTCCACTACGAATCGCAGAAAAAACTTTTTTTTACAGACTCTGACATCTACGTTAAGATTTCTATATAAGCGGCGTTCCATGTAAGCTCTCGGCTCCCTTAAATTTCAGAATACTAAATATTTAAATACTAAATATAAGGAAGTAAGTATGAATAAAATACTCATTGCTCTATCAGCTTTAGCTATTGTGGCATGTAAATCTAACGAAGGATGGCAAGCCACCTCTCACAATCACTCTCAAGATGGTCAATCAATAGTGGATGGCTCCAATATTATTCCTGTAACCCTACTTAAGGGTCTGTCTGAAGAAGAGCTTGCCGCAGTGTCTGAAGGATGCCCCAGAGAATCTGGTCGAGACTTTTGTGTCGCCATATGTCATGTCCCTCCTGGCAATCCTAGTAAAGCTCGCACTCTCTTGATTCCCCACCAAGCTGTTCAAGCCCATATTAGTCACGGAAGTGATAAACACAACCACCACGACTTTGTAGGCCACTGTAGCCAGCTTCCAGATTTAAAACAGCCCCACCCCGGCTGTGTTAACAGCAAGGGCAAAAAGAAAGATTGTGAAGACCAAGACTCTTCTGATAACGGAGACTCTGGCCACAACGATGGTGACCATGATCACGATGACTCCCAAGACGACACGCCAATATTTTGTGATCCCTTACATTCTAACGACCTCGACTGCGATGGCTATGATGACGAGGCAGGAACACCCCTTTACTAAAACCTAAAAAGCTCTTATTATGGGCCCAATATTCATAGCTGGGCCCTAATCTGGTCGTGAAATAAAAATAAAACATAAGGGTTCGGCTTCTTTTAGGGAGTCCTTATGAATTTACTAACAGTGGCCGTCGTTTTAGTTACATCCTTCCTTTGTGCCTCTATTTCCTTCGCCGCATGTGAAGACCATGGGGCACACGACAGTGAGTCGGCAAATCAAAAAAACACTCAATCCTACACTCAGTTGATTCGCCTTACCGGAATGAGTTGCGATAACTGTGTAAAAAACGTGAATAAGGAATTGAACAAACTAAAACTTGATGAGGGTCTAAGACTAAAAGTAGACATCAATAC
Organism: uncultured Pseudobdellovibrionaceae bacterium; assembly: GCA_964502735.1. Taxonomy (GTDB): domain Bacteria; phylum Bdellovibrionota; class Bdellovibrionia; order Bdellovibrionales; family UBA1609; genus JACKAN01. Next base: position 1,467 of record CAZCYD010000020.1, read on the forward strand.
TATCACTATTGACTACAGTCAGAATAAAGATATAAGTGCCGAAGCTCTTAAAAGAGTCCTTAATGATATTAAGGCCGTGTTGACAAAAACTAGTTATAAAATTGTAGAGAGTTAGTACCAGGTCGGCCACAGAAGGTTTTTCTTTGACACAAAAAAAACATCAAATCATTCCATTTAAAGCCACTTTGAAACAGGTTTTGGCCTTCAAAACTTATTTGTTTATTATTGAGCACTTTAATAACTACAATAGAAAACTCAGAGCGGCCTTAATCAAGTTCAAAATTGCATTAGCTAGTGAGTCTGTGCAAACAAAAGAAATGCTTCGAATATACGTTAAAAAATCACAAGGAAAAGCCAGTGATGAAGAGATGACATTTGCCCACAAACAGTTCCTTGACGTGGTTCGGGGAGCGGGGTTGGGAGTTTTTTTATTTTTACCCTTTAGCCCGATTACTTTACCTCTGATTATTAAACTGGGAGAAAAGTTGGGCGTAGAAGTTCTACCTGAATCTTTTAGAAAAACGGCTTCTACAGTAACTCCTCATAGCCAAGATGAAAACCAACCCCTTAAAAGTTAGACTTAGAAAGTCTCCCAAACTTACTGAAGTTAAGAATATAAAGCGTGTACTTTTTAAAGGCAAACCTTAGGAGGTCGAGGGGCAAACTCTCTACATATACTCTTCTATGGATTACATTCTGGATCGTCTTCATTTAGATTTAATTGTGGTTACACATGTTGATAACTCGTAAGATTTTTTTCCTATCCCTAGGATTTTTAATGTTGACTCTCGGGGTGCTGGGGGTCCTTCTCCCGGTTCTTCCGACGAATCCATTTTTAATTGCCGCTGCATATTTTTTTCTAAATACAGCCCTAAAGTGCATTCATGGATTCTCTCCTTACCTTGGGCCGGACTTATTCAGAAAATAAATAGACTTGAATATATTTACGATAGAGTCATAAATCATTATTTACAGCAATGTCTCAACTCCTTTTTGCAACAACCAACATGCCAAAGTTGCTGCAACCCTCTTTGGTATTAATTGAGTGATGAATACGGTGAGCTTCTCTAATAGCCTTAATATATTTGTAGTCTGGGACATTAAAAATTTTCCATCTGCGATGTATAACAACTTCGTGTACGTAGAAGTAAGCTATGCCATAGGCCATGATCCCAAACCCAATAGCCCCCAAGAGAGGTATGTGGTACATACTGTCAAACAAAATACTAAAAAAACTAGGTATAGCAAAGAAAATGGCAAAGGCATCATTGAGTTGATAAGAACGTCCCGGAATTTTAACGTGGTGATCTTTATGCAAGATCCAAAGCGGACCATGCATAACGTACTTATGTAAAAACCAAGCCATAAACTCCATAAAGAAAAATGTGAACAAAAAAACTGACAACCAGGCTATCATATTTTCATTTCCTCTATTTTTTTTCCTTTTAGAAAAGAAAGTGTCTGGGGTATTTCAGATCTCATAGCTATAAAAAGTATAAGGCCTTGCGAAACCATTAAATTGGTTACCAAAAAAAATACAGCCTCTTCAATAGGCAACACGCCAAAGTTGATTCCAAGGGTTTGTGTTGTTGAAATATTCCAGACCCGCAAGTAAATGGCTATAGAATCAGCCATCCACAGGTAAATTGTCGGAGGCAAAAAGGTCCATATGAAAACCTTTAAATTTTTATGTATATAGCTGGCACCAACTAACCATTGCAATAAAAGAACTGGCGTTGCCCATGCTAGAATCAAACCCAAGTAGCGACTTGGCTCAGATTTTAAAGAGTAAAAACCATATGCGGTAACCATTATAAGCAGAAGACTAATAATTTTTTTTGCAAAAAAATTATTAGTCTTCTGCTGGCTAATGGGAATGCGTTGTTGAATAAAAAAGCACCAAAAACCCGTTAAGAAGGTCTGCAATATAAAAAAAGCATACTCCTCATAGGGTACATAACCAACGACTCCTAGAACTCTATTCTCACTATAAGACCAAACATTTGACCACACAAGATAGTTGTCCCAAGGAGTTGTGTATATAAAAGCCAAGCTTGCCAACACATATAAACCACGCAAAAAATTTGGTTTCAAATGGTGGTTCGATCGTTTAAAAAAAATAATTTCTACAACTATTAACGGAATAATAAATATTAATAAGAACTGTAGATATGTCATTGCAAACTCCTCAGTGCTTGAGCTGAGCTAACTGACCAAAATTTAAAGTTGAAAAACCTTGGCAGAAGCTTAACAATTACAATTATTTTTTCTGAAAGGCTTAAATAAGTTCTACCTTTTAGTACTTCGTAGTCGGTTTGTCTAATTTTTCGACCTATTGATCTATAAACCTCACCAGCTACGAGAATGCAAATTCGAGAGCGAAGGGGAATGTAAGCCAAGCCTCCATAAGACTTTTCATAAAGACCATCTGCATAGTTTAGCAAATGTTTGATCAAATTTTTTAAGGCTAGAGGTGTGGGTCCTTGAATTTTAAGTTGGTCAGACTTTATGTCGTTTAGGTTAAGTAAATCTTTAGGCAGATAGTTTCTGCCGGCTTGTGCATCTTCTAAAACATCGCGACAAATATTTGTAATCTGCATGGCATTACCTAAACCTATTGCGTATTCAGCAGCGGCCTCTTTATCTTTTACTCCTATCAATGGACACATCATAAGCCCTACAACCCCAGCTACCAAGTAGCAGTACTGAAGTAAGTCTTGCTGAGTGTTTACAACTTTGGATTTAATTTCAAACTCGGCCCCTTCAATTAATTCAATCATTTGTTTGCGTTGTACACCGTAGGACTCAAGAGTTGAGATCACTTTAGAAAGGCATTTAATAGAGGATCCATTAACTGACTTTAATGGGTTTAATGGGGCTAGACTCTCATTATTGTGAGCTGTAAGCTTTCGCACTTCTGACAAAATCTTAATCGAGTCCTCTTGTTTAAGTTCATCTGCGGCATCATCTACAAAGCGGCAAAAGGCGTAGAGCAGAGCCACCTTATTAATTGTGTCGCGACTAAAAATCATGCTGGCAAAATAAAATGATTTACCATGCTTTGACATAACTGACTTGGGGTTAGAAAAAAAATCACTCACTATAAAGTGGCCTCCACTTGTTTAGTTCTGAACTTAGTTGGATTTGCCAAATCTGGAATTAGTTTTTCAAGGACTTTAGCGGAGTTCAAAACGCCGGGAATTCCAGCTCCAGGATGTGTATTGGCTCCCACAAAATAAAGACCTGCAACATCTTCTGATTTATTGTGAAATCTAAAATAGGCCGACTGTGTAAATGAAGGCTCTATGCCAAATGCAGCACCTCTTTCACTTTGCAGATCATTTTCAAAGTATTCTGGAGTCACAAACGTCTCCACATCAAAATTTTCAATCAGACCAGGTAGATGATGCTGATCTAACCATTGATAGATTTTATGTTTGTACTCTTTAGCAGTTTCCTGCCAATTCAATCTGCTTAGATTGTTTGGAACGGGAGCAAGAACATAAAAACACTCACGACCTTCTGGAGCCATTGAAGAGTCTGTTCGAGTCGGGGCATGCAAATAGAGACTAAAGTCATTAGGCAATATTTTTTTATCAAATATATCCGTTAATAGTCCTTGATACCTAGGGCCCATTAAAATGGTATGGTGGGCGAGTTCAGGATAAATCTTTTTAGTTCCAAAGTAGGAAACAAACAAACTCATTGAGTGAGTTTTTGATTTTAGACTTCGATTTGTATGTTTTTTTCGGACTTCTTTACCTATCATATCTCGATAGACTCTAATAGGGTCAGCATTGCTGACAATAATATCACAATCAAGTATTCGGCCATCTTTTGTGATAACTCTTTTAACACTTTGGCCCTGGGTTTCAATTTTATCTACAGAAGCTTGCTTGTAGATGAGAGCCCCTTTTTTTACCAGTAGCTTTTCGAATGCAGCGACGAGAGCCGTAGTGCCACCCTTAACAAAGTGAACCCCCCATTTTCTCTCCAACCAATGAATCAATAAGTAAATAGAGGTGATTTTAGTTGGATTTCCTCCTACCAAAAGGGGTTCAAAACTAAAGGCTTGGCGTAGTCGTTCATCTTTTATGTAGCTTGAAACAAGAGAGTACACACTTTTATAATTTTTAAGACGAATCATATCGGGCACGACATTAAGCATTGAGGAGATCGTATCAAAGGAGTGGTCGGCTAATTGTGTGTAACCCACATCAAAAATTCTTCTTGCGTGTTCTGCCAACCGCACGTATCCGTCAACATCTTTAGGGCTTAACCTCCTAATATTTTCTATGATTCTGTCTTCTTCTCCCACATAATCAAATACAGATTTATCATTAAACACTATTCTGTAAAATGGATCTATTGGTAGAAGCTTGAAGTAATTTTGTGGATCTTCCCCCAACATTTCAAAAAGTTCGTTAATCAAGTAGGGGGCTGTTATGACGGTAGGTCCAGCATCAAAAGTGTAGCCGTCGAGTTTAAACACGCCAGCCCTGCCACCAAGTTGATCCCTTGCTTCAAGTAGGGTAACCTCATAATTTTTTCGCAAAAGTCGTGCTGCGGCTGCCAATCCACCGAAACCAGAGCCGATCACAATGGCTTTTTTCATATTTTTCTCCTAGATTCAGCGTGGTGAAGTCTGGGTTTATAATATTCAGTTTTTAACAAAATATCTAAGAACCGGTAATACAAACCATAATTGTAATTGTATTTTTCATGATGGATGGCGTGATGGGAGCCAGATATAAACCACTTTTTAATGCATGGCGAGGATATAAGTTCAAGACCTAAGTGGTTAGATATAGCTGTCAGGGTCATAAAAACCAAATAAATGATAAGGACAACAGGGTGAACAGGCACTATACAAATTGCTAGGGGCAAAAACATAGCCTGTATAAGTGCCTCCCACGGGTGAAAAGAGAAGGAGGCCCACGGGCTGGTTTTTTTTGAGTAGTGATGAACAGAGTGAATTTTCAAAAAAAACTTCGGTTGATGCATGAGAACATGAGTGGCATAAAAGTAAAATTCATGAACTAGAGTCAAGATTAAGAAACTTAAAGGTAGATACCACAGTCCCCACTCATCGAATTTTAAGTAAATTTGTGAATAGCCCATTTGCCAAAGAATGCCTATTAAATAACCTGAAAGCGCAAAAATTAGCGTCGAGATTAAAGACCAAGTGATTTCATAGCGAACTTGATTGGGCTTAATTTTCTGATCGTGTAGACGCTGAAATTTTGAAGAGGTTGGCTTCTTTCGCCAGAAATACCAATAGATCGGCCAAACCAAAGCAAAGTATCTCAAAACTATGAAAAAACTCATGATCCCAACAGCTGATATTAAAGGCTTTAAGTTTAACAAGTCCATCGGGATATAGGATTCCATTTTTTCGAAATGATTCAATTCCATTACTTGTACCTTTGATCTTTGTCTCTTGAGTAACCCCAAACTGCAAAGATTAAGAAAATCCCAGAATATCCAATTAGGTAAAAAATACTCTCTGAAGCCACTTCTCGCCCAGCTACGCTGGCCCAAAGAATTTCTCCATAATGTCTAGTCGGCAAGATTTCAGAAATCGTCTTTAAACTGTCTGGTAAAATATTAGGAGGCTTCCAAAGGCCTCCAGCGAACGAAAGAGGTAAGTAAATTAAGTTTCCCATGGGGAGCGATGATTTTTCATTTGAAAAGTAGCCAAGTACTATGCCCATAAAACCAAAAGTAATGGAACCAAAAAATAAGGCTAGAATGAAATTCAACCACAGCTTTATGCTCAAATGTGCGTCAGTTAAAAGCATGGCCAAAACAATAATCACTACAGCAGCAAGAGCTGAAAACAACAAAACGGAAATAAGTCTTGAAAATAAAAATAGTCCAGGAGTTAGAGGAAGAGTTCGCAGGTAGTGATACCAAGATCGACTCCTTTCTTGAGCTAAGCCCACTCCAAATTGTAGAAAAACGATACCAAAAATTGCAAAACCTGAAAATGAAGCCATAAGCAAGTTTGAAGCGTCAACGCCCTTTGATTCGGGCACAGCAAAAATTAAATAAAACAATGCCGGAAAAGCGACTGACGAAACCACATAGGCGGGTTGGCGAATAAGCTCAAGAATCATCCAACGAGAATGAACAAAAATAAGATTCATACTCGTCCCTCCAAAATTTGCAGAATGACTTCTTCTAGAGATGGCTGCTCAATAGCAATCCTCTGAGCTTTGGGTTCTCTTTGTATAAGTTCATAGATCATTTCATCGCTGTTTGCACCCATTAGGACGGTGAACTCTTTTTCCTTATAAACTTTTTGGACCGATTTAAAATCAATATCTTTTGAAGAGCCAATAAACTTTACTTTCTTCAAACCAAATCTGGATTTGATTTCATAACTAGGTCCGTCAGCAACAATTGCTCCATCTTTAAATACAGCCACTCTGTCTGCCAATAACTCAACCTCTTGTACTTCATGAGATGAGAATATCAGCGTTTTGTCTGTAGAACTAAACTCTTCTTTGAGCCATTGATGAATAAGATCTTTACCAATAAGATCAATATTGGCAGTAGGCTCGTCCAACAGAACAAGTTTCGGTCGCCCGTATAGGCTGCAAGCCAAACCCACTTTGCGTCGTTCTCCTCCACTCAGATCTGAAGTTTTGCGGTGAAAAAAATTCGTCATTCTTAGTTTCTCTAAGTTTGAGATCCAGGAGGTGTCATTAGCGTGTGCATACACGGTTTTTAAAATATCTTTTACGGTCAAGGTTTCTGGGAAGCTTAAGTCTTGAGGCAGTATCCTGAGTTGAGATTTGACAATTTTCTCTCGAGGATCGCGACCCAAAACTTTGACCTCACCTCTGTCTGCTCGCCTCAGTCCTGCTGCAATGCTTAAGAATGTCGACTTGCCAGCTCCATTGCACCCTATAACAGCCAATTTTTCACCAGGCCTCGCTTTTAAGCTCAGCCCTCTCAAAGCTTGATTTTGCCCGTATGATTTGAAAACATTATTAAACTCTAGACTAAACTTTGGACTGAAATCTAAATTGAATCCTGAATTGAACTCAACTGAAGAAGAGTCAGACGGAATCTCATCTTCTGGATCTCTGTTGTGATTCTGATTTTGGCCGTATTTTTGGTGGTCGTTTTGCCCTGAGTTTTTGTTCATGTTTAATCAGGTTCCTATCAAAACTGAAGAATTTTTAGGTGGCTCGATAATGTCACGAATAGGACTCATTATTTGATTTATTAGGCCTTGCAAATGAATAGTGACCCCTTTTTTTAATAAGTCGGACTCCATTTGCAAAAGATCATTACAAAGACCATGCGTTATTAAAACAGCTCTTTTAAGTGTCCCTTTTTCTGTAAAAATATTTTTTATTAAATCTACATCATCTGTTGTGGTTTGATCTCTCTTTTTTCGTAGAATATTGAAGATGATGGATTCGTCTTCAGGGTAATGTTCTAAGTGTGTGACTATCAAAAAACTCAGCTTACCCTCTTTAAGATCGCAGCCAACAATGTCTCTACCTTTATTGCCATATAAATCTAAGAGATCGTCTTGAATTTGGAATATCTGCCCCAACTTCTCATATGCTTCAATAATAATTTTGTGAGTTTCAGCCTTGAGATCAGCCATAAGCCCTACACCCTCTGCCAGCCCAGAAAATAGAGCCGCTGTTTTTAACGATACACATCTCATGTAGAATTCTCTTAAGTTCTGTAAATGGATTCGATCTTTAATTTCAAATTCCAGAGACTGACCACCGACAATTTTTGTAGACATTGTAGAGAACAAATCTAGAAGCTTAACTTTTAAGTCTGAAGGCATTTTTAATTCTAGTAGGGGTTTCGCCGCAAGTAACAAAAGAAAGTCGCCAGCATTAATGGCTTGTGCGGCACCATAGGTTACCCAGATTGTAGGCCTTCCACGCCTCAAGACATCTCCATCTTGGAGGTCATCGTGAATAAGTGTGGCGTTATGAAGAGCTTCACAACAGGCTGACCAAGCGACTAGAAAGGGGATGGGAATGTCTAATGTGTGGCCCAAATCATAAATCATTTTGGGCCTTATCATTTTTCCCATTTCATCAAAGTGTTGGGTCATCATTTCTTGCAATAACCCAGAGGAGTGTTGTTTTACAATATCCATAAGGGTTTGATTTACCTTTAAGGAAAAATCATCCATTTGTTTGGAAGATAATGAGGACCATCTTGGAAACTCTTGAGTAAACGGCAATTTGTTCTCCCTATTTTTTACTTCTGCATCCGACAGGAATGACTGTATCTGTATAAAATAATAGGTACTTAAAAGCAAAGATTTACAGTGGCTTTGATCCGAGGGTTTGAGAAGAATTTGACGCATTTTATCCGCAGATTTGGGTTCCTTTGTTCAAAATTGACACTTAGCATTTCGCCATTAACTGATAAAAGCCAAGCTAGAATTACATCCTTTAGGGTCTTATAAATGAACTCAAACCTTTTGACCTTAAGCTATGATTGTATTCGATTTGGTTAAAAATTTAAGAGTTAGGCTTGAGAAATTGAGCATTTTGATAAGATACTGTGTATATCTATTGCGCTAACCGGAGAGTTTCAATGGAAATCACATCTTGAAACTGCAGTACAGCTTTGGGTATACAGGTCGAAAGATAACTTCATGATTCTAAAAAGTATTCTTTATTTGTTTATTCAGACGGTATTTTGTTCAAATAAAGTTTGATTACCGAGGGCAAGTTAGGAGTTGGAGGAGGTATGGCAAAGTTTATTTTTATATTTTTACTATCAAGCCTATTGACCATTTTCATTATATATAAAAACTACGACAAGCTTAAGGGAAGTCTTGTGCCAGAGAAATTTGATTATAAGCAGCAAAAAATTGATCTCAAAGGCCAAGTTGCACTGGTTACGGGGTCCACAAATGGCCTGGGTCGAGAACTCGCCCTAGAGTTGGCCAATCTTGGGGCTACAGTTATTATTCATGGTCGGAATCAAGAAAGGGGTGAATCCGTAGTGAGGCAGATTCAAGAAAAGGGTAGGGGTGATGCCGTATTTTACCCTGCTGACTTTGCTTCCTTGGATGAGGTCAGAGCTTTTGCTTCTAAAATTCGAGAGCGGCACTCTCGCCTGGATATACTTATTAACAATGCAGGTATTTGGCGTAAGGCTGGAGACAATGAGCGCTATAAAAGTGTTGATGGGCACGAGCTCTTATTTGCTGTCAATTACTTGGCCACATACTTGCTAACCATTGAACTTAAGGATCTACTGAAGTCTTCGGCCCCGTCACGTGTCGTCAATGTGGCATCAGGTGCCCAGCGGGCTATAGATTTTAACGATATAAATATGGATTCAAACTTTTCTCCCGATCGGGCCTATGCACAAAGTAAGTTGGCTCAGGTTATTTTTACATTTGATAGGGCTTCAGAATTTGCAAAAGACGGGATTAGCCTTAATTGCCTTCATCCTGCAAGCTTGATGGACACAAACATGGTGCAGCAAGCGGGAATAAGGCCACAATCTACCGTCAATGAAGGAGTAAATGCGGTTTTAAACTTGGCCTTGTCTCCTAAGTATTCAAAGCGATATGGACATTATCTAAATGGACTTCAAGAGGAGAGAGCTCATCCCCAAGCCTACGACAAGGCTGTCCAGGCCCAATTGAGAAAACTTAGTGAAAGGCTGACAGCAAAAAACTGATACAAAGGATTAACAATGAAAAATTAAATCTAGGGTTTGACTTCGCTGGTCCTGAGTTCTAGTTCTTATGAGATGCAGATTCCCGATATACAGAAGTATACCCGAAGGACTCTCCTTCAGGAAGGTTCAGATCTCAAAATCTCCAAAAAAGGCAACCTTAGGAGCTAAGCTTAAAAGTAAGGGTTGCCTTATATGTATGATACCCAATGCGGGAACTTGCCATTCTATTTTTCTTACCGTAGCCTTTTGTTATTAAGAATAGTTTTCTTTAATGAAGAAGGAGTGCAACTTGGCAAGATTTCTCAAGTCACGCGCCAAGAGAAGGGGCGCACCACCAGGGTCTTTGATCCTCTCTGATGAACATAAACATAAAGGATTTAAGGTCACAGTAATAAGCTACAATAGAGATAAGGTGGAAGAGCAGATCATTACGGATTTTAGTGAGGCCATGTCTCAAGCTCTTGATTCTAGCACGATTACATGGATTGATATTGAGGGGTTGAGTGATACTCAGTCAATTGAAAGTATTGGCAAACAATTTGGCGTTCATCGCCTATGGTTAGAGGATGTTTTAAATATTGACCATCGCCCAAAGGTAGATGAGTTAAATGATCTCTTATTTGTTATTATAAAATCAGTTCTAGATTACTCTTCTTCAAGAAAAATTGAATTTGAACAAGTGAGTCTTTTTATGGGGCCCTCCTTTATTTTGTCATTTCAGGAGCGACCAGGAGATCTTTTTCTGTCTGTGAAAGAGCGTATTCGTCAATCAAAGGGACGCGTTCGTCAAGCCCAGAGAGATTATCTCTTTTACGCACTTATCGACTCAGTTCTTGATAACTATTTTGCAGCACTTGAACATATCGGTAAAGAAATCGAAGAGTTAGAATCAGACATTTCCTTTCACATTGATAAATTTAATCCTAGAAATATAATGAACTTTAAAAGTGAACTTTTATACCTTAATAAAGCCGCCACTCCAATTCGAGAAGCTTTGGCTCATATCTGCAGGTCAGAGTCTCCCGATATAGAAAAGGAGAGCCGGATTTACTTCCAGGATGCCTACGAGCATGCGATTCAAGTTGTGGATACTATTGGCCAATATAGACAACTTCTAAACTCTTTAATGGACTATTATCAAAGCTCCGTTAATCAAAGAATGAATGAAGTCATGAAAGTTCTCACCATGTTCGCTAGCATCTTTATTCCCTTAACTTTCATTGTAGGAGTTTATGGTATGAATTTTGAGTATATGCCCGAACTTAAGTGGAGGTATGGATATCATGCCACATGGGTGTTAATGCTGTTGTTGACTCTAAGCATGGGAATCTATTTTAAAAGAAAAAAATGGTTCTAATGTAAATTCTAAGCTGTCACCCTTCGGGTGATCGCCTCCGGCTCATCGGATCCCCGCAAATCAAAGGGTTTGATTGAGGAAATCTTGACGCATTTTATCCGCAGATTTGGGGTAGTTGAAGTCGTTCAGAGGAATGTGACGGAGAGGCATGCACGGCCTTTTCTATGAGATGATTTAATTCCGCCCCCATTTTTTGATATTGGGAAGAAGAATATAGATTATGAAATGATATGCGCGAGGGGGAAGGAGCTTTCTAATCCAAAAAAAGAGCCAAGCATCAGGAGTAACAAAAACTCTTAACGGAGGATCTGCTTTTGTTATGGTTTTAACAATTTTAGAGGCTATTGTTTGATTGGTGGCTAAAGAATTGTTCATTTGAGCTGTAATTAAGTTCTTCATGTTCCTATAGTGTTCAAAATATATGCTGTCTGAGTTTCTGGAGTGGACTTTACATTTTCGGCTCTCAATCGTATTTAAAAATCCTATAGAATCAATAAATCCGGGAATGATCAGCGTAACATGAATATTCCATGGTTTCATTTCATACCAGAGTGACTCTGATGCGGCTTCAAGAGCAAATTTAGAGGCGCTATATGCAGACATTGTCGGCATAGCCATAAATCCTCCAGCTGAGGAAATATTTATAATTTGGCCAAAGCGCTTTCTTCTCATAGGGGAGAGGACATGAGAAATCAGGTCAAATGGGGCCAGGTAATTTACATTCAACTGTTTTTGTCTGTAAAATCGACTTGAGTCCTCGACTGTTGATCTGCCAGCAATTCCAGCATTATTTATAAGTATGTCCACTCCTCCAAGTTTATGGTTGATTTCTTCTATTAATTTTTTAATCTGACTTTGGCTTATAACGTCCAGCTCCCTAATCCATATGCGATGAGTTTCATGGATAGACTCCTTTTGGAATCTATATAGAGAGCTCTCTTTAGCTGTTAAAACTAAAAAAAACTGATGTTCATTAATCAAATTTTTGGCGATGGCTAGCCCTAATCCTGCGCTGGCCCCTGTTAGTAGAATTACTTTTTTTCTTGTTTTAAGAAGCTTTGGTTTGCGAGAGACTGGCTTAGTTTTAGAGATTGTTTTTTTGGGACTAGGTGCTTTGATGCTTTTGTTTGTTAGAGATCTTGCTGATCGATTATTGATTCGTAACATTTTTTAGGTTCCTTACATCCCCCCAAAAATAGTTATTTATCAAATTAAACATATTTAATATTAAATATAATATCTCATATTTAAAAAATTAAACAAAAACTCTTTCTTTAACCCAAGTTTTAAGTTGTAGTTGAAGATCAGAAGACAATTTTTTTACAACAGCAACAGAATCTTGCCCATCGCAATTTAGTTTTAAGTTCAAATCGCGAGAGCTAATACTTAGCGAACCCATTGCGTTATCCTCATTTTTTACAAGGTGAAGCGAAATGAGGCTGTCGGATGGAGATTGATTTTGCAACTGTTGTATCATCAACCGAATCACCCCCTCGTCTTCACTCGAAACAGCAAGTCCAGAGAGGTGAATTTCGCAATTTGGTGTATACATTTAAGCTCCAGTAACCTCCGAGAGGTCTAAAAAGGGTTCTTCATAAGAACTACCATCGTTAAGTGTATCTCATAAAGGTTATGAAATCTACAGTAGAGATGCCTATATCCGTAGATCCTTACAATATTAAGAAATCGCTAAGCCATATCTGAGAATGTCTAGATATTCTATGTGCCATTATTTACATCTGAGAGTTCTACGACCATATCAGAATCCATATACAGCCGTATTTTAGACAATTTCTGCTAGATTATCTTTATTAACAATGGAGTCTCGGGTTACGTTTTGACTAAATTCTGAGCTCTATACGCTACATTAGTCATTAGCAAATAATGCTAGAATAAACGTAAACTCATCAGCGTATTCCTTAAGAGATTCATACCGACCTGTCTTACCTTTGTGCCCAGCTTCCATATTAGTTTTTAACAAAATAAAATTGGAGTCCGTTTTGTACTCTCTGAGTTTAGCCACCCATTTTGCTGGTTCCCAATAGGTGACTCGGGGATCATTTAGGCCTGCAGTTACAAACATGTGAGGATAGTCCTGTCGAGCGACGTTGTCATAGGTAGAGTAGGATTTGATGTAATCAAAATAGTCTTTATCATTTGGGTTCCCCCATTCATCGTACTCAATAGTTGTGAGGGGGAGAGTGTCGTCAAGCATGGTATTTAGGCAATCAACAAAAGGAACATGAGCGATGACAGCCTTAAATAAATCAGGGCGAAGATTTGCGGTCGTCCCAACAAGCATCCCACCAGCACTTCCTCCGCAGATTACAATTTCACCCTTTGAAGTAAACCTTTGTTCTATCAAAAATTCAGCCGCACTTATGAAATCGTAAAATGAATTTGTTTTATTTTTAAGTTTACCATTTTCGTACCAGTGGCGTCCCATAGTTGAGCTTCCACGAATGTGAGCAATGGCATAAACAAAACCGCGGTCTACAAGGCTAAAAATGTGCGATCTAAATGCAGGAGGAATATTGAGTCCATAGCTTCCATAACCATATAAATAACAGGGGGCTGTGCCGTCAGGGATAAAACCTTTTTTGTAAAGTAGTGAAATGGGAACAAGCTCTCCATCATGGCTTTTAAAGAAGTGTCGTTTTGTTTCGTATAGTGAAGAGTCGTATCCCGGTATATCTTTGGTTTTACAGAACTCAACTTGATGAGTTTCAAAATTATAAGATAAAATCGAGAGTGGAGTTACAAGTGAAGAGTAAGTAAAATAAAATGTTTCAGAATAAAAATTAAGGTTCTCGTAACTTCCAAGCTCACAGTTTTCTTCAGGAACTTCAATAATGTAAGATTTATGTGTTTTATAATTGTAATCTCGAAGTCTGTTAATTCCATTGAATCGTTCAGTGAGTACAATACGATCTTTGAAGATTTCGAAATCACTAATGTAGACATCAGGATTGTGCTCCACAATAATTTTCCATTCATCTTCTGAGTCACTTCCTATAGGAGCTTCAGCAATTTTAAAGTTCGTCGCTTCTTTATTTGTATAAACAAAGAATGTGTTGTTGCCACTGTCATCGACTTCGTAGTGTATGCTGGCCTCTCTTTTGAGAATCATCTGTGGAATAGAAGGATTTAAATTTAAATTTAAATATAATATCTCTGAGGTTGCGTGACTAAAAATGTTAATAAATAGATAACTGTGAGTTTTTGCTTTGTTGATAGACACATGATAGTCGGGACTTTTTTCCTCGTAAACTAGGGTTTTTGAATCAACTGGTAGGCCCAATTCATATTTAAAGACTTTATTGGGGCGGTGATTGGGGTCTAACTCCAAAAAGTAAAAGCTTTTATTGTCGTTACCCCATTCGAAATTCGGCGAGGTATTAAAAAAAATTTCGTTGTATAGCCAGTTTTCTTTTAAGTTTTTAAAATAAATTGTGTACTCTTCACTTCCGTTGTCATCGAGAGAGTAGGCTAGGGTATTGTTATCAGAACTAATTTTAAAATCACCCAGAGATAAATAGTCTTTTCCCTCAGCCAGTTGATTAAGATCTAAAATGATCTCTTCATTAGCCTCAAGATTTTTATATTTACGGCAGAAGATTCTGTACTCATGCCCCTCAACATCTTTACTGTAATAATAATAATCTCCTTTTTTAACAGGATAGGACTCATCTGAGTCCTTGACTCGGCCTTTTAATTCCTTCCATAATTTTTTATGAAGCTGATCAAATTTTGAAAGTTGCTTATTGGTATACTCATTCTCTGCTTTTAAATGATCAATAACCTCAGGGAGTTCGCGGTTTCTGAACCAATAGTAGGGATCGCTCAGCTCTTGTCCGTGAACAGTGGTGGTGTAGGGCTTTTTCTCCATCTTTGGAGGGTGAATATGGGGGTCAAATGCCATTGCAGACTCCTTTTGAGCAGCGGATATATAATAATTTAGTGTAACAAATTTATGCTTCAATCTAAGCGGTATTTTAACTTAATACTTGTGCTGAATTATACAAGGTTCTATCATTTGTTTTATGAAGATTATTCTATTTGTGGCTTTATCGGGTTTGGGTGCGCTCTTAAGGTGGGGAGCTACAAGCTTGGAGGCTAGGTATTTTGATTTTCGATTTATTCCTCTAGGCGTACTCTTTGTTAATACTCTGGGGTCCTATGCCATGGGTTGGATTTATTCAGCTCAGCAGAGCGGGCGAGTGCAATGGTCTGATTTTTTTACTCTGTGCATGATGGTGGCTTTTTTGGGCTCGTTAACAACATTTTCATCCTTTGCCCTAGATACTGTAAAAATGTTACAAAGTGGTGAATTGTTTTTAGCTACAGTCAATGTCTTGGCTACCAATGGTTTGTGTTTGGCTTTTTGTTATGTGGGCATGAAATCCAGTCTGGCTTTGACTTAGGCATTAGCTCAGAACTTTTTTGATATTTTGTGATATTTGATGCATTTTATCCGCAGCTTTAGGTACCTACTATATCATTGCCTACTAATTATAAAGTTGGAATGCTTTTAGCATTATTAATCCTCAGTACGCACAGATCGGCGTTTTTACCGCATACAGCTTTACTGTGGGGGCAATATTCTAAACAAATATGTAAAAATGACATGGCATATCAGCTCACATGTGCTTAGCTGCGTTGAAAAATTAGACAATCTATTGTATAACAAACAAACAGCATTCAGGCTGTAAAAAGGGTATAGGAGGTTTTTGGTGAATACACCTGGTTACAACTCGGGAGTTTCCAATCAATTATTACGCAACACGCAACAGCCCATCATTCCATTTGTGGAGTTTGAGATTGATGAGGACATAAAGCGAATTGATGATATTGAGAACATTTTGAATCTTAGTGAGAGTGAATACCCTAAATTTACTCTAGCCAAAAATAAAGCCAGATTTCAAAGAATGTTAACTTGGTATAAATCTAAAGAGAGCTGGTTGGAGGTTGCGCCTCTTAGCGGAGTAAATAAGTTATTTAAGCAACAGTCTAAAGAGTTAGAAGGTATAAGATCAAACAAGTTAGACTACGAAATGGAGCTAGAGACGGGAACCTTAACCCCTAGCCAAAGATCGTATCGTAGCGATGAATTAAAAATGTGCAAAGTCCAAGAAAAAATGGCGGTTCAACTTATTGCAAAAATGCAGGTAAAGATTAAGTCGGGCCGGCGTTGATAATTTAAATTTATCCAAAAAAATTATGATCTGAAAAACATAGTCAATTATAAATGGCCTTGGGTGCGCCCAGGTGAATCAATTTTGATCGATTGATGCCCCTCCTCCTGGGAGGTTAGGGCCGTCTTGATATAGCTGTCTATGCCGGACTCAAGATCTTCTTTTTCAAACTCAACGTGAAAATGCGGGGCCACGCCAGTAGCCTCCAGGCTTTTGTTTTCTAGATCGTAAAAGTTAGCTTCTGGTATTGTTAGTGTGTATCCACCTCTGACGACTGGAAGGTCATACCAGACAGCCAAGAGTGCGTGTCCTCTGGTGACTTGACCAATAAGTTTGCCCCTCTGAGTTTGTTTAATAGCTTGAGCAAAAATTTCTGACACAGATCCTGTTTCATTATCAATAAGTACTTTTATGTTTGCTTGGTGAAGGCAATCATATCCAGCAAAGGTCTTAAGGTCTAAACTTTTGTGACTTTGGAGTATTTTGTATTGATATTGATCATCAAGGTTATCTGGGAACTCAATGGGAGAGGAAATTTTTGTATTTTTTCCTACCGTTCCAATCTTTTTAGATGAGCAAAGAAAAGGAGACAGTCCTCTAAGCATTGCTGTGAAGTTGCCTCCAAGATTTCTTCGAATGTCTATGATAATATTCGAATAGGGTTTAAGTTTTTTGACTATTTCGAGCCAACCTTGTTTTTTGAAATAATGCGCACGAAAACTACCAATTCTGAGTAGGGCCGTATCGGAATTTATTTCTTTAATATGTGGAGCCATGTCTATTTTTAGTTCATGGCTGAGCAGTTGGTAGCTGACAAACTCATTTCCTCTTTTAACGTGAAGGAGGCCAGAGCCATATTTAAGATCATGCCAATTGGGGTTAGTCTTTCCATTTAGAGAAATTATTTTGTCACCAAACTTAGGTCCGTAGGGAGCATTAGAGTGACTAACAAAGTCGACGATATAGTAGTAGTTTTCTATGTTAACAAGAGTAAGACCAGACTCCCATTTTAAGCCATCCCACAATGCTTTTTCCTCTATGGGCGTATTGACACTGAGGTGGCTGACGTTGAGAAGAGAAAATAAAAAGTTAAGTCCTACTATTAAATCCTCTTTGCTGTCTAGATAAGAAAATTCATTTGCATAACTTAAACAGTTTTTATGCCAGTTGTGAATTTCTGCGTCCGACAAATAAATTTTTCTTTGAACAAGGTTGCAAGTTTCCAAAAATGATTTTTTAAAAGATCTGTTAAGATAAAAATTTGAAGCGAGGTAAAAAGTTATACCGAAAATTAAGAGTGAGTAAATTATGTAGCTTCGAGTTGTGTTCATTTTTTAAAAGTAAACAAAGAAGTCGAGTGTCCTCGACCTCTTTGTTAAAGTTATTATGTTTGTTTAAAAATAAAATTTTATGCAGCTCGTTTTTTTCTAGCTTGTGCTGGATCTAGGTTGTACTGCTTAACTTTTCTGTAGAGAGTTGCGCGACCGATTCCAAGTGCTCTAGCTGCTTCTGTTAGGTTTCCGTTGTACTCATTGATTGCCTTTTCTATCGCTACGCTTTCAAGTTCGTTAATGGTTTGTACTCGACGAGCATTGCCAGTATAGCCTTGAGTGCCGGGAAATGGTAAAATTTTAGCCCCAGTGGATACAGGCTCAGTACCTGTTGAAAGTTGAGACATGTTAGACTTTCCTTCCCACTCAACACTTGAGTAGACCTCACAATAAAGACCATTACTTGCAGCAAAGGCCTTGGCTCTTTGTACTACATTTTGATCATCACTAATTATAACTAATTTAGAACGTCCCATCATATAGCTTACCTCCCATATATATATGAAACACATCTAAGATATCGGAGGTTCATTTTGAGATGATTAGGAAAAAAATGCCGGGACTCTTAAATAGTTTATAACCATTTGTTATCTCATAAGAAAACGTCTCATTTAATTTCATTATTGCGACTACACTTTCGCAACAGTTGATGCATTTTATCCGCGGATTTGGGTAAGGTACTACACTAGGGGCTCTAGAAAATAGATTTGGTTTCTTCTCAATTGCAACGGAAAAGGGAGGAGTTAAATTTGGATTCCCATTGGTAGTTATTATCCAGGCGCAATTTGGTCACAGACTCTTTAAAATATTTGATGGTTTCTTTGCTATCTAATTTGCAGGCACTTTGATACCCGGTAAGAGACTGATCGTATTTCCCAAGTAAAAAACTAGATCGTGCCATTCCAAGCTGAGCGGGATGAGAGTTTTTGTTTATCTGAATTGATCTTGAAAAATATCTGTTAGCTACACTGTAGTTTTTTTGATTAAAGTAGTAGTTTCCAGTCATAGTATAAAGTCTGTCAGAGCTCTTAAATCTATTTGTAGCTTGCTTTAATAAACTTTCTGCGGCTTTAGAGTCATTATTGTCAATGTGGCACTGAGCTAGATTTGCAAAATTATTTGCTTCTTTAGGATCTTTCTGAATGGCCTCTTTGCATATAGAAATAGCTTGATCAAGATAGGCCTCTTCTGTAAATATTCGACAAAGTTCATTAAGATAGTTACTTTTTCTGCCAAACTTAGAAATCAAATCGTTTACAATGATTTGACTTTCATAGTTATTTTCTTGTTTTTTAAAAATATCTAAAAGACCTAAGT
The DNA here is from genome assembly GCA_964502735.1 of uncultured Pseudobdellovibrionaceae bacterium. Lineage (GTDB taxonomy): Bacteria > Bdellovibrionota > Bdellovibrionia > Bdellovibrionales > UBA1609 > JACKAN01. The sequence continues at coordinate 20,354 of CAZCYD010000020.1, forward strand.
AAGGCGCTTCTTGATTAGACTTGAGTGCGATAGCTTTTCGGTAATAGTTTGTAGCTTCCGTTAATTTCTCCTGACGAACAAGAGAAATTGCCAGCGACATTATGAGTTCGTAGTCTTCGGGATTGGAAGCTAAAGCCAGAGAGAGGACCCTAGACTCATTTTTAAAGTCTGATTTTTTTTTAAATGAATCTGATAAAATATTTAGATCATCCTTATCTAAATCTGCTGAATAGGGATCAAGAGTTGATATGACATGGTTATACTCTTTTTCCCTGTAGTAAAGTCTGGCTAAACTTTGTCTTGCAGACAAATTTTCTGGGGATTTTGCGAGAATAGAGACAAGACGACTTTTTAACTCTATATGACTATCCGCCTCGGCTACAACCCATGGAGTTTGTATCAGTATAATAAAAAGCAGATAAACATTGATGCTAAATCTTAGAAACTTCATAAATCTTCCTGCTGGACTTTGATGTCTATCGACAAAAGTCAAAAAAATAATAAGTCTTGTGCGCGATAAACTCATTTTTAATAAAAACCATGTTTCCTATTAAGACATTATAGCATGAATCCGATGCGTGGATAGCAGTTGTAAATGTGATTGTGAATACAAATTTTAGATTGTTGCCAAAATGTTACGTGAAACACAAGCCATTGGTATTTCGAGTGACATTTTTTGTTTAACAACTGTTCTGAATAGAAAACTTTAGGTCGAGTTTAAAGACAGTACAGGCGGCATGAACTTGGCATTCTCAGTTGTTAAGGGAGGGAAACCTAAATGAGCGAAAATAAAATTATAAAGTTTCCTGTTGATAAAGTTAAAAAGAATAAGTCCAAAGTAGAAGCACAAAATAAGATGGCAAAATCTTCAGGCAAAATAAAAAAGGGAGTGCCTGTTACTTTATTTTTTATTATGTGTCTATATGTTGTGAATAATCATCTGATGATGAGTCATCACGAAGTTAGAACAATTGCCAGCGACGATCACTCTCGTGATACAGCATGGGAACATAGGTTGGCGAGGCAGCTTGCCGAAAAATCTCATAAACGTGGAATTGCAAGTGTAGGGAAGTCCCCAATTCTTCAGGATGAGTTGACGGCAGGGTTTCTTCATAACAAATACAGAGTCCAATTTTCTAATGGGAAAATTATAAATATTGAGTTGGCTGAAACCATGGGACATATTGAGCCTAAATATGTTAATAGCAAAGATTTTCTAAATTCCTACGGAAGTTTACTTCCTTTTACATACGCTTCATTTAAGCCATTAGGAACTGAGAAAAGCCACGAAAAGATTATCGAAAGATATAGCCTTCTAGATTCAGAAGAGAGGATCTCTGGGGAGGTCTACTTTGAACTAGATCTTTATGGTAGACTGCTTGCAATGAAGGTCCAGAAGGCCTCATAGGCTCTTTCAATCCATACAGTTTTTTAAAATTAAATCCGAAGAGTGAATATGGTTATCGACGATATTCACCTTCCTTCCAAAAAAAATAATCAGAAGCGCGCAGAGTCTTTTGCTGACCCTGTTGATCGAATTGCATCTTTTGTTGTTGATACTTTCATTGTGCTGATGCCGATCTTGTTATTACTAAATGCACCTTACAAAAAATACTTTTACTCTGGTGTGCTGTTGGATGAAAATCTAACTATAATGTATTCAATTTTCTTTTCTGTGCTGACGAGTTTCTTATTCATAACTTCCTATCGTGCACTAATGGCTTGGTATTTCGGAGGTACTGTCGGCAAATTATTTTTAGGTTTGCGAATTGTAGATATTTGGTATTCAAAAAAGCCAAAACTCTCAAATTGTTTTTTGCGTGAACTGACTTGGTGGTTTGGCTGGTTAACTTTGGGATTTTCGTACTTGTCTGTTTCTTCGAACTCCAAAAGAAGAATGTACCATGATAGGGTATCTGATACCCTTGTTATTAGTATTAATAAAAGAGGAGTTACTTATCCTGGTATTTATGAAAAATCAGTTGTCCGAGGGGTGTTTGTAGGATTTTTGATTTTTATCACATCTATCTTTGGGCTTATGACGATTAAGATGCAAAAAAAACTAGCTGTTAGTAGTCATATCACTGATCTACTAGAGGAAAGAGGTCAGCTTTGTGAATCAGTGGGAAATGAAATTAAGAACCTCTCAAATACTGGAGATCCATTAATAAGATTAGAAACAGCGATGGCAATGTATGCTGCGGACAATATTGGAGAGCCCTGCCTTGAGTCTGAAGTTAATTTTTTGTTTAGGCAAAATCATAATTACCCACTAATGTATTTAGCAAAATCATTTTTATACAGAGATCGTCCTAAATTGTCTGGTTCATACTTGGATAGGGTTTGTCATTTAAGTTTAGAATCTAAAGAATGTTACATGAGTAGGATAGTTAGCCTGTTGGACAGGGAGGACTGGAACCAAGTTGACAAGATGTTTTTTGAAGTCGATAAAAGTTGGCCTCTGTATATTCAGATATGGGCTATTAAAAATGCAGTTGAAAAGGGGAATTTTAGTCAGGCAAAGAAAAACATAGATGAACTGCCGGAGTTGCCATCATTAAAAAACTTTAAGACGGCACTGAAAACAAAAACTTACGTTGGATTTTCAGACCTATCTAAATATGATCAGATTGCGGACTTGGCTTTTTCATCTCTTAAGCCAAAAGAGACAAAAAAATTAGCGGCATGGTTATGCTATCAGCAAGTTTCTACTGATTGTAAATATTTTGGCAGCCTATCTTGTCAGATGATGTTAGTCTCCAAGGGTCAAAATAACAATTCAGATATTCAGCATGATATTACTCAAGCTCGATTGCAGATGTGTAAAGGCAACTTTAGTTCACAGATGGCAAGTCATAAAGATAGAGATTTTAGTAAGTTGAGTTACGCTTTGGCAACTATGAGATTAGATAAGAAAAAAGCCGAAGACATTTTGTGGTCAATATATAAAGGAAGAGAATACAAAACGCTTATTAAAGAGGATGCAGCAAGACATCTTTTAAGTTTGATTTCTGATGAAGATGGATTTTTAAAATTCGTTATATTTTGGAAGACCCAATCTCGTTTGTACAGCTGGAATAGAACAGGGCATATTTTGTTCAACAGACTGGTAGACTTGGGATTTGTGAACCTTGCAAAAGAAGTTGGCGATGAAATTTACAATAATTTCGAATCAATCCCTGAGTTTAAAAAAAGTTTCATAATGACTTTATTCCAATCTGGCGAGCGTAAAAAGGCATGGAACTTGTTAAAAAATGGTCAAGCTGGTCAAGCTAAGGTGGAGCGAGTTCCAGCAAGTGTTTATGATAAATTTGACTTTGTTTATGATGAATTAAAGAGGGAGTTTTTGGGTCAATGATTTTGCCTTATCTTAGAGGAATAAGCAACTTTGTTAATGCCCCAATAACGTGGCTCTTGTTTGTTATAAACCTTATGGTTATGTCATTTTCAATTGAATTTGGTTATTTGGGGCAAAATGTAATCAACAAGATCTATGATGACCCCCTGTATTTAAAAGCTCAGGGTGAGTTTTATTCTCAATTTATTAGGTTTAATGGTAGTAGCTACAAGCCTGAAACTATAAATCTTGCTCAGTTAGCAATAGAAAAAAATGATGATGAAAAATTTCAAATTCTTGGAGGTATGGCTATTCGCGATGAATTGTTTTTATCCCAGGTTAATAGCTTTCAATTTACAGGTGACGAAGTTTTGTTGCATTGGTGGAGGAATGAACTGAAAGAAATTTCAGCAGTGCAAAGTTTTCACCCAAGTTTTGCTTTTGGGCTCAATAGTTCCGATGTGAGTCTTGTTAAGTGGTTGAGTTACCAATTTATTCATAGTGGTTTTATTCACTTTGTTGGGAATATGCTTTTTTTATTAATCTTTGGGAGCGTGTTGGAGCCAATCATTGGTGGTTTGGCACTTTTAATCTGTTATTTGTTGTCGGGGATGGTTGCTGCTGGAGTTTTTTTAGTTTTATCAGGAGTTTCACCTGTACCTTTAATAGGAGCAAGTGGAGCCGTAAGTGGGTTAATGTCTTTATTCTGTTTATTGTTTTGGAGCAAGTCCGTAAGGTATGTTTATTTTTTATTTATACCAAGGCGAGGATATGCCGGTTACGTTTATTTGCCAGGGTGGATCACTATGGCTTTGTGGATACTTTCTGATCTTGCTGGTTATATTGGCTCAGTTGATCAGTTGGGTGGAATCGCGCACTCTGCCCATTTGGGAGGGGAGCTCGCAGGAGTGGTTGCTGGGGCTTCCATATTTATGATTCGCAAATTTATTAAATTAAAAGAGTTTGAGAACTTCCCCAAAGCCTACCCCGTTGGTACAACTATTAACTAGAAAGTTAAGGGTTGTATTCGAGCAAGTCATACTAATTCCAGAAAATAAATGCCTAGAATTTTGTGAATGCACCTCACGCGCAGTTCCGCAGCCTCAAGGCTGCGGCTGTGTGAGCATGAGGTGCATTCACAAAATTCTAGACATTTATTTTCTGGAATTAGTTAGTATGAGAAGAGATATTACTCCTCTGGAGCAAATCCCCTTCGCATGGTGTTTTCTGTTACAACCCGAGGGTCCATAAATTGTTTTAAATAGTCAGGGCCACCTGTTTTACTTCCGAGGCCAGACAATTTAAACCCACCAAAGGGATGGCGATCCACCATAGCTCCAGTAATAGTTCTGTTGATGTAGAAGTTTCCAACCTCAACTTCTGAAGCTGCACGCTTTATATTCTCGGGGCTTCTAGAAAAAATACCACCAGTTAGTGCAAAGGGTGTGCTATTGGTAATTTCTATAGCCTCAGAGAGGTTTTCAGCTTTAATTATCGCAAGGACTGGACCAAAAACTTCCGTTTGAGCCAACTCAGAATCGAGGGGGACTTCGCTAAAAACTGTTGGTCCAATAAAGTGTCCTCCCTTTGGGACCTGACCCTGATAAATAATTTGAGCGTAACTTTTTGCCCGTTCGATAATACCTATTATTTTGTTATAGGCTTCAATATCTACAACTGGGCCCATGTAGGCTTGAGGGTTGTCGGAGGGGAGAACTTCAATGCTTTTGACGGCCTCCAAGAACCTATCGATGAAGCGGTTGTAGTTCTCTTTTAAAACAATCACCCGGCTGCAGGCTGAGCATTTTTGCCCTTGGAATCCAAAAGCACTGTATAAAACAGCTGCAACGGCTTCATCAAGGTCAGCATCAGAATCAATGATAAGGGCATTTTTTCCGCCCATTTCGATTATACATCTTTTGCTGTAGACCTGTCCGTGTTTGAATGATGAAGATTTGTTAATGATGTGCAATCCGACATCTTTTGATCCCGTGAAAGCAATTGTGGTTACATCTTTATGTTGAACTAAATACTCTCCAACTTCTTCTCCATATCCAGGAATAAAGCTAACCACGCCCGGTGGAAATTTACTTTCTTGTATAAGCCGCATAAGTTGAGCTGCAGTTATGGAACTTTGTTCAGCGGGCTTCATGATTACGGTGTTGCCTGTAACAACAGCCCCGGCTACCATTCCTGTTAATATAGCTAATGGAAAGTTCCACGGAGCAATGACCAAAGTTGGACCTCTGGGGACAAAGTGGTAAAGACTGGTCTCACCCTTAGCGTGGCCAACTTTTTGCCCGAGTTCAAGCTTTCTCATTTCTCTGGCATAATAACGGCAAAAATCAACAGCCTCACAAATGTCGCCATCAGCCTCGTGCCAAGTTTTTCCGACCTCCTTAACTTGCAGAGCCGAGAGAAAGAATTTTTCTTTTTCAATGAGATTGGCTAAGTTATCAAGAAGCTCAGCGCGTTTAGCAGTGGATACTTTTTTCCATGTTTTAAATTCTTTTGCAGCCGTTTTAACTGCGAGCTCAGCGAGTTCCGTGTTTGCTGCGTATATACGACCAATCAGTTCGTCTTGGTTGCTGGGGTTGTACCTTTCAATCAATTTCTCTGTTGTATAGTTTTTGTTTTCGATAACGACGGAGTAGGTTTTTCCCAGAAGTGTAGAGACTTTCTCTAGGGCCTCAAGCATAGCCTTTCTGTTTTCAGGTTTAGCAAAATCAGTAGGAGGGGTGTTATAAAAAAGTTCAGGGTTTTTTGATTCAACTTCTGAACTTATGTGTAGGTTGTCTGCGGGGTCAGCTAATAAAGTCTCACTATCTATGTCATCAGCAAACTTTGACTTTAAAAATGACTCATTGGACGTGTTTTCTAGTAGGCGTCTCACGAGATATGCCATACCTGGGATTAATTCGCCAACGGTGGCGTACTCTCGGAGTCTGTATCCAGATTTGATAATAGCATTCTTAATTGGGTCAGCCATTCCGTACAACATTTGAACTTCGATTGCTTTTTGTGGAACGCCAAGTTCTTCGGCATAAACAAGACAGGCAGCGATAGAGCGCACGTTGTGAGAGCCTATGGCCAGTTTAACGAAATTGTGATTTTGTAGAATGGCTTTTGCACAATCTTCATAGTTCTTGTCTGACTCTCTCTTGTTTGTGTAAACAGGAATGGGCCATCCCATTTGATTGGCATGAATAATTTCGTAATCCCAGTAGGCTCCTTTAACTAGGCGAACTGTAAAGGGAGTTCCTCTTTGAGTTGCAAATTGAGAGAGTTGTTTTACATCTTCTAAGGAGTCTCGCAAGTAAGCCTGAATAACAATGCCGAAATGAGGGTAAGAACAGAAATCATTTTCCATGATGATTTCTTTAAAAACTTCGAGAGTTAAATCTTTGTGAGAAAACTGTTCCATGTCGATATTGATGAAAACATTGTGTTTTTGAGCCAGATTAAAAATGGGTCGAAGTCGTTCTTTTATCTTAGATTTTGATTGCTCCCACGCGGCCTCCTTGATTTGCGAATACAGGGAGGTAATTTTGACTGAAACATTTACTTTTGGTAAGGCTCCCGCTTCATTTTCATCAATCATGGGGATGTGAGCCCAGCTTTCAGCATCGGCAACGAGATCCCTAATGAGTTGCAAATACCTTTCTTGGTAGTCTTGGGCTTCTTTTTCTGAGAGTGTGGCTTCGCCTAAGAGATCGACTGTAAAACACTTATTTGCTTTTCTGGCCTCTCGAAGTTTGGGAAGAGCTTCTTTGGGAGACTCTCCTGTAATGAACATCTTTGCCATTTGAGAAACATTTTTTTTGACAGCTCCAGCCATTAAACTTGGAGCCAATGAGCCCATTCCCATTCCAAGGTTAAAAACAGCAGGGAGTTCGTTATTGTTCTCAGCAAAATATTCCTTTAAATGCCTAGCCACCTCTGCACCAGAATTCAGGTAGGGGAGAACGTCCACAAAACGAAACATTTGAGTTTTAAACTGATCGTTTTTCATGCTCCATTCCATGATGCGCCCGTACCAAAAGTCCTTACTGAACAAAGATTTTTGAGACCCCTCCATGAGGCCAAAGATTTCTAACCCCTTTTTTTTGATTTTTTCTTGAGTCCCCTCTTGAATATTATGTGTGTCCTTCAATGTTTTTGACCTCAGTTTATTGCCTTCTAAATCCATTTCCATAGGGAATTTCCCCCCTTTTTTTATGACGGCGAGTATCTAAGGATATTGTAAAATAGGCAAGATTTTTCAAATATTAAGATAAAGTTAATTTTGCCCATGAAAATAGCTAAAATTAGCTATTTAGTTGATTATACAGACATAAACCTATTAAATTATTTTATGGAGATAACATAGTCGAAGTCAGTGACCTCTTATAAACTTTTTTATACATGGGGTCTTTTGGGCACCAGGAATTTTAAACAATTAGGAGTCGCACCTTGCAAATTAAGGCTTTACTTTTAGATGATGACCGGGCTGTTTGCGAATCTGTTAAACAGCTTTTGGAGTTAGAAGGGTTTTATGTTGAGTACATTTTAGATCCTTGTGAGCTATTAAATAGAATTGAGCAAGAAGTTCCTGATATCTTGTTGTTGGATCAAAACTTGTCAGGGCAGAAGGGCACAGATTGGTTGCAGACTATAAGAAAAAAGCAGAGGTATATGAAATTGCCCATCATAATGCTCACCGGTGAGTACAATGACAGCGAGAAGGTGAGAGCCCTGGATTTTGGAGCTGATGATTACGTTGTGAAGCCGTTTTCACCAACCGAATTGGCCGCGCGCATTCGGGCTGTATTGAGGAGGCTCAATCCCACCTCTGAGAAGTTCCCTAAAATTGAAGCTAATGGATTGTCCATAGATAAACTGGCTCATGAGGTTGTACTTAATGGTGAAGTTATCCCTGTTACGCTAACAGAGTTTAATATCATTTATGAATTGCTTAAAAATATAAACGAGGTTTTGACTCGAGATCATTTAAGAGAAATGGCTCTCGGAAAAAGTAACGTTACGGACAGAACGATTGATGTGCACATGGCCGCCTTGAGAAAAAAATTAGGTGATTGGGCTGAAGACATTTGCACCATTCGAGGGGTTGGGTACAGATACGCCCAAAAATCAGATAAAGGCCCCTCCGCCACAGACACAAATTTTTAGTGCCATTTTACTCATGTTATAGATTTTTTACTCCTGATGGGACCGGTGGGTGGTGTCATATTGCCCTCGATATTTACTTATAGCTCTCATAAAATTGACTAAAAAGCCCTTTTTATTTGAGATGAGGGATATTTTGACTCCACAAAACTGGCCTTTGGTTTGAAATAGTGACTAGACAATGATCGGCTCTTTCCACAGTCGTGGAGGTCTTAAGAGCCTTTACGAGTATTGTCTCGTACCCATCCCAAAGCCCACCACTGCGAAAAGGGGGAGCACAAAGCTCCCGCCTCCTGCCTTTTTTAAGCGGGCCACTGTCACATTTCTATACAGTGTTGCTTCTATAAAAAAATGAATAATATTAATAAGTTATAATTAATTTTCAAATGTTCACATGAGCCTGAATGCAAAGGAGTGAGAGCGCTTCACATAAATAGTGAGATGGCTTTTGGGGTGATAAAAAATAGCTAGTAATATCAATTACTTATAAAATATTTCACGGCATAAACTTTGCCATAGTAGTTATTACTATGAAAAGAAGTCTTCTTGGGTACATCTACAAACTTTCCGCCGTGGCAATAGCAGGCCTTATTATGCAGGCTTGTGGAGTTGATATTAAGCCCGAGCCCTCCTGTAATTTTGTCCAAAACTCTAAACTTCAGAGAGTTTCATGGAAGGGTCAGCTTGCAAAAATGTATATTCACTCCTCTGTTCCTGTACAATTCCACAGAAACATAAGAGAGGCCGCCGAAGTGTGGAACCAGCAGGTCGGTTACAAGGTTATTAGTATAGAGAGTATAGTGAGCGGCAAAGCGAGTCCATCGCAGGACGGTTACAATATTATTTATTGGATGAGTAGTGTCTGGGAGGCCAATAAAAAAACTGAACAGGCTAGGACTACCATTTATTGGAAGGGAAGCCACATATATGAGGCCGACATTCGGATAAACGCCAAAAATCATAGATTTTCCTCTGAAATAGGGCCTCTGAATACAAAAGTCGACTTTTACAGTCTGATGGTGCACGAGTTTGGACACGTTTTGGGCTTAGCTCATGTTAACGAGGAAAAGCCGAGTGTTATGCACGCCCACCTTAGCAATGGCAAAGAGAGGAGAGAGCTTTACAGCTTGGATAAAGACACTCTCAGTTGTGAATACGGAGGTTAGAATGCACCATTCTGGGGAAAAAGCCTGCCTTGTGGTGGGTGGGTTTTATGTAAAATGTTCCAAATTGGAACCGGTTAGTAGAGAAGTTGTATTTTGTAAGTTAATTTAAGTTTTAGTTGGTTGGAAACTGTGGATATGATTGAGTCCAGGCTAGTAGCCCGTCGAATCAGTTTGATGGACTCCAGGCAAAGGACCGAGGAGATTGAGATGCAAATTCAAGAACGAGTAGAGAATGAGAGAGGTGCAACTGAGCCACAAGTGTACGTCGAACCTAGTCAGTCTCTTGAACTAACAAGGGACTATCACCAAGTGGATTCATTGGCTCAGCTAAAGGCAAATGTGGCTAAGCTTGCAGAGCTTCACTTTAAGCTCCATTTTATGGTTGGTGAGATCGCTCACCTGACATCAAAAAAATAGTTTTTATTTTTTATTAACCCTGCTCTTGGGTATCAAGATTTCTAAAGCTCCATCGCGGAATGACGACCTTGTGTTTTTGGCTGAAACAGGCTCTTCTAGGTTTACAGACTCCCTGAAGGTTTCATAGCTGTTAGATGAAATTGAACGTGCTCCCCCATCAAGCTCTAACTTTTCTTTAAAAGAACGAGACCCCTCTATAATGACTTGTTGATCTTTGATGCGAAACTGGATGTTGTCCTTTTCGTGTTCTGGAACTTTCAGATTGACTATGTAAGCATTGGGTAAATCCTGAAGGCTCACCTGGAGGTCTCGATGTTGATAAAAGGGGTCGGATGAGGCCTGAGAATACTTCCCAAATTTTTTTAAACTTGATAGTCGTTGTTGTTTGAGAGCGTCGATTAGCATTTTATTTTGATGAGCTAAGGACTCTTTTTGTTGTAAGGCATTTTTGTTAAAACCTGTTTCAAACTCATTTCTTTGTTCTTGCAACATTTTGTCATAGGTTTTTTGTTGAGCGGTAATCTTATCTTGAAAAAGAGTCTTCTGTGCGTTGAGTTCTTGATTTTGTCGAACTTTCAACTCTTCAAGTTGTTGCTTGTGAATCTGTTCGGATGTTTGCTTTTTTTGTAAAAAAAATTCTTTTTGAGAATTCAGTTCTTGTTCGCCTTTTTTGTGTAGGGCTTGAACCTCTTGATCGTATTGTGAGCGAATTTTTTCTTTGGTGTCAACGCTTCTTTGAATTTCTCCTTTCAACTGATTTTGCGAAATATCTCTCTGTTTTTGAAGTTCTAATTCCTGACGGGTTTTCTCTTGTGTGAGGGTTTGACGACCTCGATTTTGTAGATCATTTATTTTTTGATTTTGGACCTTTATAGTTTGTTCAGTAACCTGGTGCTGTTGACTCTGCAGTTCTTTTACGGATTGTTTTTTTTCATTTCTGAGTTTTTGTAGGTGTAGCCGATTTTCTGAAGCTAATTTTTTTGATTTTTCATTATATTCTTGTTGAAGTTTTTTTTGTTCCTGCTCCAACTCCATCTTTGTGTGTTGATGTTTTTTTGAAAGCTGAGTTTGGACCTTATTTATTTCATTTCTTAATTGGACTTCAGCTTGCTGCCGTTTGGCATTTTCCTGTTGCATGAGTTCTGCGGTTCTTTGCTTTTCATTTGAGCGCCTTTGCTCTTCTGTTTGACTTATGTTTTTAATACGATTTTGGCTGTCGGACTCTTTAGACGTAATTTCTTTCTTCAAGGAGTCGATCCTGTTTTCTCCGGACTTCTTTTCTTGTTGATATCGTTTATTTAAAATAGTTCTATCGTAGGCAATTTTTTTCTCATAGGATTCTTTTTGTGAGGAGATTTTATCTTCATAATTTTTTTGAATGTGGTTGACATGGGCCTCATGCTCTTGGCGCAAGCGCTGTTCTTTTTTTGCGTGTTCTTTTTTTAGTTGTTGTAACTGAACTTCATTAGTTTCTACAATTTCATTGCGTTTTTCACGGTTTTGACGATGCAGGTCGGCGAGTTCTCTTTGGTTATTTTTACCTGTAAAACCAATCTCATTGGCCATAAAGCTCTTCCTAAGCGTTTTACTTTAAGGCGCTTTGTTGTTCTAAGCGCTTTGTTCTAAGTGTTCTGCTCTGAGCACTCAGAGCAGAACGTTCTGACTTAGTCTGTTCGTAATTGTATCAAATTATTCTGCGGCAGGAAACCTTTCGGGCCCTTGGTTCTCAGGAGCTGGACAGATATCCTGATGATAGTCACTGGCACCCCAGCACATCCAGGACTTGGCCAAGAGAACCTTCTCTTTTTGTTGTATTGGGTAGTAACTGGGATATTGAATATGGTCTAGGGTGGTAACAACCCTTCGTTGGGTCCCCTTTTCTTCATTTTCAATTATTAGCTCGTAGGCTCTGTATTCTGCCAGGCTAGAAGGAATTGGAATGATGATAATAAGAAAGAGAAATCTTATGAGTCTCATATAGACTTAAGATCGGCAGAATCTGCAAAAATATGAATTTTCCTAAAACTGTCAAACTTTTAAATAATTCAAATCATGGATAAGCGTAAGATCTTTTGAATTCATTCTCTGTTGGTTTTCCGTTGAGCTGGAGGCGATTATCCCATGGTGGTCTAAATTAATGTTTAAAGTCGTGAGCGGCTCGAGCGGTGTTTTCGACTATGTGAAAATAGGCTCTCAGGACGATTTCATAGTTTTCTTTATCAAGATTGGCTAAAAAAATCTTTTTTTCTTCAAAACTTTTCTTTTGGATCAATTCTAGGAACAGGTCTTGGATCTTATCCATATTTTGAAAGTTGAAGAAGTCTATTTCTTCTGTAGGTCTTCTTAAAATTTCGGCAATATCTGCATGATCAAAAAGATGGTGTATGCCTTTTATTGACATGGAGAGAAGAGATTCAATTGCGTCTAAATTTGAGTCTTCTACCAAGAATTGATGCTTCATTTTGCCCCCCTAGGCACATTTGCATTTGAAATATCCATTGCCATCTAGATCCATTGCTCCTAACTTTAATTCTCTTTTTAAAAAATATTTGAGCAAGAGAAAAAATCATGAAATTGACATGACCGGTCGTTAGTCCTATCATGGTTGTGATAGTTATGAGCAATATGTAAAGAGGTTCAATTGAGTAAAAAGAATGAAGATGTGGCGAGAATTGTTATAGATCCTGCAAAAGGGCTTAAGTTTGCTAATGAAGATCAGCTTTACGATCATTTTCAAAAGGAAATCGAAAAACTGGAGAAGGAGTATGCAGTTATAAGGCCTTCTGATGATATCCCTGAGAATTTACATACGGAGTACGAGCATCAACTTGCGGATACACTTGAGCATCCAGATGAGATTTGGGTTGATAGAGAGACAATTGAAAATCAGGAAGTTCATATCTTTCTTAAGGAATTTAGCGAAGATGAGGGAAGCCCCCTGTTCCACGTGGCTTTAGCCTATTCCGCTGGTGGTGTGCCGAGCTTTGTTTACCTTCATTTTCCTACAACAAAAATGGAATTAGTTGAAAAGTATCAGCGCGGGGAAATTGTGTACGACAGAATATTGGAAGAGGCTCCTCGTGGAGCTATCGAGGGTGATGCCTTATTAGAAGGTGATGAGTTAGCTATGGGATTTTACCAGGCTATGTTAAAAGTGAGATCCGAAGATGACTTTTCAGAGTCTCAGTTTAGAGATTTTGCTTATTTGCGAGAAACTGCGATTGAAGAGGCCGATGAAATATGGCGACACAATGATCCCTTTGGCAATGTTCTAGTCAATTTTGTAAAGGAGTTTACAGAAGAGGGGCGAGAACCTTTTCACTATATTGTTGTAACCATTGAGGATGCCGTTTCAAACTCTCATGCTTTGTTATTTTCTTTTCCGTCAAAGGATCCTAGCTTAATTTCTCGCTACCGGCAGGGAGAAAGTCTGCACGCCGAGGATGTTTCTCAGGAGTCGTCACATTAGTCTTTTTGGTGTCTGCCCTTAAATTGGGGGTTCAGTTGCAAAGCCCTTGTGTTTCTTGATAGAATTGCCACTCTGTGTAACCAGAATCCTTAATGTTGTAGTTGGGGTGTAAGGCCACAAGATTTGGAGCGTGGGTTTCTGCGTAGATGTTAGGGTCGGCGGCAAAGGCGGGCAAGAGAACATTTGTGGTGGTCAAAGCCTCATTACCTGTGCTGGAGTCATAGGTGTTGAGCATAACAGCGTCGTATTGCAAGTCCATCCCCACCATGACAATTATGACTTTGCTTAAAAAATTATTAATGGTGGTGTTGGCTAAGTTGTTATCGTTAATCAATTTCTCGATTGTGGATTTAGAAATGGAAGTGATTAGCTCATTGTTTAACCATTTTCCATCCTGAGATTGAAAGTACATTCCTACAGGGGTGCTATTGACATAAGGAGAGCCTGGAGTGTCTTCATTCCATCGAAAAGCTTGAATATAAAAGTTGTCGTTACTTTTGAGCTGGGTGGGAGCGGTTTTGATTTTAAGACGTATGTAGTCCCAAATATATTGGTTGGTCATGGGATTTAAAAAGGTTGTGACGACTCCACTCAAGTGCGTTGTTGAAAAACTATTGCAGTGAGAGTAAAAGCCAACAGGAGTTAAGTTATCGTCTGTAATAGGATCTGTGCCACGGCTCGAAATGTCTGTGCTGGACATGCTCGAATTAGATTTTTTTGAGGCACCGCAACCCAAAATAAATATACTGAACATTAAGGCTAAAAATAATTTTCCCCTCATAACTCCCCCTATACTTGGGGGTCCTTCGTTTAAAACAAAAAACCCTCCGAAGTGTCATCCCATTAATCAACCAAAGCCGTATTAAATAATTAAGCAAAGTAAATGCCATATGCGAGCAGCTTCAAATAAAATAGTCCAATAATATTAGTAGGTTAATCTGTATCATAACGAAACATTTTGGCTTTTATGGCTTTGGGAATCGAATTTTCAAAGTTGAAACTCAAAGTCAGCCCCATTATAATTCCAACTATGTTAAATAATTTGAGTTTTCTAAGATCTGTCGCTTTTCTTGTCACTTGCATGTTCTCCGTCTCCTGCTCTCAGGTTTTAAAGAGGGCTTCCATTTTAGAGCCTTTAAAAAGTGACGACAGTGTGGAGTTGAGATTGGGTTCACATACTGGCAGAACAGAAGTTGTCGATTATTATTCACATTCTAAGGTTAAGGCTTTTGAGTTGAATCAGTTGGTAAGAGAAAAGGATGAGGTTGTGGAATTTACAACCAAAACTTTGACTTTAACGAGTGAAGAAAACCCTAATCTCATAAGAAACCTAGTCACAACAATCAAAAAGGATGGGATTGTAGACTTACATGATTTGGCTTTTCCAGAGCTTGAGGAAAGAATTGAATTTGTATTTTCGCCTGATGCGCAGGTTTTGTATGCGGGAGGTTACTCTGAGTCGAGCGTGTTTTTTGTTCCCCCTTTGTCTTTGCCGACGAGTCCAGTGAAAATAGGGGATACATGGGAGATGCATCGATCTTGGGTCAGTGCTAAGAATAATATCCCTCTAAAGCTGAGTATGGTGACAATCTTTAAGGGGCTTTATCCCTGTGGCAAGAACCGCTGTGCAGACTTGGAGATTTCTGGAGAGGTGGGAATTATCGCGACTTTTAGTAAGGATAGCCAGTTCTCAAGCCAAATATCTGGACGCCTATTATTTTCTGTCGAAAGTGGAACAATAGTGTGGTCTCAGGTTAAGAGTGTGGAATCTCTAGCAACGAATGATGCCAAATTTAGTATACGCTCATGTTTAGCTTCTCAGCTTAAAGAACCAAAAGACGAAGTTTGGTTGGGGAGTGCAATGAGATCCAAAAAAGTGGAAAGTGAATGCGACCCATTGATTGATGGCATTATTGTCCCTGGAGTTGTTCCATATTCAGAGATTTAATCTTTTAACTCCACCCATGTGATACCGTCTCCGCCGCTATCCTTTGTGCCGGCCATCCACTTTTTAACGTAGGGACTCCTTGATAGATAACTTCGAATGGATCGTTTTAGAGTTTCTGTACCGTGTCCGTGAATAACTTTTATGCGATCCTCACTGTTAAGAGCCGCTGTATCAAGTTGGAGTTCCAATTTGCTTACTGCGTCCTCAATGTTGAGACCTCTTAGATCTACAGTGCGATCTCCTCCATGGGAACTCATTTGAAATAAAGAGGTTTTGCGTAAGACTTCTGTAGTTGGATTTTGAACTTTTTCGGGAGGTTTTAGCTCTGTCCAGGGCAATACAAGTCTCATAGATTTAGATAGCACTGGAACTTCACCTTTATTATTGGGGCGTCCTTGAACAATACCATCTGAATTCAGTTGACTAACAAATACCTTAGATCCGGGTGGATAACGGCGAGTAAACTCCTCTGCTGTTTCAATTTTAAATGACTTTTCTACGTTCGAACTTGCTTTTACAACTGTGGGCATTTCAACTTTGATTTTTTGTAAGTTCTCGTGTTTTTTAAAAGTTTCCTTAACTTTAGCCTCTTGTATAATTTGTTCGAGTTTTTTTTCAGCTTCTTCCACGGCCTTTTCTAATAGTTTCTCTTTTTTTGTTTCGATTTCTAAAAATAGAGCTTGATACTTGCTCTTTTCTTTTTCAGCTTTGTTCTGCTCGGTCTGTAATTGTCGACGCAATGCCATTAATTCGCTCTTCATGCTTTCAACTTCTTTAAGACTCTCCTGGTATTTTCTGTGTTCTGGACTTAAAAAATCAAAGGCTCTGTCTATGATATGGGAAGAAACGCCAACTCTTAGAGCTGTCTGAATAGCCAAAGACTGTCCTGGAACCCCCATCAAAAACTGGTAAGTGGGGCCTGTATTTTTGTCAAATTCAAGGCTGCCATTTATAACTCCGGAGAACTCCTCCCAGCCTTTTTTAAGGGAGCCGAGGTGTGAGGTTATCACGCCAAAAACATCGTGATTGGCATAGGTTTCAATAAAGCTTTTTGCCAGGGCACCACCCTCTTCGGGATCTGTGGAACCACAAATTTCATCAATAAGTAAGAGGTTCTCGGGACCCATACACTTCGTGGCTTCATTGAGATGTTTAAGGTGAGCGGCAAAAGTGCTAAGTTGTTCATCTACGCTTTGGGCATCTCCCACTGCGACCAGGATTTTCTTAAAGAAAGGCAATTGAGAACCTTTTTCTGCACAAATTGGCAGTCCACATCTTGCCATATGTGCAGCTAAACCAATAGACTTGAGAAGAACTGTTTTTCCTCCAGCATTGGGTCCTGATAGGATCAGAATTTTATTTTTTGCATCAAGCTTTATTGTGTTTCCGATAACGTCCTGATTGTGAAGTAAAAGAACGGGATTTTTCAGGTTTATAAGTGAGAGAGTTCCCTCCGTGAACTCACAAGTAGAACTTTGAAGTTGATCACAAAGCTGAGCCTTAGAGAATTGAATATCGCAAAAAATCAGGGTGTCTTTAGAAGAAATAAATAGCTCATATTGATTGGCCAAATATTGGGAAAGCTCTTTTAAGAGCCTTTCGATCTCTAATTCAATTTCTTGTTCGATCTCTCGCAGTCGATTGTTAATGGGGACAATCTCTTGGGGTTCCATAAATACCGTCTGCCGACTATGGCTGGAGGCGTGAATGATCCCATCAAAATTGTGTTGCATTCCGCTTTTAATAGGTAATACCCAGCGTCCCTCTCGATTAGTTACATAACGATCTTGTAGTAGGGCCTCCATCTCATATTTATGAACAATTTTATCTAATGTCTTTTGAACCTGATTGGATTGAGATTTTTTTTCTTCATACAGTTTAAATAAAAGCTCACTTGCGTCAGTGCGAATACTTCCGTCCGAAGTCATAATTTGTTCAATGGCAGATAAGGGCTCTTCAGCATTCATGAGTTGTGCCGATAAATTGTGTCCCCATTCTGTGTCGGCCTTGTTAAGAATTTCTTTAAGAGCCATTGTTTCTATGCAAAAGTGGCGAATATCCTTGAGCTCTAGGGTTTTCAAGGTGGCTCTTTTTTGTAAACGAGGTAACCATGTAGAACAAAGGTCTAAGCTCTCCATAAAAGGACGTTGTCCAAAACTCATAATTTCTTGGGCACAAATTATATTGTTAAAACTAGCGCGACATTCTTGTGCATTTTGTAGAGGTTGTATATTCGCGAGCTCTTGGCGGGCTAAATCGCTGGTGGCATTACGGTTAAGTCTACTGATAATTTGGTTCCAGTCTAAATTATTAATCCCGTTCACTTTGTTTTGGCCTCCAAGGGTATCCGATGAGAAAAACTAAAAATAATACAAGTACGATCCGATTTAAATAAAAATTATTCTGATAAAAGGTCGAGGGGGGGGTTTGTTTATATGGTAGAGTGTAAATATGTGCCCATTCTTTATCCAATGGGGATTTTTCAAGAACTTCTCCACTTGCAAGCATAACTGTACTTATTCCTGTGTTTGTAGATCTGATAACTGGACGACGAAATTCAATACCCCTAGCTAGTGTCATTGTGAGGTGTTGGTAAGGCTCTTGCCACCAGCCGAACCAAGAGTCATTTGTTACATTCACAATAAGTTCCGATCCCCTTATCGCTAAGCCTCTAGAAAATGCGGGCTCCAGGCTTTCATAGCAAATTTGGGCACCAAGTTTTGTATCCAAAAAAGGAATCGCCATGGGGCCAGATCCTCTTAAAAAGTCGGCAACCATAGGCAGCCAATTTTTAAGAAAGGGAAAGGTGTCTGAACCGGGAATGTATTCTCCAAAGGCCAGCAGATGGGTTTTATTGTATGGGTGGGGATCTACGACGCCGTTTCCGTCAATAAAAAAAAGCGAGTTGGCAGACTTATTAGTGATATTGTCACGGTAATAAGCTCCAGTGATAAGAGGGAGTTGGTTCTCTCTTATAAATTGTATTAATCGTCTTTTTTGAGCCCCAGTCTGAAGATTCAGATAATCAGGAAACGCCGTTTCTGGCCAGATGGCAAAATCGGGAGTTAAGCTTTGGTTGAGACTCTCTGATGTGAGTTTAAAAAATTTATCGACTATTGTGGATCTAAATCCCATTCCTTGTTCGGCATAGATCTTTTGCTGATTGGGTATATTGGCTTGTACAATAAGAGGGCGAATGATGGAGTCTGTGACTTCCCAGCGTTTAACCACAAATGTGCCAAGGCTATTTAACAATAATAAAAAGAATAGAGTGATGACAAAAGTTATCAGACTTTTTTTTGTTTTTCTGTGAATCCAAACCCATAGAAAAATAGAGTTAAAGACAATCATGAGTGAACTCAGGCCTTCGAAGCCTATAAATTCAGCAAGTTGATAGATGGGAAGTTTGACCCACATTAAAGTATAGGACAAATTCCACTTAAAGATAGTCTGGAGGAAAATTTCACAAAGCGCCATTATGGGGGCAAGCAAGAGTATTTTGGCAGTGAGGGGTAGGGAAGGGAGTTTTTTTGTGATCAATAGCCAAAAGAGTCCTGCTACCGGTATATAGTAATTAGCAAAAGAGCAAAAAATGAGCATTCCCAGTATGGAGACGATCCAGGGGAGTCCACCAAACTCGTGAATATTGTAGGCTATCCAACTAAAGCCAATACTGGTTAGTAAGAATTGGCTAATCCACCCTGAGATGAAAATCTTTTTATAGGATTTCTGTTTCATCCAATAAATCCAAAGGGGAACAAAGCCAAATAATGTTGCCCAAGGAGGAAAGGGGATATAGCTGGTTCCTATGAGAAGGCCAGAGTAAATTGGCAATTGATATTCTTTCAAAAAATGTTTTAATGTGAGTTGGAGCTTCATATTATGATTCTTACCATTAGTTATAAAGGGGAGTCAGTTGGAAAAGATTTTTGATAAACAATTTGATAAACAATTTGATAAACAATTTGATAAGCAAAGTGTTAACCAAGAACAGGGACAGGAATATAGAAAGGAACATGTTAAAGAGCATGTTAAAGCGCATAGCCAAGATCATAGCCAAGATCATATAAAAGTCCGTTGTCCACAGTGTTTCAAACTGTATAGAGTTGATTTCTCTTCGGTCGCCTTACATAGGCCTAAGTTCCAATGCACTCAATGCCAAGAAAAATTTAGCCTGCAAATCCAGGACTGTCAGGGTCTCGATGAGATTATTGGGTTTTCTGAAAGCTGGGAGGAAAAAAGCACAAATGAGGAAGATGTGATTTCGAGTTTTGCGCAACGCAATGATGTTTTGGGCATAGAAAGCCCCCTGGACTCGCTTCAGCAAAATAAGAAAAGCGAGGAAAAAACTGTCTTTAAACCAGAAGAGAGAAGCCATAAAGAGTTAGATAAAGAGGGAGTCCCCTGCCCCAAGTGTGAAACTTTAAATCCGATCGGATCTTTGGAGTGTAAACACTGTCACGTTGTTATAAAAAAATTTGTAGAAATTAAAAAAGACCCTTCACTTGTCAACGTGCCACAGAAATTAAAAGAAATATGGCAAATGGTTCTCAACCACTATGAAGACGAAGATCTACATCAAGAGTTTATTCGTCAATGCAGGAAGCTAAACCGACTTGAGTTCGCAGCTAGTCGATATAAAAAAATTTTGGATGCTCAGCCTCAAGAAGAATTGGCATTAAGGTTTAGGAGAGAAATAGTTGCACTGGCGAGTATTGCTCCCGAGCTAACGACAACTTCGACAAAGGTGAATCCTATTGACAAACCCAAGATGCGAGTACCATTTACCTCAATAGCTATGCTATTGAGCTCGATATTGATGTTTGTAGGGTATATGACCCCTGAGTTCAGAAATCTGATGGGAATCGGAGCCGCTTTTTTGTTTATTACTACTGCCATACGACTCATATTCAAGTGAGTTGCAATTTAAATCTTAAGGTTAAATCTTGACGCATTTTATCCGTGAATTTGGGATGAAATAAAAAAACCCACTGCCAGGGAAGTTGGCAAGTGGGCAAACACTAGGGGTGTTAGGGTCAAATTACAATTTGTTGTTCTCTGAAACAACAGGTTGGGGCAAAAACTTCTTGTTGAGGGCTCGGTTTAGATCTGAAAGATCATTGCCGGGTTGAATTTGAGTAATGTCTTGAAATTCGAGACTGTTATGAAAAGCCTCATCATTAGTGAAAACTTTTGTATTCATATTCGTGGTATTTTCAGCTACAACCCCAGTTCTGGCGACTCCTCGGTCTTGTCCAGCTATAGCGGCCCATGTGTTAAGTTGTTTTCTGTAGCGGGTTTTTCCTGCTAACTTGGGATCAAATTTTCCATTTTCTAAAATGTGTTTAATTATTTTTTGAGCATTGAAGTCTGTAAACCTAGATTTTAAAAGAACAGCCACTCCACTTACAAAAGCTGTGGCCTGAGAGGTACCTGTCATATAGCCATAGCTCCCTCCAGGAAGTGTGCTATAGATATTGTAACCTGGTGCCGCGATGTGAACAGTCACTTCACCATAATTGCTCGTGGGCAAAAGCTTTTCACTAGGGTCAATAGCGGTTACGGAAATGATGTTGTCGAAGTCATAGTCTGCCGGATAGTACTTGTGAACATCTGAATTGGACTTCTCGTTGCCAGCTGCAGCGACAACGAGAATGCCTTTTCTTCTAGCTTCCTCTATTAACTTCTTTTCGGCGGGACTTTCTTCTAATCCTCCTCCGGAATAATTGATAACATGGACGCCTTGATCAATAGCATAACGAAGAGCCTTAACAGTGTTGAGTAGATTATTTCTACCCGGAGCTTTAGGGTCATAGTATTTTAGGGCCATCAGGCTTACTCTTGGAGCTACTCCACTAATGCCTATACCATTTCCACCCACGGCTCCAATAATACCTGCGATATGAGTTCCATGTCCGTGGTTGTCCTCTAGGTTGTTATTGTCACCCACAAAATTCCAGCCGTAGATGTCGTCAACAAATCCGTTGAGGTCGTCATCAACCCCTTTTTTTCCCTCTAATTCTTTTTTATTTCTCCATAAGTTGTTTTTTAAATCAGGGTGATCGACATCAATTCCAGTATCGATAACGGCAACGACAATATCGCGACTACCAAGAACTTTATGGCGCTCCCAAGCTTTTTTAGAGTCTGTTTGGGCAAGTCCCCAAATGTGTTTAATCGCAGGATCTTCGAGTCGGATGTCGTACTCTTTATCCATCTTCTTTTTAACTGGTAGTGCTTTACCTAATTCGGTATTTCTTGCGGCAGCCTTGCTACCCAAATCTAAGTACTCTTGTTTCGACTCCAAGGTGTTTCCACCAAAGGCACCCAGCAGTGCAATCAGAGATATGAATATAGGTATAGCTAAAATGAACTTCATGTCTTCCCTCGATCTTTGGCCTTGTTTTTTTCGACCTCGTTTTTTTGGATACTCTTAAAACCCCTGTTGCCTGTATAGATAAGCAATGAGGGTGCCATATCTATCTATTTGATTTTCGGAAGAATTATAGGCTTTTGCTCCAAAAGCGAACGCCAATCTGATAGAGGGTTGTCAAGTTTGTATACACACTTTATACCAATTCCCCCAAATAATCGTCTAAAATTTTGTGAATGCGCCCCTTCTTTCCTTTTTTTGTGGGAGCTCTAAATTAGGGGCAGTAGGTTTCCATGG
>CAZCYD010000021.1:0-41805 GCA_964502735.1 uncultured Pseudobdellovibrionaceae bacterium
CGGAAATTGCGGAGCGACTTTGGGTCCCGCAGCTTCTTGTTCAATTGTTGTCACCTACTCGCCCACCACAGCGGCTTTACATTCTGGAACTCTCACATTGAATTACAACGACGGAGTGACTTCACAACAATCGAATCGCGATATGACGGGAACAGGAGCCAACGCGGCTCTACTTGTTATTTCGGACGGAGCCATTTTTGACTACGGAACTCGTGCTGTCGGATCAAATACAGACCACATTTTTACGGTTAACAACAATGGAGGCCTCAGTGCCTCAGCTATGGTTGGAACAGGACTTGCTGCTCCTTTTAGTTTCAAAGGTGGAACTTACCCTGGAACCGGCGGAACTTGCGGAGCCAATTTGGCAGCGGCGGGAAGTTGTTCTATAGTCGTCACTTACTCTCCGACTTTGGCAGGAGTTCACTCCGACTCTATTCAAATTGACTACAACAATGGAGTGGCGGGAACTCAAACTTTAAGAGATATTCAAGGGACTGCCGCCAACTCTGCCGTTATCACGATATCTGACACCCCAACTTACAACTACGGAACTCTCTCGACAGGCTCCACTGCCGAACACATTTTTACTCTGTCCAATACGGGTGGGGTCACAGCTTCTTCTATTGTTGCCTCTGGCTTAGCTTCTCCTTTTAATTTCAAAGGTGGAACTTACCCTGGAACCGGCGGAACTTGCGCGGGCTCACTCAACCCCGGAGCCAGTTGTACAGTCAATGTCACTTACTCTCCCGTCACAACAGGACTTCACGCCGACACTTTAGTTATTGATTACAACGATGGCATCGCCCCAGCACAAAGCACAGTTGATGTTCAAGGCACGGGAGCCAGCGCAGCTTTGTTGGCTATATCTGATGGGCCGATCTATGATTTTGGAAGTTTACCTATAGGCACACTCGCCGACTACACTTTTACTGTTTCCAATAACGGAGGAGTGACGGCCACTGGAATTTCAGGAACAGGACTCAATCCTCCTTATAGTTTTAAGGGTGGAGCCTACCCCGGAACAGCGGGAACCTGCGGAACCAACCTAGCGGCCAGTGCCAACTGTACAATCGTTGTCACTTTTGCTCCTGTCACGACCGGCCTTCACAACGACAGCATTCAACTCGACTATGACAATGGAGCCGGTGCTCAAACCTCCATGCGCGACGTAACTGGAAATGGAGTCAGTGCGGCGCTGATTACTATATCTGACGGCCCTCTTTATGATTTTGGCAACGTTGCGATCAATGCCTCTGTTGACCACACCTTTACTCTAACAAACACAGGAGAAACCTCGGCTTCGACTCTGTCGGCTCTGGCTCTGACGCCTCCTTTTAGTTTTAAAAGTGGAGCTTATCCTGGAACTGGCGGAACTTGTGGAGCGAGTTTAGCTGCGGCAGGAACCTGTACAGTTGTTGTGTCTTACAGTCCCACAACAAACGGTATTCATTCTGACAATTTGCAATTCAATTACAATAACGGAGTTTCTGTTCAATCTGCCACTCGAGCCATTCAGGGTACGGGAGCTGACCCAGCCAGTCTTTTAATTTCAGACGGACCCACTTACAACTTTGGCACTCAATCCACAGGGTCCAGCACCGATCATAGCTTTACAGTTAGCAACGTCGGTGGAGTCCCTGCTACTTCGATTTTACCATCTGCACTCTTTGCCCCCTATACCTATAAGGGAGGTTCTTTCCCTGGCACTGGTGGAAATTGCGGTGCCACACTCAATAACGGGTCGGCCTGTTCAATTGTTGTCACTTTCTCGCCGGTGTCTGTGGGCACTCACAACACAACGCTAGAGCTCAACTATCACGATGGGCAAGGCATCCAAACCTCTGATCGAGACATTACAGGTCAAGGGGCTACGCTGGCGAACTTAGTTATATCCGATGGTCCGACATTTGATTATGGTTTACAGGCGACGGGCTCCACCACAGACCACACATTCACTATTACCAATATTGGTGGCATCAGCGCCTCTTCAATTACCCCACTGGCTTTAACACCCTCTTACCAATACAAAGGTGGATCTTATCCCGGCACCGGGGGAACTTGCGGAACCAGTCTTGCCGACTCCGCCACTTGTAATATCGTAGTCTCATTTGTTCCCGCCGTCGATGGCGTTCACAATGACACGATTCGCGTGGACTATAACAATGGCTCCATTACGGCAACAGCCAATCGTGCTATAACAGGAACTTCGGCTTCACCGGCTTTGTTAACTATTTCCGATGGCCCCACTTACAACTTTGGTCTTGTGGCTAACGGCGCTTCAGTTGATCACACTTTTATCGTTGAGAATACCGGTGGAGTGAGCGCCACCTCAGTTTCAGGTTCTGGCTTAGCTGCTCCCTTTAGCTTTAAAGATGGGATCTTACCCCGGAACCGGCGGAACTTGCGGCCCCTCTATACCAAACGGAACAACTTGTACGATTGTCGTAAATTACAACCCCATCACAACAGGGCTTTCAACAGACACCATAGAAATCGACTACCACGATGGTTCGATAGCTCAAAAAGCTCTTAGAGGAGTTCAAGGAACGTCAACTTCTCCCGCTATTTTAACTCTATCAGAAACTAACCCCTACAGTTTTGGCTCACAAGCTATAGGCTCGACAACTACTCACAGTTTTATCCTTAGCAATATTGGCGGAGTCACCGCCACATCTCTTAGCGGTACAGGCTTAGCGGTCCCCTTTGCTTTTGCAGGCGGAAGCTACCCAGGTGTTGGTGGAACTTGTACCTCGACTCTTGCCAACGGTTCGAATTGTACTGTTGTTATCGCTTTTTCACCAACAGCTCCAGGTCTTCAAACCGACACTGTTGAAATCAACTATAATGACGGAGTGAATCCGCAAGTTGTAACCCGCGACGTAGAGGGAACGGCTAGCAGTTCTGCTCTACTCGTGATTTCTCATGGCCCCACTTACGACTATGGAAATCGAGCTGTGGGTTCCTCAACAGATCACACCTTTACCATCGAAAATACAGGCGATGTCTCGGCCACGACCATAACTCCTCTAGCTCTTTCAGCTCCTTTTTCCTACAAAGGTGGATCTTACCCTGGAACTGGCGGAACTTGTGGAGCCTTTTTAAACTCTCTTGCCACTTGCAGTCTTGTTGTCACTTATTCTCCTTCTACCACGGGTACGCATACCGACACTATAAGTATTGACTACTTTGATGGTGTCGTGACCACAAATACACAAAGAGATGTAACGGGTATTGGCTCAGCTCCTGCTGTTATCAACATTTCAAACGGCCCCACCTACAATTTTGGAACCGTGGCCCTCGGGGGTAATGCCGAGCACAGTTTTACAGTTTCAAACACCGGGGGAGTTCCTTCGACGGGCATGTCTGGCGGAGGCCTGGCCGCTCCTTTTAACTTTAAAGGCGGAACTTACCCAGGAACTGGCGGAACTTGCGGAGCCACTCTATCAAACGGAACGGACTGTACAGTTGTTGTCGTTTACACTCCCACTGTCGCCGCTTCCCACAGCGACACACTGACAATTTCTTATAACAACGGAGTTACAGCTGGCCAAACTTCAGACCGAGACGTAGAGGGAACTGGAGTTCTCGCAGCCTTCTTGACGATTTCTGATGGTCCTTCTTATAACTATGGAACACTGGCTATTGGCAGATCTGCCGATCGCACCTTTACAGTTTCAAACACAGGCGGTGAATCGGCCACATCTGTAGCCGGCGGAGGATTAGCCGCACCATTTAGTTTTAAAGGTGGAAGCTACCCCGGAACGGGTGGAAACTGTAGCGCCAGTTTAGCGGCCTCTGCCAATTGTACAATTGTAGTCACTTACACACCTACGGTTGTTGGCGTTCACTCCGACACAATAGAAATGAGTTACAACAGCGGATTGGGTCCTCAAGTTGCTAATCGCGATGTTGAAGGCGCTGGGGACACTCCTGCTGTTTTAACAATTTCAGATGGACCCACATACAACTTTGGCAATCTGGCCATTGGGCAAGTCGCCGAACACGCCTTTACGGTTTCAAATACCGGAGGAGTTCCCGCCACCTCAATTCTTGTCGACACACTCTCGGCTCCATTTAGTTTCAAAGGCGGAACTTACCCTGGAACTGGTGGAACTTGCGGCGCTACAATTTTAGGTTTAACCGATTGTACTGTCGTTGTCACATTTAGTCCGTTAACAACAGGTGTCCACAACGAAAATCTTGCCTTCACTTACAACGATGGCATCACTAGTCAAAGTGTGGACCGAGACATTACGGGTTCAAGTGCTGACTTAGCTGTTATCACTATTTCTGATGCCACAATTTACAACTTTGGTATTCAACCTCTTGGCTCCACCACTGATCACACTTTCACTTTAAATAATTCAGGGGGAATTTCAGCAACAGCTATGGCGGGAACGGGCCTCGCTTTACCTTTTAGTTTTAAGGGTGGATCTTACCCTGGAACGGCTGGAACTTGCGGAGCCAGTTTGGCGGCCGCCACCACTTGTACAATTGTTGTTTCCTACTCACCAATGTCCACAGGGCTACACAGCGATACTATTGAAATTCAATACAACAATGGCTCATCTGTTGTTGTTGCCGACAGAGACGTTGAGGGAACGGGAGCTTCTGCCGGCTTTTTAGAAATTTCAGAAGCTCCATTTTATGATTTTGGCACCCGAGCCACAGGCTCCACCACTGACCACACCTTTGTGGTCACCAACACGGGATCCCTCTCGACCACAGCTATGGCTGGATCTGGTCTGGATGCCCCTTTTAGCTTTAAAGGTGGAGCTTATCCTGGAACTGGCGGAACTTGCGCGGGTTCGCTGGCTCCATCGGCCAACTGCTCGATAGTTGTAACCTACGCTCCAGTGGCTAATGGAATTCACTCTGACACAATTTTAATCGACTATAATGACGGCCTCAATCCTGGACAAGCCGCTCGCAACGTCGAGGCCGCAGCTGCGAGCCCCGCTTTGATAACTATATCTAACAGTCCTGTATACGATTACGGAACTCAGGCCGTTGGAGCCTCTGTCGATCACTCCTTTACTATATCGAATACAGGAGGCGTACCCGCTACAAGTATCAGCCAAAACGCTATGGCCATCCCTTTTAGTTACAAAGGTGGAAGCTACCCCGGAACGGGTGGAAACTGTGGTACAAACTTGGCTCCTGGTGCTAGTTGTAGTGTCATTATCACTTACTCACCTGTAGCTACAGGTCTGCAAAGTCAAAATTTTCAACTGGATTACAATGACGGCGTTACGACTCAATCAGAATTAATTTCCATTCAAGGTACGGGTGCGGATTTAGCCTTCTTAACCATAACCGATGGACCACTTTTTGATTTTGGTAGCCAAGCCCTAGGCTCAAGCACCGATCACACTTTTACCGTAGCTAATACCGGAGGAGTCACGGCGACATCTGTTGTGGGATCTGGACTTGTTCCTCCTTTTACTTTTAAAGGCGGTAGCTATCCTGGAACTGGCGGAACTTGCGGAGCCACTATAAATGCTGCGGCCAACTGTACCATTGTAGTGAACTACTCACCGACAACTCTGGGTTTACATGTAGACACCGTCGTTATTGATTTCAATAACGGCGTGGGAACACAAAATGCTCAAAGAGATGTGGCCGGCACAGGAGCCAATCCTGCCTTGCTAACAATTTCTGATGGGCCCACTTACGATTTTGGCACTGTAGCTGTCAACTCTTTAAATGAACATGCTTTTACAATTGAAAACACAGGCTCACTAACGGCAACGGCTATTGTGGGCTCTGGATTGGCTCTACCATTTGAATTTAAAGGTGGAAATTATCCCGGCACAGGAGGCACTTGCGGTGCCACTATAGCTGCTGGAGCTACTTGCTCAGTTGTTGTGAGCTACAATCCAACCTCTACAGGGGTCCACACCGACACCCTCAATATTGACTACAACAATGGAGTTGGCACGGTGTCTGTTTCGAGGAATATTCAAGGTACTGCCACAACTCCGGCTCTTTTAACAATTTCAGATAGCCCTTTATTTGACTACGGAAATCGTGCCCTGGGGTCAACAACTGATAAAACATTTACTGTTGTCAACTCCGGTGGAGTTGCTGCTAATTCCATAGCCGGAACTGGATTGGCCTCTCCTTTTGAATTTAAGGGTGGAAGTTATCCTGGAACTGGCGGAACTTGCGGAGCTGATTTGGCCGCAGGATCAAACTGTAGCCTTGTTGTTTCCTTTACCCCTTCAGTTGCCATTCTTCACACAGACACTATTGAGTTGAACTACAATGATGGTGCCAGCCCTCAGCAGAGCACGAGAGATATTCAAGGTACAGGCAGCAGCTCAGCACTTCTTGTTATTTCTCATGGCCCTACCTACGACTTTGGACCTCTAACGGTTGGTTCATCTGTCGATCACACTTTCACAATTGAAAACACAGGTTCTGTTACGGCTTCAGCCATAGCTGGCTCGGGTTTAGATTCTCCGTTCAATTTTAAAGGTGGCAGTTACCCTGGGTCTGGCGGAACTTGCGGAGCTACACTGCCCGCTAGCGGAACTTGTTCCATTGTTGTGACCTACTCTCCCTTAACTACGGGAACTCACAGCGACACTATTTTAATTGATTATAACGACGGTGCTGTAGGCAAACAATCCACACGAAATATTACCGGACAAGGATTGGGAGCCGCTGTAATCGTCATCTCCAACTCTCCTCTTTATGATTATGGAACTCGGGCTAATGGCTCAGCTACAGACTTCACTTTCACGGTTGAAAACACAGGGGCAAGTCCTGCAACAGCTATGGCTGGAACTGGCCTGGCGAATCCTTTTAGTTTTAAAGGTGGGAACTATCCCGGAGCGGGTGGAAATTGTGGAGCTACACTGGCCGCCAGCACAACTTGTAATATTGTTGTGACCTACGCTCCTACGACAACAGGACTGCACACTGACACTATTGAAATCGACTATTTTGACGGCGCTCTCCCTCAACAAAGCCCTCGCAACATTCAAGGTACAGGTGTTATCGCTGCCAATCTTGTGATATCTGAGGCCCCTTATTTTGACTTTGGCATTAAAGCCCTTGGCTCAAGCACGGATCACACCTTTACGATTGAAAATACAGGCGGAGCTTCAGCAACAGCCATGGCGGGAGGAGTACTTTCGGCTCCTTTTAGCTTCAAAGGTGGAAACTACCCCGGAACTGGCGGAACTTGTAGCGCCAGTCTAAGCGATGGAGCCCAGTGTACCATTGTGGCCACTTATTCTCCAACTGCTGTTGGAATTCACTCTCAGACTCTTAATATTAACTACGAAAATGGAGCTGGAGCGGCTGTTGCTTCAAGAGACGTACAAGGCACTGGAGCCAATCCCGCTGTCATCACAATTTCTGACAACCCTCTTTATGATTTCGGCAGTGTAACAGTCAATGCTATAGCCGAGCACACTTTTACAATTGAAAACACAGGCGGAGTTTCAGCCACCTCTTTAGTGGGTAGCGGACTGGCTGCCCCTTACAACTTTAAAGGTGGAACTTATCCCGGAACGGATGGAACCTGTAGCAACTCTCTAAATGCGGCCGCCACTTGTACTGTTGTCGTTGTTTTTAATCCCACTATTGTCGGAACCCACAATGATACGCTCGACATGAGCTACCACAACGGAGTGTCCCCTCAATTGAGTGGTCGCAATATTACGGGTGTGGCTACCACTCCAGCCATTCTGACAATAACAGACTCTCCGGAATATGACTTTGGAACTCGCCCATTAGGTTCAAATACAGATTACACGCTGACCATCTCCAACACAGGTGGAAGCTCTGCCACGACAGTGGTTGGCACAGGACTGGCGGCTCCTTTTAGCTTCAAAGATGGCTCTTACCCCGGAACTGGCGGAACTTGCGGAGCCACAATTAACGCCTCTTCTAACTGTTCAATTGTCGTCACCTATTCACCAACGACTTCAGCCATCCATACAGACACGATTGAAATCAACTACTTTGATGGAATCGCGAGCCAACAAGCTAGCCGCGATCTTCGCGGCCAAGGGGCTTCAGCCGCTTTCCTGGCTATCTCTGAAGTGGATCCCTACAGTTACGGAACTCGAGCCCGAGACTCCAGTATTGATCACACTTTTGTTATCACCAATACCGGAGCCCTACCTTCTTCTTCAATGGCAGGATCTGGTCTTGCTGCGCCCTTTAGTTTCAAAGGTGGCAGCTACCCTGGAACTGGGGGAACTTGCGCCGGCGGTTTGGCCGCAGCAGCAACTTGTACAATCATTGTGAATTATGCTCCAACCGCCAATGGTTTCCACAATGACACAATCGAAATGGATTACTTTAATGGCTTGGTCAGCGCTCAATCCACTCGGATGGTACAAGGAACAGCTGCTGACCCAGCTCTGTTAACTTTATCAGAAGCTCCCACCTATGACTACGGAATCAAGGGTGTAGGCTCAACAACTGATCACACTTTTACTATGAATAACTCAGGTGGAGTGACCGCAGAGCTCATCAGCGATGCTGGAGGCCTGGCACTTCCTTTTAATTTTAAAGGTGGAAGCTACCCTGGAACTGGGGGAACTTGCGGAGTCAGTCTCCCCGCCGCTGGATCTTGTACAGTTGTTGTGAGCTACGCTCCAGCCGGTACGGGAGTCCACAATGACGTGATTGAAATCAACTATGAAAACGGAGCTAGCTCGCAGGTGACAACTCGAGCGGTTACAGGTACTGGAGCTAACTTAGCCTTCTTGACAATTTCAAATGGCCCACTCTTTGACTTTGGTACGCGTTCGATCGGTTCTAGTACAGATCAAAGCTTTACCATCACCAACACGGGTGGAGTTTCAGCTTCGGCCATGGCCGGAAGTGGCTTGATTTCTCCTTTTAGTTTCAAAGGCGGCAGCTACCCTGGAACTGGCGGGAACTGTTCAGATTCACTCACTCCGGCTGCGACTTGTACGATTGTTGTCACTTATTCTCCTGTAGCCGCAGGAATTCACAACGACACAATTGAGATTCAGTACAACAATAGTGATGGCGTGCAATTGGCCAGTGGCGATGTTACAGGAACGGGAGCCAATGCCGCACTTTTAACAATTTCAGATGGCCCTGTATACGATTTTGGCGTTGTCGCTTCAGGTGGATTTGCCGACCACACTTTTACAGTTGAAAATATTGGCGGTGTTACAGCTACTGGAGTTGTCGACGCTGCTGTTTTGGCCCCTCCGTTTACTTTTAAAGGTGGAACATTCCCTGGAACAGGTGGAAGTTGCGGCAGCAACCTCAACAGCGGAGCTCAATGTACAATTGTTGTAAGTTATAGTCCTGCCGCAACAGGGTCACACAACGACACAATTCAATTGAATTACAACGATGGCGTTGGCTCTACAAACACTCAAAGAGATGTTCAAGGTACAGCTACAGCTCCAGCTCTAATTACAATCTCAGAAACCAACCCCTACGATTTTGGTAGCCAAGCCCTGGGTTCAACCGCTCAGCACACATTTACCTTGTCTAATACTGGCGGAGTGGCCGCAACTACTGTTGCAGGTGTAGGCTTAGCCGCTCCTTTTAGCTTTAAAGATGGCAGTTACCCGGGCACGGGAGGGTCCTGCGGAGTCACTCTCAACAACGGTAGTAATTGTACAATTGTTGTGACCTACACTCCAGCTACAGCTGCTGTTCACAATGACACTATTGAAATCAATTATTTTGACGGAGCCACAGCTCAAACTTCTAATCGAGATGTCACAGGTACAGGAACAACCTCGGCCTTCTTAGTTATTTCTCAGGCCCCAGTTTACGATTTTGAAAGCAAACCCGTAGGATCATCTACAGATTTCACCTTCACTTTGGAAAACACAGGTTCGGTGACGGCCTCTACAATTTCAGGAACAGGTTTGGCCTCTCCATTCAGTTTTAAAGGGGGAACTTTCCCTGGAACTGGTGGAACTTGCGGCGCTACACTTGCTCCCTCGGGAACTTGTAACTTTATTGTCACCTACTCCCCTCTTACAACTGGGGCTCATGTTGACACCATAGAAATCAATTACAATAACGGAGCCACTTTAGACACAGCCACTCGAAACCTTCAGGGTCTTGGTGTAAACCCCGCTGTTTTAACACTGTCAGACTCTCCTACCTATAACTTTGGCGAAAGAACCACTGGATCCACTCAAGACGCCACTCTCACCTTAAGCAACTCGGGCGGCTATGCCGCCAGTGATATTGCCGGAAGTGGGCTGGCGGCGCCCTTTAGTTTCAAAGGTGGATCTTTCCCTGGATCTGGCGGAACTTGCGGGGTCAGTTTGACTGCTGGAGCCAATTGTACAGTTGTCATCACTTACGCACCGGCGACTGTCGCAGTTCACAACGACACAGTTGTGATCGACTACAACGACGGCGTTGTGGCTCAATCTACAGATCGAGACCTCACGGGAACAGGAGTTATCGGAGCCTTCCTAACGATTTCAGATGCCG
Organism: uncultured Pseudobdellovibrionaceae bacterium; assembly: GCA_964502735.1. Taxonomy (GTDB): domain Bacteria; phylum Bdellovibrionota; class Bdellovibrionia; order Bdellovibrionales; family UBA1609; genus JACKAN01. The sequence goes on from CAZCYD010000021.1 coordinate 10,462, forward strand.
CCACTTACAACTTTGGCGTCCAAGCCCAAGGCTCATCAACTGACCACACATTTACAATTGAAAACACTGGCGGAGCCGTGGCTACGGCTATGTCAAACGGAGTGCTTTTGGCTCCTTTTAGCTTTAAAGGTGGCAGTTATCCCGGTACAGGTGGAAACTGCGGAGCCAGTCTCAATGCAGGCTTACAATGTACAGTTGTGGTCAGTTTTTCACCCGCTTCAACAGGACTTTTCTCAAACACACTGTCTATAAACTACAATAATGGAAGCGGAGCGGCTGTGGCCAACAGGGATATCGAAGGAACTGGTGCCGCTCCAGCCCTGCTGACAGTTTCTGATGGCCCTACTTTTGACTTTGGCAACGTGGCCGTTAACTCCTCTACAGATCACACTTTTACCCTGGAAAACACAGGCGGAGTTCCCGCCTCTGTCATAACTGGAACTGGCTTGGCGGCCCCTTACTCTTTCAAAGGAGGAACTTTCCCTGGTACGGATGGAACCTGTACAGGCTCACTCGCTGCTGCCGCAACTTGTACCTTTGTTGTAACTTTTAACCCGACAATCACAGGAACTCAGACTGACACCATAGAAATCAATTACAACAACGGCGCCTCAACTCAACAGTCCACTCGAGACCTCACTGGTGTGGCGACAACTCCAGCTATTTTAACCCTTTCAAATGCTCCAAGCTACGATTTTGGCATCCAACCTCTAGGCTCTTTGAACGACTTCAGTTTTACCATCAACAACTCCGGTGGAGCGGCGGCCACGTCTATATCTGGAGCAGGATTGGCGGCGCCATTTAGTTTTAAAGATGGTACCTACCCCGGAACTGGCGGAACTTGCGGAGTCAGCTTGGCCGCCGGATCGAACTGTAGCATTATTGTGACTTTCTCTCCCAGCTCGGCGGGTAGCTTTAGCGACACTATTGAAATCAACTACAATGATGGTGTCACTACCCAACAAGCCACTCGCGACGTTTTAGGTGAAGGAGCGGCGGCGGCCTTCCTTACAATTACAGAAAGCCCCTACTACGACTACGGCATTCGCGCTCTTACCTCTAATACCGACCACACCTTTACAATTACAAACACGGGAGCTTTGGCCGCAACTTCTCTAGCCGGAACAGGACTCAACTCTCCATTTAGTTTTAAAGGTGGATCTTACCCTGGAACGGATGGCACTTGCGGAGTGAGTTTGGCTTCATCTGGCACCTGTACAATTGTCGTGACTTATTCTCCAAGCGTAGTCGGCAACCACTTTGACACTATCCTTATCGACTACAACGACGGCTTAGTCGCTCAACAAGCGCAAAGAAATGTTCAAGGTATTGGCGCTAACCCTGCAGATCTATTAATTTCGGATGGACCCACCTACGACTATGGAACAAAGGGCGTTGGTTCTATTAATGAGCACACATTCACAATGACTAATAACGGAGGGGTGCCCTCAACACTGATGTCTCCCGTCGCTTTAGCTCTACCTTTTAAATATAAAGGTGGATCTTATCCCGGAACAGGTGGAAATTGCGGGGTCACTTTGGCGGCCGCTGCAACTTGTGAAATGGTTGTCGTGTACGAACCCACAAGCACAGGTGCACACACTGGAAACATTAGAATCAACTACAATAATGGGGCTGCCAGTGTAAACAGTCAAAGAGCACTTGAAGGACTTGGTGCCAACCTCGCCTTCTTAGCCATATCAAATGGCCCTACATTTAACTATGGAACTCGTTCGCTGGGGTCAAGCACAGACCAAAGCTTTACTGTTGAAAACACCGGCGGAGTGGCCGCCACCTCTGTAAATGGTACGGGACTGGCTCTTCCTTTTTCTTTTAAAGGTGGAAGTTACCCTGGAACGGGTGGAAATTGCGGCAGTACAATTAACCCCAGTGCCACCTGTACGATTGTGGTCACCTACTCGCCAACTCTTAGCGGTACCCACAACGGCACAATTCAAATCGACTACGATGATGGAGACACTGTTATTTCAGCTTTAAGAGATGTCACGGGCATAGGAGCTCCCGCCGCTTTCTTAACTCTTTCTGATGCCCCACTCTACGATTACGGACTTCGCGCTGTTGGAGCCAATGCCGACCACACCTTCACACTCGAAAATACAGGTGGAGTCACAGCTACAGCTATTTCTCCAGCCGCGATGGCTGGGCCTTTTGATTTCAAAGGCGGAGCCTTCCCCGGCACTGGCGGAAGTTGCGGAAACAGCCTCAACCCTGGAGCCAATTGCACCCTTGTTGTGACCTACTCTCCATTGACTACAGGAAGTCATAACAGCAACATCTTGTTAAACTACAATGACGGAACTCTAAATCCAGCCACTGTCGATCGAGACGTTCAAGGTACGGCCACAACTCCCGCTCTTTTAACTCTCTCAGATGGCCCCACTTACAACTTTGGCACTCGCGCATTGGGGTCTTCAACAGACTACACATTTACTGTTTCTAACGATGGTGGAGTCGCGGCCACAACTCTAGCGGGTGTAGGACTGGCTTCTCCTTTTGAATTTAAAGGTGGTTCTTACCCTGGAGTTGGCGGAACTTGTAGCACTGACTTGCCGTCTGGAAACAACTGTACTATTCGCGTAACTTACTCTCCAAGCACAGCCGCTGTCCACAATGACACTATTGAAATCAATTATTTTGACGGGGCCTCTCCGCAAACTTCTACTCGAGATGTCACCGGAACGGGAAGTCCAACGGCCTTCTTGGCTATTTCTGATGGACCGACCTATGACTTCACAACTCGCGCTGTGGGATCGACCACAGAGTTCACTTTTACTGTTACTAACACCGGTGCTGTCACGGCGACATCCATGGCCGGTTACGGATTAGCAGCACCTTTCTTATTCAAAGGCGGCTCATACCCTGGAACTGGCGGAACTTGCGACACAACGCTCGTAGCTTCTGGAACATGTACTGTTATAGTCACCTATTCACCCGTAAGCACGGGTCTTCACAATGATGCTGTCAACATTGACTACAACAATGGTGCTGTTCCCGATACGGCTTCGGTAAGTGTAACAGGACTTGGTGTTAACCCGGCTGTTATCGACATTTCGAACTCCCCTGTCTATAATTTTGGAACCCAAGCTGTCGGCTCAACTGGAGAGACTTCATTGACTCTCACAAACAACGGTGGCTTTGAAGCCTCCGGCATGGCAGGCTCTGGTTTAGCCGCTCCTTACTCTTTTAAAGGCGGATCCTACCCGGGATCTGGCGGAACTTGCGGAACCAGTTTGGGCGTGGGACTCAATTGTACTGTTGTCATCACTTACATGCCTTCAACTGTGGCCACTCACAATGACACTTTACTTATCGATTATAATGACGGTGCCAGCTCACAACAAAGTGAACGCGATCTGACTGGCCAAGGTGTTGTCGCCGCTTTCTTAGAAATCTCAGATGCCGCCACATTTGACTATGGAACCGTGGCTCGTGGAGCTTTTAAAGATCACACTTTCACAATCACAAACACAGGTGGAGCTCCAGCCACAGCCATGGCCGACGGCTTGGGTCTGGCCGCTCCCTTTAATTTTAAGGGTGGTAGTTACCCTGGAACTAGCGGAACTTGCGGAGCCAGCCTTGGCGTTTCCGGAACTTGCCAAGTGGTGGTCACCTACTCGCCAACGGCTAACGGCATTCATTCCGACACACTAACTATAAACTACGAAGACGGAACAGGTCCGGCTATTGCCTCGCGCGGAGTTCAAGGTATTGCAGCTGACCCAGCGATTCTCGACATCTCACACGGACCCACCTACGACTTTGGCACTGTCACAACTGGAGGGGAGGAAGAACACAACCTTACAATTACCAACAATGGAGGAGTTTTAGCCACGGGAATTCTGGGTACAGGACTTGGACTACCATTTGCCTTTAAAGGTGGATCATTCCCCGGAGCCGGTGGAACTTGTGCCAACTCTCTTCCTGCCTCTGCCAACTGTAGCGTTGTCGTCACCTTCTCGCCTTTTACAACTGGTGTTCAGACTGACACTCTAATTCTCAACTACAATGACGGGGTAGGGGCCGCCTCAAGTCAACGAGACTTAACGGGCACAGGTGTCAACCCCGCATTCTTGACAATCTCTGAAAGCGACCCTTACGACTTTGGCGATCAAGCTCTAGGCTCAACAACTGAACACACCTTTACAATTAGCAACACGGGCGGAGCTGAAGCTTCTACGATGAGTGGTGGCGGACTCTCGGCTCCATTCAGTTACAAAGGGGGAGCTTATCCTGGAACTGGCGGCACTTGCGGAGTCAATTTAAGCGCGTCTTCTAACTGTACAGTTATCGTAACTTTTACCCCCACAGCTATGGGCGTTCACAGTCGCCAAATCACGATCAATTACAATGACGGTGGAGCCAACCAACAAGCTCTAAGAACCGTAACTGGAAATGGAGCTGGGGCGGCGGAGTTAACAATTTCTGATGGCCCCATTTACGATTATGGCCTCCAAGCGGTTGGATCTAACACTGACCACACTTTTATAATTACTAACAACGGATCTGTAACTGCCAACTCTATGTCTGGAGATCCCATTGCGGCCCCCTTCAACTACAAAGGTGGCTCTTACCCTGGAACTGGCGGAACTTGCGACGAAACTCTGGATTCTGGCCTCACTTGTACAGTTGTTGTAACTTATTCTCCCTTTGAAGTGGGAACAGGACAGGTGGCCAACCTTGTGGTCCGCTACAACGATGGAGCTCTTCCACAAAGTGCCGCTCGAATCATAAGAGGGGATGCCGATATTCCAGCAGTTCTCGCCATCACAGCCCCAAGCCTTCCTCACAACTATGGAACTCGCGGAGTCACTTCTGTTAACGACCAAACTTATACGCTTGTAAACTCCGGTGGAGTCCCAGCTAGAAACATCCAAGAAATAGGGTTGGCAAACCCCTACTCCCTAAAAGGTGGAACTTGGCCAGGCAGTGGTGGAAACTGCGGCGAAACCTTAGCTCCTGGTGCCAATTGTAACTTCGTTGTGTCTTTTTCTCCTGTTGCCGTAGGAACATTTAATGACACGATTGAAGTCCAGTACAATGATGGAGTCACCTCGCAAACAGGTTCTGGCGGAGTCACTGGTATCGGGGCCACCTTGGCCACCTTAGTGATTTCTGATGCCACAACCTTTGACTTCGGCACAAAAGCTGTGGGTTCTGTAACTCAGCATACTTTTAACGTCGACAACATTGGTGGGGTACCGGCAACAGGTATGGTGGGAAGTGGTTTGTCGACACCTTACCGCTTTAAAGGTGGATCTTACCCTGGAACAGATGGAACCTGTAACACGGAACTCCCCGCTTCCGGAACTTGTACAATCGTTGTGGAATTTGCCCCTATTTCAACGGGATCATTCAATGACTCTGTCCAACTGGATTACAGTGACAGCGTTAACTCACAAGTGGCTTTAAGAGATGTTACGGGCGTAGGAGCCTCCACCGCTACACTGACAATCTCCGAAGCTAATCCTTACAACTTTGGTACACATGCTGTAGGCTCTGTAACAGAGCACACTTTTGTAGTCACCAACACGGGTGGGGTAGAGGCCGAAGAAATCGTATCTGAAGTCATATCAGCTCCTTTTCGCTACAAAGGTGGAGCTTACCCAGGCACCAATGGAACTTGCGGAGTTTCTCTGGCTCCTCTCAACACCACTTGCAATCTTGTAGTTGAGTACGCTCCGACAGCAGCAGGCAGTCACAACTCGACGATTCAGCTCAACTATAATAACGGTGCTTCTACCCAAAGTGTGTCTCGCGATATCCAAGGATCATCAACAACTCCTGCCGTTATACTTATCAGCCACGGTGCCACTTACAATTTTGGCACACACGCAGTGAGTTCAACCGCAGAACACACCTTTACGCTCACCAATAATGGCCAGACGACAGCAACACTCATGTTGGCAGAGGAGTTGAGTCTACCATTTGCCTTTAAAGGTGGGACTTATCCCGGCACTAATGGCACCTGTGGAACCGAACTCAATGCCAGTGATACCTGTGATGTTGTAGTAACTTTTAATCCCACTAGCACGGGCTCTTTTGGTGACACCTTACAAGTCAACTACTTTAATGGTGCCAGCAACCAATCGGCAACTCGCCCCATGACGGGAGAAGGTGGAAACGCCGCCTCACTGGAAATTTCGCACAGTCCTGACTACGATTTTGGCGTGCGTGCCATTGCATCTAACACCGACCACACTTTTACCATTACTAATAACGGTGCCGTACAGGCAACAACACTTAACGCCATTGCCTTTTCGGAGCCTGTTTTTACCTTCAAAGATGGCTCTTACCCCGGAACTGGCGGAACCTGCGGAACTGAACTCGACGCCGCTGCAACTTGCACAATCATAGTGACATTTTCTCCCATTGATACCTCTACAAGTAATGACGTCGTACAACTTTCTTATTTTGATGGCGTCAGTTCGCAAACGGCTTCGCGGGTAATTTCAGGAACTGGAGCTACCGCTGCCGACTTAATTATTTCTGACGGTCCAACATATAACTTTGGTACCCGAGCAAGAAATTCCTCGACGTACAAAACCTTTACTGTGGAAAACGTCGGAGCCGTCGCAGCTACCAGTATGAACGGAACGGGATTAGGTGTTTCCTTTAATTACTACGGCGGCTCTTACCCAGGGACTGGCGGAACTTGCGGAGTGAGTTTGGCTGCCGGTGCCACTTGTGAAATCGTCATTCGTTTTTGGCCTACAACTACAGGTACAAAAACTGAAACCATGAGTGTCAATTATAATAATGGAGCCACAGCCGTAAGTTCTACAAGGCAAATGACGGGTATATCTGTCTCAAACGCCCTCCTAACAATTTCAAATGGAGCCACCTTTGACTTTGGCACTCGGGCACGAGGCTCAATCTCTGAGCATGAATTTACTGTCACAAATACGGGAGGTTGGGAAGCCACTCTTGTGGCTTCCAACAGCCTAACGGCTCCCTATCGCTTTAAGGGGGGGACTTTCCCTGGCACAGATGGTACATGCACGGCTACTATTGCCTCCACGGCCAACTGTACAGTTGTTGTAGAGTTTGCTCCAACAGCCAATGGCACATTTAACAACACTCTTACCATCAACTATCAAAATGGTGCCGACAGCGGAGACTCCAACTCTAGTCGAGCCATTACTGGTATTGGAGCTGACCCTGCCCTACTCACAATTTCTGAGGCCAACCCTTACAACTATGGTACCCGAGCGCTAGCTTCTAACACCCCCCATTTATTTACGATCACAAATACAGGAGGCGTTCCCGCCACAAGTGTAAGTGAAATTGGCCTAGTCTCTCCTTTTAATTTTAATGGAGGAGTATTTCCTGGAACCAATGGAACCTGTACGACCACAATTAACAACGGTACATCTTGTGAAATCGAAATTAGCTTTTCTCCAAGTTCTACGGGATCGTTTGCCGACAGTATTGAAATTTCCTACCACAATGGCGTCAACACACAAAGCGTTTTACGCAATGTTGAGGGTGCTGGAGCTAACGAAGCCAATCTTGTCTGGATAGACGCTCCCTCTTACGATTTTGGCGGAGTCGCCGTGGGTACCGGAATTAATCACAAATTCACAGTACAGAACGTCGGGGGTGTGGCGGCCACTTCTTTAAACCTGACCTTTGCCACTCCACACTTTACTTATGCCAATGGATCTTATCCTGGCTCCGACAGTTCAGGGGCCGGGGTGGGAACCTGTGGAGCCACTCTCAACCCAGGAACTAGTTGTGATCTTATCATCCGTTTTGCGCCTCAAGCGGCATTTCCCATTAGCTACACGGCGGCCTTCGTTTACAATAACGGTGTGACCACCACTCAATCCGACATGGATCTTTTAGGCGAAGGTGAAGCTCTGGCCTACCTAATAATTTCTGAGGGCACCTACTACAGTTACGGAACAAGAGCTTTAGATTCCAGCACCGATCACACCTTTACAATTAGCAATATAGGAACAGTCAGCGCGACAAACCTAGGAGGCACGGGTCTTAATGCCCCTTACAGTTTTAAGGGCGGCACCTTCCCTGGCACAGGAGGAACTTGTGTTAACGGGGGATCTCTTGGCCCAGACCCCGCAACCTGCACAATTGTCGTCACCTTTGCACCGACTGTTACAGGAAGTTATACGGACCACATTCGCATCGAGTATCACGATGGAAACAGCAATAGAGCCGTACAACGAGAAGTCCGAGGGGTTGGAGCTACCCAAGGATTGCTAACATTTTCCAATCAGAATTTTGGCATTGTTGCCCGAGGTTCTGTAACAGCTACAAGTTATCGTATAGTTTCAAACATCGGAGGAGTTCCCGTTACAGATATGAGTAGCGTTCTCAATGCCCCTTTTGCCTATAAGGGCGGAGGCGCTTATCCTGGGGTGGATGGAGACTGTGGCCTGACATTAAACGAAGGAGCCAGTTGTAATATCTACTATCAATTTGCCCCCACTGTTAATGGCTATGCCTCCACAGATCTTGAAATCTACTATCACGATGGAGCCAATAACGTAATGACCAGTCGTCTATTAGAAGGTACCGCCGTCGACCCTGCCGTTATCAGTATTGATGTGGCCCCAGAGTACGACTTTGGAGACAAGCCGACCAATTCGCAAACGGATGTGTTTATACAACTCACTAACAACGGTCAAGTGCCCGCCACAGCTCTGGGAGGCTTTGGTATGGGCTCTGGTTTTACCTATGCGGGCAGCGGATTTTTCCCTGGGGGCGGCACGTGCGGCACATCTCTAGATGTAGCTACATCTTGCACTGTCGGCATCAGGTTTGCCCCTACTGCGGATCAATCTTACTTTAACCCGGTCTTTGCCATCAGCTATAATAACGGAGCCAACTCAACCACAGCACCTTTGCAGCTGCGAGGTCGCGGGGTAGGACCGGCAAACTTGGAATATCGAATTAATTTGTCTACCACTATTACCAATCACAACTTTGGTACGGTGGCCATTGGTAACGCCATCACTTTTGTGACGGTTTATCTTTACAACACAGGTTCTACAGCAGCCAGTAGCATTGCTCCAGTTGCTCTCAGCTCCCCCTTTAAGTTCTTTGGCGGCAGCTATCCTGGATCAGGAGGAAACTGCGGCACAGATCTTAATGAAGTGAGCGTTAACCCTTTTTACTGTACACTCATTCTTCAATATGAACCGACAGCCACAGGAAACCATAACGAAACTCTCACCATAAACTATCACAATGGCGTGCAGGCGCGAACCGCCAATTTACCACTCTCAGGTGTTGGCGCAGATCCCGCTCTTGTCACCATTTCCGAAATAGACCCTTATGACTATGGCACTCTCCAAGTTGGAGACAGCGCCAACCACGTTTTTGTACTCGAAAATACTGGAGGCGTCCCCGCTGCCAGTATGCAACCCCCAACTCTGACTCCCCCTTATCAATACAACGGAGGCACTTATCCTGGCACTGGTGGAAACTGCGGAGGCTCTTTGGCGGCCGGAGCGACTTGCAACCTCGACATTGTCTTTGTCCCTACTATCGCAGGAGATTTTGACAGTTCATTCACTGTTATTTACGACAATGGAGTCCAAGGCGCCAGCGCCACAAGAAACATCACGGGAAGAGCCACCTCGCCAGCGATTATTCAGATTTCACTATCAGACCCCTACAATTTTGGACCTCAACCTATTTATTCGGATACGGAGGTTGTTTTTACACTGCAAAACGTAGGATCGTTGCAGGCCACAGGCGTTACAGGTTTTGCTTTAACAGCTCCTTTTAAATACTCCGGAGCCGGTTCTTATCCTGGCGGAGGCAACTGTACAAACACTCTCAACCCAGGACAAAACTGTAACGTCAGAATCACCTTTAACCCCACAGCTGAGGGAAGTTTTACTGATACATTCACCGTGAGCTACCACGATGGCAGCACGACTCAAACAACAACTAAAGACCTCGAAGGCTCTACAATGGTCAGCGAATATTGCGTAGGAAAAACTGGAAACTCGCCTTACGCAGGTGGCGCTGGAACAAGCGGCAACCCCTATACACTGTGTACACCTGCACAGTTCTTGGCTATGGCCTCTAATCTCGGTAGTTATTTTGAGTTGAGAGACAATATTGACTTTACTGGAACAAGCTTCACACCTATTGGAAACAGCTCCTCAGCCTTTACAGGAACCTTTGATGGAAAAGGCTTCGAAGTCAGAAGCATCACCTACAGCAATGCCTCACAAGACGATATTGGTGTGTTTGGAGTCAGCTCTGGAACCATTAAAAACTTAACTGTAACCTCTATTGATCTCACAGCTCGCGATCACGTGGGCGGAATTATTGGGCGAATGACAGGTGGCTCTCTGCTCTACTCTTCTTCTGGAGGAGCTGTATCAGGATCAAACACAAATACAGCTAACGGAGTGGGTGGAGCTGTAGGAACTCTAACGTCAGGAACAGTCGATCACACTTATTCGACAGCCAACGTAGCCGGAAATTATAACGTCGGGGGTTTTGTCGGTCACTCTTCTGGCACTATAACAAAAGCTTACACTTCGGGAGCTGTAAGCGGAAACAATGATAAAGCTGGAGGTTTTGTAGGACTATTGAACTCAGGTTCAATCACAGACTCTTATGCTCAAGGGGGAGTTGACGGATCTTCTAAAGTCGGTGGATTTGCCGGAGAAACTTTGGCAACGAGTACCAGATCTTACTCACGCGGTAACGTTACAGGCTCAAGCAGTGTGGGCGGCTATGCAGGATCTGCTAGTGGAAGTACAGAAACAAATTGCTACTGGAACACTCAGACTTCAAACCAAGGCACAAGTGCAGGATCAGCTACGGGAATGAATACATCCAACATGAGAGATGCCTCTAACTTTACCAACTGGAACTTTAACGGCACGTGGAAGATGGAGGGCAACCAACCTCTACTCAGTCACTTTAGCTCCAGCGAGCTCTTTACTCCAGCAAGCTTTATCTTTGCAGAAACTTTCGAGGGAGCTGGAACCGTTGAAACCTGGAACACTCCAGTTGTAACTTCCGGAAACTCCTACAATGTGGATTCAACTTCATATATTTCTAGTTTTAGTCCCAACTGGTGGGGGACTCAGTCATTGCGAGTCACAACAGATTCGGGCTCATCAAATGACAGTGCCTATAACACTCGAACCTTATCTCCGACTCAAAATCGCAGCTGGATCAGTTTCGATGTTGCGCTGACAGCACTTACTACACTCAGCGACGAAGTGTCATTGGTCACAGCCACCAACTCCGCCGGTACAGCTATTGCGTGGGAGGCTCTGGTAATTGAGCACACTCCAGGAACTCACAGATTCCAATTTGACATTTGGTACGACGGAACTCGACAGTCGATAACTTGGCCTTCTTCTGGCGGAATTTCACTAGATCAAGTTTACCGAGTGGAAGTCAAGTGGGACATTACTAATCGCAGATACACATTGAGAGTAAATAAAAATACGGTAAGCACGGGAGCCTTAACGGGAACCGCTACGGGCTTAAGTATTGCTCAAGTCGTTGCAGGTTCAAGCTATGGATCTTCAAGCACAGCCACCTTCGACTTAGACAATTTGCGAATTTCAGTGCCGATGGTGCCGGCGGCTATGACTCAGAATATGGAATCCATTATTACTCTGACTCACACGGGATCACCGGACTCTTGTGAAATTATGAATCTTCACAATGTAACTATGACAACTCCTTGTGCTTGCATAGGCGGGGTCTGCAAAGTTGGAGTCCGGGGCTTTAACAATTTTATCGGAACTGGCAGCTTTGACTACACAGTCAAAAAGGACGGCCACACATCCAACGCCTCCTCCACCCACCTCACCATCAACTAGAAGAGGGGGGGGTGCCAGGCCCTAATTTGCGGCTCTCCGCAGCAACCTCTTCCCGATTGGTGCCAGGCCCCAACCTGCGCCCCCCCGCGGCACTTCTCTCAAACTTTTGAAGTCTCATTTCTCGGACGCAAAATCCTCGAATTCAGTTGAAATCATAACTGAGTTGGCCCTCAAACTTGAATGTAATCAAACAATCATGGGAAGAGCCAAAACCATTTTACAATCTGAGTTTCCTTACAACATCACAGCAAGATGTATCAATCGTGAGTGGTTTACTCTAGATATGGAAATTGTTTGGACCATTTTTTGCGAAGAACTTTTTATGGTATCGAAAATTCATGATTTGAAAATTCACTCATTTGTTTTGATGAATAACCATTTCCATTTAATTGCTTCAACTCCAGAGGCTAATATAAGTCAATGCACACACAGACTCATGGGAAATGTCAGCAGGAGATTAAATGAGTCTGGCAATCGAATAAATGAAACTTTTGCGGGCAGACACTTTAAAACAATTCTTCATACTCAAGCCTACTTTATGAACGCCTATAAGTATAATTATAGAAATCCTCTTGCATCAGGTTTGTACAAAAAAGTTGAAGACTACCCCTACAGTACATTACATGGACTACTAGGAAAATCCCATCTACTTATTCCCATTGCAGAGGATGATCTTCTTTTTTCAAATGTAGAAAGTACGCTAGGATGGTTAAATACTGAGCCCTCACCCAATGACCTGGAATCTGTAAGAAAAGCTTTGCGCCGGCCTTTTTTCGAATTTAAAAATAAAAGAAGAGTTAGCCGAGTTCTACTTGAAAGCTCTCGACTCTCTAGCTTAGATATTCGAACCCCGTCGTTTTTTTAAAGAATTATTGACAAATTAAATCCCATTTTAAGCTTCCACATGCCATATGCCCCAACATTGACTGTAGACTTGGCTTGCATATGGATCTCAAGACCAGTTTGAATGCCACCAATCTGCTTTAGACTTCAAATTCTCAGGTTTTTGCTGACTCCACATCAGAGGGGAGGGGCAAATGCATTAAGACTGAAATCTCAAGTGGAGCAATTTTTGGGGTAAAATCAAGTTATAAGAAATTGCTTTTCAGATCATAATGAGGAACCGACATGTGCCGCCAGTATCGATGCTGACCCTGATGCAGGTTAGGGCCTGGCACCAATCGAGAAGAGGCTGCTGCGGAGGGGCGCAGGTTAGGGCCTGGCACCCCCCCTCTCTCTAGCGGAGAAAGTAGGTTAACCCTATGAGGGCTCTCATTGTTGTACCCGTAACAGTGACTGTGGAAAAACCATAACCCATGCCCATCCCGCCACGGAACTCTATCCCCATGTTTTCACCAATTTGATAAATCATTCCTGCATTTCCTGAAATGTCGAGCGTTGTACTATAAGTTCCTAAAATCAAACCGTAATCAATAGCCAAGACCTGCGCAATCCCAACATTCCACCCCCAATAATAACGAGTTTTAGGAACCGTCTTAATCTGCACCAACTTTTCACTTTTCACATCTTTGCGACCACGAGATAGTAAGTAGTAAGTTTGTCCAACTCCAGCGTATGTATAATTCACTTTATTCGTATCCAGCTCCATAGCCATAGTCGCGGTCAGGTTAAAGGACTTGTCTCGAGTTAAGAAAACCTCCAACTCTGCATCAATTGTTGTTGGGACAGACCAACCTCGAGCCTCAACCCCCGATCCTGCATAACTTCCATTAAACATACCCATACGTAAATGAAACTGATAAAGACTGCTTTCGTCTATACCCCAAGCTACATTTAAATTTATAAAGAAAGCACTAATGAGAATAAATGCAAGTTTTGGGACACCCATTCTCTGTGAGGAAAACAGGCTGAACTTCAAACCACCACCACACACTCCCTCCACTAAAATCTTACCAATGAACAAAAACAAGTGGATTAAATTGATTTTTATCCAATTAAGCGGCTGCCGACTCACCTTGATCCTCCGAGTAACTTACGCCCTTATCCTTTAGCCACTGTTCGAGAACTGCTTCAGCAGAATCTCCAACATAAGAATCCTTTCTTATTGTCTCCCTAGAGGTGGAAATAAACCTATTCCAAATCTTAGATTGATCTTTTAAAATCTGCGCTTTCATTCTTTCATCTTTTTCGATTTCTTTGATTTCAGCGTCTACAATCTCTCTCAGTCGCCCTGTATCTCCCACCGCCTGATAAAACAACTCCTGTTCATCAGTGGAGCGAGAATAAATTAACATGGCCCTTTCTCGGGGAGATAGTCGATTTAATAAGGTCCTCAATCGATCACTCGGCAATTTCATAACTAATTGGGCTGGAAAGTATTTTTTAGTCGCCTCTAAAACTTGATCATGATTGCCAGATGCAATAAGCATATCAAACACCTGGGACTCCTTTTCAGCTCCTAATTGTCTTATAAGATCAATGGCTTTATCTAACAATGGCACCCGCACTCTTTGTTTTCCCATTCTAATTTGCTCCAACATTTTGGGCAAATTCTCTTCCATATATCTTACATTCTCAGGTCCAAAATTCAAACCCTCTTGGAACAAACTCACGACTTCAGGCTCTGATAAAAGAGAAAAAAACCGACCCAACTGTGAAGTCTGCAACACATTCATGAAGGCAGATCCAAACGAGGAATCCTGTCTATAACACTCAACACACTCATCCATTGTCATTTCTGAAAGTAAAACTTTAAGTTCATCTGGCAACACTATAGTATTAACCAAAAAAGTATCTACCATCTGCTCAATAATAAAAGCGTCGGCTCTTTTAATCATATTATTGTCCACGCCCAACGAAGTGGCTTTTTTCAACCTAGATTTAAACTCGTCCTCAAGAGCACCAAAAACTGGCATTAAAACTTCTACGGGAATCATCTTAGGCAAAACAGCAAGTGCCTCGTTAGATTCTTGAGTGTTCATATTCAGCCATACTTTAATTAAATATGTGGCCGTTTCGGCATACTGCTCAGCCATTCTTTTAAATTGTTCAAATCCATTATCACCACCTGGAGCATTTGACAAAACCATGTTGCCATCAACAGCCGCCGAAACTTCCTCAGCCATTTTTTCTTCAGATCTTTTTTCACTTTCATCCTTAGTCGCTGCAGCAGCTTGGGCCTGTTGGGCATTAGCTGCAGCCATTAGAGCCACTTTTTGACTCTCAAACTGCTTAAACCCACTTATGGCAATAACAAGAAGCAGTGTGGCCACTACAATTCCAATTGGGATTTTTAGATCTATAACCCACTCTTGCCATGAGCTTGGCAGACTTTTCCCTGTGCTTTCCTTCTCAGGATTTTTTTTCTCATCTTCTTCTTGGGAAAGCTTTACTCCTTGGGTAGCGGCAATAGCTTCTGCAATTTTCTCATTACTCTTAGCAATGGATTCAGCTACGGATTTCATGCCTTCAACATTCATTTTGGCTAATTCCATTTTGCTTTCTGCCGTCTCAGCTTCAACCTCTAGCATTTTGGTTCGAGTTACTCTTAGACCTGGCATTTTCCCAGTGTAAGACCGCACCACTTGGTTTACGATTTCTCTAATCTGCCCCTCTTGACTTCTTTCGACACTAGGATCCAACAAAACCAAAACATTTACAGTATTAATCTGCGTAAAAATGCTACTGACACCTGTTGAAATAGCTCTCTTGTAGGCCGAACTGTCTTTATTTAGACCTAATTTAGATAAAGGAAAAGCCTGCTGATTGGTATCCGCAGCCCCCTTGGATCCAGGCTTTTGAGTCCCACCCCCTCCGACTCCAAAGGCTTTCACTTCACTCAGAGTGATATCTACAGTCACCAAATACTTTCCACTTCTTGCAAATGACTGTATATTTTTATTTAGGCGATCTTCTATTTGCTTTTGCAACTCAACCTTTTGCCATTCAACAGGAAGAGTATAGCCACCACCTTCTTCCGCTAGAGAGCTTATCGGCATTAGAAATACCAAAAGTGAACAAGTAATAATAGCTGAAACCATCTGTTTTATCACGGATTCCTCTTGTTAGCCGGACGTCGTGGTCTTACATTCTTGTTTGGCTTTCTATTATTTGTGGATCCTGTTTTTGCAGACCCAGGCTTACTCTTAGGTTCAATTTTTCCTGCTGGGAGCCGACTCATCTCATACTCTTTGGCTAAGGCTTTCCCATCTATGCCTAATTGTTTTTCTAAACTTTCTTGCATTTGAGCTGCCGAAACATTTGTAGGATTGTATTTAAGAGCCAACGCATAAGCCGCTAGGGCATCACGATACTTTTTTTGTAAAAAAAGTATCCCGGCTTTCATTTCATAGGTTGCTGATAGGTAGGGCCATCTTTCTTCTATGAGTTTTAGATGGCCAAGAGCCTGAGAGTAACTCTCCAGAGAAATAAACTTTCTAACTTCAAACAATCGATCAATGGCTTGATTCAAACTTTGCGCATCTTCGAGTCCTTTGCCAGGTCCATGACCTTTTTCATCATCCAAAAGCCTCAGAGCAAAGTCCAGCTTCATATCTGCAGCAGATGTCTCTGTAATTAAAACTCTTTCAACTATAAACTCATCTTTATGTATTTCTAATATCACTGGGCCTGAATTCGCACCTGCAGCCTTCAGCTTGTCAGCGCCAACAACAGCCGGCGTAACACCAACTTCCGTCAATTCGCCCCCCCCGACAGGCCTCACCAATACCTTTGCCTTTTCTGGAACGGAATTCACGGTCAATGTCATAGTGGAGCAGGCCGCAGATAGCATTGACAATGCTAAAAATATTATTTGCAACTTTGCATTCAAATATTTCATCATCCACTATTTCGGATGATGAGCTTCACAGTTAAAATACTGACGAGTTTTAATTAAAATTCTATTCTATAGTCCAGCTCATCAGGCTGAGAATCTCAACGCAAAGATGCAACTTGAACCACTGATACTTATAACCTAAAATATGGAAAATACAGGAGAGGATCTTATGAGCTTCAATGAAACCTTCACAAAAACTATTGTAGTTGCCACTATTATTATTTTAGGCGTGTTTGCCATCGTAAAGCTTAGAAGCCCTCAAGTTCTCGGTCCAAAAATATATGGAACCTATCAATATGGACCTGTCGCATACAAAGCATCAGAAATCGAAAAACTAGGCGTTGCTGCAAGAATTATGGATAAGGATTACACCTACGAAGACCTTATCTCCCACTCCCCTGTTCTTAGCGACCTCCATTTACGAGAACTTTCTCAAAGTCTCGAAATTGCCTCTGCCAAAGTAAAAGAATTACCCAAAACAAATGGCAAACCCAAAGTTACACTGTATATGCCAAAACCCATAAAAGGTTTTAAATTTGACCAAGACAAAAGTGACTTTCTGCTCGAATTTTCCAATGAACGTCCTTTAAATGTAGTTCTCAGTATTGATGAAAAATCTTATTCTCGAGATGAGCTCTCTCTTAATCAGGTGCAATTTTCTCAAATAAAAACTCAGCAGTTTTACGAAAACCTCAGGGTTTTAACCAACCTGTATGTAAGACAACTTTTACTTCACGCCGCAAAGTCTGAGAATACAACTATACAATCCTTAATTCAGAACAAGATTTTGTCCGAGAGCAAAACTATAACGGACTCTGACTTACAAAATTTTGCAAGAGAAAAAGGTCTTGATTTCAGCAAAAACAGTCAGGAACTAAAAAGAAAAATTGCTGCAATTATTGAGGAAAAGGATCGCAATTCACAAATAGAAAAATATCTAAAAAAGAAATTCCCCAATGAAACGGGAACTCTTTTCTTTTACCCTCCTCAGTACCAATTGCCCATCTCAAGTAAGAAAGCACTTACAGAGCCAGCAAAAACTAATGATAAGCGTCCTTTATTAATGGCTTTTACTAAAATGCAATGTAACAATTGCCAGCAATTGGCAGATGATCTAACGGAGCTTAGAAAAAAGTATAAAGATAAAATCAAAGTGGGTTTTGTCCATTTTTTTTCTGAAAGTGATTGGCAGTCAAAGCTAGCCGCTGAGGCCTCACATTGTATTCATCTACAAAATCAAGATGCATTCTGGGACTTCTTTCATAAAACATCTAGAATAAAACAGCCTTTGTCAGAAGCCCTTATCGTCGAAACGGCAAAGTCTACGGGAATTGATTTTGAGAACTTCAAAACCTGCTTCCTATCACAAACCTATAAAAATGAAGTTCAAGATCAAATGAAATTTGCCAAAGACATTGGAGTTGCCAACACTCCTGCCTTAATAATTGGAGGTCAAGTGTTCACCGACACCATAAACAAAGAACAGATTATTGACGCCATTAAAAATTTATAAATTTTAAAAAATCTGGACATTCGACTTCTTAATCTTAATCTTAAATAACCTCTTCAATTTCCCCTAATTCAATTGACCGCAGATCAGTTGCCCCAGCTCAATTGACCGTCAAACTAAAAAGGCCTACGAGGACTCTACAATCAACAAAAAAACTATTCAATTTAACCTACGGACGATACAAATGTCATCATGACCAAGGTTGAAGGACTCAGTCAACTAGACACAAGATAGACATTTTAATTCATGCAATGACGCTCTCTAGTGAAAGCTTTTAAACTATGTTTTTAAAAGGTTATTTTAAGAACCACCTTTAGAGGTTCCGCCTGTTGGACTAGATGAACGACCGTCTGGTTTTTTAACCGCGTCCGACTGCTTAACTATACCCGGAGCCACAACCTTAATGACCACCCTTCTATTTTTTTCTCGATTCTCAACTATGGGAATGCCCGCCTTGTCCCGATTAGGATAAGCAGGACGTGTTTCTGCATAACCTACGGCCACCATCATTTTAGGATCATAACCACTGTTAATAAACTCCCTAACCACACTAGAGGCTCTGGCTCCAGACAACTCCCAATTTGAAGGAAATTTAGATGTACTAATGGGAGCATCGTCTGTATGCCCCCCAACAAAGATTTCTGCATCACTCACATTTTTAGAAATTAATCTGGCCATCATCACCATAGTTTGTTTAACATCTGGGCGCAAGTCGGCGCTACCACTCGGAAAAAGTAAATTACTTCGAAATGTAATTTCCATTCCATCTTTAGGTTGTTGAACTTCTACCAGATTCATAATGGGATGATCTTCAGCCTGCTGGGCCAATATCTCGGCGAGCTCCTCATAGGGAGGGACATAGGTGCCTCCAAATGACTTGGCTAAGCCCTCTCTGACCTTTTCAGCTTCTCCGGACTTTGCCGAAGCAAAAACATACATCAATACGAAGAACCCAAACAACAGGGTCATCATGTCGGCGTAAGAAACTAGCCATATCTCATCATCCCCGTGCTCCTCTTCTTCATGCCCTCCTGAAGGATCAACTCCCTGATCACTCGACATATGATGCTACTCCTCTAAAACCTAAATTTCTGAAACTCAAACTTCTCAAACGTAGTCCCCTAAGGCTCAATCAGCTAAGCTCCCCAGCTTTAAGCCTCAAGATCTTTCCAATTTAATCTCTCATTAGGCAACAGGTAAGAGTTCAACTCTTCAGCAACTAAAATTTTATTTTTCTTCTGAGCTATAAGCTTTACACCCTCTACAATAATAAAATTTTTTGCCATAACCTCTCTGGCTCCTTCCATAAGATTCTCTGCCACTGGCAAAATAAATAAGTTGGCAAAGGCTATACCATAAAGTGTCGCCACAAGTGCCACAGACATGGCCGGACCAATATTTTCCTCTGAACCTGGTTGCCCAAGCGTCTGCAATAGAGCGATCATTCCTAATACAGCCCCCATTAAACCCATGGCCGGAGGAAACTTTCCTAAGGCCTTAAATTTTTTTGCTTCTTCTTGATATCGATAGCTGATTGTTTTTGCTCTTAAAGCCAAAATATGACCAAGCTCTTCTTCGTTTAAGAATTCATCCTGCAATATTCCCATGGCTTCGCGAATAAAAAAATCGTTAGAATTCTCGATGATATTTTTTAATTTAGGATCATTGGTTCTATAGGCTTCAGCAATGGCCATAAGTTCTTTTATAATCGATACATAGTTAATTTTATCGCCCTTAACAACCCGATTATAAAAAACCTTTATCATTACCAATATGCGATCAATTTGAAAAGAAATTGCAGCAACCGCAATAGTACCACCAAAAACAATCAGAGCAGCATGATAGTCTATAAAGGCCATAGGGTTATTAGTAGCTGTAAAGACTCCTACACCAAAAACTATTCCTGCCATAACAAAGGCAACAACAGATTTAAAATTCATTTGACCCCCAAGAACCGTCCTTGACTGAATTTGCCTTAGACCTATCAACCCATTAAACTATCAACCTATTAACCTATTAACCTCTAACCTATTAACCTCTAACCTATTAACCTTAGACCTATTAAGTTTATTACTTCACTCAGCAGTTCGCAAGCAGGTCTAGTTGACTTATATCAATTATATTTGGATTTAGTCTTGATCCCTTAAGGCGACAAAAGTATCATGTACGTTATGGGTAAAAAGTTATGAAGCCATCGAGAAAAATGTGACGGAAAAAAATGTGACAAATAAAATTATGACCAAGAGGAAGGCGACCAAAACAGAGAAATTCCTTATTTTTATAAGTCTCACGATTTTCGTAATGTCTGCGTCCGCAATATTTGGATATGAGTACCTTTTCAGACTAAAAGAAGACAAGCAAGTTATCGCCCGCGTAGAAAGCGCCTCTAATGATAGTCTTATCAAGGCTCCTGATGGACATGAGTACAAACAACTTAAAGAAAACGACCCGATTACAAATGGCGACAATTTGCTTTCAGGAAAGGGCTCAAAGATACTCGTTAAGTTTATTAATGGACCGAGAATAGTGATTGGTGAAGAGAGCACTCTGTCCATTCGTCAGATTGATGGGCAGCCAGACTTAAGAATTGAAAAAGGAAGTTTTTCAGGGTCATTTGAAGAAGGCGATGTCCTAGACGTGCTGACTCAGAATGAAGTCATCACTTTAAGCGGAGAAAAGGACACTCAATTTTCAGTGGCTCATGCTGAGGGGGGCGAAGTTGAGATCGGTAGTTTTGATGGAAATCTCGGGGTCGAGTACAAGGGTGAAAAATTTCAGCTCAACAAAGAGAGAGCTTCCATTTCTAAAAGAGGAAGATTCAAACCACTGAGGTCAACCTCGCAGCCGTCAAAAAAAACAACTACCGCAGATCAAAATAAAAACAGTGAAACCACTGGAATTAGTGAAGCCACTCTAGAGACCAGTAAAGCCGCTCAGAACGCAGCGCTATCTGCGCCATTCCCTCAGGAAAACCATATTTTCCTTCACAAGACTGGAGGAAAAATCTTAGTGTACCCACAGGCCCAATGCAAAGGCGCATGCGAATTAGAAATCTCCTTGGAGGGAAAAAACAAAATCAAAAAAGTTTTTGCACGCGACATGGTTCCGCTTATGTACTTGAAGGTTGAGTCTGGAACCCAGGCAAAGGTGAATTGGAAATTCTCGGACGGCGGCGAAGACTTGGTTGGAAACTTCGAAATACTCATTAATAATAGTGAAAACTTTCAAAAAGCTGTCGATAAAAAACTCCCCGTCGAAGTCCTAAACTAGAGGAGAGGGTGCCAGGCCCTAACTTGCGACCCCACGCAGCAGCCCGAAAGTGCTGGATCTAACCAAAGACCTAAGCTCTATGCCCAAAAAACTCCAATTCTTGTTTTGCAGTTAGCATGAGCACGTATAGCACCTTCATATTCGATCGAGTTCTGTTTTGTGTTACAACTCAGGGCCTGGCACCTGTCGACGAGATGCTGTTTTGCATTACAACTCAGGGCCTGGCACCTGTCGACGGCTGCCCGGAGTTTAGTTTTTTGCCCAAGTTATTGAGGTCGGCGGATAAAGACCCCAACTCATCGTCGGAGTTAACTGTTGAGAAGACCGCGTAATCCGAGCGGGTATAGGCCGTCACAACCCTTTGCAACTCCGCTACTGAACTCACTAGACCATGAGAAGCCACAAGCCCTATCAAAAGAGCTAAGCTCAGAGTTGTTGCGAAAAAAAACAAGGACTTCCATTTAATCTCTTCAATAACATACATTGACTTAGCCTTATCAGCCACAGCCGCAACAATAAGATCAGACACACCAACACGAGAAAATGACACCAGCATGGTTTTTCTTGCATGATTCTCTATTTCTGCTACGCCAGTTGGAAATTGACTGTCATAAATGGGTTGAAAAAAATCAGCCGAAGCAATCTGTAAACTCGCCTGAGTTCTAGTTTTATACTTTGGCTCCATAGCCATAAACTGATTCTTCGACAATAGGTAATGACGATAGGCTGAGGGAGTGGCAAAACTCTCATACAACGAGGGAGACCCAAAAACAGATAATATTAAATAGTCCCTATCAGTTACAGGAGCCCTGTACTTATTGACCACTGCAAAGTAGCGTTTGTTAGATTTAACTTCTTGAATGGCAAAACCCTTTGCCATTGCTTGACTCAACAAACCTTCAATAACTTCACCACCAGGTGAAAATTTCTTAACCACCCTGTCAGGTAGATACAAGTGGTCCATTTGCTGAAATGCACTTCCCGTTGTCGGTAAATATATAAAAACATGCTCAACTCGTTTTTGCCTCTTAAAAAGTTCATTTGAATTCCCTGTAAACTGAAACTTTGCTGTATCTATAGAGGCCTCTATAGGATCTAGAATTTTTTGCTGAACATCCAGCTCCACTCTCACCTGATTAGCCAGCGTTTTGGCCACAATCTCTGCCGTATCGTAAATATAGGTTTTTTTATCTTTAATAAAAATATTAAGAGACATCACGCCATAAAAGAAAAGGCCACCTAAAGAAACGAACAGCAATAGAAGTACGAGTTTATATTTTATTGAGAAAACTTTTTTTGTCATAAGCTGCATTCACAATGTTATCTAAAACTTTATATGCATATGATATTGAATACAACTGTAAAAAATTAATTAACTCTCTAATTATGTCCTCGGCTTGTACCAACACAAGGGGCGCACTCCTGTTTGATACCCCTGACTTCGCACACAGGTCCCAATTTCAGGATTATCATCACTCAAAGGAGCTTCAACGTCCTTATCGCAAAGAGCAGCTGAAAAATACGTATCTAAACGACACTGCGGTTTGGGATGACCGTCATCGGTCTCAATTACAATACTGGGGTCAGGAGACTCAAAATTGAGATTCGTATTGGGAAATTTCAACTCCCTAAACAGTTGAGCAATATTTTCTCCAGCCAAAGCAAATCTAGCACAAGCCGCGCGGTCTTCATCTTGTGTCCAAACATAAGAACACTTATTCCAAACAATCTCAGGAACCTCAGCTTCTGCTAACCAGTCCAGATTTTCGTGCGGCTGATATATATGACGAAAGCACTTGAGACCAGCATAGTAATCAGACTGACCTTCATTGGAAGCCCAAGTGCTCATCCATCTATTTATTTTAGGCGCACCAGCAATATGATGACCTATTTCGTGACAAGCTACCAACGCAAAGGCCTCTTCAGAAATTCCATGAAATCTAGCCATCCCACCATACATATTGATAATGTAGCGTCTGCCAACCCTCATGGCAGAGGCGTTAACAGTTCCATTGTCCCAGAGCCTTTTAACTTCCAGCCGCCCTCCCAAATTAGAAATCTCATTCTGATAAAAAGACTCTACCCTATCTAGCACATTGTTGAACTGTTGTTGATTTAAAGCCATGATGGAGACTTCCGACGCCGGTATGTTGAGATCATTTTCTGGCCAAAACCCCTCACATAAAACTTCACTATTTTGCTGCAAGAGAAACAAAAATCCTACCAAACTAGAAAAAAAATACCCCATTACGCTCATTAAGCACTCCTTTGCCTGAGAGATTCACTGAAGACTAAAAAACCTCCAAAACCTCATAAATTTGTGTTTGATTGTTAACCGAGAGATCGAAGTCCTCACCCACTTTTTTTCCCATCAAATTTCTCCCTACAGGTGAATTGGGAGTAACTACCAAAAATTCATACCCCTCCTGACTCAACTTTTCACCAGCTGCTGCGGGTAAGACAAAAAAGTTCCTCTCATCATCGCCCTCAACGAGAACTTTAACTACTGAACCCATTTCTACCTTATTGGACACTTGCGAGGCATCGACCTTACTTAAAATATAGATTTCTTCCTTCAGCTCATTGACCCTCTTGGCCTGCGCACCAGCAAGGTAAGAGGCTTCGAGCCCCCGAGTGTCGTATTCATCTTCAGGCTTTGATTCGTCATGAGTGGCTGCTTCTTTGGCATCCAGAGCCGCTTGAACCAAAATATCATGTTTATCACTTAAGGTTTTAATTACTGATTCTAGAAGTTTGACTTTGTCGATTTTCATAGATGCCATTCTACAATGACTTGATTGACTCCCCTAGAAACTTATTTACCACCCAGCTTTTACCTGCTGCATTAACGACTTTAGTCCTGCCCATAACCCACTGGTCAGTTTTGGAAATATGAGTTCTACTCTCAAGTTTCAGAGTGCGCATAGCGTATCTTGCAAGATGGCATCGAAAGATGACAGCTTGCAGGAGACGGGATGCGGCCACCCCTGAGCTTGAGAGTAGAACTCATATTTCCAAAACTGACCAGTGGGTTATGGGCACACCCCCACATCCTTCTCTGACAACAAACTCTGACAACAAGTTCGGGGAACAATTTTAGCTGATAACAATTTCAGGTAAAAGACCGTTGAAAGGGATAAACACTTCCAAGAGAAAGAATCTGCGTAAGCTCATCTAATGCAACTTGAGATTCTAGTAACAGCTGAGGGTCGGCAAGATCTCCTTCGCTCAATTCGTCTCGGTAGTGTTTGCCCACCCATGCAACGAGAGTTTCATACAATTTTGGTGTCAAAATTGTATTCGGATTAACCCCCGCTAACTCTTCAGATGTCAGCACCACCCTTAATCGAAGACAAGCTGGCCCTCCACCATTTCTCATACTTTGCTTTACATCCTTAACCAAGACTTCCCTAATTGGCTGATCACTCTTAGATATCAACCCCTGCAAAAACTCCCACACTCTAACTTCAGATCTAGACTCCTCTGGAACCAATAAAATCATTTTGTCTTTTGTAGATAAAAGCTGACTGTTAAACAAGTAAGAGTTCACAGCTTCCTCAATGGAAACATCTTTTTCTGGAACCTCGATAAATACCAACTCTCCGAAAGGCAAAAACTTTTTTTGCAACTCCTGAAGCAAACCTTCTTTATCAAGAAAAGCATGCTCGTGATAGAATAAACAGTTTCTATTTCCCACGGCTATGACGTCATTATGAAACACACCCCTATCAATGACTTCAGGATTTTGCTGAGCCAAAACGGTTCGAGAAGGATCTAATTTGTGCAGTCTTGCAATGGCCTCTGAAGCTTCACGAGTTTGGCGCGCAGGGAATCTTTTAGGGCCAACTCCCTTATCTGCATCAGCATGACGTCCATAAACAAATAGCTCCAAACCCTCATCTCCATACTCTCTACAGAAACGAGTATGGTTAGCAGCTCCTTCGTCACCGAAAACTTCATGAGCCGGCAGAGGTTTATGATGAATAAAATACCTGTCTTCGCGAAAAGTCGCCCGCAGAATTCGACTTGTTGTTGGAGCTTCAATAAAACGGTGAAACTTATTTACCAAGTTAGCTGGAGTTATGTGTACCTTTTTATCTTCCGTATCAGAGGACGGCGAAACCGTGGCTGAATTTGCAGCCCACATACTTGAAGCCGAACACAGTGTAGCCAGAAGGTTTGGTGCCTTCTTAGAAATATCCTGTAAAACTTCAGAATCACTTTGGCCATTAAAGCCCAGATCTCTAATTGTGCTCAAGTCTGGTCGATGCTGAGGAGCCAAAACCCCCTGGACGAATCCCATATCCATTAGAGACTTCATCTTTAACAACCCTTGTAATGCCGCCTGTTTAGGACTTGAAATTTGCTTTTTATTTCCCATTGAGGCCACGTTACCCAGGGAGAGTCCTGCATAGTTATGAGTGGGCCCTATCAATCCATCAAAATTCGCCTCAATAGCAATACTCACAAGAAATTACTCCTATAAACTTCACACAGTTTATGGTTGATCTTTATAACAATAGTAGTGATTTAAACTCCACACTTTGCTGGTCATGTTGTACTGAAGATACAAATAGCAAACGCCATCTTTTGCCAAACCTAAACCCACGGGAGCTTCAACAATCATACCAAAGTATTCTGAAGAATAGAGAACGTACTGAAACCTCCCCTTTTCAAGGTTTATTGAGTAAGTCTGGTTAGTACCAAAAGATTGTGTGATTGTAAAATCCAACATCCCAACTAGAAACATCTCATCAGGTCGATAGCGATAAAACTCAAGGCTTGACCACCCCTGGAAAACAACACTGGAAGCGGTTCTTCCCTCCTCAAGAAATGGAATATCTTCAGCCGTCACATTGAAAGTTAATAATATCAACAAAAAGAAAACCAACACACTCTTCAAAAATCACCCAACCTTTTGCCATCCACTCTGCCGCCAAGCCACAGAAATTATCAGTCTTCCATCTTGGATGCAAGGCGCAATTCAAGAAAAGAGTTACAACCCTTTTTTATTATTAATGTATAAATTTCCATGTGGACAAACTAGAAGTACCAATAAATTCACAAGAAAGTAATTACTTCCCCCTCATGCGCGACTTACTGGTGTGGCTTCGAGGAAAGGACTCTCAAACTCAACTGAGCTTAAAGATGGGCTACCAATTTAACCAAGTCGGAAAGTGGGAGTCGGGACACACCCTCTTTTATTGGCAGGACTTCATTCGTCTTTGCGATTTAAAATCAATCCCCTGGCAAAGTCACCTGAGAGAGACCCTACTTATTAACTCAGATTACGATATTGAAAAAGCGCCTATTTTGGAGACCCTCCGCCTATTCCTTGGCGCTTACGAAATTGAGGACCTTCTCAATCACTTTAACAAGAGTCGTTCAAGTTTAATTCGGCTCTTGCACAATCAGGTAAAAACTGACTTCCAAGATGTTTTAAGCCTAATGGACAAAAAACCCCTCGTGTTTCTCAGTTGGATAAGTCACTTTGCGGACTTAAGAGAACTCCCGTCGCTGCAAAGCCGCATAAGCTATGCCAATCAGACTTGCCAAGGGATACTCTCTCAACCCTGGACCTTATTGGTAAATGCGGCTTTACACTTAGATGGGTACAAGGATCTGCCCGCACACTCTAACAGCTGGATAGCCCAAAAAACCGGGTTGCAAAATGATCAGGTTTGTTCTTCTTTAGAGACTTTAAACAAAACAGGCATTATCTTTCAAGCTACAAACAAGAAATATACCAGCTGTCTAAGAGATCTGAGTTTTCTAAGAAATCCTAGCTTTAGAAAAATCACTCACTATATCACCAATAAAACAGCAGAAGCTTTTGACCCACTAAAGCCATTGGCTCCCAATTTTGACAGACCCTCTCTTTCATCCACTCGAGTTTATCCCCTCTCTTCGGAAGCTTCAAGAAAGGTTGCTCAAGCTATTATCCAGTTTCACAACACTCTTGGTGAAATTCTCAAGCAAGACACAGGACCTAAAGATCATGTTCGCACTATTTTGATACACAGCCTAGACTCAGAATATTTCTCTAATACTCCTAAGCTCTAATTTTTCTTCTAAATGTTTCTACATATGAGACGCTCATCTCATATATAGAAAATTGACACTTTATTCTTCTTTTATCCACTCAGACTCAGCTACAATTAGTCTATGCACAATGTAAGCCCTTTAGCTTCAAAAGATCCTTCTTTATCAGAGCCTAAAAACAAGAGTGATTTTGACAAAGACTTAGCTTTTTCAAGAAATATTGGTTGGATCACAACTTCTGAGCAAAAATTAATTTTTCAGTCCCATGTTGGAATTATTGGCCTCGGAGGGGTGGGCGGACAATATGCCGAAGCTCTAGCCCGTTTAGGAGTTGGCAATTTCACCATCTGCGATCCAGACAGTTTTGAAATTGAGAATACAAACCGGCAAAATGAGTGTAAATCATCAAATTATGGAAAAAACAAAGCCGAAGTCATTAAAAACCTCATTCAAGACATAAACCCATCAGCCGTTGTGCACATTCTCCCTGGTCCACTTAAAGAGAGTCAAGTTGAAGAGTTTTGTAAAAAAATAGATGTTTACTTTGACGCCTTAGATTTTTTTGTTTTAGAACTCCGTCGGGCTATATTTCAAAAAATGAGAGAGCTTAACAAGCCCTCTATTACGGCGGCACCCATAGGAACAGGCACGTCATCTTTAGTTTTCACTAAAGACTCCATGAGTTTCGATGATTATTTTGGCTTACACAAAGTTGAGGATCCCGTTGAAAAATCATTTCGTTTTCTTATAGGTCTAGCCCCCAGTTTGCAGCATACGGCATACTTCCAAAACAAGGGGAAAGTCAGTTTCGAAAATAAAAAAGCCCCTTCTTTACCCATGGGAGTTTATGCCTGCGCTTCAGTCGCAGTGACCTCATGGTTAAAACTCCTATTAAAACGAGGGCGAGTACTGCAGGCTCCACACAGTGTACATTTTGATCCCTACTTAACAAAAATAAAAATTACCAACATGTGGTGGGGCCATCGAAACCCCCTATTCCAACTCAAAATTTTCATTTTTAAATTATATTTAAAAACCGAGAAAAGCTAAATTATATTTAAAACCCACCTTACGAGGTCTGGTCTAAGGGCTGTAGCGACCCTGCTTAAGGATGACCCGCAATATCCCGTACCTTATACTAAACAGATAAACTATGGACTTTCGAAAAACTTTAGGCCTCTGGCGCTATCTAATTTACATTTTTATTGCTGCGCTCACAACAATCTCGGGAGTGCTCTTAGTCACTCACATGGAAGTGTTCGGCGTCAGAATCCCCAGCCCTAATGTTAGCATTGATTACCTCAAAGGTTTAATTTGGTCATTGGCCCTTTTGGTCGCCATTCAATTTATACCTATACCAAGTCCTCACAAAAAGATTTTGTCGACAATTTGGATACTTAAAATCTTTGTAACAATGGGGTTAATGTTAGTCTACGAACAGCATTATATATTAGATGCCTACACTTACTATAAGGAATCGGTGGACCCCTACCAAATGCATTCCTTTTCGTTCTTTGACGGAACCCTATTTGTCAGCTGGCTGGGCGCGACAGTCAATAACTATCTTCCTTTTACAAACTCTTATCATGCACTGAAAGTCCTGTGGGCTTTTGCCGGTTTATTTGCAGTTTATATTTTTTTTCTAGCGTTTAAAAAAATAAAACCCGAGTCTGACAACTCCTTCTTTATTTTTTTGGCCCTATTTCCATCAGTAATTTTCTGGACCTCTATACTAGGAAAGGATCCGCTCACTTTTTTAGGCATTTCACTATTCACTCTGGGGGTCGTTTACGTTGACAAAAAAGAATGGAAATCAGGATTTACCTTCATACTGACAAGCCTAGTCCTTCTGGCCCTTGTCAGGTTTTGGGTTGTTCCATTGTTGATCATTGCCTTTTCTAGCTATTCTGTTCTTTCCAGTCACAAACCATTATCTCAAAGACTATTATTATTCTCCTTACTATCGCTATTTGCTTTTTTTGCCCTCAACTGGATGTTTGATTATTTGAACATCTATTCAATTAATGAGTTCATTCATCGCATCAACTATTTTTCTCGATCGTGGGCGGAACATGGAACCTCAGGACAAGCCCCACCAACATTTTACAGCACCCGAGATCTTTTTATGTTTTTACCCGTGGGAGCCTTCACAGCTTTATTTAGGCCACTGCCAGGAGAGATCAACAATATATTTGGAATTCTGGCTGGCTTGGAGAATATTTTTGTTCTTGGTCTATTCCTATATACACTGATTAACATCAAAAGAATTATAAGAAATTATCCTATCGCCATTTTTTTCCTTGGATTCCTAATTTTATGGTCGGTCTTTTACGGATTCATATCCTACCAAAACTTGGGCACAGCCTTTAGGTTTCGCTTGCAGGTATTACCCATTCTCCTCATAATGTACTGCTTGGCACGAAATAAAACTACAAAACAACAAAATCTATCGGTCGCTTAAACGTCATGTCTGCCAATTCATCTGCATTGGACTATCTCGCCAACTCAGCTGCGGCAGCAGGTCTGTGTTAACTCGTCCGTGCTAGCCTATGCGGCTGCTTCGCCCCTCTTCTGTCTGCGATGATGGTGAAGCTGACAGCTTTCCCTCTTCTGTCTCCATTTGATCAATTAATTCACTAAGAGCCGGCTTCTTATTGTCTTTTCCAATAATTTCAGTAAGACGGATAGCGTATTTTTCGTTATTTACAACGATTTCTCCCCTTGCCAACAACCTATCATTAACAAAAAAATCAAGGGGCTCTCCGGCCAGTTTGTCAAGTGTAATGGCTTGACCTTCTTTAAGTTCAAGATAATCGCGAATGGGCATTTTCTTTTCTGAGTATATAACTCTTATTGTTAGGGGAACGTCATAAATAAACTCTAAATTTTTCATATTATACAGTTTAACTTAAAAGATGAATGTATACAGAGTTTAGCGTCGATATTTCTCAATAACTCGACCACTTCCCAACTTTAGTCACGCAATTCAATAGATTCATTTAGTCCGACTCATTTCAAATCCAATCTCTATCGTTTGACACTCCAGATCAATTAATGCCAATCCTATACAAGCTGGACTTTTTACCTCAAGGTGCTATTGAAAATCTGAGCGCTTAACAACAGAGCTTAACAAATTCAAACAAGAGAGGAGGGGTGCCATATGCTTGTAAATACAAGAGTTGCTTCTACAGGTATGTATGTACCTGAGAGAACTGTAACCAATTTTGATTTAGAAAAACTCATGGACACAAGTGATGAGTGGATACAGCAAAGGTCTGGCATATCCGAACGACGTTGGATCCAACCCGGCAGTGACACAACCTTATCTATGGCTACTCAGGCCTGCCTTCAAGCCCTAGGCCGAGCACAACTCCAACCCCATGATATTGACGCCATTATTTTTGGCGCTCTGGTAACAGATTATATATTTCCAGGAACAGGAGTCTTGCTGCAAGAGAGCTTGGGGTTTAACAAGAATGTACCCGCACTCGATATACGTAACCAATGCTCCGGCTTTATCTATGGATTAAGCATTGCCAATGCGTGGATAAAAACTCAAACTTATCGTCGAGTTCTTCTCGTGGGCTCAGAAATTCACTCCACGAGTTTAAACCTGACTACACAAGGCCGAGATGTCAGTGTTCTTTTCGGAGACGGAGCTGGTGCCATGATACTAGAATCTTCAAACTCAGAAGAGTCACAATTTATGTCAACCGTCCTCCATAGCGAGGGCAAAGGTGCCAAGTTCCTTTGTCTTAAAAAGCCGAGTTCAAACGACTCCCCCAGAGTTTCCACTTCGATCACACAAGATGGCGACATTTATCCATTTATGGAAGGCCGACAAGTTTTTAAAAATGCTGTGACCCGAATGACAGAAG
>CAZCYD010000022.1:0-40654 GCA_964502735.1 uncultured Pseudobdellovibrionaceae bacterium
CCATTTATGGAAGGCCGACAAGTTTTTAAAAATGCTGTGACCCGAATGACAGAAGTTGCGCTTGAGGTTTGCGAGAAAGCTAAAGTTAAAAAAGAGGAAATCGACTTCGTTATTGCTCACCAAGCTAATGCTCGAATTAACCAAATGGTTATGGATAACCTAGGTCTTCCCCCAGAAAAAACTCACAACACTCTCCAAAAATATGGCAATACAACGATGGCAACCATACCCATAACCTTTCACGAAGCTCTACTAGAAAACAAAATCAAACGAGGAGACAAAGTGTTGTTTTTAGCATTTGGCGCGGGATTCACATGGGCTGCAAGCCTTTTTAAATACTAGGATCTATTAGAACATCAGGTTTAAGCTGAGTACTTTGTGACTTTATTTCTGCCTTGTTCCTTAGATATGTACAAAGCATGGTCGGCTTGCCTGACTAAACTTCTCGCATCAGTAGAGACATCTTCAGGATCAAAAATTGAAAACCCTACACTTACGGTGAGTTGAATTTTATCTGAGCCTGACTCAAATACATGGGCCTCAATTTTTTCTCTCAATCTATTGCAAACAGTACCCGTCCCACCCTCATCAGTTTCAGTTATAACTACTAAGAACTCATCACCGCCATATCTTGCAGCAAAGTCAATTTCCCTCAAATTTCCTTGAATAATAGAACCCACTTCTTTTAAAACAAAACTACCAAATAAGTGATCGTGGTCATCATTAACTCTTTTAAAGTGATCCATATCTACCATTATACAAGAAACATTTCGCTTGAATCGACGCGCCCTCTTCAACTCATAGTCTATTCTTTCATACATAGATCTCATATTGTAGAGACCTGTTAAGTAATCTTTTTCTATCATCTCTTGCAATTTAACATTTGCAACAAACAACTCTCTATGAAGTTCATTATTTCGCAAACTGACTTCTATTCTGGCGATAAGCTCATCTAACATAAATGGCTTTCTAACATAGTCATCAGCACCAAGACGCAAAGCCTTGGCCGCGAAATCACCATCTGATCTCGCTGTAACAAAAATCACTGTCACATAGTTTTCTTTTGATCTCAATTTTTTTAACATTTCTAACCCCGTCATATCGGGCATATTATGATCTGTTAAAATTAAATGGGGTTTAAAAAGATTAATAGAATTCAAGGCCTCTACCCCCGTATGAGCAACAGCTGTAAGATACCCACAATCCACGAGAGCCTCTTTGAGAACAGCCAGAGTGTTGGCATCATCTTCTACAATCAAAATTCTTTTTCTATCGTCATCAAACATACACACTCTACTACGGATTTTTCGCCTAAAACCTTGATTAAATATATGGAGCTAGCCATAGGTCTATGTACGCAGCCAGCCTCTCCTATAGGCATATTGATTTCTCGGACAAATCTGTCGAAAAGCTCTTGTGGACCGCCATTTGATTTTTGGAGCCCTTGCTCTACTAATTTTAGAAATTACAATCCTAGCTGGAGACCCCAGCTGGTTAAGTCACACTCACTCAAAAGAGAAAAATACAAAACCAGCACTGGGAAGGGTTATTCACGTAAAAGAAAAAGTCAGAAAAAAAAATCAAGACTCTATTGCCTGGCAAAACTCACACAACAATGAAAATCTTTTAGCCTATGACTCACTCCTTACCTTAAAAGGTAGTTCAGCAAAAATTGAGCTGATCAATGATGTTCAAATTACTCTCCACGAAAATACTTTAATAGTTATTGAGCCCATTGAAG
This sequence comes from uncultured Pseudobdellovibrionaceae bacterium, assembly GCA_964502735.1. Taxonomy (GTDB): domain Bacteria; phylum Bdellovibrionota; class Bdellovibrionia; order Bdellovibrionales; family UBA1609; genus JACKAN01. The sequence continues at coordinate 1,742 of CAZCYD010000022.1, forward strand.
ACAAAAGCGAAACGTCAAAAATGCACTTCAACAAAGGTTTTCTTGAATCAAAGATTCGTCAAAAGAACTTAAAATTAGGAACTGACGATTGGACTATCGCCGCTGAACCAGGAACTGATTTGAGCATTAAATCTCTCGAAAACAACCAATTGGAAATTGAAGTCAACCGTGGGCGCTTAGAGATTTCAAATAAAAATACGTCCTTAAAAAAAATTATTAACACCCAGTCAGTTATTACAACAACATCTACGGAAGTTAAAAGAGTCCAGAGCATTTCTTCGCAAATGAAGTGGGATAAAATCAAAGACAGAGTTTACTCTCATCAGTTTCCATTTGAGTACCAGCTATCGTGGCAAGGCGAAGTTACGCAAGTTGAAATCTACAACCAAAACAAAAAAGAGATTATACCTATCGCTGGTGGAAATGCTCAACACAAAATCAGACTTAACCCAGGCACATACTCATTTAGACTGATAAACAGTCAACAAGAAATGTCCGAACAAAAAACTCTAGAACTACTTAAAGCTCCTTTAGTCTATTATTACTCACCACTTCCAAGAGAAAGAATTATAACTAACTCTAAACCAAATTTCTTTTGGAGTCCTTTAATGAATTCTAATCAATTTTTATTAGAGATATCTCCAGACATTCACTTTTCTAACTTGTTTATTCAAACAACAAGTTCAACTCATTTTTCTTCTGTCCTCTTAAATAAATCTGAACACTTATTTTGGAGAATTCGATCTCTTGATCGCGATGGCTATGTAATACCTGAATCTTTCGTGTACGAATTATTTACAACCGACTCTCCTTTCTCGGCCCCCAAAATTAAAAAAATAGAAGTTCGCCAACCCGCTTCAGACTCTCCAGAAAAATCTGAAGCTAAAAATCCAAACACAGACAATCCAAACACAGACAATCCAGAGAGCTCAGACCACTCTGACAATAGCAGAAAAGAAAACATAACTTTAATTAACCGGATATTTCAAATTTTTATTCCACAGGCTTATGCTAAAAGTGATAAGATGAACTCCTTGAAAGAATTAATTCTGGAGTGGGAAGATATTCCTGGAGCCGATTTTTATATCATTGAAATTTCTTCTGAACCCAATTTTATTAATCCAGAAATTATAAAAAAAGTCGAAACTAATAGCTTTAAATGGCTGGAGAGCTTTCAACACGCAATTTATTATCTTAGAGTGGCAGCAGGTTCGTCAGGCGGAAAATTAGGTTTATTTTCCCCTCCACAAGTCATTGATATTAATAAAATAACTAAGCAAGATCCGACCGCGCAACCAAAACTGATACAAAAGTCTAATTCGAATTCAAAGGTCTCAAATGAAAGAATGCAGAACTTTCCGGAAATAAATTCCCACATTGAATCTATTGATCGAACCAAAACACTCCCAATAGAGCCAAAACCTATATTCCTCAGCAAACACTCCATTTTAGAACCAATTTATTTGTTCTCTACATCGTTCGGATACAATATTTACAAAAGAAAATTTCTAAACAAACCAGACTTCGAAGTTCATCAAAAGAACTCCTCACTTCCCTACTTAAATGCCAACATCAGGATGGAAAAACTCATTTTAAATGCAGATATCTTCATTCATCATTTAAAATCGAACACTATGGAACAACCCTTCCAAGAAAATCTATCCTACACAAATTTTCAGCTTTCATGGCTCTATAGAATTTCTTCCATTCATTCTTTTGGCTTAATTGCAGACCGCGAACACCTCCTTGAAAGAAAAAGTTTTGAACAACTTAAATTAAACCCTACTCATTTCTATGGACTTGCCTACAGAATTCTATTCAGACAAAAAAATTGGGAAACTCAATTCAATTTCAAGATTGCAACTAACAACAACCAGCTTACTCATTACTCAACTTTTATAAAGGTTCAGTCCTCTGAAACTCTCAATAGATGGGGAGTGTTTGCGGGGGGGCATTATTATTTAGACCTAATGGAGGGGGAAAAACTAAAAAGTCAGGCCGAAACCACAGGCCTGCACCTAGGGATTCAATGGTAACTCTCCTTTCTTTTGCAAGAACAGTTTATCTATTATAAGCCAGATATAACAAACCTAGCAGTGGGAAAAGTAACAACACTATAACTATTGCCCTATTTCCTACTGAAAGGTCATGATATCCCACCCGCCCACAACCACCTGCAAACTTAAACTCATTTTGTTTATACGGATCATAATCAAACTTTACAGAATTAACTTGTGACGAAGGAAAACTGGATTGATTATTAAGTCCCACCCTAAATCGAAAATACCTCTGACCACTTAATTCTACAGAATTTAAGCTGAACCATTCAGACGGTACAAAATTGGGGGTTCCACCAAAGGATAACTCTAAGAAGGCTTCACTGCCACCAACTAGATCAGCACTGATTTCTGCACTTGTAAATGACGGATAAGAGTTATAGAGATCGTAAGTTTTCGAGATCGAATAAAAACTTCCCAATTTGTGGCGAACAACTCCAGCTACCAACAAAAAACTAAGAGGGCTAATACTCCCCCCTCCTGTGACAACAATATTATTATCTGATAACCACGTTCTTCCATTCCCACCATCGCCACCATCGCCGCTATTGGCGGCCACAGTCACTCCACCTAAACCAGGTAAAGCCTCGACTGTACCATTGTTAATAAAATCACCAGCGGAAAACATGGTAATACTTCCACCACCTCCACCGCCACCGCCTCCAGCTCGAGCCGCACCCGCACTGCCGCCACCACTTCCTCCATTAGCCAGTACGGCACCAGAAGCTCCAATAGTTATATTTCCTAAAGCCACTAAGATTACTACTCCTCCCCCAGCACCCCCACCTCCACCACTAGAGTTCCCAAGCCCTAGAGAGATATGAGCACTACCACCTCCACCACCAGAACCTCCACCTAAAACATCAAAAGCGTCGTCGGTATATTGAGTTCCCGCCAATCCCCCTGTTCCACCAACCGAGTCGTCTCCATCTTTAGGCGAAACCCCTCCTCCAACATCTCCATAAGCTCCGCCGCCGCCACCACCTTGTCCAAGATTTGGGTTTGTGCTTGGACCTGCGGATCCTCCTGAAACATTTTGCCCACCTGTTAGGCCTGAAGTAGGAGCCAACACTTCACTCCCTCCATCTCCACCACGTCCTCCACCACAAACACCTGTTCCACCTTTGTTAACTTGAAGCGTGTTCAGACTTACCTCTTCTCCATTACCACCAGAACAATCAATCACACCATCTATAAAAACTTCACCTAAAACTTTAATTGAGAGAGGCTGATCTCCACTGGGCCTCAACACCCACCCCGCTTCTAATCGAAATTGCGTAAACTGGAGGTCAGGAAATTCGTTCGTATTTATGGTGATTACATTTCCACTTAGATCACTACTTACAGAAAAATTTTGATAAGTAGAAATATCAAACACCCCGTGTCGACCATCCCCTGGATCTAAATCGCGACTCCTGAAACCTGAACCATCATCGAAATTTCTAACATGTATAGGCGATACCAACACACCTCGGCTAAAATCCCAAATTAGATCACTCTCATCACGGTCTTCAATGTTTAAAAATGATTTTTCGATAGTTAAGGAGTAACCAGCTAAAGGGTGAAAACTCAATACAATAAATAAGAAGATCCACCGACTATACCGCTTCGGCTTCATCTGCCCATCCCATAACCTTCCAGATTCGACTCCTCAATAAATCAGAAGTAAAAGGTTTAATCATATACTCAGTGACCTTCCATTGAGCGGCTTGAGTGATCTTAAAACGTTCTATTGATTCTTGGCTTGTAACCATAATAAACGGAATAGTTTTACGGTGAGGACTTTTTCTAACTGTTTTCAACAGCTCCAAGCCTTTGGCTCCAGGCATTTCCCAGTCCGAAAGAATCAACTCGAGCTTAATCTTTGGATCTTGAAGGTATTTTATAGCTTGAGGAACATTTTTAGCTTGTTTAATGTTTTTAAATCCAAAACTCAACAAGTACTCTACCAATACATTCCTAACCAAAGCATCATCATCAACAACCAAAATTGACAAGTTATAATCTGGCAAAACGAACATCAGGCACTCTCCTTCAATGGGCAATTTATAGGCAGTCGAATAACAGCTTCAAGTCCTCGATTTTGTCCATTTTTAACTTCAAACTCTCCGCCATGTTCAATCTCTACAATCTCTTTACAAATAGCCAAACCCAAACCTGAACCCTTTGATCCCTTTGTCGTAAAAAATGGAACCAGTATCTGATCTAGAATATCCGAACTCACACCTTCTCCAGAATCAATAATTACAATTTTTGCCATTCCATTTTCTCTAGAAATATCTACGCAAATCTCACCGCCCGGCTCCATTGCCTGAATGGCATTAATAAAAACATTTAGTAGCACCTGCATAAGTGATGTGGAATTAGCTTTTATTTTTATATTTTCAGTAAATTGAACCTTTATGATTGTCTGAGTGCTACTAATTTGCTGTTCCATAAGTTCTAAACACTTTTGAATAGTTTCTTGCAAGTAGACTTCTGTTTTTTCATCACCCTGCTCAACCCCATTTACTGATTTAAATCTATCCAGTATCTTAGCGGCTCTAACAGAGGCTTCAAGTATGACTTCTAAGGCTTGCCTCATATCTGCTTCGCTTTTTTTTCTACTTATGTCCGCCTTACCCATAATTTGCATCAATACGTTGCCAAATTCATGAGTCACACTTCTTGAAATCGCGGCAATTGAAGTTGATTTTTCTGACTCAAATATTCTACGCCTTAAAGAGTTTAATTCTTCTTCTTTAAATGTTTTTTCTTTTTTTAAATTCCACAGAGCATTAAAATTTCTAGCTTTTTGCAAAAGCTCCCCATCGTTTAAAGGCTTATTTAAATAATCCCACCTCTCTAAACATTTCTCTTTTAATACAGACCTAATCGAATCCACACTCCGATCCTGATAAGCTGTAACAAATACAGCATAAATATCCGAATCTCGCGAGAAAAATTCCTTTACCAAATCAATTCCATCTCGACTCTCACCTAAAATCACGTCAAAGAATCCAACCGAGTAAGGTCTTCCTTGTTTAAAAGCCTCATTTAAAAGTTGCATGGCCTCCTGATAACTATGAGCAATATCAACATCAAAAATTTTATCACTTTTACGATTAGTCTCTAAAACATTACCACTAGAACGGCTTGACGCCAACTCCACTTCTCCAGTTGTCGGACACAAAATTTCTCTATAACCTTTAGCGATTTCCACCTCGTCATCAACTATAAGAATTCTGCGGTTCCATTGATATTTACTCATGCCGATTTCGCCTCCGCATTAGACTTTGGCAACGTGATAATCATGGTGGTCCCTTGACCTTTTTCTGTGCTATGAAGCTGAATGTCTCCATCGAAAGATCTTATAAATCTCCTGCTAATATTTAACCCCAAACCCGTTCCATCTTTATTAGCTTTTGTAGTAAACTGCGTTCTAAAAACCTTATCCTTGAAACTCGCATCAATACCTATTCCATTGTCCTCAACTTGAATCTCAATATGTTTATCGCAAACAAAGAGATTAATTTTAATTATTCCATTAAATTCACCATGCAATTTGGACTTTTCTTCAATGGCCTGGATAGAGTTCCGTATTAAATTTGTAAGACTTTGTATGAATTCATCGTAATCAACTTTAACAGTCCCCAGGGCTTCTTTTGGCTTATATTGAATTTCTACACCGTACTTTGAAGCATAATCGGCCATTATATAAATAGACTCTTTTATTAAATAATTGGGGTCATAAGGTCGAGCTTCACCCTTGGGTTTAGACATAGATCGCATAGACTGAACAATTTTATTTATTCGAGAAGATTCACTCATTAAAAATAAAATGTCATTTTTAAGCTGACTTTGAAAGTCACTAAGAGTTTTTGACACGTTATTCAAATTTTGAATATCTTCTTCGAGAAGATTTTTGTCTTCATATATTTTTGATTTCTGTTTCAGTCCACTAATAAGACCTTCAAATCCTCCTTTTTCGTAATCTTCACCCCATCCTTTTGCTAAACTTTGAAGATGATCAACAATGATGTCCAGCGTGTTTTTATTATTAATAATTTGAGTGCGGTTCATAATATTAGTTAAAGGATTTAATACCTCGTGTGCCGCACGACCGGCAGTCTCACCCACTGCAGCCAAACGAGTTGTATTTAACAAGGCTTCTTGAGCCATTTTTACAGCTTGATTTTGTTTATCTAACTGTTCAGTTCTTTCCCTTACTTTTTTTTCTAGATTTTTATTTGCACTTTCCAGAGCCTGACGAGAGGCTTTTAAATCACTAATCATTTTATTAAATGAGTCTCCCAAAAGATGAATTTCGTCTCGAGTTGTGACTTCAATTTTTGTGTCAAGAAATCCTTGAGAGACTCTCGACATCCCTTGGACTAAAATTTCAATAGGTTTTGTAAGAGACTTCGAAAAAATGACAGCTATAATAAAAGCAAGGGTCAAAACTATAGAGGAAAAAAGGACGGATCGATAGACAAGTATATTAACTGCTGAAAAAGCTTTTTTGCTACCGACGCTTGAAATTACAAAAAGTCCATTATCCATACGCTTGTAAGCACCCAAAATATCTTCACTTAGATATTTTAACTTTAAAACTGTAGTTGAAATCGCCATACTACTTTCATTTGATTTAATTAACTCATAAAGACTCTTCTCCGTGGCTCCAATCAAACGCTCGCCGTCCTGAGTATAAACTGAAACCTGAGAATAAGAGTTGTCATCAATGACTTTGTGAAGACTTTCAATTCTGACTAGAGCGACCATAGAGTACTGGTGCGGATGCTTTGGGTTTTTTAAGTTAAAAATCGTTTTGTGAAAGCCCAGCGCCGGAATTTGGCCAGAATCCCCTAAAGCCCAAACTCCAGAAGGGGTCCTCAATGATTGTTGTGATAACATTCTGTCGAGATGAGCCAACAGCTGTTTCTCTTCCAAACCATAACTCTCCATAAAATCTCGATCAAAATAAATATGAGAGTCCAGACTTTGAAAATCGAGACTCTTTCCTAAATAAATAATATCTTCATTTCTAGCTAAAAACTCTTTAGTTTCCGAATCACTTTTCAGATGAGTGATTAAGTCTAAGCGGTCGCTGACCCTTGAAAGAAGACTTTGAAAGTCTGAACTTATTGTCGTTACCAAATTTTTATTATAATCATAAACAAGCTCTGTTTTATCTTGCTCAAAAAGCTTAATAGCCATATACAAATAAGCCCCAACACACATGAGCAATAAGAGTGTGCATATAAATAAAAATTTGTATCGTATTGAGAAGTAAGCTTTCACATCTATGTTATCGGACTGAATCTATTTGTAATTAAATCAAGACTGTGATTTAAATTCGAAAGCAAAAAATGTAACATCATCATGAAGCATCTCGTTACCGCGAAAAGTGTAAGCGTCTTTTAAAATATTTTCTGTAATAGCTTGTAATTCCTTGTGATTATTAAATGCAGAAACAAGACTTCTTAAAAACTTCCCATCGCCCCACTGTTGTTTTTCACTGTTCGTCACCTCAGTCAGACCATCAGTATAAAAGATGAGCCTATCCCCGGGGGTAATTTGCAACTCGCTTTCTTCAAAGACACCCAAGGGATCCTCTCCCAATCGCGCCCCCTGATTGCCGATTATTGGAGTCACATGCTTGCGCTTATAGGACTCTCCCTCTTGAGGCTTTAACAAATAGGGAGTGTCATGACTGGCATTCGTAAAGGTAAATCTGCCCGTCTTAAACTCTAAGCACCCAACAAAAAAAGTCATCAAAACTTGTCCTCCTGATGAGGCCGCTATAGACTGATTTAGGTAACTCATGATTTCCGAAGTCTTCAATCCGCTCATATTTTGAATGACTGTAGCCGCCGACTTCGCAGCACTTGTAATAAGGGCCGCCGACACTCCATGACCAGTGGCATCTCCAATCCAAAAATACGCCCGATCCTCTAACACATTATAATTGTACCAATCCCCACCGCACTCACTGGCCGGCTCATAAAAACCAGACACTTCTATACGCTCATCGAGATAATAATTACTTGGAAAGAGCATACTCTGAACGGTCTGCGCTGTTTTTAACTCACCCTCCATGCGTGCTTTCTCCGCTGTCTCCTTGAGCAGCTCTTGAATCTTGTCTGTCATTAAGTTGAAGCCAGTTGCCAAAACACCAATTTCATCTTTTGATTCAATTTTGACCTTTGTATTCAGATCACCACCGATAATTTTGTTTACCGCTTCATACAATTGCGAAATATTATAAGTTAATCGACTGGCACCCAAAACGCTGACGACAATCGCCACTCCCAAAATAAATAACACAAGCAAACCCGTCTTGACTGATATCACCTTGAGAGCCTCCAGTGCGACAGATTTTGGAATAACGGACATCATAAAATACGGTGCAACACTTGTTGAAACAGAAGCCACTAAGTAACTTTCTTTGGCCAACTGAATCTCTTTAACTTGAGTTGCAGCCCTCTCCTCCCAATCTAACTTATCCATGATCGAAGCTAAAACCTCCTCGCTTACAGCATGGGGAGGGTGAATTGGCGACATAAAAACTTTTTTTTCATTATTGATAAGATAGTAATTCTGTAATTTTGGGTTATAAAAATTTTCAACAAAAGTGGAATTGGAAAACATGGCAGTTGCGTAGATTTCCCCTTCTGCACCCCTAACAGGAACAGTTAAAGTCCAAGCCTGCTCAACCCCAGTTGGTCTCCCAATTTTTGGTCCTTTCCCTTTAATATCCTGAAGATTTTGCCTAAGCCAATTCAATTCTAATTTTTCTGATTTGTTAAGAATCTCGCTAATTATTGTTACACTGCCGTCACTATTTAATCTTAATAGATAAAAGCTCTGAACATCCGAAAGCCTCTTTATATACTGTGCCACACTTGTCGAAATCTTTCCTTGCGCATCTAAAGGTCGATTTAAAATGAATCTCAGTCTCTCCAAAGCCAAACCCACATCTGTATTAAACATCATGGCTGTGTTTTTAGAACTCTGAAGGGTGGAGTCAAAAACGTAGGCAATTTTGTCGTTTTTATACTCAGAAATGGAGAGATAAAACTGAGTCAGCAAGGCAGAGGCCACCAGGACAATAGTCAGGACTAGAAGTTTAATTTTTACTGAAATAACACACCCCACCTGTCGATATATATTATAGAGAGAACAACAACTTTGTAAATCAATATTATGGCATCTATAGACTTAAAACTAAGCGATAAAATAATTATAGCCACAGGCATAGTCTTGAGTTTGAGCTCTCTTGTTATCTGGAACTCACCCAATCTTATGGCTTACTTTCTCGATGCAAAACTCCATCAAAAATCTCAGCCCATAGGTCAAATCAACAAAGCCTTAAACGACACAAGACGACGCTACGGTGGAAGTTTAAGTTGGTACCCCTTGGGGAAGAACCAAACTCTCTACGAAAATGACACTCTATTCTCCGGAGAGGATTCCTCTGCCGAAATCCAAATTCAATCTGGAGATAACCACTTGTCACTAACTATGACATCAAACACTATGTTGAGTCTAAGTGCTGCAAACGGAGACAGCTTACTAAATTTGGAGTTAGGTTCAATTGCCTCAATTTTAAAAAAAGGTCAGAAATTAAAACTCAAAATTGGTGGCACAGAGACAACTCTTCAAGCCGCCCAAGACTCTAAGCTTAGAGTCGTAAGCACAACCAAAGGACAAGCTCTACTTAGCTCTCAATCTGGACAAATTGACGTCATCAGTGGTACCGAAAAAAAGAATTTAACACCTGAAACACTCATCAATATACAAGACAATAAAATAACTACACAGGAAGTCGAATTTAAATATATGCAACCACGCGATGGACAACCCATTATTCTTTCTGAAAAAGAAAAAATCCCTTTTCTCTGGCAAAACAAATTTCAAAGGGCTAGAACTCTTAGTTTACAGGTCTCTCAGGATAGTTCTTTCAGTTCTATAGTGGCCGAATCTGATGCTGGGTCAGAAATATTAGCCGAAGAGCTAACAAAATCTGGATCTTACTACTGGAGGCTTTTGGATAAAAAAAACATGCAAAGCTCAAATATTCAGTTCTTTGAAATCATAAAAAAAGAAGATTTGCGCCACTTATTTCCCCAGGATGAACACTTCGAAAAAACAAATCAAGATCAATTGAATTTAGAGTTTAAATGGACCACTCCTGCCTGGTCGCAATCTTTCCAATTGGAAATTGCAACGGATTCTGATTTTAAAAATGTTCTACACTCTAAATCAATAAATGATAATAAAATTACAATCACGCTGCCTCGGGGCAGATATTTCTGGCGCCTTCAAACAGAAGTTGCCAAAAACAACCAAAAAGTTATAACCACCCCTACTGAATTTGCCATAGGGGTGCAGAATTCTTTTCAAGAATTCTTAGACAGCTTAACCCCTCCCACTCCGACACAATCCACGCCAGCGGCGACCCCCAAAAAACTACCCTCTAGTCATAAGTACGCTAACGCCAAACTTACTTTTCAACCTATTGAGGCCTGGGTTGAAAAGATCTCACCAGACGATTCTGAACCTCCTCGTCAAATTAAAATTAACATCAACAAAAGCCGAGAGGACAGTGATGTTCTGATTGAAGTTGCCGACAATAGAAGTTTCGAAAAATCTGAAAAAAAAATCACAAAAAATAAAACTGAGACATTCAATCTCAACGAAACCGGTACCTACTACGTAAAAGCTAACTACGTTAACGATAAAAAACAAATCATTGAAAGCCCTCAAGCACAAATGCAGTTCCCTTACAGAGTGGAGTACTTTGTTGAAACACCAAAACTCATTCAACCCGACAACAACTTAAAAATGGTTTCATTTGGCGAGGCTCAACTCTCACTCTACTTTGAATGGCGAAAAAATAAACATTCAGATAAATATGTTTTTCAACTGAGTGCAAATGCTGACTTCTCTCGAGTCCTGACAGAGAAGATAACTACAGACAATAGTCATTATTTAAACGAAAACTTCCTGCAAGAAAAACTCTTTTGGCGAGTAAAGGCTCTGTACAAAAACTCAGAGTCCAATTGGAGCTCCCCCAGAGTGATTCACCTAAAATAATATCTAATCTAAAAGACTTCACCGTCGCCAATTTGTGTTTTTGGTAAAACTACGCTGTGTGGCCTTACCGTGGCATTCGCTCCAATAACAGCACCACCCATAATGCTAGACTTAAGGCCTATGTTAGCCCCCTCTTTGATAATCACAGGGGCCAAAATCAGAATTCCCTTCTGGCCGTAATGAGCTAAAATATGAACGGACCCCCCCACCGTTACATAGTCGCCGATTTCTATAAGGCAAGGGTCTGATATATTTGTGGAATTTATAATAACCCCTTTGCCAATCTTCATCCCCATCATGATGTAAAAAAAGTTAACTAGTGGTGATGGAGTAATTAGATCTAAAAAAGTGTATCTTACAATGTAAACAAGAGCGTTGTGCACATACCACGGAACCGTCTGAACCGATCTCCAATTTCCTCGCCAAGGTTTCAATTTTAGTCGCAAAATAAAATTTACAGCAGGAGCCACCAAAATGATACTCATCCCATACAAAAAATAACCAAAAGATAAAGCTACACCCATTGCCAAAGAATAAATTGTCAAGCTGCTCGAACCCGTATAATCGTGAACCGCAGCCAATAAAGCCACAGAGGGAGCTAGCGACACTCCTATGACTAGAATACAAAGAGAAATAATAGGAATTAATACAATTAGAAAACTCAAAGTTTTAAACTTGCGGATAAAAATCTCGAATAGCCCCAACAAACCCTTTTTGTCGCTTGTTGTGTCGTGGCGATTAAATTTTTTAATTCTGGGCGCATCGAAGTCCCTGAGTATCTCTAATTCCTTTCCTGAATCCTCATTATCTGTTTTGACAGCCCTATTTTCTTTAGTCATAAGATTATGATTCCATTAACTCAACCGCTTGCCAAGCTTTAAAATCCCGCACTTACTGGTCTATATTGTAATCTCTAAAGTTTTGTACTATTAAGTACTTAAATGGATAATAAAGAAGTCATACACACCTACAATTTTGAAGTTCTCTACCAACATCTGGATATTTTTGGCCACGTTAACCATGCCGCTTATCTTAATATTTTTGAAGAGGCTCGTTGGGATCTCATTGAATCTAATGGGTATGGCTTGAACACCATTATTGAACGACAACAGGGCCCCACAATTCTTGAAGTTCAAATTCGCTTCAAAAGCGAGCTTAAGTTCAAGGAAAAGGCCAAAATTGAAACCTATAGGTCGCCAGAAATTGGTAAAATTATGCCTCTTGAGCAGGCCCTGTTTGACTCCACAGGGAAACTCTGTTCAGCAGCCACTTTTAAATTTGCCTTTTTTGATATGAAAAAAAGAAAGTTGATAGAACCTACACAAGACTGGCTAAAAGCTATAAAGACAATCCCCTAATCAATAACGCAAAGAATTTAAAATATGCCGTCAATGAGTTCCAAACCCTCGCAATTCTGGGCCAGTTCACCAAAACCTATTTCTATCAGATAGGATTTTATTTTGAGAGAAAAATTCTCTGTGCCAGAATAGATATAGTCAGCAAACTTCTTAGAGGGTTCAACAAACTGATCGTGCATGGGTTTAACAGTTTCATAAAACTGCTTCCGCACCCCCTTTTCTGTTCGACCACGCTCCTTAACATCTCTAGTTAACCGCCTTTCATAACGAATATCTTCTGGAGTATCGATGAAAACCTTGGAATCTAAAACTTCACAAACTCTCTGCTGCGACAAAATTAGAATTCCATCTGTAATTATAATCGGCTTGGGAGTAAGATGAGTTACTGTTTTCAATCTTTTATGAGTTTTAAAACAGTACTGAGGAACCATTATCTCTTGATAAGATTTTAAAAGACTTAAATGAAGGGCTAAAAGTGAAAAATCAATTGCACTCGGGTGATCATAATTTATGCTTCCATCACCTTTAAAGTTAGCACTTTGATCAAAGTAGTAAGAGTCCTGCAATAAAATTGAACAGTTTTTTTCGCCCAATATTTTTTGCAAACACCTAGCGAATGTCGTTTTACCGCTTCCACTACCTCCCGAAACTCCAATAATAAAACTCGACGATCTCACTTAAGCTCCTGTAAACCTGAACTCTAAATCTGGATTCTCTTTCTGTAGCCAGTTTAAATCCCACTCCTTCGCCAACAGCACAACGGGTTTGTCTGCATGATCCATATAGAGCTTACTCCCACCTTGGATAGTGCTCTCCATCTTACTGCCATCTTTTTTCACTGGCCACCTGGCAACGCTAAGGGGTTGCCGGTCCAAAGTTACGTTGAGGCCGTATTCGTCATTCAATCGATAAAGTAAAACATCAAATTGCAACTCTCCAACGACTCCAATAATAGGGTCCTGTTTACCCCAAAACGGATCGTAAAAAAGCTGAACCGTTCCCTCTTCAGACAACTGCTGAACAGCTTTCTGCAACTGTTTTCTCTTTAAGGGATCTTTTATAGTCAGTTTGGCAAAAACTTCGGGCGAAAACCTCGGCATAGGCTCAAATTCAATAATTTTTCCCTCACTAATAGAGTCGCCAATTTGGAAGTGTCCACTGTCATTCACCCCGACAATGTCTCCAGAGTAGGCCACGTCCACAGTTTCTCTATCTTGGGCCATGAATTGATTCGCATAAGCTAGACGGATTTCTTTATTTAACCTTGCGTGTTTAACCTTCATTCCTCTTTCAAATTTTCCTGAGCATATGCGCACAAAGGCCACTCGATCGCGATGCTTTCGATCCATATTGGCTTGTATTTTAAAAACAAAACCGGAAAACTTTTCACCTTTTGCATCCACATAGTTTCCCTCAACTGTTTTGCGAACAGACGGGGCCGGGGCATATTGAGCAAAGAGCTCAATAAAAAGATCGACTCCCCAAGAAAATTTGGCACTCCCAAAGGTCATGGGACTAATTTTACCTGCAAGAAATTCTTTCTCGTCAAACTCCCCCTGAGCTACATCTAACAGCTCCATGTCTTCATTCAACTTATCAAATAATTCTTTTCCAACCCGGCTCAAAATACTCTCGTCATCGGGGCCACTGACATCCACAACTTCTGGCTCGACCTTTCCCTTCTCAAAGTAATAAACCTTGTTTTTCAGTCGGTGGTACAAACCCTTAAATAGCCCCCCCATACCGATGGGCCAAGTCACAGGATAGCACTTAATACCCAATGTGTTCTCAACATCATCAATCAGCTCGATGGGGTCCTTCCCCTCTCTGTCCATCTTATTGGCAAAGGTAAAAATTGGAATTTGACGGAGACGACAAACTTCATAAAGTTTGCGCGTTTGATTTTCTACACCTTTTGCAGCATCAATAAGCATTGCCGAGCTGTCCGCCGCCATTAGGGTTCTATACGTGTCTTCACCAAAGTCTTTATGGCCAGGAGTATCCAAAAGATTTATTCTTAATCCCTCATAATCAAACTGCATAACACTCGAAGTTATAGAAACCCCTCTTTCTTTCTCCATGGACATCCAATCTGATGTGGCCGCCTTAGAACCGGCTTTACCTTTGACCTCGCCAGCAACTCGAATGGCCCCCCCTGCATAGAGTATTTTTTCAGTAATCGTGGTTTTACCTGCATCAGGGTGAGAAATAATGGCAAAAGTCCTACGCCTACTGATTTCTTTTTTGATTTCAACAACATCCATCATAAATCTACTCGCTTTCAACCACGATAGGCCCTGCTTTTAAGTTGTGTCGCACAAAACTTTCCAACGGAGTGGACAGGCTCCTAAAACTAAGTGTTTTCACAAATATATTCAAGACTCTTCTTAAGAGACCCTTGCCAAGAAATCCCTTGTAGACTATAACGCTGTTAACCATGCCAGATAAAAACAATAAATATCCCGATAATAAGCCTGGAAAGTTCTATGTCGACAAAGAGTGCATAGCTTGCGACGCTTGCGTATTAGCTGCACCCGATAACTTTACAATGAACGAAGACGATGGCCACGCCTATGTCAAAATACAACCCTCCTCTCCTGAAGAGGAAGATCTATGCAAAGAAGCCATGGAAGGGTGTCCAGTAGAAGCCATTGGCTGCGATGGGGAGTAGTACCCATTCCAAAAAATCGCGCATCTCAACCTTTATGAATGCACCTCACGCGGAGTTCTGCAGCCTCAAGGCTGCAGCTGTTTGAGCATGAGGTGCATTCATAAAGGTTGAGATGCGCGATTTTTTGGAATGGAAATGGGGCCCTTCAAGCCTAAAGACTCTGCCCCACCTTGGTTACAATATCGACTCTTGGCGATTCCGCTAAAAATCCAGGCGTAAATAATAAAACCACCGTGCTACCCATATTAAAAACCCCCAACTCACTCCCCTTCTCAATGGGAATTGAGGGCGCGTAAACCCTAGACTTTAGCTTTCTAAAGTGGCTTTGATTGGTAACTATATCTTGGTCAAAGCACATGGAAATTTTGCCGACGTTCGTTGCACCCACCATAACGAGGGCAATTTTTCCCTTGTCGTTCTCAATAAGGGTAATTGTGCGCTCATTTATAGCAAATAACTGAGAAATATTTTCCACACTCCAGGGATTCACTGGCCACAAACGCCCAGGAACGTGAGTGCAAGATTTAATCTCCCCAGAAATAGGGCTATGAACTCTATGATAATCTGTTGGGCACAAATAGTAGGTCAAATAACTTCCACCCTGAAACTCAGCCCAAAAACTCTGACTCGCCAGGAATTCTTTTAGACCATAATCTATCCCCTTGGCCTGTATAAGCTTCCCATCTGTTATTATTCCGGATTGAGTTAACTTAGCATCACAAGGGTGAACAATGCCCCTTTGAATGGGTCTTTTTCCCTTCTTCAGGCGCCGGGCAAATAGCTGAGCTAGAGTTTCATAACTCTCAATGGGATGTTCAGCTTCGGACATATCTATTTGATATCTCTTTACAAACCAAGATTTTAAGGGGGTGTTTAGAATAGCTGGCCAGCGCACATCGACGAGCCGTCCAACAAAATAGCTCAACAAGTTTTTGGGTATTAAATATAGCAAATTGTACATGGCGACAGTATTCATCATTCACCTACGGGAATCAACATGATAAGAGGTGTTAATGAGTCAAAAATTTCAAGATATTCAAGTTGGCCTTGACGAAGACCTCGAAGAAAAAATCTCTTGGCTATTTCCAAACTACAGCTCCTATCACATTCTCAGAAAGTCTGTAGATGCCCGCAAGCGTGGCAAAGTCCACTTTGTCTATTCCTTAGAGGTGTTTGGCGAAAACGAAATCCCTACCCAACAAGACTTTAAACTTGATCCAGCTCCACATTTTCGCAAACAAAAACCCATAATTATCGGAAGCGGCCCTGCCGGCCTGTTCGCCGCACTTCGATTGATTGAAAGGGGGGTTCCCTGCCTTTTATTTGAAAAAGGTTCTGCCTGTAAGGAGCGCATGCAATCTATTGCCAAGTTTTGGCGCTACGGTCAACTCAACAAAAAAAACAATGTCTGCTTTGGCGAAGGAGGCGCTGGTTTATTTAGCGACGGGAAATTAATCACCAGAATTAAATCTCCCCATATTCCCTATGTCCTCGACAGACTTATAAAGTTTGGAGCCCCAGAAGAAATCCGTTACCTAGCCAATCCTCACGTTGGTTCCGACAAAATAAGAAGAGTGATTCCAAAAATGAGGGACTATCTCATTCGCCAAGGATGTGAAATTCATTTTGACACAGAAATTACCGAACTGATTTATCAAGATCGTTCTGTTGTGGGTGTCAAAACAGAACACAATAAAACTTATCACTCCGACCACATTTTATTGGGTTGTGGCCACTCCGCCGAAGATTTCTTTTATCACCTCCGTCAGAACAATGTGCACATGGAGGGCAAGTCTTTTGCTGTCGGGCTAAGAGTTGAACACCCACAAGAACTTATAGATAGAATTCAATACAAGCAGCAATATGGACACCCAAAGCTGACCCCTGCAAATTATAAATTGACATTTAACGACAAAAAAAATCAATTGGGTATTTATAGTTTTTGCATGTGCCCAGGGGGCTATGTCCTTTCCTCTGGAACTGAAGATTGGGGAGTAGTCAGCAACGGAATGAGTAACTACAACCGAAATTCACCCTTTGCCAATGCTGCCATCGTGGTCAGCGTTGATCATGAAAAGAGTTTTGGAAAGGACATCTTCGGAGGCTTAACTTTTAGACAAAATCTTGAACGGGCGGCCAAAGATCTCGTTGTCAAAGCTGGAGGCGGCAAAGAATTGCCCGGACAAAAGGTCGCAGATTTTTTAGAGGGTCGTTTATCTTCTTTGGAAAAAGTTTCCTCCCCATCTGGAGCTATTGCCTGTCGTCTTGATCACCTTTTACCTGACAATCTTAAAGGTCCAATTCTGACGGCCATGAAAAACTTTGAAGCTAAGATGCCTGGTTTTACACAGGATCAGGCTGTATTTTTTGGAGTCGAAAGCCGCACGAGCTGCCCTGTTCAAATTACACGCGACAAAGTTTCACTCGAGTCTGTAAGCCACAAAGGTCTATTCCCCATGGGAGAAGGCGCTGGTTATGCCGGTGGAATTACCAGTGCGGCTTGCGATGGAATTCGTGTAGCTGAGGCCATTCTCAATTCCTAAAGCGCTACTTACTTACTTCCGCGGCATTATTAATAATATTTTTGATCGACTGCTGAATATTTTTAGTGCAGGTCAAAACTTCGTTGTTGTCCGCACACATTTTTTGGATTTGCTTGATTTCTTTCGACAACTTAATCACCTCATCAGAAATAGCATTCATAAAATCTTTCCTAATTGACTCTAACTTTTTATTGGCCTGAAACAGTTCTGTTTTGGTCTGATCATGTTTAGCTTTTAAAACGCGCACATCTGCCGACTGCCCCTGCCCAGAACGCATCAACTCCTCTACAGACTCAGCTACCTTTAACAGATTTGCCAATACATCTTTAAACTCTTGCCCGACATTCACCGCCTGGAGTTGATTCATTGCCTTATCTTTTGCATCTGCTACAAACTTTTTAAATGCCACACTCTCAAAATCCATTTCTACTCCCAGCTAATAATCAAGACTCATCGAGAAAGGATTTCAAGATTTTCTGAATATCCTTTCTCGACTAGCCCGGACTGTAACCCATATCGGCTACTGGCCATTAATAAATCTTAACATTAACTTGGGAAGTCTCAATCTCTCCAAACAATTTCGCATCCTGTCTGGATCTAGGAACAGGAGATAGGATGAAAGCATAACGGGAGCAAAAAAAACAAGCCCCATAAAAATGGCCGACAACCCGTGCAAACAAACCCCTAAAAACAACCACACCCTCTTTAGAGGCTTCAACCATATTGCCATGGGAAAGTAAATTTCAAAAATCAAAGTCGAAAAGGTCATAATTGCAACTAAACCAGGCACATGTTGAAAGAAACTAAGATTATAAGGCACTATATTGTCATTCTCTAACACATACCAAACCGCAGTTCCCTCCCACCAAGTTATACCTTTTAACTTTTCAAGACCTGTATAGGCATAGATAATACATAGCTGAATTTGAATAAGTCTTATACCTATATTCGAAAACACGTCAGGCCTTGGAGTTTTATCCTTTAAAAAAGGAACTTGACGACGAATAGTAAAATAATGGCTGTGTTGAATAAAAATTAAATAAAAGAACCAAAATGTCGCAACTAAATCAGCCCCATACATTATCGTGGGATTGCGATGAAGAAAGCCCAGGTGCAGGACGAAAACTAATAAAGTTCCAAAGCGATTTAATAAACCTAGAGTCAAAAATAGCAACAAGACCAAAAAAACAAGACTGGCAACAAGGCTAAGGGTTTCATTAGAAAAAAACAAAAAGAAGGGAGGTCGTAAATAATTTGGAAGATAAAAGTTAAGAGTCTCCGCGGTCATTAATCCACGATCAGTAAAAAAAGCTTCAAACTCTATGACTCTCACTGAGTACATAATCAATGCCACCATAGAGAATAAAAACCGAAATCCAGCAACTCTGAACAAATCGGGCTGGACAAACCAAAACGATACCCAAGACGCCCAGAGTTTATTCATCATTGACATCCTCACCCTTTGGTTTGATTTTTCCAATTTTATTTTTTTCATATCTGGAGTCACCAGATCCAGCCGCTTTGAATTCATTTTCTTTTAATTGAGACTCTAACGATCCATTTTCTTCAACTTCCAAATCTTTAAAGTCCTCATCTCGAGAACAGGATAGCTCTTGATCGGGCAATCTGTAGTCTCCCTCTTCATCTAACAAATCGTCTTGAGCTAACTTGACCCTTTCAATAGGGAGAATGCGCTTTTCTACTGTTTTAATAGCTATTGAAGTCGCTTCAGGATGCTTTCGACACAAGTAGGGAATAAAAAATCTAGAGATATTCTCTCCACTTGAGACCATCCTCACCGCAAAATAAAAAAGTCTAGAATGATTGGGTTTTAAATTTCTCTGTGAGCCTTGAGGTGGAAATTGATAATTTTTTATATCAAACTCATCTTCTTTTTCGACAATCACATCGTAATCAATGTACTTCATGGCACCAGGATTGGGTGAAAAAAATTGCCAAGTTGTATTTAACCCCAACAAATTACCATAATCATTAAAGAAAAAACTCAGATTCCGACTCAGAATAGACGACGGATTTGGAAACAGCAGCACCGCACACAAATGAAATAGAATAAAAAGGCTCAATAAAAATTGGAAGGCCCTATTTTTTAACATCTTCCATCTTAATATCTTTAATATCTACATCAGAGACCTCAGAAAATGCGCTTTCGATTGTATCTGGCAACTCGAAATCTCCACTTTCTTCATTTATTAAGCCTTCGGTCACTTGTCGGGCCTCTTGAGCCTGTTCCTCAGCCAATTTCAGTTCTTGCTCGTATTTCTCTAACCAGTTTTTGTCTTTTGTACTGACAACTTCTTCCATTATTAGAGCTTCACGAATAGATTGGGCTCTTTCTTCATCCTTTTTTGCCTTTGCTCGACGCTTTTCCTCTTCAAAAAAATCACTAGAAGTTGATATTTCCATTAACTGCCCAGTAATTTTCTCAAGCTCTTCTTCTCCCTCCGAATAAGTAACTCCTGCTTCTTGAGCCAAAGTCCCCGTGATTTGATCTAGGGTTGTTTTATCTTCCTCAACCTCACCAATTCCTTCAGGAATTAAATCATCTATTTCATTTAACGATGGCAACTCTTTAATGTTTCTTAGTCCAAAAATTTCCAAAAACTTTTTGGTAGTTTCGTAAAGCATGGGTTTTCCCGGCAAATCGCTCTTTCCAGCAAACCTCACCAACCCTCTTTCCATTAAACCTCTCAAAATGTGGCCGGACTCAACGCCTCGAATTTCGTCAACCTGATACTTTACGCATGGCTGTTTGTAGGCCGTAATAGCCAAAACTTCTAATGCCGGTCCCGACAACTTAAAAGTTCGCCCTTTGACCATACGCTTTAAAAATTCCATGTTGTCGACTTTTGTACGCAACTGGTATCCACCGCTCACTTCTTCAATACTCACACCTCTAGCTCCACCAGCATATTCAACCATCAAGGTCTCAATGGCTTTGCGAATATCTTTGGATTTAACTTGGGTCCCCTTAAAGACCTGAAGTAAAGTTGTGATGGATTGAGGGCGATCAGTGGCAAACAGCAAACTTTCTACAATTGAAATGACTCTTTCGTGCTCAACAAACTCTTGTTCTTCCACCTCCGCAGATTCATACTGCTCCAACTCGCTTCCTTCTACAAAACTCTCTTGGACAAAACTCTCTTGGGCTTCTTCAAAACTTTCTTCAGTTATTTCAAAATTTAGGTTCCCAGAGGCTTCGACAGTACCGTCTGCATTAAGCTCTTCAGATTTTTGATGAGCCTCCAAAAGACTCTCTTCAGAAAACTCAGAAAACTCGGGGTCAACATCATCAAATATTTTTTGATCTGTTTTGTCTAAATCTGTATCGCTCATGCTTGCATATCCTCTTGTGCTATTTTCTGCTCCTCAGCTAAGATGTCTTCATCTGTGGCCGCCTCAACAAGTTCTTCACCTGGCATCATAGGTTCCAAACCCAATTCTTCATCTAAATGAAGTTGATGCTCCAACTTTGCGAGAACATCATTCTCTTTTGCTTTATCTTCTTCGTCATATTCAATATCTTCAGGAATATAGACTTCGTGACTACTCGTAATCTTTTCAGCCAATTCCTGAGTTTGGGCCGCTTCAAACGACTCAGCTTTGGAAACGACATCTCCATCAATATCTTTTTTAGTTTCAATGTGAATGTCAGCAAAGTTCTCCGACTGGAAGACACTAATAAAACCCATTCTTGTTAGCTCTAACAAAGACAAAAAAGTCACGAGTAAACTATTTACACTTTTTTGCTCTGGCAGAATCTTAAAAAAGCTTGTCTTCACACCAAAAGTCAAACGGTCTTTTAGCTCCATGATTCTTTCTGATATAGACTGCATCTCCGCTCCAACCTTATGGACGGTCTTCTTCATATTCTTAATCGCATGTCTATAAGAACGTATTAAAGAGAACAGGGCATTCTCCTCCGTAATAATTTCCTCTTCTTGGTTGGTCTCTATTTTTAGACGCACGCCCCTTAGCCAAATATCCCGACCCACAAGAGGCCGCTCATAAATTTCGTGAGCCACCTCTTGAAATTTTTGATATTCTAAAAGTTTTTGCACCAACTCTTTTCGTGGATCGGCCTCTTCAACTTCTTCTCCATCCTCATTGTACTGAGGCAAGAGCATCTTGGATTTGATTTGAATTAAAGTGGCGGCCATAGCGATAAACTCACCAGCCAACTCTAGATCTAGCTTTTTCATAGCCTTAATATAAGACAGGTACTGTTGAGTAATCTGATGGATATTGATATCAAAAATATCCATTTCCTCTTTTCTTATAAGATAAAGCAAAAGCCCAAGAGGGCCTGTGAATTTTTCTGTTTGAACATTTAAATACAAAACTCAACCTCTCTTACAATTTTCACACTTATGTTTTTCGTACCTACATCTTTTGTACTTATTTCTTCTCAAATGACACTCTACGACAACTATTCAACCAACTCTGAACCAAAGTTTCAAGCAGGACTTTTGACTGTACGCTTCAGAGAATAATCGTCAAAACACTTTGAGCCACTCCTAAAAAAATGCTGTTTAAATAGGCAATTGGTATCCATAAAATTCTGAATCCACCTAAGAGTAAAACCCCTAGCAAAATGTATGTGCTGTACTGCTGAAATTCTTCTAATTTGTCGTTTATTGCATCTGGTAAAAAGCGGGCTAAAATCTTTCCCCCATCCAATGGATGAATAGGTATTAAGTTAAATACAGCCAGCATGGCATTTATGATTACAAAGTACTCTAGCATAGAGGTGAAGGCCCCTGATGTAGAACTCGTAGTCAATGTCGCCATCAAAATATAAGCGAAAGCTCCAACAAAACCCAAAAAGATATTTGACAAAGGCCCTGCAAAGGCAATCCAAAACATCTGCTCTTTAGGTCGAGTCAGATTTCTTGGATTGACCGGAACTGGCTTAGCATAGCCAAATATAAATCCTCCCAAAGCCACGCCAGCAATGGGAAGTATTAGAGTTCCAAACGGATCCATATGAGCTACAGGGTTAAGTGTTAACCTCCCCATATACTCCGCAGTTCTGTCGCCAAAGAGCCTCGCCGTCCACCCATGAGCGTACTCATGAAAACACATGGCAAACAAAAAAGGAGGAAAAAAAATAGCAATTTTAAAGAGAGTTTCTAATCCATTGAATTCCATAATGATCTCGTTATACACTCTAAAATCACATGAATAAAGCCATAGTTGTTTTTTCCATTTTTTTTATTTGTCAACAGTCTCTGGCAGCCTTTGCCAATTACAACTCCATATTGATCGGAGAAAGAGCTGCCGGAATGGGTGGAGCCTATACAGCACTATCTGGGGATCCCTCCGCTTGCTCCTTCTACAACCCTGCAAATTTAGCCAGAATGGAGGGTACAACATTGAGCGCCGCCATCAATGTCTACAATAAATATGAAACTCGCTTTGGTGACGATGACGACTTTGCCAGTGCCCCATTGCGAGTGCACCAAGGCAGCTTTATACCCGTGCCAACAAGCAGCGGAAGCGTCTACACATTTCGCAATTTCGCTTTTGGTTTATCGATTCTTGTTCCCGACTTCCAGACTTATAACGGAGAAGTGCGAAGTCTTGGCGAAAACGTTTCTCTTCTTAACATAGAAGACAAATCTTTATGGGTAGGAGGCACCATTGCCCTCAACTTTACAGAGAATCTTTCTCTAGGCTTGACAATGTATTATACGTCTCGCAACTACTCCCGTTCTGTTGTAGATCGAGTTGAGCAAGGCCAGGTTACAAGACTCACAAATATAGAAAAAACTCTCACCAATAACTCCCTCATTTATATTTTAGGCACCGCTTACCAAATCAGTCCTAGATGGAAGTTAGGTTTTAGCCACAGATTCTCTTCTCTAGAAATCAGCGGCCATGGAACTTACTTTTCTACTCATGTCGCCACCGATGGCGGCTTAGAAGGCTCAAATAGAAATCGCCTTTTATCTGAAACTCGAGTTCCGAGCAAAACCACGGTGGGGCTGGCCTACGAAAAAGAAAACGACAAAACGTGGAGTCTAGATGTCAGTTACTATGGGTCAGAAGATTACTTTGATCTCGAAAGCATTTACGGCGACAGAATTGTTAATAAACCTATCGTGAACCTAAATATTGGCGGTGAGTACTACGTCAAAGAATGGCTAAGCTTTCGCGGCGGAATCTACACCAATTTTTCTTCGGCTCCACACATTTCAGAGTTTGCAAACTCATGGCAACAAGAGCGTATAAATATGTGGGGCTTTTCCGCAAATATTGCCATTTTCACAAGCCCAAACTCGTCAATAACTCTAGGTGGCTACTACACTGGCGGAAAAGGGCACAGCACCCAATACATCTCAGAAAAAATTGAACGCATCACTACCAGTTCTCAGACCTTTACCCTCTTAGTTGGAACGACATTCCGCCTTTAATCTCACCCACTCTAAAAACTTTCATGGAATTACCGACAAGTCCGAAATCAAACTTGCACACACACACAGGGAGAGGGGGCGTTTCCTAGAAGGGGGATTCTCTTGCAATCGGACACGGGCTCCTTGCCCTCGCCAGCATCGCGGCCTTTGGCCGCGAACGCGTCACGCTTGCCGGAGGTCCGATAGCAAGAGAATCCCCCTTCTAGGAAACGGTTTTAAGCTCAAATTTTCTAAAATAGGGTTTTTTGCGAGAAACAATTCTCGCTGATGTCTAAATTAAAGACCACTAAATGAGAATGGCGGCAAAAACAATCCCCGCTAGCATAAAGGGGTAAATTCCCAATCCCGCAATTGTTAGCCACCACCAACGAGACATTTTAAGAGCAGCATAAGTACTCACCAAGCCATGCATTAAAAGAGACAACCCCACCGTCAGTCCCGCAATACGCAACATGCGCCTCATATTTTCATGAGTTAGAGCCTGCTGTTGCTCAAGGTTCAAAAAAATTGAATACTTCGTCACACCGTCCAAAAGCACATGACTGCCCAAGAAATAACTGATCAATAAAAAACCACCAAAAGCAAAACTTAAAATAGCGGGCTTTAAATAAAACAGACGCCGAGAATCTTTATAGAAAGCAAAACCTGCCATTATTAAAACCAGAAAAATCGAGGCAATAGAAAATGAATCCAACTCACCAAAATAAAAGTAAGTAAAAACACACTCTGCAAGGGCCGTAACGCTCGCGGCGATTAAGGCCGACCTCAAAGATCCCCATGCTTCAAATATAGCAAATACAATTAGTGGAACTAAAATAATAAAAATCATGAACTCAGCTTATAAAACTTTTTACACGAGGTCGACAAATTAGTTCGCATCTTTTATTTACGAGACTCTTCTAAGTAATCCTGTAAATTTAGACAGTCTTGCCAATCTAACCTCGACGGAATTGCCAATTCACTTTCTCTATGAACAACTGAACACCCCGAAGTTGAATAAGACGAATAAGGAAGAAGCTCTGTTTCAAAAATATGGTTAGCTATCTGGTCTCTTCTTACCTCGCGTCCGATTCCGTCTTCATTGCCTAAAGCTCGAACAACATGGTCTTCTATCTGAACTAAGAACTGTCTTTTTAGAGGGCCACCAGCAGCTACAACCGCTTGAACAGGAACTGATGTGGGCCTCCATGTAAATAGCAAATTCATATTGTCATAATCAATCGACGCATCCCCTTTAAAAACCGGAGCTTCAGGCCAAATCTGAAAATTGGATGGCCCCTGAATCACCGTTGCATTTGTAACATAGGGAGGATTTAAAAAATCAAAAACAGACTTTCCAACTTGAATCATCTGCAAAGACTGGTTTTTAACAACAGATCTACACTCTGGCTTGTAAAATGAAGTGTCTTTAAATGTGTAAATCAAAGCCTTACCACCAACAGAGCCCTTTACAACAGGGTTTGGACGGCTGAGGCTAGACCTATTGATGTTTAACTTGAGTTCACCATTGTCAAATTGCACTCTCTTTGTTTCGAAATTAAATTTCTTTGCGCAATAACCATTGATTGTATACTCGTTTGCTCCCTCCCTGAGTTCCCAACTGTGAAAACTGTTACTCCCATGGCGTCGATTTCTAGGTGTTTTTTCTTCGACCATATGCGCATAAATAGAACAGGCCAAACCCACCATCGCGTTGATTTTATTACGATTGTCCAAGGAGGAGAATTCCTCCCCACAATATTGAGCCTGAGCGCTTCCTAAACCTAAAAAATCACACAAAACAATACCCATAGATGCCACATATTTACCCCCCGGAATGTTGCCCGAACAAGTTAACATTCTGAGATGTTAACAAAAACATAATGTATATCTAACAAATATAATTGAAATTATTACATTAAAATTTGCAAGTGAATTCGATTATTTAGAATCTAATATTCACAATTTTTCACAAAAATATCCACTCTGATTATGAATAAGACACCAGGGGAGAAATATTAATTAATTTTTTTGGCTGAAACTACAGCCTCAAATGGTATCTGAAGCTGAACATTCTCTCCGGTAGTTGCAGCTTTCAATTTAGCATCATCAGCAGAAGTTAGCTTTTTACGCTCAACAACGTAGACCCTGTGTCCATCATTTAGCTCCACTAACTTTGGTGAAAAACTTTTTATTTTGCCGTCCAATAAAATAGTACCTGCTGCAACGGATACAAGAGGGGAGAGACAAACTGTAAAAACAAACAAAATCCATTTTGATTTCATTAATTCACCTTCTTTGCACGGCTTTTTGCCCCAGGGACCAATACCGGATCTGGATTACCCTGAGGAACGAATGAAACGGGAGAGAAGTTATAAAAGATGTCGCGTTGACATTGAGTGGGTGTCGGGCATTTTGTATTCTTTAAGACTCCTCTCTCAAGAACACCTTCGCCCTTACAAACAAGAATTGAAGACTTAAGATGCCCAGCCTGAAATCTCGTCTGAACCTCTAGCATAGTCCTATTTGGAGGCTCACGCAAAGCTTCATCCCCTTCAACAGGCTCACATGCAGCTTGATACATGCACAAAACTTCTTTTTCACCATCTTGTCCAATTTGAGCTAAGGTCTTACTTGATTTCATTGAACCGCAATTGCTACTGCCATACTCATAAGCCTGGACATGCGTTCCGGGAGCTGAGTAGCAGTGAAACCCTATCTTTGCCGCTTTAGCATCTGTAAATGCTAAAGCCGTCATCATGAACAAAATTTTTATGATTTTCATATCTGTTTATTCTATTCTTTTCTCGGAAAGAAATAAAATAAAAGAAAAATAACTACAGCAATCTGGACCAATGAATTAGACAGGACTAGCTCCGCCTCTCTCTTCAAAACGCTTTATCTTTTTAAGTTCCTAACAGGGTGTCACACCTAGAGGTTAAGAGTTCTTTTGGCTGAAAAAGATAGGTGTTTATAGCCTTTCCACTTAAGTCTAAATGCTCAACCACCAAAGTTTCACTTTCTGGCCTGAGCGAAATGCGAACTGCAATCCCCCTCAACGGAAGCCCCTTATCGTAAGCCTCTGAGATGGCGGTAGAAGTAAATGTGCCCAAAAGTTCTTCCAGACCACGAGTCCCTCTCTTGTTAAGCTTGGCCAAATCAGAGACAAATCTCAAAACACTATCATCAACCTGCAAATCAATTTGGCTTTTAACTTTCTGAATCTCAACAATAGACTTTACCGCATGCCTGGCTATATCTATAAATCGACTTTCAGGAGAAGGTTTTAAAAAAAAGATGCCACCGCTCTTGAGAGCTCTCTGAATAACTGCATAGGGTATGGCCCCTTTAGTTCCCCCCTTCTCACCTTCCATTAGTATGCGAATAAGATCTTCTTCTTTGAGGTTGCGTACAATTTCTTCTACTTCTTGATCCGTCTTACCTTCAAGTAGCTCTTCTCCATATTGCCCCATAATAAACAAAATATTAAGACCCAAGGGACGGGCTCTAGAGTCTTGCCCAATTGGTCGAATAATTCCAGTCTCAATCAAAACTTTCAGCAAATCAAATTCACTTGAAGGCATACCTTTAGCCTCATTGAGAACAATAACTCCATGAGGATGGCCTTCATTTAGAGCCACAATTAGCTTTGGCAATTCTCTTTCTGTTCCATTTATCAAAGGAGACAAACCCTGCCCTTGTGGGCCGCCAACGTCAAAATTGAGGTGAGTTCCATTGTGACCAAAAAGCTCTAGGTTTATAGCCTTGGCGAGAGTGTCTTTTCCGGATCCACTTGGTCCCATAATTATAAACACAGGGACTTCACTGAATCCAGTCACTCGGCCCGCTTTAAGCCGCCTGACAATTTGCTCCACCTCTTTTTCATGACCGACAATGCGTGACTGCACCCGAGGCTGGAGGTCCCACAAAGGAGGCTTATTTTCTTCCTGAGGAATCCAAGTCGCTTTTGGCAAGTAAGATTGCTCAATAAGATACCGGTAAGCGTCTTCAACCGTAATTTCCTCATCGAATGTTCTGTTTGCCCTCTCCGTAGCCCAAAGAAACAGTCCATCCATAACTTTTAATACAGAATGGGGCATAGCCAAAGGTGGATTACTAAAAAAGCTTCTCATTGAAATCACATAAGCCAGCACATGATCCTGAATGTCTAGTCGGTATCGCTCTTTCCAACTGTCTTTTTTATTAATTAGAATGTCTAAAGCCTCAGCCTCAGTAGGCTCTAAAAGATAAACGTACTCATATCGACGTTCAACAGCGCTATCATTTCCAATCATTTCTCTATATTCACCAGGCGTAGTAATACCAATCACAGAAGTTCCAATCTCCGCACCTAGTTCCATAGGATTTTTGCTGGGGGTTTTAAAACCTGTTTCATCTAAAAGAGTTTTTAATGTTTGTTGAACAAGAGGAGGAAGCTGTGCCACTTCTTCAAGAATAAATACAGTTCGAACACCCTTCTTTTTAAAATCTTCCTTTGCGGCTTGAAAGAGATCTATAAGTAAACTTCTCATTCTCACTTCAGATTTTGCGTAGGCTTGACCTGAGCGAGTGTTATCCCTACTCAGCAAGTCGTAATCTACAGATACAACTTGCGTTTTCTTTAAAAAGCTCTCTTTCAAACTTTCAATAAATGGAGAGGGCTCTTCTGGAGTGAGAAACTCATTCAAAAAGTCTGGAACAAATCCAAGAGAAAGAACAGCCACCAATTGGTTGATCACAAAAGTTTTTCCCGATCCTGCCGGCCCGACCAACATAGCATTAGAGTAGTCGGATCTCCCCATAGATTTAACCAATTTCTTTAACACATATTTAGACTGTGATGAAAATATGGAGGTTAAGGCAATAGCCCCAGCCTCAGTTAGGTTCCCGTCTTCACTAAATGCTGGAACTTCAGACTCACCCATTCCATTTGTAATTTGCTCGTGTAGTTTTAAGTGAAGTAGAAATTTTTTAGGATCTTCAACTTGCAAGGTGTGGGACAAGTATCGCTCTATTTCTGTTTGAGGGCTAAATTTAATTTTATCGAGGGCCCAAACAGGAGAACCGGCAAAAACCACAAAAGCAGCAGCAAAAAAAACAAAACAGATTTGAATCTTTAAATTTCGAAGCGAAATAGACATACCACCCCTCTTTCCTACGAAGGTACAGGTACATTCAAAACATCAGTTTTTCAATTTTGCTGGTGTTTTAGGGTTCAAGTTTCTGCATTTCTGCTTCATTACTTATCTTTTTTACATCTTTTTGGTAAAAATTTTAACTGCTGACAATTTTTCGATCGAGGCTTCCAGATATCAGACTTAATCTCGGTGCTTCCAAAACACTAAAAAATCAAGAAGGATGCGGAACTAAACTAAAATTATTTAGCTGAATTGGAATTTAAGTGAACTCTAAAATTGTATTTTTTTATTATGAAGGCCCAAATTGGCAATTTAAAACATTGTCTAGACCTTTGTCGTGCGCAAGCTTAATCTTAGGGTCTAATATTCCGAAAGGTTCTGCATGGCTCAAGAAGCTGACAAAAAAGTTATTTTTGATAATATCCACGGCTACATCACACTCAATAGAGTTGAATCTCGCATTTTGGAAACTCTTTACTATCAAAGACTCCGTTGGGTCCGCCAACTCGGTTTTAGTTTTTACATTTACCCCGGAGCCACTCACACCCGCCACGCCCACGCTCTCGGCGTACTCTGCGTAATGGATAAGGTTTTAAAAAGCATCGGCAAAGCTGTAAGCGACGAGAAACTCCACAATCCAAAACTTAGGGATGAAGCCACCCTCTTTCACCGAACCATGAGGCTCGCGGCCATGCTACACGATATTGGGACATTTCCCTTTTCGCACACTATTGAACTCGCCTATATCAATCATTGGCGACAAAAAACAAAAAGGCCAAAAGTTATGGCCAACCATGAGGAACTGGGCAGTCACATACTCCTCAATACCGATTTTGAGGGTGGCATTACAAAAATTTTAAAAGAAGAGGGCATTGACCCCAGTGAATTGGCCAAAATTATTTCTGGAAATAGCAAAAGTTTTCTGGCCAATCAGCTTATGCACTCAGATGTCGATGCTGATCGAATGGACTATTTACTTCGAGATGCCTATCACACTGGAGTCAAGCTTGGCGTCTACGATATGGATTTACTCTTACGCAATTTGCGAGTTCATAAAAGTGGTGAACACGAAATTTTATGCGTTCACGAAAATGCCATGAATGTAGTGGACTCATTCTTAGTCAGTCGTTACTTTTGGTACTCACAAATTATCAATGATGGAACTGGTTACAAGTTTGATTTAATCGCCGCAAAAATCTACGAATACTTCTTAGAAAATGGCCTAGCCTACAGCTTTGAACATCTCACTCAACACGTGTCTCAAAACCCAAATGAATATTTTACTTTCAACGATTCCTACTTCCTAGCCAAACTCCATGAATATCTTGCCGGAAGAATTATGCACCCCATGATTCGCGAGCTGAGTGAAATGTTGGCACAAAGAAAACCCCCTGCACAAGTCAAAATATCTCCAGCAAAGCCAACGCTTATTGAAAATGAAGAGCATAGAAAACACCTAGTTGAAAAAGTCACTCAAGCGGCGGAGTGGTTAAAGCATGAGATTCATGCTATAGACCCCAACGCATGGATGATTTTTGACATCCCAAAACGTGATGTTATGTTTACTAAAAATAAGGAAATGATAAATAAGGATAAAAAAACAGGACAAAATGCAAAAGAGTCTGTTCGCATCCTTACCCGTCACAACGAGTTAAAATTACTCATAGATGTCAACAACTCATTGACGAGCATCTTGAGCCAATATCGAAACTTTATCCCTCGAATTTATATTAGCCCTAAAATCTACGAAGAGCTGAAAAAGAAAAAGGTTCTAGAAAAGATGAGAGAAGAATTCGAATAAACCAGCCTCAATCTTTCTGCAATCCGAGGATAGAAGATATAGACGGCCCTAAGCATAGAATAGTAATGTATATCCCCAAACCTATTGCGGAATTGGTTTGGGGATATACATTACTATTCTATGCTTAGGGATGAGATGTATCCGTGGCTAGAAAAAATCGAAGTTTGATTTAAGGAGTTAGCACAGCAATTTATTAATTTGACTAGCAAATATTAATGATTGTAGTCTCCTTGGAAGTGTCGAGAAAAACTTACCTCCACGACCACCTTGAATTAAGGATTGGATAAGGAAAGTCCTTTATGCCTGAAACTCACAAGTTAAAAGAACTTCCCGCCTCTATTCAAAACTTACTTCGACACGGCATTCAACTCACAAAACCCCAAAAGGTCATTCTTTTTGGCTCAAGAGCCCGGGGAGATTTTCGCGAAAACTCAGATTATGATATTGCTTTTTTGGGGCTGGCATCACCTGAAAAATGGATAAATTTAAAAGCCGATTACTACGAAGAACCCATTACTCTTTTGAAGGTAGATTTACTTATTTACGAACAAGCCTCCCAAGAGTATCGTAGTAACATAGACCGTGAGGGAGTTCTTTTGTATGAGTCTTGATTTTTATCACAACTTTGCTGTCGCTTTAAATAAACTTAGTGAGTTTTCACAACAAGAATTAAAAGATGATTTAGATAAAGCCGGTCTTATTCAAGGATTTGAATTCACCTTTGAACAGTGCTGGAAATCTATTCAAAAAGCAGCTGGAAGTGAGGGAGTAAGAGTGGCTAGCCCTAAAAATGCATTTAGTTGGGCTATTGAAAAGGGTTGGATTTCAAGTCAAAATGAAACCACTTGGTTGGCTATGTTGGGGGATAGAAACCTAACGACTCACACTTACAGAGAAGAAGTCGCAAATTCTGTTGTTGCCAATATTAAGAATAATTATTTACAAGCTTTCAAAGATCTTCTCGCACAAATGAAAGGTTGAACTTATCAATCCAATAAATCTTAAACCCGATCCAGCTGGCTCAGATTTTTATTTGTTAAAAATTTGCAGTCAGTGCCAAATCTTGTTTTTATACAGGAGTCCAACCATGTAATTTATCTAGAAAGCAACAATAGCCCTGGGTCTATCGTAAACAATCAGACCCAAGTTACCCACAGATTTGCGTTGTATTTAAAATTTGTCTTTGCGATCAAAAGCCCACAGCCAATTTTGCTGTGTAACGATCAGTTCCAAACTGAGAACTGTACTCAAAACCTAACTTAATTAGCATCAAATTCAGCTCAACACCGGCCAACATTTGTGAGCTGCTAACTTTCTTTGAGGCTTTAGTTGAAGACGTAAACGAGTTATCAAAAATTGACTGCGTGCCCTTAGCTGTCAATTCACCATCGGCACTGACTGTACCCAACCCAATGTAGGGTTTCAACAACATCAGATTCATTCCCACAAGAGCCTGAAACCCCATCATTGTATTGTTAAAATCCACATCCGTAGAAACGCTATTAATTGGCTGAGAATAAGTTAAATCGGTCTTTGTGTAATGCCCTCGAATAGCTACATCCACAGGCAAAGGAATCGCCTCTGTCAAAGTCCATTTCACAGCCATTCCTGTATTGCTAAACTTGGCCCCGTCGGCTTTTAAACTGGGAACCATCATGGCTTCAACAGTTATTCCAAATGGCACAGAAACAACACCCATCAACCCACCGTGAGGTAACGAACCTACGTCTGAAGAAGGATCAACTTGTCGACTTAACTTTCTTATTTCAGGAGAATTCGACAGACCGCCAAGCAGCCCCACCTGAAAGCCAAATATTGCTCCTTGTGTTCCTGCTCCAGTGACAGTTGTGTGAACGAAATTTGAAGAAAAATCACTAATAACATTTTCAAAATCTTTGGCTGTTAAGTTGGTAAAACCAATATTTGCCATAGCAGAAGTCGAAAACATAAAAACAGCCGCAAGGCTTAGCCCCAGTTTAGTCTTATAACCCTTCATACATTTCCCCCTTTTTAAAACCATTTGCTAAAATAGCATTAATTATACCTGCCTACTTGCTTAAATTGCTCACTAATACTTAAAGCAACCTTAAACCGCGAGATTAACTATTAAAGGCTCTCATCAATACTTCCCTAAGTCTCTATAAAAGACCCCTTTCCGTCGACTCTGTGGCGCCGCAATAACCATTATGTTACAATGTATCGCACCATAGTATTCACCGCTTTACATTCTCTGACCAAAAAACTATTTTAATTCCATCGCAACAGTCATCTGTACAATTATTTTTACCAGGGGTTACTTATGAACGAATACAGACCTGCACTCACACAA
This sequence comes from uncultured Pseudobdellovibrionaceae bacterium, assembly GCA_964502735.1. Taxonomy (GTDB): domain Bacteria; phylum Bdellovibrionota; class Bdellovibrionia; order Bdellovibrionales; family UBA1609; genus JACKAN01. The sequence goes on from CAZCYD010000022.1 coordinate 35,130, forward strand.
CTCAGTGAAGACGAAATCGCATTTCGCGAAGCCATACGCGACTTTGCCGAAAGCGAAGTCAGACCTAGAGTTATGTCCATGGAAGAAAAGGCCCAAATTGATCCCGATCTCATTCACAAACTCTTTGAAATGGGCCTGATGGGCATTGAGTCTCCAGAAGAATACGGAGGAGCTGGCAGCAGCTTTTTTATGGCTTGTTTGGCTGTCGAAGAACTCGGTCGAGTTGACGGCTCCGTAAGCGTAATGGTTGACGTTCAAAACACCTTAGTGACAAACGCCTTCTTGCGATGGGCGACCCCTGAGCAGAAAAGTCAGTACTTACCTCTATTGGCCTCTCAAAAGGTTGGAGCCTATGCTCTGAGCGAGAGCGGGAGCGGCTCCGATGCTTTCGCCTTAAAATTGAGAGCTGAAGACAAAGGAAATAAATACCTACTCAATGGCCACAAGCTTTGGATCACGAGCGCCCATGAGGCCGGTTTGTTTTTGGTTTTTGCCAACCTAAGCCCTGATAAAGGCTACAAGGGCATTACGGGATTTATTGTTGAAAGAGACTTTCCCGGTTTTCAGGTTGGTAAAAAAGAAGATAAGTTAGGAATACGAGCTAGCTCCACCTGCGAGCTTATATTTGAGAACTGCGAGGTACCTAAAGAGAATGTTCTTGGTGAAATCGGCAAAGGATATAAAATCGCCATCGAAACTCTTAATGAGGGTCGAATTGGTATCGGAGCTCAAATGCTTGGCATTGCTCAAGGCGCTTACGAGTCCACCCTCGCCTACACAAAAACTCGAGAGCAATTTGGAAAGCCTATTTCTGCCAACCAAGGCGTTCAGTTTCAGCTTGCTGAAATGCGCACCACGATAGAAGCAGCCCGGCTTCTTGTTTACAACGCCGCAAGGCTTAAAGACAGCGGAAAAGATTTTGTCAAAGAGGCCGCTATGGCAAAGCTTTTTGCTTCAAAGGCTGCAGAAAAAGTAGCCTCTATGAGCGTGGACCTCTTTGGCGGCAATGGCTTTACCAAAGAGTACCCGGCTGAGAAGTTCTATCGTGACGCCAAAATTGGACAAATTTACGAGGGCACTTCCAATATGCAATTGCAAACCATCGCAAAAATGGAGTTAGCTTAATAAGTAAGTCCCAAGCTATGAAGCGGGAAAAGGAAATACTTTGTCCATATCCTACTGGCAAGACAACTCTAAGAATCAAGTCATAGAGTCCGACATCGCGATAATCGGCGGTGGAATTGCTGGTCTATCTACCGCCTACTGGCTTCACAAGCAAGATCCCAATTTAAGACTTAGTGTAATAGAAAAAGGTGCACTCGGTTCGGGAGCCACGGGTCGCAATGCGGGATTTATCACCTGTGGCTCAGTTGAGCATTTCAACCGCCTCGTCGGCACTCATGGTCCTGATTTGGCTCTCAAAATTTGGCACTTCAGCGAAACCAATTTACAACTCCTTAGAGAGGAAATTTTAGACGACTCGAGTGTCGATATAGGCTTTGAAAACAAAGGCAGTTTTTCTTTGGCCTCCACCCTTGATGAATTCGAAGAACTCAAAAAATCCTATTCTCTAATGAAAGGCATGGGAATCTCTGTCGAAGTGTTGACAGACCGAGACATTAAAAACCGACTTGGTGTTGTGGGGTTTGTCGGCGGAATCAAATATATTCAGGATGCCTCCGTCCACCCTCTCAAATTGCTATCGCTTTTACGAAAAAAACTTGAGATCAATAAAAATATTCAATTTTATGAAAACCACGAGGTTTTTTCCATTGAACAAGACAGGCAAATTCCTGATTTAAGAAGGATCTTAACCCAAGAGCGTCAGTTCCACTGTCCTTTTGTGGTGATGGCGACCAATGCTTACTCCCCGCTGTTGAACGAGTATTTTGCTGACAAAATCTATCCCACGCGAGGCCAAATTCTCACCACCGAGCCCCTACCCATTTTTATGGAGGGGCCATGCTACGCAAATTTTGTACTAGATTATTTCCGTCAGCTGACAACTGGAGAGCTCATCATTGGAGGCTTTCGTCAACTTCAAAAGGACGCCGAAATTGGCTATGCCGATATGACCTCAAAAGTTATACAAACAGCTTTAGAGGAGTTCCTACACAAGCACATCCCCAAAGCTCGCTCAAAAAAAATCACTCACCGGTGGTCTGGAATTATGGGTTTTAGCGCTGATGGCCAACCTCTGATAGGTTCACTTCCCAACGACCCAAACATATTTTTCTTGGGAGGGTTTACCGCTCACGGGTTGGGGTTGGCCTTCCACTCTGGCAAATGCCTAGTCGACTTGATATATGGTAGTTGTGAAGTGCCAGCGTTTATCAGTGCTCGCAGATTTTAATCCAAGTACTTGTCTACATTGCCAATAGGGACAGGAACCAAACTCTTAACTTGTTGAAAATCAAAATTGTTACCTTTTGTCTTGTGAGCGTACCAACCAATCCGACCCTTTCTAGTCTCATCCATAAATCCCACTTGGTAACCAATGTATTTGGGACTTTTTACGACAAGACTCTGCCCCTGCTCAATACTCCAATTCACACCAAGTCCAATATTCATGATGTCACCAATATTACCTGGAGACAGCTGAATCTTAACTCCGCTTCGATTAAAAAATGAGAACTTCATCTTCTCAATTCTTAATGCCTGAAGCACAAATGGAGACTCCGACAAAAAGTCATGGCAAATCTCCTCCATTTGAGCGACATAATAATAGTACAAGGCGGCCTCATCCAAATACTCCACTGTTGCTCCCTCGAATTCAATTTGTACATTTTGAGCTTTGTCGTAGCCCAAATTTAAACTCACTAATGGATTTCCAGCGGCTAGAATACTTCCTAAATCAGCACCAAATCCTAACTGAAAATTTTTGTATGAGGACGGCAAGTTTGTTTCCGTCACCCACCTCAAGTATGTCGGCGAGGGGGTTTTTGTGCCTGTATAATTTGGAAAGCAGCGCTCTGGGCGAGTTTTCACTCTCAGTGAATCTGGACCCCCTTGGATAATGGTTCCAACTCCAGCAGAAGCCAACGGCGCACTGTAAGGGATATACCCCTCCTTAATTATGGCGTCTTCGTAATAGGTGTTTGGTGATCCACACGCGACAAGAAAAATTGTCGACAATACAAATAGTACGTTTTCCCTTTTCACTGATTCCCCCCAGTGTTTAATTCTTTAAATGCCCCAACAAGCTTTGATCCATGCACCCAACCTCTAGACTTTCGGCCAAGCTATTGAATAACTTTATATTTCAGGGAAACGTAAATAAAATTGACAGAGATCTGTCCGGGCAGAATCAAATTTATGTCTATATTGTCGTCAATCTCTCAATTAACCCGCGCTGGCAAGCTTCTCTTTTTGTGCCATTTAAATCATTTTGTGCAAATAACTTAATCTTAGTTATACCAATTCCAAAAAATAATCGTCTAAAACTTTGTGAACGTGCCTCACGCGCAGTTCCGCAGCCTCAAGGCGCGGATGTATGAGCATGAGGCACGTTCACAAAGTTTTAGACGATTATTTTTTGGAATTGGTATTATTCAGCCAACAGCAACGAACAGTTTTCCCCAACTACCGGCAGAGGAAGAGATTTTTCCTCTAGAGCTACAATCAAAGGCCTCATGTACCTGGGAACAAATGAAGCCAATATCTCACTTTGAGCCGCTGGCACTTTGGGCTGTAGAATATAGGCTTGAAACTCATCTATGATTACATCCTCACTGCTGTAGATGTCCGATAAAATTTCTCGGATTTTCTTTTTATCTTTTTCGAGCACAGAATTTTTCCAAAAATCTTTGATAACCTTTTTATATTCAGCATTTGTATCAAAAAGACTATGGGCAATCTCGTGTCCAAGGGTATCTAAGCTGAAACCAACAACATTAAATGCAATAATAAAAAAATCTTCATTTCTAGGACTATGCCAATCCGCTAATGGTTGTAGAATCCTTTTGGAAAAGAACATCTCCTCTTGAGATAGGGTTACCCCCAATGTTTTTGCATCTTTTATCATAGAAAGAATTGTACTTCCCCTCAAATTTAAACCTCTAGCTGCTTCCATAGACTCGTGAAAAAAAAGCTCTCTACCTGTTGGCACTTCCAACTTTTGCACACCAGGACCACCATCTTGATAAAGAGAAGCTCTTATTAATGTTTTATTCATATGAAGGCGACTATAAAATAAAGCCAAATAAACATTATGCGTTCCCGCCAAGGGCTTGACCTCAACATAGTAACTTAATAAATGGCGCTGCCTATCGCTGAGATCCCCCTGCTTCAGTAGGAGCTGGCTCATAGCTCCGTCAGGGTTCAGCATGCTGTTGTTTACAAAACTTTTAACCTGGGTTACCCATGCACCAACGGAAGCTTCGGTAACAAAAAAAGGAGCCTCTTCCCTCAAGAATCGACCTTCATCAATTTTTACCTCGACTTCGGCATGGGCAAATGCAAACAAAAAAAATCCCAAACCCACTAACAAGAATCCTGAATTCATCTTTAAGCACCTATTTAAACATCTGGTCAAACATCTAGTTACGGAAATGTGATTTTTCATCAAGTTACGAACTCCTAAATTTAAACCTCAACAGAAGTCGAGCTGGAGGGTACTTTTAAGCCCATTTGTGAGAATAAAAAAGTTCATAATGGCACTTCTGTCTTTATTTCAGTATTCTTATTTGTAGAGTTCCAAATAGGAACCGACAAATAGAAGCCGACAAATAGGAACAACGGAAACAAGGGGGCTTATGAAATCCTCGCACTTCTCGATTTTGCATTTTGTACTACCAAGTTTACTGATCTTTCTTTCTGGCCTTCTGCTGTTAGTTCCCCAAAGTGGACGAGCCGAACATAAAAAGATACACAATCAGAGTTCGGATATTCAGCCATCAAATCCTCAAAGTCCGGGATTTAGCTCCCCTCTCCCCCTGCCCACTGAGGTTCTCCATGCCGTGGCAGCGTCCGAAGCAAAATTTATTTTAAAAGGAAAATTGTTTGGCTTTTACAGCACTCAATCCTGTGTTTACAAAACTGAATCTTTATTAATTATTCGAAATTACTGCAACACTTCGTCTAGCTATCCAGCTAAAAGCTTTTATGTAATTTCTCCCGATATTGGTCATTACTATTTTTATGAAGAACGGAATAGCAACTTCATAAAACAAGAAATCACTTTGCTCAGCACACCAGATTTGGTCCGGTGGCTCTGGCCAAAGCTTGGGACAAAACTTGAGAATGTAACCTTAACCAACCTCAATGAAGTGTTAGAAACACTCTACTACAGTTATGACGAGGCCTGCTGGATGACGGGCTACAACCACCCAGATATTGAGGCCCATGGCGGCTGTCTTATCGAAAGCCCTGAGTTTTACCCTGAATGGCAAAACGACTCCTCAACAATTGTGACTGGCACCCAACACTGGAGTGACGCCATCAAAACCCTAACGAAGGGTGCCAGGCCCTAATTTGCGCCACATCGTGCCACCAGAAAGCGCCAGGCCCTGTTCGTGGGGCCTGGC
>CAZCYD010000023.1:0-39796 GCA_964502735.1 uncultured Pseudobdellovibrionaceae bacterium
AACTTATATAAGTGCCTTTGCTCTTGCTTATGGTTTTTCTGAACGCTTTGCCGGTTTAGTTTCTGTTTTGCCAATTGGTTTAGCTTCAATCGTTCAACTCATCAGTGGTCGATTTTTGATCTTCTTTAAATCTCGACGTGGTTTTATAGTTACCTGCGCAATATTACAGGCCATAAGTTTATTGCTATTAGTATTTAGAGCCCCCTTTCCGAATGGAGCACAGGAGGGTTTATTAGTCATTCTTTTTTCTTATTGGCTTTTTGGCTTGTCAGCTGGGCCGGTATGGAACGCCTGGATAGTGGCCTTAGTTCCTACAGAGAGTAGACTTCGTTTTTTTTCAACTAGAGGAAAAGTTCATGAGTTATCTTTGCTTGTGGGCGTTTTACTAGGAGGAGGGCTTCTATATATAACTGAAGGTTCATTGCGCACGTTTATGATATTATTCTTTTTTGCCGGTATTTTTCGTTTAATCTCCGCATACGCGCTCTTTCAGCACCCTGATGAGAGTCAATTGGTCTTGTACAAATCTTCTTATGATTTTGGTAATTTCCTTAAGTGGTTAAAAAGTAAAAAGGTAATGGGGATTTTATTCTTTTTGGGGCTTTTTAACTTTGGAGTTTCTATCGGGTCACCTTATTTTTCTCCATTTCTTTTAAAGAAACTGGAGATATCTTACTCCTTTTATATGCTGATATTGGCCATTCCTTTATTAAGTCGGGCCTTCTCTTATTCCTTTCATGAAAAATCTGTTCAGAAGTGGGGAATTAAATCCACTCTGTTTTTTTGTTCAGTGATTATTGCTCTTATGCCAATATTTTGGGCTCGCTATCCATCACTATACGTGATTATTTTTTTGCAAATCCTGGCAGGATGGGCTTGGGCAGGTTTTGAATATTGTATTTTACTTAGCCAGATAGAAGACTTTGATCAACAGGAAAGATCCAGAGTGTTAATTTGGTCTAATTTTATCGTGGGAGTATGCAATATATTTGGCGTCTTGATTGGATCTAGCTTTTTAAGTCGTTATCCTGACTTTGATAGCTATATATCACTATTTACCCTGTCTTCGTTTTTTAGGTTTTTACCCTTAGTCATTCTGCTGACAGTCAGATGGAGTACAGTTCTTCATGCAAGAAAAATCATGGTAAGAGTTTTGGGAATTTTACCTAATAGAGGGGCCATTTCTAGACCTATTCTCTATCTGGATGATAAAGATAAAAATGAAAAGTAAATATTGACATTCTTAAGTCAGGGTAGAAACTGGTGGACCACTAGTTGAAATCGAGAGGTTATAGGTTCATGAAAAGTGCGCAGCCTTTTATTGGAAATATAATTGTTTATAGACTCTTTGATATAGGTCATGAGATTGACCTAAAGAAGGTCCAGGGGCTACTTAATAGCGTTGGCCAGTCTGAGGAGTTCAGGTTGCGTAGAGGAGTGAGATCTGTTGTGATCGTAGAAGCTCCCTTAACCCTCAATTTAGACAATATTGAACTTCGAGTTGGCGAAAGAGTTTTTAATTCAGCTGTTGTAGCTAAACTATGGAACTTTTGCGCCTTATCTTTGTCATTTAGAATTGAGATTAAAGATCCTATGTCTGATGATGAACTTCTTCGCTTGTCGGCGGCGCTCACGGAAAGTCCAGAAATTGATGAAATCGCGAAAAACAAAGCCCTTTCATTAATAGACTTACTCAGGCCTGCAATAAAAAACCCAAAGTTATGGGGGCAAAACGAAGAGTATCTGGTTTACATAGATCAGAGGTTTCCTGTTTCCGAACAACACATCCATAACCTTATGGAGGGAGACTTTTTGTATCAACTGTTATCCTCAGAGTTTAGATGCGCCTTAAGTGAACAGATAAAAGATGTTGTTCGCAATAATAAACTTCAGTACAGCAATCAAGATATTGTGGTTCTTGACTGGGATAGTGCCTATATTGTTTCGGAAGGGGATTCTTTAGATATTGCTGATGTCATAGAGTTTGCAAATGTTCAGTTGTTAGAGCTTAGATATTACGATGATCTCCTAGATAGAAAACTGTCAACTCTGTACAGAGAAGTTATGACAGCCAATCAGAGTATTTTTAATAAAAAATTCAAAAAAATGAATGATGAAGCGGCTCAAATCTTCTTGGAAACAAGCGAAGTTATAGAAAGAATAGACAATTCTTTTAAAGTGGTAGGAGATCTATTTTACGCTCGAATCTTTAGATCTGCTTTAGAAAGATTTAAAGTGAAAGAATGGAAGTCCAATGTTGACCAAAAATTGAAAAACTTATTGGATGTAAGCCAATTAAATAACAACGAAATCCAAAGCAACAGGAGCCACTTTCTAGAATTAATCATTATTATCTTGATTGCAATTGAAGTGGTTCCATTTTTATACAATTTACTTCTTAGTTTTTTTCAAAACGTCTAAAAAACTCTTCCATAATTCGAGAGTAGAGGTCATCGCCAAGGTAAGCATCTTCGACTTTTTCATCAATATTGGGGTTGTCATTGATTTCAATAACATAGACTTGCCCATTTTTTTCTTTTAAATCTACTCCGTAAAGGCCGTCGCCAATGAGTTGGGTGGCCTTAAGAGCTGTGGAGATCACGGTTTTGGGTGTTGCCCGAATAGATAAGGCTTCAAAATCACCAGAAATAACTTTGTTATTTTTATCTCGATTGTAGATTTGCCAATGGTTTTTCGACATCATATATCGGCAAGAGAAAAGAGGTTTCTTATTTAGAACACCCACGCGCCAATCAAAATCTGTATACATATACTCCTGTGCCAAAATAATTTCAGACTTATCAAATAGCTTTTCTGTGTATATAGAAAATTCTTCTTTATTATTGACCTTGTAAATTCCGGAGGAAAATGATCCATCGGGTATTTTTAATATTATTGGGAAGTCTAAAGTTTTATTTTCAATAAACCGTTGAGCATTGTCTTCATTAAGAAGATGAGTTTCTGGAGTTTTGATTTTTGCAGAGCGCAGCAATTCATGTAAATAGACTTTATTTCCACATCTGAGAATAGAGGCTGGAGAGTCAATAACGATCAGACCTTCACTTTCGGCCTTTCGCGAAAACGTATAGGTGTAGTGGTTTATAGCCGTTGTTTCGCGAATGAATAACCCATCGTATTCACCAATGTGTGACAGGTCCTCCTTGGTAATGAGTTGGGCATCAATGTTGTATTCTTTGGCAGCTTTTATGAGTTTTTTTAGAGCCCCTCTGTTTGAAGGAGGAAGAACTTCTTCAGGATTGTGGAGTATAGCAAGATCATAGCGATAGGTTTTTTTTGAACGAGGTTTTCTCCAAACCTTTTCGTCGTATTTTTCAAGAGCCTTCGCAAATTCATCTTCATTTTTTCCTTCTAAAAGGTGAATGTACCCTGGGCGGATACTGGCGATACGCCAATTGTCTTTTTTAGAAAATTTAACTTGCAGAATAGGGAAGGGGAAGTTTTCAAATAGCTTCCAACCCAGATCTGAAAACTCTGGGTGTGGAGTGGTGCCAAAGTTAACAAAAAGTATTTTTTCTTCCTTATTTTCTATTTCTTGTTTGGTAAATGCCTTTTGTATTTTCTCACTAAAATCGTCCAATTGAAGTCCATAGATAGCCTTTTGTCTGAGGTCGTTTATAGATTTTACGCTGGGTATAACTTTGTGCCCCCTGGCTTCAGCCAGTAAAGAAGTGTAATAACCCTTTGAAAGATAGCTATAACTCCGACAGAGGTTTATGACCTTTGTATTTTTGTGGTCAATGGGACCTAGCTCAGCGTATTCCTCAAATGTTATAACATTGGAACTCGGATAATAGGGTTCCCAGTCTTTTTTGCGATCAACAACTACGTAGACTATTGGCATAGATATCAGCCTTATCTGCAACTTGCTTTTTTTTAAGTCTGTTAGACAATAGCTACATGCGGTTACAATTTCGCAAGGCCAATGTCAACGACATATCAGCAATGGTTATTTTAGAAAACCAATGCTTTACCTCTGATAAGTTATCTCGGGACAGTTTTCGCTACTTCATTAAATCTGGCAAGTCCGATTTAATTGTGGCGCTCTCTGCCAAAAACCTTATGGTGGGTTACTTTCTGATTCTCTACAGAAAAAATGGGAGGGCTGGTCGGTTGTATTCAATTGCGATTCATCCCAATTTTCAGGGTAGGGGGTTGGGATTTACTTTCTTTAAGGAAATAGAGAAAAGAATAAGGATCAGAGGGCTTGGAGAAGTCGTGTTAGAGGTCCGTCCAGATAACAAAGTGGCTCAAGGTTTGTATTTAAAGATGGGATTTGTTCAAATTGCAGAGCTACCTAATTTTTATGAAGACCAATCAAAAGCATTGCGTTTTAGAAAAGTCTATTTTTAGGAAAATTTGATGCATTTTATCCGTGGATTTGGGTAAGAGGTGAGAAAGTTGTTTTTGACATTTAAACTCTTAGAACTTTCGGGAGATCATTTTTGTAAGCAGAAAGGCAATATTTTTATCTAAGTATGCGGATTCATTTATAAAAACAGGATAGCTGTCTTCGGATTCGGAATTAAACAGGGGCTCTCCATTCATTTGTTGGAATATGGCCTCCCTAGGCTTTAGGCATTGATAGTCTTTACCAATAAGGTTGGGATGAACGACAGTGCTTATGAGATGGTTTTCTAGATCAGGAAAGTGAATGGTTTTATACTCTTGATATCCCTTGAGGGTTACGGGGCTTGTTAGAGCTTTGTGTTCTAGTTGATGTATGATGTTTAAAATGGTCAGAACTAGATTTTCAGTTATTTTTATAATTTTAGCGTCAAATACATTCTGAGGTACGGGGCCAACTTCAACAATAAGACCATGAGGGGCTATGGAGTCGACAAAAACACAACTTTCATCAAAATCACTATTGAATAGAACGTGAATATTGTTTTCTTTTTGTAGTTCAGCAAGAACGTAAGCGGTAAACCTGTCATTTTTTGAAAGTACACAGGTAGCCCCCATGTTTGATGTTGTTGTGTGGAGATCAATCAAAAAAAAAGGTAAGCCTTGAGCCCATTCTTCGATGTCTTTTTTTATTTCATTTGCTCTTTGTGTTTCGTAGTGAGTACAGGCTGCTGAACTCGTGTTATTAAAACTTCTATTGAGATCAGAGTCCAGATAACGTTTGTTCTCTTTTAGTGCAATAGGGTTGCCTATACACAATTTATACTCGTGGTATGGGGGCAGCCATTCGGTGTGAGATTGCCATTTATTTACTAAATAAGCTCCAGTTTTTTCATTGCCGTGGGTGCCCCCTACAATTGCGATCTTCATACTCTGTCCTTTAGTTAAATAGGCCTTGGTAAGAAATCATTATCTTTTAATTCTTAAAACTTACAAATAAGATCTAGCCCAATTTTTTCAGAATACTCTCGAATAGGTAATATCCCCAGGGGATGAATGTAGATTTCGACTGTAACAGAGACTTCTGCCTCAAATAGATGGCCACCAAACTGTTGAAAATTGTGATCTCCAAGTCCAACATGGATGTGGGGAAGAATTTTCTCGCCCCGCTTGGCAAAGCTTCCAGTCAGAGAAATCAGTTCATAATCTTCAGCATTAAAGAGTTTGCGGTAATAATCTTTTTTATTGAGATCATAAGCTCCCAATTCGACATTGGTTATGGCTCCAATACCAGAAATATGGCCGCCAAGCAGGACCTTATTGTTGGCAAACTCCGTGAGCCCGGCCATTAACTTTTCGCCCCGTTCAAAAATAAGCATGTGCTGTTCGCCACGACCTTCAATTACAAGCATGGGCAAGAATTTATTACAAGTTTGGTTATATGTCTACTCTCAAAGAGGCTTATATTGAAACAAAACTGACTCAAATCCAGAGGAAAGTCGTGAAAAAATTTACGAAATCTTAAAGTTTGTTACAATTAATAATGACGTTAATGGTAAAAAATTAGAAGGGGAATTTATGGCTAAAACCATAAGGTTTGGCGGAAGTCAAAACTCTCATTTTGAGTCAGCATTGAGTGAGATGAAATTTCAGTTGATGCCAGCAGAGCAAGACTTCACCATTTTGTTTGTATCTGATTCCTACGAGAGGGAAAAGATTGGGAATTCAATAAAGAGCCAGTTTGGACCAAAAACTGTGGCCTGTACGACAGCTGGCGAAATCGGTGTGGGAGGTTATAGTTGTAATTCCATTACGGGTTTGGTGCTGTCTGCAACAGATTTTGTATCTGATCTCATTACAATTGAAGATTTAAACTATCCATTAGATGAAAATTTAGCAAACATGAGAGGTCAGGTCTCTTTAATTATACAAGGCCACAGACAGCAAGTGCCAGGAAGTGAAAGCTTTGCAATAATCCTAACAGATGGCTTGTCGGCAAAGGAAGAGTACTTGATGGGGCAAATGAGTTATGTACTGAACGATATACCCATAGTGGGTGGGTCTGCTGGTGATGGGTTAAAATTTAAAGAAACGGGAATTTACTCTGACGGGACTTTTAAAAGTATGAAGGCTGTTGTTGTAATAGTGAGTACATGCCGTCCCTTTTATATATTTAAATCACAGCATTTTAGCGAAAGCGATAAGAAAATGGTGATTACCGAATCGGACCCCTCAAATAGAATTGTTAAGGAGATTGATGGCGAGCCAGCAGCTTTGGCCTATGCCAAGCTTCTTGGGTTAGATGTATCAGAGCTAACCCCGTCTGTATTTTCTAAAAATCCAGTTTTGATTAATATTGGTAGTGAAAATTATATTAGAAGTATTCAGAAGGTTAATCCCGATAACAGTCTAACTTTTTACTGTGCAATTGAAGATGGAATTGTATTAACTCTGGCAAAAAGAGATAGTTTTCTAACTAATCTGAAAAAATTGTGTGCGGATATCTACTCTAATATTGGGGAGCCAAGTGTTTGCTTAGGCTTTGAATGTATTTTGCGTCGATTGGAAGTTTTGGATATGGAGGAGACTGAAAGACTTGTTATTAATGATGTGTTAAAATCTAATAGTTTTGTTGGGTTTCATACATATGGTGAACAATTAAATGGAGTTCATATCAATCAGACCTTAACAGGAGTGGCAATAGGTGGATAGGAGCGAGGTTACTGAGGTTCTGGAACTTAAAGAGGAAATTGAAAGACTCAAGAAAATCAATATGTCTCTGATGTCTAGGGTAGAGAGGGGTATGGCCAAACAGAATTCGGCTTTTTCACTTTTTGAAAACAATATTTTGTTATCACAACAGGTAAAAGAGAGAACAAAAAAACTAGAGGAAATTTCTGCACAACTCGAGATTGAGAAAAATAAAATATCGAGTGTAATAGAGGCCCTGCCTGGAGCTATTTTGATTGTCAATAGAAAGCTAGAACTCGTAGAGTCTTTTGCTAGCGAAAATCCTAATAATTTTGTAGAATTGTACAATCTGTTAATTGAAAAAAGTGATTTTTATGCTGAAGTCACATCTGCTATTGAACGATTGAATCAAGTTTCACGTTCTGCTGCCTTTGATTATTGGTATGAGTCAGGTGACATCAGAAGATTTTATCAGTTTACAGTTACGAAAATCAATGAGCAGCACCGGATTCTCTACTTATTGGACAATACTAAAAAAGTCGAGCAAGATAAAGTTATTCAGATGCAAAGAGGGCAGATTATGCAGGCATCCAAGTTAACTTCTATGGGTGAAATGGCCGGTGGAATTGCGCATGAGATTAACACTCCTTTGGGAATCATGGCCCTTTCTGTGGCACAAGTGATAAGAAACTTAGAATCATCTCCGGTAAAAATTGATGAGTCTAGGACCTATTTGGTGAAGATTTCTAAAACAGTTGAGAGAATTTCAAAAATTGTCAAAGGCTTGCGCCAAATATCTAGAGATGGCACACATGAAAATGAAGAGATTTTTCTTGTCAGTGAATTAGTTAATGATGTGCTGGATTTGTGCGGAGAAAGATTTCGTGCTCAAGGCGTGAAAATGACAGTGGATATTTCTTCAGATAAATATATTAAAGCCAAAAAAGTTCAACTGTCGCAGGTGTTGCTGAATTTACTGAGTAATGGACTTTATGCTGCAAAAATGTGTGGTGAGCAGGGTTGGGTGAAAATTATTTGTGAGCCAAATGAAAAAAATGTTCGTTTAAGAATTGTCGACGCTGGTAGGGGAATAGACGAAAAAATTCTTGATAAAATATTTACCCCTTTCTTTACGACTAAAGACATTGGAGAAGGGACCGGTCTAGGTATGAGTATCTCCTCTAATATAATTAAAAGTCATCACAGTGAACTAAGATATGAAGTCTTTAATGGTCACACTTCATTTTATTTTGATTTGCCATGCGAAAAAAATCTAGAGAATACCGCCTAGTTTTTGTATGTACAGGAATTTTTTATGACAACAAAGGTTTTTAACAAGAGGTTTTAACGATCTCGAAGTGATACGTATTTTATTCCAAAATTTAATTCAATATTAACAATGGTGGGGTTGCATTTGTGATAGCATATTCTTTTAGGTAACTGCTTTTTAGAGGAAGTTGAACGTATGAAGAAAATATTAGTGGTTGAAGATGAAGACTATCTGAGGGAAATTGTGTGTAGCCTCCTTAAAGATAAAGGTTACGAGACTTCAGAGGCTCCAAATGGAAAAGTGGCTAGAGAAGTCTTACATTTAAAAGACTTTGACGTGATCCTTTCAGATGTTCAAATGCCTCACCTGAGTGGTATTGAACTTCTAGAGTGGAATATGAAGAACAAATCAATACCTTTTGTGTTAATGACGGGATTCTCTCATATCTTAGAAACACAGAGTGCTTTTGATTTGGGTGCTGTCGGGTTCCTAACGAAACCGTTTGAAGAGAGTGAGTTATTTGACGTCATAGATCGAATAGCAAAAAAAGATGAATTCATGCCCTCTTCAGCTAAGGAATCGTCACCTGAAGAATTTTGCAAAGTTTCCCTCAATGAATTTGTAAGCGATAAAAAGCTAGAAATTGACGTTTTTATTAAGCTGTCTGATAAAAAAATAATTAAAATAGGAAGAAAAGGCGATAATATTCCCACTAACCGAATTGAGTCTTATAAATCAAAGGGCTTGAAATATCTTCACGTTCTGAAATCTGATTTTGGAAACTTAGTAAAATTTAACTTGGATCTAGCTAAAAAAGTTGGGAGTAGCCATGTCGTGAATTCTGAAAAAAAGAAGAACTTCATGCGCTATACCGGAGAGCTAATCTTAGAACATGCATTTACGGCCGAAATCGATGAGGAAATGTTTACTGAGGCAAAAGATTTTTTATCTACAAGTATAGATGTGCTCACAGAGAGCAATGAGGCCTTTAGTCTATTAGAACATCTTAATTCTCACTGTGACTATCTATACGCACATGCCTTGTGTGCGAGTATGTACGCAACCATGATAGCCAGAAAAATGGGCTATGAGTCTAGTGCTTTGTTTTTTAAATTGAGTATGGCCGGTTTATTTCACGACATAGGAAAGAAAGAAATTGACCGCGAGTTATTAGATAAACCCCGTCCGCTGTTGAATTATCAGGAGCGCTCTTTAATAGAGTCTCATCCTCAACGAGGATTTGAAATTCTCTCTCAGCTCAAAAACGTACCATCAGATGTCTTGACGATGGTTTTACAGCATCACGAAAACTGTATGGGCACAGGATATCCTCAAAGATTAAAGAAGGACAAAATTCATCCTTTAGCCAAAATTCTGATCACAGCCAATATTTTTTCTGAACTGGTTATTGTGACTCCTCATCACAAGGGAATGAGTGGCCGAGAGTCTATTAAAGAAATGGAGACTCATTACAGTGGACTTATAGACTCTCAAAGTTTTAATGCCTTAAAATCAATATTTAGAGTGGCATAATTCACTGATATTTGAAAAAATCTAAAACTTAGTTGGCTATTCCATTTAAGGATGAGCCTCTCGTGGGTGAAGCCTTATCAGTAGGAAGAATTTCCGACATGGATTGGGGAAAGAATTTATGACAGACCTCGATATTCTCAGCAATTTCGTTAAATAAAATCAATCCCTTGTTTTGAACTTCATTGAGATCCTCAAAGTTTACAAATTCTGGAAATTTCTCGATACCGCTGTTTTTAGAGAAAGCTCGGATTCGACTCATTTCTCTTTCCGTGAATTGTTTATAATCTTTAATCTCTTTGGCCTCGTAAGGTAATATTTGCTTTAAATCTTTAAACATATCCTTACATTCATTCATTGTTCTCATGTATTTTTGCATGTTCGTGTCTATATGTTTACAGACATTGGCGGAGGCGTAGTAGCAAGAATATTTATTTTTAAGACCCCAGTGGTGGCTTCGTTTCTTTTTGCACTCAGTGGCCCTGTGAACCTTTCCGCTCCAAAGGTGGAGTGTTGTGTAGTTGTAACTTCCGTCTGTATTCTTATGAGCGACATCTAATCTAGAGTCCTCTGCACCGTAATCGTTGTTATTTAGGAAAAACTCATCGGACCTTGAAATTAATGAGTTTGTTATTTTGTATTTGTTTAAATTTGCGCGGACCTGAGGTTTTTCAGAATTGCCAACAGTTCTAATTTCAATGTCGGGATTTGCAATGACCCTGTTTAAGGCCTCTCGGTCTACAGCATGTGAATTTATAGCTAAAAAATAATAGGTAATTCCAATTAAAAAAGATTTCCATTTCATAGTTTTATTGTATCTTATTAAGAAATGATCCCAATAGTCCGGCGATATAAAAAATATGTAATCTTCACCAAGGTCCAGTTAAGCCTTTTATGGGTGCGGGACCGTGAATTTGAAAATAATGATTTAGAGAGAATTTATGCCTACATTTCACATTGGATCTATTTAGAACCTGAAATAAAAAACTGGAAAGGTCTGTAATTGTGGGTATAATTCACAATCTATGGCATTTATAAATTTTTTGTTAAGTGTTTTATTTGTTCATATTTCGCTACAAGCAGAACCCATTTTCACAAACGCTGTAGTTGTACATGATCCACCTAAGTGGTTGAAGAGAACCCGAGTGGAAAAAGTGGTCGACAGAATTCAAACCCGTTTGGAGTGGTCAACTCGTCGAATACAGGTGTATTGGCACAGTACTCAAGAAAGCTTTCAAAGTCGCCACAGTCTTGGTCCTCTACCACAAGCTGTAGCCATTAAGTCAGAAAAATCTCAGGAAATACACCTAGGTCCTAAAGTGAATGATGCCAACTTTGACTGGGTCTTTGGTCACGAGTTGGTGCATATCATTATTTTTCAGAAGTATAGGGGGGCTATTCCGAAATGGCTTGAAGAAGGTCTTGCTAGTCACCTGGCTAAAAAGACAAATAAGATCGACTACGCTTGGTTAGCCAAACGCCCTTTTCCCACAGATGTTCGTCAGATGACTCATCCACTTAAAGGCGACACTGAAAGTGTGGTTTATCATTATGCTGCATCTCAAGCTTTAGCTGAAATGTTAGACAAAAAGTGCAACCTAGAAAATTTAATACGCTTGAGCGTGGAAAGAAAAATGGAAGATTACATTGTGACATATTGTGAAATTAAGGATATAAATAAGGCATTTCAAGAGTGGGTAAAATCTAAAAGTCGGTCCTAACACCATTTTTTGGAATGGGTATAATCAGCCCAAATCTGCGGACAAAATGTTGACGCATTTTATCCGTAGATTTGAGTTCAGTGCTCATCAAGTTAATTTTAATTCAAGCTTGAATCTTTTCCGCCATGGTAGGCTTCGGCAAGATTGACAGTGTGATTTTTAATGCGTCTAAAAGAAACGACAATATCACTAAGAGTAAGGCTGGCCATGGGGGTAATGTTTTTTTCAGTTAGGTGTTGAAGATGAGAATCTTTAACAGATTCTAGCATACTGTTAAAGGCCTCCCATTGTGGTTTAAGTGATTCGATATCAATTTTTCCATAGCTAACAATACAGTCGTGAACAGTGTCGAAAAGTTCTGCCGTACGATCTGCAAGGGCTTCGATATCATTTTGAGTTTTTTCATCGAAAACAATATTGTCTTTATAAGCTCGTTCTGCAGATTTTACAATTGATGCACAGTAGTCGGCGATACTCTCAAGTTCATCTGTCATTCTTAAAATAGATTTTATTTTTTGAGTGTCTTCATTAGAAAGCGGAGCCTCCATGACATGGCCTAAAAAGACTGCCATTTCAATATGAATGCGATCTGTAATGTCTTCTTTTCGTCTGACTTCTTTAGCTAAAAGATCCCTATCTTGAGGTTTGTTAAGGTAAGTTCTTGTTTTGCTAAAGATGTTTTCGACAATATTTGACATTTTAACAAGCTCGGCTAGAGCCTGCGGAATGCCCAATGCTGGAGAGATCAGGCGAGGATCACCGAAGAACTCTAAAGTCTTTGGCTCTTTAACTCCCTTGTCGGGCGCCAGTTTGCAGATCAGTTTTTCCAGAATTTTTATAAAGGGAAGAAAAAGAAAGACGTTAATTACATTAAAGATAGTGTGCCCGGCTGCAATGTGGGAGGCAATGTAAGGCTTGTCGCCACTTGAGGATATAAAATCGGCAGAACCCAACATTATTGAGTCTATAACTCCCATATAAAACCAAAAAAAAGAGGAAACAACAATCACGCCCAGAACATTAAAAATGGCATGGGCATAACTCGCTCTTTTCGCTTGGGTATTAGCCCCAATACCAGCAAGAAGAGCGGTTACCGTTGTCCCTATGTTTTCTCCGAGTACCAAAGCTAAAGCCGTCTGAAAAGTAATTGCGCCTGTGGTAGCTAGAGCAATTGTTATAGCCAGCATAGCCGAACTTGATTGCACAACGAAAGTTAATAGGCAGCCTACCATGATTGTCATGACTAAGCTGGTGTAGTCTTCAGCAGAAAAGAAAGTCATGACCTCTAAAAAAGAGGAGTGACTCCGCAAAGGTTTAAAGGCCGAACTCATCAAATTAAGGCCGAGAAAAATCATGCCGAGTGCGAAAACTATTTTTGCGTAGTGAGTTACTTTCTCATTTTTGCTAAAAAGGGCGGGAAATACACTTAGGCCAACAAACAGGAGTGCGTATTCGCCGACTTTAATCGAAATGATCCATCCCGTAATTGTGGTTCCTATGTTGGCTCCCAGAATAACCCCTATGGCTTGGGACAACTGCATAAGCCCAGCATTGACAAAGCCAATCACCATGACAGTTGTAATAGAGCTACTTTGAACAAAGCAGGTAATAGACAAGCCTACGAGAACGGCGACAAATCGATTAGAGGTTAGAGCGTTGATGGCGGATTGAATCCATTGGCTGGCAACAGCTTGGAGGTTTTCTGACATCATTTTCATACCGAAGAAAAAAATGCCCAGTCCACCTAAGAGAGTATAAAAAAGTTTAAACCAATCCATGCTTTTGCAAAAATATAACAGTTTAAATGTGGGTCGTGTAGATAAATTTATTGTTATATTCTTGTTAGATTCTATGACGCGGCACTTGTGAGGATTGACCAACTCACTTCAATCAATTCGTAAAAAACTACCTATTTTGCCGGCTTTTCAGATTATCAGACCAGTTTGCAATGGATAAACTTTAAATATCGGAGTTCTGGACAAGCATGAGGGAAGGGATGGTCAGGGCCTTGCCCAGAGATTCTCAACACTTGACCTTGTCGTCGAGCTTTGGATAAAGATTCTGACAATATATTGTAAAACTCATCAAAATTAATATGGCTGGAACATGAACTGACAACAAAGTCTCCATCGGGAGAAACTCGCTTGGCAGCAAGTGAAAAGGTTTCAATATATTTATTTTGAGCAAATAGTTTTGTTTTTTCGGAGTGAGTGAGTGAAGGAGGGTCTACGATAACAACATCCCAGAGTTCTTTGTAATCTTTTAGGAAAGAAAAAATATCCTCTTGTAGGGTATGGTGGACAGAGGCTGGGAATTGATTTTCTACCCAGCTTTTGTGCGCTAACTTGAGGGCTTCTTGGGAGATATCGACACTTGTGACTCTATTGGCTCCACCCATCCCACAATATATAGAAAAACCCCCTGTATAGGAGAAGAGGTTGAGAACACTTTTATCTTTTGAGTAGTGGGATATGTATTTACGATTTTCTCTTTGGTCAAAAAAGAAGCCCGTCTTTTGACCCTTTTCTATGTCCGCATAGAAATACAAGTTGTTTTCTTTTATCAGTGTCTGAGTGTCCTCAATCTCTCCATATAGAGTTTCGATATGTCCGCCCTGAATTTGTCGGTTTTTATGCACAATGGCTTGTGGGGACAATGTTTGCATCAGAGTTTTGATAACCTCAGGTCTTTGCAGCCAGAAGTTTTGCATACCCTCTCCATCAAATTGAATAACGAGGGTAAGATTGTATTTATCTACAATCAGGCCAGGGAGTCCGTCTCCCTCGCCATTGATAAGACGTAAACTGTTGGTGTTTTTATTCATTAGTGGTTTTCGCAGTTGAATGGCCTTGTAAATTCGGTTTTTAATAAACTCTGCATTTGGAGGGCTTTGGAGTGTAGATAATATACGAAGGGCTAAAACCGAATTTGGGTCGTAAATGGCCCAGGCCAAAAAACTATTCTGACGTCCCTCGGTGACTTTTACAAGTTTAGACGATTTTATTGAGTTACGTAAGTCGATAGCCTCGCGGTATATCCATGGATGACCTCTCAAAATGGATTTTCGCAGATTTTTTTTAAGTGGTATTTTTTCACATTTTTGCACGAATGATCTCCATATAATAGGGCTAATAGGGCTTTTGCTTGCCAATTATTCTCAACATTGCCATAAACTAAGTCATCAATGAATTGGGAAGTTATATTATTTGTAAGTTTGGTTATATTTTTTACCTCTTTAGGAGGTTTCTATGTGGCTAAAAAAGACCCCAAAAGCCTATTTGAGTGGTTGCCTTATATTTTATCTGTGGCCACAGGAATACTTTTGGCCTTGGCGATTACGGAGTTTGTTCCTCACAGCTTTGAAGGGGACAGTCAGTTTATTCCAATTTGGATACTTTTAGGGTTATTAAGTGTTGTTTTTGCTGATAAGTATTTGGCTCCTCACTTAGGTCCCAAACACGAGAATAGCTGCTCTCACCACAGTCATGGTCCCCAGATTATTTCCCGCGAGGCCGCATGTTCCTCTGTCGGATGTATTGTCGTCTGCGCTTTTTTTGATGGTATAGAAATACAAACAGCCTTTAATTTAGGAAGAGATGTAGGATGGTTTTTAGCTTTAGGCCTTTTTTTTCATGTCGTTCCAGAAGGGGCTATTGCTGCGGGATTGAGTCTGGCTGGGGGGTTCTCGGGCCAAGCCGCTAGGCGGAGTGTTTTATACATTTCATTGGCGATGATTGCAGGTGTTGTATTTGGGGGGCTAACGTTGAAGTATTTTAAAATTAACCAAATACTTTTACCCTTTGCTGCGGGAATTTTAATTTATGTTTCAATCGGTCACCTTTTGCCCGTAGTTTTAAAAAAGAAATGGGGGCTGGTCGGCGTTTTAGTGGGAATATCCTTTATTTTGGGAATGGCTGCCTTTACCGACCATTCCCATGTTCATTAAATCCCAGTTTGCAGATTAATTTTTGGCCTTTGTTTTTCTTTTGTTGGGATCTAACTCGCGACATCTCAGGCGAATACTCTTGGGCGTTATCTCAATTAATTCGTCGTCGTTTATCCACTCTAAAGCTTCTTCAAGGGTGAGGGGCTTAATTGGCGAGAGTTTTATAGCTTCATCGCTGCCAGAAGCCCTGACGTTAGTCAGCTTTTTCTCTTTGCACACATTGACGTTTAAATCTATACCCTTATTGGCCTCACCTACGACCATGCCCATGTAGACTTTTGTGGATGAGGGGATAAAGAGTCGTCCACGATCTTCCAATTGGAAAAGAGCGTAAGGAGTTGCAACCCCTTGCCTGTCGGCGATGATCGCTCCAGTTGTGCGACTGCTAAAGTCGCCACGGTAATCTTGGTATCCGTCAAAATAAGTATTGAGCAATCCGGTTCCTCTCGTGTCGGTTAAAAATTCAGATCTGTACCCAATTAACCCACGTGAAGGTATAGAGAACTCAGCTCGAGTTCTGCCAGAAGACTTATTGTCAATTGAAAGGAGAATTCCTTTTCTTTCAGAAAGTTTCTGAGTAACGACTCCAATGTATGAACCGTCGACATCAATTATGGCCTTTTCCATTGGTTCTAGCTTTTTATGATCTTCAAATTTAAATACCACTTGGGGTTTGCTAACTAGAAATTCAAAGCCTTCTCTGCGCATTTGTTCAAATAAAACAGAAAGCTGAAGTTCGCCGCGACCTATAACCTTCCAAGTGTCCGCACTTTCTGTGTCCTCGACGCGGATGCTGACGTTGTATAACAGTTCTCTTTCCAGTCTTTCTTTTATTTTTCTACTTGTGACTTGTTTTCCTTCTAGGCCAGCATAGGGGCTATCATTTACTGACAATAAGACTGCAACTGTGGGTTCATCAACTTTTATTCTTGGCAGGGCCAACTCTATTTCAGGTGCTGTGAGAGAGTCTCCAATATTAATGCTTTCAAAGCCGGCGACAATCGCGATATCCCCAGCTGAAATGAAATCCACCTTTACCCGGCTAGAAGAACTAAAAGCAAATAGAGCAGAGACTTTGACCTTTTTTTTACTGTCTTTGTAGTGGACTAAGATTTCGTCTCCAACGCGAACTTGACCTTGGCGAATTCGTCCAACGGCTAATCGACCAACGTAGTCATCATAGTCTATGTTGGAGACTAACATTTGGAAAGGTCCCTCAGTTTCTACCTGCGGAGGGGGAAACTTAGTGACTATCCAGTCTAGCAAAGGGCTAAAGTCTTTACCTGTTTCGCTAGGGTCTCTTACCGCAATTCCTTCTTTAGCAATTGTGTAGAGGGTTTCAAAGTCGGCTTGGTCTTCAGAGGCATCCAAATCAATAAAGAGGTCAAATATTTCATTGTTAACCTCGTTGATGCGAGCGTCAGGTCTGTCAATTTTATTCATGCAAACCAAGATTTTAATATTTTTTTGTAGAGCCTTTTGTAACACGAATCGGGTTTGTGGTAGAGGCCCCTCACTGGCATCGACCAGAAGAATGGCTCCGTCTACCATATCGAGAACGCGCTCCACTTCTCCACCAAAATCACTATGTCCCGGAGTGTCGACAATATTAACCTTAATTTCTTTGTAGATAAAAGAGGCATTTTTTGCAGCAATGGTGATGCCTCTTTCTTTTTCGAGATCCATGGAGTCCATAAATCTTTCTTCGACGTCGGCGTTTTCTCTAAATGTTCCACTTTGCTTTAGAAGGTGGTCCACGAGAGTTGTTTTTCCATGGTCAACGTGAGCAATGATTGCAATGTTTCTAATGTTCATAAGTGTCTATTATTCCTAGTTAAAATTGGCATTTAATTGGAGTCTAATCCGGGCTCCAAGCGATGGGACTCCTAAGCAACTTGGGGGGACAGAGACTTCTCAAGGTTTTTTAAAGCAAATGGAGCCTCTTGTCATGAAGAAAGTGGCATAAAAAGAATTTTATATGAAGTGCCTAAAAGTTTTTGTTTGAATAACCCCAAAGTGGTAGATTTCTTCATCTTTGCCACTTGTAAATTTTTAGTGAACCATGTTCACCTTCGGTTGGGGACTGGAGGTTTTATAGAGGAGCTAGAATGAATTGGAATCAATTTGATTTATTTAACCCAACTGATGAACACACAATGTTGCGACAAATGGTTCGTGATTTTACTCTCAGTGAAGTCGAGCCACAGTCTGAAAAATTTGATCGCGAGGAAAAATTCAATTTAGATTTGTTTAGAAAGCTTGGAGGACTTGGGCTCTTAGGGATAACGGTCAGTGAAGAATATGGGGGGTCTAACATGGATCCCATGGCTGTGGTTATTGCTCATGAGGAACTTTCCTCTAGCGATCCGGGTTTCTGTTTAGCTTATTTGGCTCATTCCATGCTGTGTGTAAATAACCTGTTTATAAACGGGAATGAGAGTCAAAAGAAAAAGTATTTGCCGGGCCTGTGTTCTGGTGATCTCGTAGGCTGTATGGCTATGTCTGAGCCTCACGTGGGGACTGATGTTTTGGGAATGAAAACGACAGCCCAAAAGATAGATGATAGTTACTTGCTGAACGGTCGAAAGATGTGGATTACTAATGGAGCGATTGATGACAATAAAACTCCAGCTGACTGCGTAATTGTTTACTCTGTGACTGACACAAAAAATGGCCGGCCTCAGTTATCCACATTTCTTGTGGATAAGTCGCACGAGGGTTACAGTGTTGGACAAAAGATATTCGGCAAAACAGGAATGAGAGCCTCAAATACTGCCGAGCTCGTTTTCGAAAATTGCCGATTACCCCAAGATTCCTTAATTGGAGAAGAGGGGGACTCTTTACTTCACATGATGAGAAACTTAGAAATTGAAAGATTAGCCTTAGCCGCTATGAGCCTTGGTATTGCTCGCCGAAGCTTAGAGATTATGACAAAATATGCTCAGGAACGTGAAGCTTTTGGAAAACCATTGTCATTTTTTGGACAAATTCAGAAGTATATTGGAGAAAGTTATGCCGAGTATATGGCCGCTCGAACTTACGTTTACAATACGGCCCGACAGATGGATATACATCGGGAGGGTCAGCGTATTGACTCAGATGGAGTAAAACTTGTGGCCTCAACTATGGCAAAGAATGTTGCAGATAGAGCTATGCAGGTTCTCGGAGGCTATGGTTATGTTTCTGAGTATGTAGTTGAGCGACTTTGGAGGGATGCTAAACTTTTGGAAATTGGAGGGGGGACAATAGAAGCCCACCAAAAAAACATCACTAAAGATTTAGTTAAACAAATTTAGTATAAATTTTGACGCTTTTTATTCGCGGATTTGGGTTCTTAAATTATATGTTTAGAAATGGGGCGCTTGCGCCAGTAGGCAAGCACCTCAGAGCTTCTTGGTAGCCAATTCGCAGACTTTTCCACTAACCAGTGGCAGATAATTTCACTCAACGCCATGGCAATGAATCGGCAATTGGATTCAATTACTTCTGAGGGCTGCTTAAATATGTCTTGGATTTCATTTTTCGTGTAGTCCCATTTTTCTGTCAGACTTTCAGAGTTGAGGGTAGAGATTTCAGATTCATAGCTATCGCAAAAGCAATCCCATGCCGACTCTTTGACTATAGCTCTTAGCATATCAAGACTGAGAATGTTTGTGGTTCCCTCCCAGATGGTCAGAACTTGAGAGTCACGTAGCCATTTTGCTATACCGACATCTTCGATATACCCGGCTCCACCAAAGGACTCCAACAATTCACTGACTAATAACAAATTGCACTTAGCTGTATAGAGCTTAACTAATGGAGTAAAAAGTCTCAATAAAGTGGCTTCTTGTTCTGTAGCCTTTCCACACTCTTCTTTTCCTAATAACTCAGTGGTGTAGAAGCTAAATAGAAAACAGCCTGTCCAAAGATTTTCACACTCCGACAGAGTTCGACTGTGCAAGGGGTGAAAAGCTATTTTTTTGCCGTAGGCTTCACGTTTTAATGCGTAGTTTTTGGCTAGAGCTATGACCCTTCTGGAGCTGGCAATGGACGTATTGGCATTATATAAGCGAGTTATATTAAATAGATTAGAAATGGTTTTTACGCCTTCGCCAATTTTGCCAATCAACTCAGCTTTTGAGCCTTCTAATCTTATTTCTGCCGTAGGTAGGGCTCGAGTCCCCAATTTATTTTTTAGTCTTAATATTTCAAAATTATTGTAGCTACCATCAGGGTTGTAAGTTTCAAGATAAAATAAACTTAGTCCTCGGCTTCCCGAGATGGATTGCCCATTTGAGTCTACGATTCTAGCCAGTGCCATTGCCATTTGAGAAATGGGCGAGGAAGTGAACCACTTGAGTCCCGTTAAAAAATAATGACCATCCTTGTATTCAGCTAGAGTCTGGGTTCGACTCACGTCAGATCCACCAGTTTGCTCAGTCATCCACTGTCCGGAGGTCCAAAAAAGTTTAGGATCTCGCGAGGTTAGATGACGGAGTCCTCGGTTTTTTTGCTCCTCACTGCCAAAAAGCTCCAAGACTCGGGCAGCTCCGTCACTCATAGCTAATGGGCAAGTGTAGTAGGCGGATGAAGGGTTAAACAAATAGAGTTTAGAAAATTGATAAATGCGACTAAATTCAGAGTAATTGCGTTCGTAACCGATGGCCACCATGCCCTCTTGTGCAGAAACGGTTTCAAGGTCTCTCCATCCCTTTGCCACATGAATTTTATCGACTGGTAAACCCCATGGGCTATAGGGGGCGAGAACAGGTTCGTGAGCTTCAGCATCTCTAGCCATATTAAGAATATCTGTTGTCACTCTTTGCCCAAGACTTTTCAGGTCGTTAAATACAATCTCCTGCATATTTTCTGGAAGCTTTTGCCGAAGATAGTTTTGTAGCAAAAGATCATCATCGAACTGGTTTGTAAGAGAGGGGCCCTCCTGTATAAAGTTAAATTTTGGATCTGTTTTCACTTTCGTCTCCATTTTATGAGGTTGATGTAAATTTTAAAAATCTAATTCTTTTGTAAACCTCTATGACAACAAGGACAGAAAAAGAGAGAGCTAGAAGTTGAAGCCACTCATTTATAGAAACGGGATGTACCCCCAAAATGTTTCGAATTCCAGGAGTGTAGAGTGCAGCAATATGAATGAGTTGGGCAAATAGGGTTCCAAATAGCAAAATTGGATTTTTAAAAGGGTTTAACTTAAAAGCTGATTTGGTTTCAGATCGACAATTTCCAACCATAACATTCTCAAATAACACCAAAAGTAGCAGAGTTAAGTTTCGAGCCGCTTCTATCGAAACCCCAGCATCAATAAGTTTTTGGAAGTAAATGAAAGAGACTCCTCCCATTACTAGAGCTGAGAGTCCAATTCTCTCTAACATAAGTCTGTCAAATATAGGTTCATTGGGCTTTCTCGGAGGCCGGTTGAGTTCATCTCCCTCGCCAGGCTCAAACGTGAGTCCTTTGTCCTGAATACCATTTGTGACTAAATTCAACCATAAAACCTGAACTGCAGTCAAAGGTAAGGGAGTGTTAAACAGAAGCGACAGTGAGAACAATACAACTTCAGCGGCTCCAGTTGAGATTAATAAATAGATAACCTTTCTAACGTTACTGTAAGCAATACGCCCTTCTTCAACTCCTGCAACTATTGATGCAAAACGATCATCAGTGATAATGAGGTCAGATGTCTCTTTGGCGATATCCGTTCCACTTTTCCCCATCGCGACTCCGACATTTGCAGATTTGAGGGCAGGAGCGTCGTTTGCACCATCCCCCGTCACAGCGACAAACTCTCCATTTGAAATAAGCGAATTAACGATTTCAAGTTTTTGTTGCGGTTCAACTCGAGCAAAAACTCGCGACTTGGCTATTAAAGCGGATTTTTCTTGCTCATCTTTAACCGTCTTAAGGTTAGGTCCTGAGACAAGTGTACTCATGTCCTCAGCCAGGCCAATTTCTTTTGCAATGGCAAGAGCAGTTACAGGGTGATCACCTGTCACCATCGCCACTTTTATTCCTGCTTGTTGACATAACCTTACAGCCTCAGCGGCTTCTGGTCTTAAAGGGTCAATCATGCCAATAAGTCCTAAAAAGTTCAGATCGCAAAGCTGATTCTCTATATTGGTGTGAGGATTAACACTTTCGATCTTGTTAGCTATAGCTAAAACTCTAAAGCCTTCAGAGGCAAGCTTGTGGGCTTGGTTAAGAATTTTCTCAGTGTCAATTTCTTTTAATCCCTCTGTTGTATTCATGTTCTTGCATAGGGGAAGCAGTTTCTCAACAGCTCCTTTTATGGAAATTACAGATTCATTTTTGTTTGTGTGTAGAGTGGCAGCATATTGGTTTTCAGGTTCAAAAGGTACTGAAGATGTCAGTTGAAATTTATTGCTGACTTCCATGGGGTGGTCCATGCATTTTTTGATCTCGTGGCACTTGTAGGCCAAAACTAGAAGGGCGATGTCTACAGCATCACCTTGCCCAACAAGCTCATTTTGTTTTTGAACGATTTGGGCCTCATTGCAAAGTAGTCCCGCGCAAGCCACTGAACTGAGAAGTTGATGACTTGCTAACTCATTCTTGTTTTTGTCAGGAGGGGATTGAGTAATAGGGGAGGGAGTAATATTAGAGTCAAAGTGGTCAAAAGTAATCCGGCCACTTAAATCCATCCCGCTGCCAGAAACTTGAGCCTCAAGGCCTTCAGGGAATACCAGTTTGCGTACAGTTTGCTGGTTAACTGTTAATGTGCCGGTTTTGTCAGTGGCGATGTACGAACATGAACCGAGAGCTTCCACTGCGGGAAGCTTTCTAACAATCACGTTTCTTTTTGCCATTTTTCTGCTAGCAATAGCAAGTGCAATGGTGAGGGATACGGGTAAACCTTCGGGTATAGCTGATACGGCAAGGGCTACACTAAACATCATGACGTCTTGCCACGACTGTCCCTTAAGAAGTAAATATGCCGCCATCACAAATGTTACTAGTAACAAAAAAATAGCAATTTTTTTTGTAAATAGCTCCATCCGTATAACCAGAGGAGGCTTGGCACTTGTGCTATAAGTGATTGATGAAGCTATTTTCCCCAACTCTGTATAAAGACCTGTGGCAACGACGACACCTTTAGCCCGCCCTTTGGTCACCAGTGATCCTGTAAAAGCCATATTTTGTCTGTCGGCAAGTGGTGTTTCTACTGGAAGGACCTCGTCGTGATTTTTTGATATGGGTAAAGACTCGCCAGTTAGAAGAGACTCGTCAACTTCTAGGCCTTGAGAGCTTATAAGTCTAAGATCTGCTGGGACCTTTCGACCAGACTCTAGCAGAACAATATCTCCTGGAACTATGCTTTCTGTGTTGACTTCGCAAGTCTGTCCGTCGCGAATAACTAAAGCCATTGCGTTGGTCATTTTTTTTAACGCTTGAGAACTTTTTTCAGCGCTGAATTCTTGAATCGTTCCTATGATGGCATTTATGAGTAAAACTAGACCAATAAATATAGCATCGCTGTAGTCTTGAAGTAAAACGGAGATTGTAGCCGCGATACCCAATATATAAATCAATGGATTTAAAAACTGGTGAAGAAAAATTTCTAGAAGAGTTGGTGGCGGCTCGCTGGGTAGTAAATTGGGACCATGCTCTTTGAGTTGTTTTTCAGATTGAGAGGTCGTTAGGCCATTCGTTTGGATTTTGAGTTCTTCAAGAGCCTTTGATATACTGAGACTGTGAGGTGACTGGGGAAGCTTGCTCATACTAGGTCCTTATGCAAGAATAAACATGTTAGCGCTTTGCGTGAGATAACAATGCGTACATACCCGAAAGGTACTTTGAACTCTTGGAAAAATCAATTTTAAACCGTTTTGCTAAAAGCCTTTATTTGATTTTGGCTGCCCTTTTAGCCATCTTCCTACTTAGAGATGGGGTTTGGAGAGGGGGGAGAGTGCATTGGAAACTCATGAGAGTTAAGAATGTACAAGTTTGGCCAAAAATTACTCACAGGGGTATGCCAAGCCTTTCTGTCCCGCGGAGTTTAACTCTTATGGAGCGATTACCTTATTTTATAATTTATGTTCCCATTTATTGTGGGAGAAGGAATTAATACAGTAACAGAGTTATTGGAGCAAGATCCAAGGTTTGCTCATTTCCAAGATAAGTTTGATGAGTTTGATAGCCTGTATATTCCCAATATTGGCGAAATTGTAAGGTTGAAATGCACGGGGAGTGCAAAGGATGGATGCATTCATAAATCATGGCCACTATCAGTTGAGGACCCACTTTGGGAAAAAATAAAAAACATAAGCCAAGATCTCCCTGAGTTCTGGGTAGGTAGGTACGATGTAAAATTTAAAGATTTAAAAGGTCTCATTTTGAGGCAATTCGAATGATATGCAAAAAATGACACGACTCAAATTGAGCTTAACTTTGGTCAAGTCTTACCGATAAGCATTTTGATGGGTAGGTTCCTTTATTTAAGTGTAATTATATTTACTTTTTTATTCGCATTTCAAAACTGTGGCTCGTTTGAAACAACGCCAGTTGAAAATTTATCAAGTCAATGTAAAGAAGAAATTAAGTGGAAAACTTTGAGTCAAGGTGGTTGGGTAGACAAAGAATGCTCAAATCCAGATCATTACAAGTGTGCAATAAAAATTTATAAGCCTTTTATAAAAACTACGACTTATAGTGAACAGGAATGTTTTCGTCTTGGGGGAAACAATATTTGTAAAGACATGGATGTGGAAGCTTTTAATACGGCCCCTTTAATGACCGTAGACCTTATAGAAGAAACGGCTTTTATTGAGGGGCGCGATTACAATAGGTCTGAGTACAGGTGTATGCACACAGGGGTAACTGAGTATGGCCATCCTCTTATTGTAGAGGTCTCCGAAACTCTGGAGGAAGCTTATTTAAAAGCTCAAGGGACTTGTAAGTTGGGAGTTCGGTTATGAGACTAAATGCCATTAGTTTTTTAATTTTGTTAATCTCTGCTGACGCTGTTTTTGCAAATGTATTGTGGAGTCCAACGGGCAGTGTACCCCCTCGGCACAGAAATATAACGAGAGAAGATGCAGCTCCTTGTGGTGTAGGGGATAGAGGCAATCCTACTCAACACTTTGCTGGAGAGACAATAGAGGTTTTTTGGGATGAAATTATTCCGCAAAATGGGCACTTTGAAATATATTTTTCAGCAGCGGAAGATAGTGACTGGGTGTTAGTTAAGAGAATAGAAAATCAAAATGTAGACAGTACGCAAACTTATGTTGGGCACAAAGTTAAAATCGATTTACCCAATAACATTTGCGAGAGCTGCACATTGCAAGTCGTTCAGACCATTACAACAGGGGTAGAAGCTAAGTATTTTTCTTGTGCTGATATTAAGTTAGTTCAAAATCCGAATCCCAATCCAACTCAACAGGAACTACCTAAAGATATATGCCCAAAATGATGTAATTTTTTTGGATGGAATTAGACATTCTTTATTCCTGTTTGATACATATAATTATTAATTTGAGACGGTAA
Organism: uncultured Pseudobdellovibrionaceae bacterium; assembly: GCA_964502735.1. Classification (GTDB taxonomy): domain Bacteria; phylum Bdellovibrionota; class Bdellovibrionia; order Bdellovibrionales; family UBA1609; genus JACKAN01. Next base: position 25,028 of record CAZCYD010000023.1, read on the forward strand.
TTGAGATTTTTTGATGTATTTTCTTTTTCAAAGTAGAATGTAAGTCAGAGCTCAAGTGAATGTATGTGAAAGCTATAATTCTACTAAAGGATTTAAATATGCTTTCTCTTATTCACTATTTTTTTAAAATCTCTATCTTATTAAGTTTTTTTACATTTAATACTGGCTGCGAACTTCTTGAAAAAGATAAAAAAGCAATAGACAATGCTTTTAGTCCGACTCAACCTAAGGAACCTGAGGACACATCAGAGCAGAAACCTAATTGCGAGACAGAAAGATACATTCAGCCTCAAGCTGATATCGTTAAAAAATTGGATCTACTATTTGTCGTTGATACATCTGGATCAATGAACTCTGAGAGAAAAGCTATAGCTCAAGGGATTGATGCTTTTGTAATGGAGCTTCCATCAGAGGTGGATTTACAAGTGGGAGTCATGTATGCACATGGTGAGGAGAAAAATAATTCAGGTAAATTAGTAGGTTCACCAGCAATTTTAAGTAATTCAAATTTATCGATAAACCAAATCCGAACTTACCTCACTTCAAGAATGAATAATCCCAAAACAGAAAACTCTACAGATGGTGGAGAAGTGGGTATGTATGCTTTTTTGAATTCAATTACGAATCACTATCAATCTAATAAGACTCAGGGATTTTACAGAGATGATGCTGCTTTGGCAGTTGTTTTTGTTGCAGATGAAAACGACATTTGTTCACTAGAGAGTTATCCCGAGGGAATAACTCCTGTCTATGATCCAGAAAAAAAGGAGTGGCCAGCTTTTCACAAGTACTGTGAGGGTGTGACTCCTAAGGCTATTGTTGAAAGGGTTAAGCAAATTAAAGGATCTAAACCCTTTCTTCTGTCAGGTATAATATATACTGGTGAGAATTCATTTCCAAAAAGTGGAGAGAATGAAATTGGTTATGGTTACTTAGAGACTGTAAATATGGCAAATGGTATTCTTGTTGACTTGGCAAGCGGAAAATACAGTGAAGGTATGCGCGAAATAGGGTACATGACATATAAAAAACTAAACCTAATAACAGAGTTCAACTTGTCACAAACGGGATTTGAGGTGAATAGCTTAAATGTAAAGGTCGACGGTAAAGAAATAGGTTTTCATTGGGAAGAAGCTTTAAATCAAATTCAACTAGATGAGTCCGATGCCGGAAATGAAAAATCTGAAATTTTGATAAGTTACTGTTTTGCGGAATCTTTACCTGCAACTATAACTAACTTGAGAGTTTTTGGTGTCTCATTTACACAAGCTAATGTTTCATGGCAAACAGATCAAACTGTGAGGTCAGTTGTTAAGGTCATTAGATTGATAGATGGATTCGAATTTCAAATTACGGACAGTAACTTGAAAAATCAGCATTTGCATACAATTTTGAATTTGCTTGACGGTAAAGATTATAAATTGATTGTGACTGTTCAAAATGAAACTGGTCAAGAATCCAGTGCAGAAATTTATTTTCGAACATTGAGTTATGACGAACTCTTGTTTTAACTGGCCGCGTTTAGGCGTTGAGGTAGGGGCAAGGAGATTACAAACTCTGACTTTCCATTTGCATCGGTGTAGAACAAGTCTCCCCCATGATGTGTAATAATTCCATGTGATATACTTAGCCCTAAGCCTGTTCCTTTGCCGACCCCCTTAGTCGTAAAGAAAGGTTGGAAGAGTTTTCCTTGGATCTCAGAGGGAACCCCTGTGCCACTATCAATAACAGATATAGCTACACTGTCGTCAGTCGATTTTACTTTAATAGTTATTTTCTTATCCGGCAGCCCCTCGATGGCATCATAGGCATTATTTAGAAGATTGACAAGAACTTGAGATATCTCAACTTTTCTGCACATAATATGAACTTTAGGATCTGATGGCTTAGCAAATTCAACCCCTCGACTTTTGAATCTTTCTTCACACATGGAAAAGGCTTCATCAATAATTGATGAAAGTGGGGTTAATTCCATTTTATCCATGCTTCCATCTCGACTCATGTTTTGTAAGCCTCGAACAATACTTGCAATTCTAAATACGGTTTGTTCTATTTTATCTAAACTTTTTTCCAATGAAACTTCATCAATATTACTTATTTCTTGCATGAGCTTTAAGTTAAATACGTGGTTGCTAATAACAGTGAGAGGAGTGTTGATTTCGTGAGCAATGCCTCCTGCCATTTCTCCAAGAGCAACCATTTTGGCAGATTGTGTAAGCTGCATTTGCTGCTTTTTAATAATTTTTTCTTTTTGTTGTCTTCTTATGAGAATTCCAAGTGAGTCTGCAATTGATCTTAGATGTGTGAGTCGCTCCTTTTCGCTGATATTTGTGTAGGAGTCCTCTTTGGAACTCACTATTGCACCCAATATACCCTGCGGTCCCTGAATCGTGGTGATATCATACTTTAAGGTGTTAATTCCACTAAAGGGAATTCGGTTAAATAAACCATTGTCAGTCATAAACTTCATTTTTCCATTGCTAACAAGATAGATTGCAATAGCCGAATTCACTTCAAACCAAGGGGCTTTTTGAATAGTCGAGACGGATTGTTTTATTGTGCGCTCAAAGGTGTTATCTATTAATAAAAGTTCAAGAAGTCTGTTTATTAACTCTTGAACTTTTTGCGAAACATAAGCTTCATGTATAAATTTCTCTCTATATACATAACCAATATAAGAGATCATCAAAACTAAACCGAGTGAGAGAAAATGGTGAGAGGACTCGTCCGTTTGACTTACAAGTGTTGAAAATATGGCTATAGAAATCGTATAAGTAAAAAAAGCAAATAAGGAGGCTCGTGTTTGTATAACCAGTGTAACAGCAAATATAAGATAAAATGTGCTGTAAGTATAATAGGGGGACATATTGTTTAAATAGGCTACATAATATAGGTGCGAGATGAATATCCAAGAGCCGATTTGCAATAAATCGTGGTAATGTTCTTTGAGTCTGCTGAAAAAGCTGGAATAAAATATAATGGCCAAAGCCGTACAGACGATAAGACGTCCCTCAATATCGACATTTTCTTCGGGGTAAGAGCTTAGTCTCATCCAACCTAAAATAGGGTACACAATCACGGCAAGGAAATTGAGAATCCTAAATAGATTAAAAATATGTAAGTGCTTAATTTGCGTTGATTTCACCATTTAAACTATCGGTGAGAAACAAACTGAACTTTCCTGGACTCAGGTCTTGTTTGAGCTCTAAGAATTACTTTTTTGGTGCCGAAGTAAGATTCACTTGAGGCAGGGTTGGAGTGGCTCCCCTGATATAGCCGTTGCTGTACAAAAACTCTAATCTCCTTTGAGCGACATCTATCTTGTCAAAGGTCTCAATACTTTTAAAAGTTTCTACTGGATTCGTATGAGAATTTAGCACTTTTTGGAGTTCTTTTAACGCATGATTTTGCGGAAGTATATCGTCAAGTATAAGCATAGAAGTTACCAAGTTTTCATCTCGTGTATCTGATAGTGTTGAGCTTAGCGCCTGCGGTATACAGAAAAAAACCACGGTAAACACAGTAGACACGTGTACGTAAAACAAGAGCAAATAGTTTTGGCCATTTAGAAGCTTAGGCATTAGATCGTCCTCACTAAGACAGGAAGTTAGCAAAAGTAAAGGCAAAAATAAAGGTTCGTGTGCGTTCTAGTGTTATTTTTTCAATTTACCAATTAGCAGAAAGATCGAGAATTTCATTTTCTAAATACCTACGCCAGGCTTCGGGCATATTTTTGTTTATATAGAGCATCTCTGTGTTTGGGAGCCACTGAGGTTCTGTCGGGCGGTGCAATGGAGATTTGCCAAACTCGTGTAAGCTTAGGCAACCCTTTTGATTATTGCACTTGTTACAAGCTGTTACGACATTTGTCCAAGAGTGGAGCCCTCCTTTAGAGATAGGATGGACGTGATCAATAGTCAGGTTTTTTTTGTTAAATTTATGATGACAGTATTGGCATATATAGTCGTCTCGTAGAAAAACATTTTGCCTTGTAAGGCGAACGCCTCGGGTACCGCGTATATTTATATATTTTTTGAGTTTGATGACTGCCGGCAGAGGATAGCTTTTTGAAATAGAACGGACTTGAGAGTTGTGAAAATCTAGAACTTCGACTCGCTCTTGAAACCACAACAAAATAGCTTTTTGCCAATGGATTATTTTTATTGGCTCATAGCTTGCGTTAAGTATGAGGGCGTAGGCCATATCCTTATTGAAGGAAACCTCCCTTTTAAGTGACGATGACCTGAAAAGCCCTGCAGAGGCTACGGAGCCATCATCTTCTTTATTTTCTCAATCTTTTGTTAAAAGAGCAAATTTAGAGACTTTAGTCTGGTTTTTTGAGGAGATTTTTGTCTCCTTTTGGGTCACAAAACATCTTCACTTGCGTTTTTAATTTAAAGGCATTATTGGAGTTGAATGAAAAACTCAGAACCTATAGTTAGTTACAAATTGCTAGACAGTGGAAGTTTTAAAAAGCTAGAACAAGTGGGAGACCTAAAATTTGTAAGGCCTGCTGCAAGTGCCATATGGTCCCCGGCAAAGCCTCAGCTGTGGAGTGATGCTGATTGGGAGTTTGTTAGGACTCAGGGCGAAGGGGGGAGTTGGAAGCCTCTTACGTCAAAAAAATTTGAATCTTACAAGGCTCGGGTGGGGCCCCTTATATTCCACTTAAAACCAACGCCATTTGGGCATTTGGGTGTTTTTTCTGAGCAAGTGGATTATTGGTTAAAATTACAAGAAGTGTGTCATCAGCCGGAGATGAATAAGGTAAAAGTTCTGAACTTGTTTGCTTACACCGGGGGGTCAAGTCTAGCAGCCGCACTAGGAGGGGCTGAGGTTGTCCACTTAGATGCATCAAAAACTAGCACAGAGTGGGCAAAAGAGAATGCCAGCTTAAACTCAGTAGACCCCACATCTATTAGATGGATAGTCGATGATGTCATGTCTTTTGTAAAGAGAGAGGCTCGCAGGGGCAATAAATATCACGGGATCATCCTGGATCCCCCTTCATATGGTAGAGGGTCAAAAAGCCAACTTTGGAAGATTGAAGAAGATCTGCCAAAGTTACTAACCGAAATCCAGAGCTTGTTGGAGGATAATTATTTATTTTTGCATCTGTCAGCCCACACGCCAGGCCTCTCAGCTTTATCTCTAGAAAACTTGCTTAGAAGTCAATTTGGAAACAATCAGAATTTCTATACGGAAGAAATGAAAGTCACATCTGAATATGGGTACGCTCTGCCCAGTGGCTCCAGTACATGGATGTCCCGTTAGTATATACCAATTCGAAAGAAATAATCGTCTAAAATTTTGTGAATGCGCCTCACGCGCAGTTCCGCAGCCTCAAGGCTGCGGCTGTATGAGCATGAGGCGCATTCACAAAATTTTAGACGATTATTTCTTTCGAATTGGTATTAGTTGCACTCTTTGATTCCACCACCACAAGCGATGTGGATAAGGTTATCAAAATCGATTTGTTGACCGCTATACAAAGAGTTCTCTACGGCCTCGAGTTCAGAGAATATAGCTCTAGAACTGGATTTTTCAGACAGAACAACCCTAATGGCTCCATCGACACCCATCAGGCTGTTGACTTGATAGAGCTTGTTTTGAATGTCTTCCATGCTTACCGATAGGTCAGACAAATCTTCACCTGGGGCCGACTTGGCATTAACGGCGAGGGAGCTTAGAGAGCAAAGCAGAATTAGAACGAGGAGAGATTTTAATTTATTCATACTGGACTCCTTTTGATACCACACGCAATAGCGCTATAGGTACATCTTCAAATTTTAGGCCAGAGCTTGAGGCCCTCAAATCAAAAATATAGTGTTTACGCACAGAAAGTAACTTTAGATGTGGTGCATTTTGCTACCGAATTGGCTTTGCTCTAAAAAAAATTCATAAAATGAAGGCCTCTCATATTTTCTTTTACAGTTAAGCCATTTATAGTGTCTCGATGAGATTTTTTTTAGTTTGGGGAGTTGGTCTTGTTTTAAGTTGGGGTGTCACGGTCTCAAGTGCTGAAATCTCGACCAGTGATCTAAAAAAAATAATTATTTTGGGAGACTCTTTAACGGAGGGCTACGGTATAGCGAAAAGTGAGGCCTATCCAGAGGTTTTGCAAAAGCTGATTGAAGAGAAGTTTCCTCGAAGCTACCAAGTGGTTGGAGCCGGGGTGAGTGGATCGACAACGGCCAGTGGACTTGGGCGGTTGAAGTGGTTAGTTAAGGCAAAGCCTTATGTGGTCGTTTTAGCTCTAGGATCCAATGATGCGTTGAGAGGAATTCCTGTCGAAGTGGTAGTCAAAAATATGGAACAAATGATTAAGTTCCTGCAGGGTGAAAATATAAAATGTCTGCTCGTTGGTTTTAGAGCTCCCCCCAATTATGGTGAGAGCTACACTAGGGAATTTTATGGCTTGTGGAAAGGGCTTGAGGAGAAGTATAAAATTCCGAGAGTTTCGTTTCTTTTGGAGGGTGTTGCGGGAGAGAAAAGTATGAATCTTGAGGATGGGATACACCCCAACCCAGAAGGTCATAAAATTATAGCTAAAAATATTTTTAAAATTATTGTGGAGATGTTGTGATTATTAATTTCCAAAACTTGAGTAAGTCCTTTCAACAAGGGGCTGAATTGATTTCCGTACTTGAAAAATTGAATTTACAAGTTCAACGCGGCGAAAAGGTCGCTATAATAGGGGAGTCTGGAAGTGGTAAGACCACGTTGTTAAGTTTAATAGCGGGTTTAGATCTGCCGACAAGTGGAAAGGCTCAAATTTTTGATCGGGATATTTATGATCTGACACAAGATGAAATTGTGGATCTGCGTGGTAGGAAAATGGGAATTGTATTCCAAAATTACTATCTAATACCCTATCTTACCGCCTACGAAAATATTCAGTTGCCATTAGATATCTGCCGTTTGCCTGTTGATAGTGGACGGATTCAGACTTTATTGGAGAGGGTGAAGTTGGCCCATAGATCCAATCATTTCTTTCACCAATTAAGCGGTGGGGAAGCCCAGAGGGTGGCGATTGCTAGAGCTCTTATCCATGAACCTGATTTAATTTTAGCTGATGAACCCAGTGGAAACTTAGATGAAGAAACCGGTAACCAAGTTATGGATATGTTGTTTAATTTAGTTGAACAACAGAAGTCCACTTTAGTTTTGGTGACTCACAATAAGGAGTTGGCTAAACGGTGCGATCGGGTATTGAGTTTACAACAGGGTAAGCTTATTGAGGCCTAGATGTTTTTACGATTAGCCTGGTTGCAAATACAGCGAGATAACAAAAGAAGTCTAATGTATATTCTCAATCTTTTAGTGGGAATGACCTGCTTTTTGGTTATTGTCTCGGCTCGAGAATCTCTGATTTCCTCAATTTATACAAATTCTAAAAATTATTTAGGTGCGGACCTGTCAGTCTACTCACGTCAGGAAATTCAAGACAAAGATATAGAGCTAATTAGCGGTCAACTGCCTACTGGTACAGAAAAGTCTGAAACAATTGAGACCTACACTATGGTGAAAGGTCAAGATCGCAGTCGACTGATCTTGCTTACGGCCATTGAGAGAAATTTTCCATTTTATGGTGAAATAGAGCTTCAAAATAAAGGTCCTGTAAATGGAAGTCGGCTCTATGAATCTGCATTGCCCTTTAAAGATAAAGGAGTCAATGAAACAGAAAGTCTGAAAAGAGTTTGGGTTTATCCTGAGATATTAACGCAACTGGGAGTGAAAATTGGCGAAAAAATCAGGATAGGGAGTGCCAGTTTTGTTGTTGATGATGTGGTTGTATCAGCCTCCGGACAAAGTTCTGGATGGAGTAGTATGGCTCCGGTCATTTATATGTCTTTAGACGATTTGGCGAGTACAGAACTTTTGCAAAAAGGTAGTACAATGTGGAGAAGTCTCTTATATAAAGTTCCAAGTGGAGTTGATGTTGAGAGATTAGAAAAAAAAATAGATCGAATTCTTAATGATCCAGCTCTAAATGTAAAAAGCCATATTTCTTCTGGAGAACAATCTTCAAGAATTATTGGTCATTTTAATGACTTTCTTGGGTTAACCGGCCTAGTTATTTTGTTTCTAACTTTGATTGCCATCTATTTTTTGTCACAGTCATACTTAACGAGCCAGATAAAATCTGTTGCCACTTATAAAGCCATTGGACTCCACAAAAATGAAGTAAGAAGAATATTTTTGTATCAGTTTTTTATGCTTTCCTGCATTTCATTTTTTTTGTCTATTGCGATAACTTTGGTGTTCTTGCCAACGCTATCCTTTACTTTGAGCGGACTCACTCCATTTTCCTTTGATATAACTTTACAGTCAAAAGGCCTTGTTTTAGCTTTTTTTATTCTTTTTATAGTCATATTTTTTCTTTGTTATCCATTAGTAAACTTAATTTCTGGAACTTCAGTAAAGTCTTTGTTTGCTGAAGCGCTTCAACAAGACAGTCGTTATAACTTAAAATTTGCAGTGTCCTACCTTCCTCTATTCTTGCTTTTTGCCATAATGTCGATTTGGCTGTCTAATTCACTTGTTGTGGGGATAATTTTTTGGGTGGGTGTAGTTAGTGTTGTCGTGCTTACGATTCCAATCTGGTTTGCGTATGCCAGAACATTATTGCTCTGGGTATTACCTATACAGTGGAGATGGCATTTTTTATCTTGGTTGAGAAGGCCCACACCAGTTCTTTTGTTTTTTATGTCGATTCTTCTTGCCACTTTTTTGGTAAATTTATTGTTATCTGTTCAGCACGGACTTCGCGAAGAAATTTCTATGGGCGACAGAAATAAGAAACCAAGTCTTTTTATTTTTGATATACAAGAAGAACAATTTGAATCGTTAAAGAATCTGAGCCGCAAGTTTTTATTTGAATACAATAGCTTTTCTCCCATGATTAGGGCAAAACTGGTAAGAGTAAATGAGAATCAGTTTGAAAAACTGCAAAAAGAATACGAATTTGAAACCCGAGAGAGACAACGAGAAGAGCGCTCTCGCAATCGAGGTATGAATTTAACATACCGCCAGGCTTTATCGGCATCTGAGACTTTGATAAAGGGGGGGCGGTATGTTGGTGAATTCAACGGTGTAGGGCTCCCATTAATATCAATAGAAAAAAGATTTGCAGACAGACTTGGTCTTACTATTGGTGATGTTTTGGTGTTTGAAATTCAAGGCGTCGAAGTGGAGGCTCAAGTGGGTTCGGTTCGAACTGTCAAGTGGACGAGTTTTGAACCTAATTTCTTTATACAGTTTCCCACTGGCGTTTTGGAGTTAGCACCTAAAACTTATATAGCCACCACTCCGGTTTTGTTGGACTCTGACAAAGAGCAGTTTCAATCTGAACTCTTTGAGGTGGCTCCAAACGCTTCAGTCATAGACGTAACTCGTCTAATAGATAGTATCTTCAGCTTAGTTCAGAAAATGTCGTTTGCGCTCATTTTTATTTCTATGTTATCCGTTGTTAGTGGTTTTTTAATAGTTACATCGATTACTCAATTTCAATTTCTCCAACGTCGGAAGGAAATTGAGTTATTAAGCTGGCTGGGCGTTAGACGTAATAGACTTATGGCTGTTTATTTTTTTGAGTCTATTTTGATTGCTCTTGGTGCGACACTTTTTGGAGTCATCTTTTCTATCATAGTGTCTCATCTAATGGGTCGTTTTATATTTCAGTCTTTGTGGTTAAATATAGGCTGGAATATTCCATTTAGCTTTTTTGTCGTCCTCCTTCTAGTTGTAGCGGCGACTCGTTTGCAGTTTGTCAATAGAAATTAGAACAGTCCAAGGTTAGATCTAGGCAGATATAGGTCCTGCAAACATATTGTACAACTTTTAAGTGGAGTTGATATTGAAGAATGCCGATTATAGATTTCGGAAGAGGACAGACGTTGAAGCAGCAAGTTTTATTTTTGATTTTAGAAAAAAACAAACAAAAAGCACTGAATTTATCATCAAAAATTCAGGCTTTAGGTTATGCAACTGAGTGTACCTCTTCTAATAGCCATTCACTCCTATCATCAATTAATAAGTTTAAGGAACAAAAAATAATTATCTTACTTGCGGAAGAAACATTGCAGGAATTCAAAACAAAAGAAAAGCAGAAGATCTTAGATCTTGCAAATCAACAAGTGTTTATTTACATCATAACTAAACAAAGGCCAAATTCTCCCAGTTATTTTGAACATGGGCTAAGCGGTTTTATTGAGACTCCTGTAGAAGCTAAGTGCATCATGAACTTAGTGAGAAAAAGTATTTTACCTAAGAATCTTTTGTGGCAGGTAACTGCTGCTTTTTCCCCAGTTGATAGCCTAAGTTTTATAGCTTTGTCTCTGGATGATTTATTAAACCATAATAAGATTAAATTTGGCCATAGTGGATTCTCAATGCAGATAGAAAAAACATATCATGTTGGGGATAGAATTCACTTTTCAATCTCATTCAAGGAAGGCTCAGTAGCTTATATGGTTGAAGGGTTAATGGTAGTTAGGTGGTCACTCAGAAAAGAAAAGTGGACGGGCTTTGAGTTTGAAACCCTGCATGGAAGTGGTCAATTAGTTTTTATAGATTGGTTAACTAAACACTATCCTCATGGTCTGATTCCTCTTCCATTTTCAGCTTAGGAAGATTTTCTAAAGATTTTTTATAGTCTTTGACTAGACAATTTATGATTTCTCGACAGGTTTTTATATCTTCAATAGCTCCCACGCTTTGGCCGGCACTCCAAACTTGTTTCCAAGATAGACTTTTAGTGGCTGCATGTTCTAAAGATTTAGAACCTAGATGATAAATTAATGCCTGTACCCATTTTTTTAAGTGGGGAACTTGCTTTAATTTTTCTAAAACATAAGGTAGTTCTGTTCCAGATTTTTCTATAAAGGGGGTTTTGATAACAGAGGCGGGTGTGCCTGATATTCTTTTTGTCATGATTATATCAGCTGGCGACGACTTTAAAATAGCATTTTTATAAGCTGAGTCTACCTTTGCCTCGGAGCTGGCTATGAACCGAGTTCCAATGCTAACCGCGCTGGCTCCAAGACTTAATGCTGCACACATTGATTGCCCATCAGCTATGGCTCCAGCTGCAATTATGGGTATTTGAATTTCTCGTCTTAACCAGGGAATAAGAGCGAAGGGTGAGATATTTCCAGCATGACCGCCAGCTCCCGCTGAGACGGCAATAACACCATCCGCACCTAAATCCTGCACTTTTAGAGCATGCTCAAGATTGATGACATCACAAAGCACCTTGCAACCATTTTTATGAGCCTCGGCTATGACTTCTTTTGGAGAGCCCAATGAGGTTATTATAAGTTCAACCCCATTTTCTAAGCAACTTTTTAGATCGCTGATGAGTCTGGGATTAGATTTGTTAACTATAAGGTTAACACCGATGGGTTTAGAGGTATTTTTTTTTATTGATTTTAAAATTTTGTCAAAATTATCTGAGGGTCGGTAATTAAGTGAAGGGAGCGTGCCCACTCCTCCAGCTTCAGAAATTTCAATAACCATTTGTTCGTTGGAGACCAAAAACATAGGGGCTCCAATTATTGGGAGGTGACAACCCATCATTTTAGTAAATTCAGTTTCTATTTTCATATCCTCATTAAGCGTAAAAAGTTTAATAGTGTCAATATGAGAAAGGCTAGGGATTAAGATAAAGTTAACGTTCTAAAATGAGATTTTTCATTTTTTTTGTGTAATTTTAAATGAACTAATAGAAAATATATTCAGGCAGATGACTGTAAGTCAGATGGCTATAATTAGAGACTGCAATCAGATTTAGGTATTTGGATTAGGTATTAGATGGTTGTGTTATCGAGTATAGATAAAATCTGACAAAAGAATTAAAGCGGAAATTACGGGACGGGGATTCATGAAATATATTAAGCGGATGTATTATTTAGTTGTTTTGATGGGCTTAATGGGTATTTACAACAATGCATCCATGCCTGAAGTCCCAATGTTAGGCTCAGGCGAATTTAACTCCTTAAAAGATTTTTTACAGATATCTCACAAAAAAGATGGAGAGAATTCCAGTTTAAACTCAGTGATAGTGCAGTCCTCAGAATTTCAAAATAAAACATCACCGGTTTTAATCGAAAAAGTGAACTTGAATAAGAGTGGCATAACTTCCCCCGCTGTCACCACGGTAACTACAAAAAAAGATAACCGGCGAAAAAACCGAGAGTCCGGTGAGGTTGCAGCAAACTATGATCCAAAAACTGGCTTGTATGAAATTAATGGCAAACCCTATGTGTACTTGAAATCTGCGTACAGGCCATATAAAGAAAAAAATATTTACTACATAGATGGTGTCTACTACAGTTATGTACCTAAGCCAATGCGAAGAGCTGAGGCGTCACCGGCATTAGATCGAGTTTCTAGATTCAATGATGAGTCAAACCAGAAAGAGGTTAGGCATCAACTCAGAGATAAGGCTACTGACCCTAATTTTGCGCCTCAGCCAGGAGGAATTCTAAACGCCGACAACTTTAGAATTTTATCGACAGAGCTGGCAAAGGCAAAGAAAAATATGGAATATAAAAAACAAGCTCTCGATCAATTGTTAAATGAATAGTTTAAATCAACAGCTTGAACTATTAGTTGCTAAACAAATAAAGATTAGCTTACTTATTTTTTGCAAGTCTCGAGATTTCTTTCAGTTCATTTGACATAAAATAAGGAGAATTCAAACTTTGCTTTTGAGTTTTTATTATAAAATCTTTTGCTTTTTTATAATCCTGCATTTTGATTAAGAGTTGTGCATAATTGTGCACAACAGAGGTTTCAAATGTTTGAGTATTTTCGTTTAATATGAATTCATAATATTCCAGGGCTTTATTGTAGTTCCCTTTTTTCTCTAAAAGCTTTGCAAAGTTGTAGGCAAGATTGAGGTCTCGTCCTTTTTGATCGAAGTACTGTGAGTAAGCTCGAAGGGCCTCATCTTCCCGCTTTGTTCGATGCAAAGTTGTAGACAGCAGGGCTAAGGCTTCTAGGTTTCTTGGATTTTTCTGAGTGATAGACTTTAGCTGGTCTACGGAACAGGAATAAAGGCGTCTTTGAGAACAGATATTTGCCATTTGAAACTGTGACAGATTGTGTGTATTTCCAATAAGTTGTTGAGCTTTTATGCTGAGAACCTGAAAAGAGTATTGATCCCACTTAAGTGTGTAAAAATAGACAGATATCATAAGTATGGAAGTGAAAACAAAAAACATTACAATTTTTTTCTGTAAATTATTGTGGAAATTTATCTGGTTTTTATTAATGGACCAAGCGCACGAGGGGCAGACAATAACAGATTCGTAGAGTCTGTCTTCTGGGACTTCAGTTTTGCATTGTGGGCAGTATTTAGATCCAAAGTAATTCATAGTCAGGTCCTCCAAACGTTCGACGTATGATGATTAAGCAATGTTTGGACCAGCTGGTTGTGAGTTTTATTTGTGATTCACGTATATTTACTGTTAATAGGTGACAAGAATTGTCGCTAAATGGACATCCGAATTTCCTCAAATTAAAAGCCACCAAGCGAGTTACCAGAGTTTTCGCAATGACTCGTAAAAAAGGTAACTTTCAAAGGTTTGATATTTTTGAGGCAATCACTGAGTGACTCATAAAAATCTTACCCTAGACTAATGGTTAGCAAAACAACATTAGAACGGGGGACCAAAATGAGCCATTCAGCAAAAAAACAATATCTCATCGCCATACTTGAACGCTATCAGAATTCGTCCAAAAAAGAGAAAAAAGTTATTTTGGATGAGTTCTGCTCGATCTGTGGCTACAGCCGAAAATATGCGATTAGGCTTTTAAATGGGCAGTTAGAAATTCCATTAACCAAACGGGGCCGTAAATCTAAGTATACGAAAGAGACTAAAGAGCATTTGATAGCACTTTGGCATGCAATGGGGCGCATATGCTCAAAGAGTTTAAGGAAAAGGCAAATAAGTTAAACAGTTTACTTAAGGCTTCATAGCTAACTATTGCAGTTACATTTTTAAATGGGTCAACACGTTTTTTCATCAAGAGATCGTGCTTAAAATGATAGAGCCAGAAGTTAAAAAATATTTTTAAGATAGAAAAGGTTTTATTGAAAATGGGAATAGAATATCAAACACAATATAAACTCAAATAAGATGTCCATTTATTCCACAATATATTCTCCTAAAAAAATATCGAGTTTTTTGGCCGTGTTTGGGCACAAGGAATAATCTTCGAACACATCAAAACATTCCTTGCTACTATAAACTCCGAGAAGTTGAGAATATATCAAGTCATGTCCGTCTGAAAAAAAAGGTCTGCTTGCGAGAACAATAATGACGGGCTCATTATTGTTTTTCATTCTTTTTGCAAAGTTTAACGCAGCTTTTTTCCCTATTTCTGTGACCACCCTGTGAAAAGTGGAGCTTACTTTTTTGGGTAGTTTAGGATCTGGAGAAATTAGACTTCCTTCAAAGTCACACCAGTAGTACGGGGAGTCATTTCTAAGACGACATGACATTTTTATTGTTTCAGGTTTTAACTTAGCAGTTAGTCCAATGTTTTGGTCTTTGTACTTCCTGACTGTAAAAATACTTGGAAAAGGATTCTCCGAAGGATAAATGTATTCAGGCTCTTCGGCTTCCTTTGCTTTATGAGAGCATGAAACAGTCAAAATTAGAAGTAGTAAAACTTTAAAAAAACTATTTAATTTTTGCATTCTGATATGTAAAAGTCACGACTTGATCTGACACTTCACGATGTGGAAAAGTGGAGAAA
>CAZCYD010000024.1:0-23561 GCA_964502735.1 uncultured Pseudobdellovibrionaceae bacterium
ACCATGGAAACCTACTGCCCCTAATTTAGAGCTCCCACAAAAAAAGGAAAGAAGGAGAGTAGTGTCCAGAGGGGCATTAGAGTGTTTACATCTTGGACACTTATTAAAAAACAAACTCCGGTAACCATTTGAAATAACTTAAATAAAATGACACCCAGAGAGGCTCAATTGTGGCACAAGCCTTGTATTAATAAAAGACAATAGTGGACCTTATAATAAAGGAGTGACCATGAGAAAATTAAACTTAGCACTTGTTCTCGCCACCTCAATTTTTATGTCTTCATCAGCATTTGCCAATGTCACTGAGTGTGCAGGACAAAGCTCTTCAGATAAACACGCAGAAGCCCTACGCGACAGAGCCAAAAAGCTTGCTGGCAATGGAGAAGTTAAAGCGGCCCCAGGAAAGAAACGTGTAGTTAAACAAAGAAGAGCGGGTTAATAAATAGAAGTCGGAGCCTCTTCCTCCTCGAGATGCGGAGACTCAGAAGTTGCACTTTGTTGACGAGTCTTCTTCCAACTCTCTTTTGCGGATCTTGCCATAGATTCAGATTG
This sequence comes from uncultured Pseudobdellovibrionaceae bacterium, assembly GCA_964502735.1. Lineage (GTDB taxonomy): Bacteria > Bdellovibrionota > Bdellovibrionia > Bdellovibrionales > UBA1609 > JACKAN01. The sequence goes on from CAZCYD010000024.1 coordinate 553, forward strand.
ATTCTTAACCCTCTCTGCCTGATCTCGTAAAAAGGCCTCACTTCTTTTTAAAGACAAATTGAGGTCTCTCTTCCCAGGCATATTACTCGTGTTTAGACTGCTAAAAAATTTCGAATTTAAATTTCCGAAAAATACCTTCCAGCTTTCACGCAAAACCTTAACTCCACCGTGAGCCACTTCATGCAAGGGTTGCAAAACTGATGATTGCTGAGCCCAATAAATTGTTTTTTCTTCTAGAGTCGTTTCTCCAATCTTAACTTGAAACAAAATAATTACGACGAGAGTTAAAAAAATAGACTTTACAATAAAAAATAACTCTGACACTCACGACCTCCCCATCACTGATTTATAAATAACCTCTCTAAGCTGTTCAGCCTCAAAGGGTTTGTGCACAAAGTTGCAACAGCCCGCTTCAATAGCCTTTAGCATCATGTACTCTTGATCCAAGGTTGAAAAAGCAATCACCTTTGTTGACGGGAATCGCTCTAAAATTACCTTTGTTGACTCTAAGCCATTTTGCTTTGGCATCACCATATCCATCAGAATGACGTCAGGCCGCAGTTGGTCTGTTTTCTCCACAGCCTCCACACCATCTTGAGCCTCACCTATCCAATCTAACTTTTCATCTTGATCACAAATGTGCCTCACAATCTCTCTAATGAACGGGGCGTCATCAACTACCAATACTTTGATTTTTTCTGTCTTTTTCACACTTATCATTATATTGGATGAAACCCTATGGAATCCAGCTATTCGTTTCAACTCCTAGCCTTTTTGACCTCCTTTACTAGCTGGCAAGCCTATATTGCAATTCTCGCAATCCTTTTTGCTTGTGGACTGGGTCTACCTGTCCCAGAAGATATCACTCTAATTGGCGCTGGAATTTTAGCCGCTGTTGGAACTATAAGTCTAGGTGGTGCAATTGCAGCTGGGTTAATTGGAGTCCTGGTTGGCGACAGTTTTATGTACCTACTCGGTAATAAATTTGGCTATAAGGTTTTTCACCTTCCTTTTTTTCGAAAGATCTTCACCGAAAGTCGTATTCGGAGTGCTGAAGAAAAAATTATTAATAATTCAAAATTCATTTGTTTTATCGCGCGCTTTTTACCTGGACTTAGATCTCCCATTTTTTTATCAGTTGGAATTATGAAAGTTCCTTTCTCTACATTCATATTGTTAGATGGTCTAGCTGCAATTATCAGCGTGCCTTTCTGGGTAGTTTTAGCCTGGTACTTAGGGCAAAATCTTGAACACGCATTTGCTGTAGCAAAAGAATTCCAAACCTATATTTTTTTAGGTGTAGGTACCTCGATAACTCTATACTGGCTGTGGAGAATTTATCAACGAAACCGCCTCACTCACAACTAACGCCCCCAAGTGAACCCCATCTGAAAAAAACTTGTGGAGTTATTTACTGTTACACCTCTAATCGAGTCTCCCAAGCGTGGGTCTTCCACTGAGCTCATGCCAGAATATTTATTAATCTCAGCTTTATGACTGAGTCGCCAATAAAACTGATTCTTTCGGTTAAGCCAGAGCTTTCTCCCGTACCAAAGTCCAACAGCGCTTGAATTATTAGATCTTCCAGATTTGATGTTTCTTCCACCAATGGTTTCATTATGGCTCAAGTCTGGCTGTAGCTCGAACCCAATCTGCCAAGATGTATTCACCCTCTCTGGGACATCTATCTCTAAAGACACACTCACCCCTTTTGAACTTAATCCCATCCTGTCAGCAGAGGATGTTGGAATTTGCAATTGGTACTCATAATAATCAACACCGAAATTTAATGACTTGGCCTTTCGACTTAATCCAAAAAACTTGCGAAACCTCAATCCAGAAGAAAACCATGCGTGATCTGCATCCAAATACTCTAAGCCTGAAGGCGAGGCTCTCAGATTTGAATTTAAACTTGTAGAATATCCCGCATGTACGCCCAAAAAGGGAGTCACCCACAAATTTAAATTGGCATCAATTCCCGGCCCGTGACTAAAGTAGTCCCTATGCCAGTAGCGGCTATTTGAGTCTTGGTAAAAATAATTAACCCCCAATGAAAACTCCAGAATATTCTTTCGCGGATCCTGAGGATGAAAATGTCTTTTTAGTTTTTCCACGTCTTTGATATCCATAAAAACATCTGGATCTAAGGCTTGTTCGGGACTAGAAATAAAACTTGAGGGAGACTCTACATTATTATTGGTAATATCAACAGACCTGATCTCCTCTGATGTTATCACGGTCGGCGTAGATTTTTCTGGCAAGGGGTGAACTTGCGGTTTTCTCTCCGCTTCCTGAGGGGATGTAGATTTTGGTAATTCTTTTGAGCTTTTGGGCTTTACCGTATACCGACTGGAGCTGTAATCCTCATTTGAGGTCCCTCTCTTTAATAGTAAAACGGAAGAAGGGTCAACCTGGGCCATAGTAGAGGCCGCCACTAAAGAGATCACTATCAAGGGAAATATTCTTTTTAATATTGCTGACATCAAACAATATTTCGGAAAAAGAACTGAAGTTCTTTATGAAATTTGACCAATTCAATTGTTAATAGGAAACTATTCGTATGCGATGCTTATCTGCCTTTCATTTCTTATTCACGACTATGGCTATCTTACTGATCCTTTCGCACGTTTCAGTGAGTGCAAATCCAATATCAACATCTGGCACGATGTACCATAGTCAAGAGGATGATCTTATAACCCTGCGTCGCCTCAGTGTTTTACCCATGATTGACAACGTGGGAGGAATTTATAGCCGTCCCCTTGAAAGTTACTTAATAGAACTTATTAAAAATGACCACCACTGGGACTACGAAGACGTGAATCTCATTGGACCATTAGTCTCACCAGAAGAGTTGGAATCCAGCGCAGAAAAAGTTTCGCAAATTAGCTCTGGCACAAAATCGGATGGAATTTTATCTTCTCGTTTAATAAAAGGCCCGGGGGGAATCTCTATAAAACTAAACTTGTTTTCAACAAAAGATCATAAATTGCTAGCTCAAGCTGAAGAGAGAAACATCTCAAATTTTGAAGTTCCCGAGTTGCAAAAAAAAGTTAAAGATTTATTCTCCCAAATCGTAAAAAAAATTCCATACGACGGAATTGTTCTTAGTCGCCAGGGAGAGATGGTGACGATCAATCTTGGAAAAAACGATGGCATAGAACCAGATAAAGTTTTATCTGTCGTACAAATTATTAAACTCAACAGACATCCAAAATTTCATTTCTTAATCAATTCTGAAAAGGAAATTTTAGGAAAAATTAAAGTTCTTAAAGTCGATGAGACTCTAAGCTTTGGCAAAGTTGTAACCGAAAAAGAAAAAGGTGTTGTCCAGAAGAACTCCAAAATATCTGGAGTTGATTTTGTAAAATATCACCATACATCTACTCTTACAGATAGTTCAGTAGACCAAGATCAGCTCATGGGCCGACCAGATGCTCTTGTTTCTTTTGGCAAAGGAGCTACGGCATGGCTACCCAAAAAAACACCAACATTTGGCTTGGCCTATGCAGGGCTTGGGAATAGTTTTTACTCCTACAATGTGCAGGAAACTGAAAGCCTTAATGCGGACAGCTTTTTTAATCCCAATATTTTCTTGGGTGGAGAGCTCTGGCTGTCTCCTAACTGGACGCTACACGCTGGCCTACGCCAAGGAATCATTTCTATTGGTAATCCTAAATCAGGCTCTACACCTGACGACCTATCAGCCTCAATGAGCCTGTATGAGTTTCTAATTGGCTACAAATTTCGCCTTGGCCCCTCTATTTGGGGGCCTCAGCTCGATCTTATGGCAGGAATGTCAACATACGATCTCAAAATCGATGACAGCTCTCCAAGAGCCTTCACTTCAACTAAGTATTCTGGCCTAAAACTCGCAGTTAGAGGAACCTATCCTCTAGATCTGAAAGAAGATTGGAGCTTAGGGGCTAACCTTTCTTTCTTCTTTAACCCTAATCTTAATGAACGCCCTTCTTCCTCAGGTCGAGGAGCTGACAACTCGATCCATCAGTTTGGATTTTTTGTGTTTAGAAAATTAGATATCAACTTACGAGCACAGTTGGGTTTAGATTTTGAACTCTTTAAAACAAACTTTAGCGCAAATAGCACCACAACGAGCAGCAGTCAAAAACTGACAACTCTAAACTGTTCATTGGCCTATTTGTTTTAACTAAAATTAATCGTAAAAATTAAAGTTAGCTATGATTATTAATTAGTTCGGAACCTACTTATAAGGGTCGGTAAGTTTTTACTGTTCACTTTTACCATAACACTTTGGGGCTCAATTTTCGTTCACTGAACTCTCAATTTCAATAAACCTGATATGTCAACGATTCAGCTCATCAAGAGGAACGAGCTTCTTCAATAAATTGCTCAACAATTCGGTCGAGAAGTCGAAGGTGATAGTTAAGGTCTTTACTTTTTCGATGAGAGAGAAAAACAGAGAATATAAGACCTCCTTCAGTTGCCTGGGCAACCCATAAGGCGTAATCATTCAGAAGCTCAGGTGACACAATTATACCTTCCTCATTAGCAAGTTCTTCGAAAAAGCCATAGAGTTGCTGTAGAGATTGCTCAAAGGCTGTATTTAAAAGGTTCTCAAATCGTGATTCAGCTCTTGCGTATGTATAAGCCAAGGAAATGCAATAATAATACTCCGGATATCCAGCAAACAGTGTGAAGTTTTGCTGAACAAACTCCGAGAGTTTGTTTCTGGCCGGTAGCGATCGGTGGCTAGTTGTCCGCGGTAACAGCTCCGCTATACCTGTATTAAGGAGGAAATCAGTGACTTGGTATAGTAAATCCTCCATTTTAGGAAAATGATGTGAAATTGTCCCTAGGCTAAGTTCGGCTGAGTCCGCCAGCCGACGTGCGGTTACCCGAGCAAGTCCTTTCTGAGCAATCAAAGAAGCCGCTGTTTTTAATATAAATTGTCGAGTACGGTCACCTTTTTTAATTCTATTAATCCTCATATCTACAATAGTTTACACAATATTTCGTACGTTTGTACGATTTTTATTGACGCGATGTAATATTTAATTTATAGTCGTAAATATTAAGGAGAAAGGTTTATGAAACTACTATTTATTTCTTTTTGCTCATTGATAATCTTATGTAATTCTGCACTGGCGATTCGCCCAATTGATATTAGCTGGGAAAAAGTCCGCTTTGAATGCAATGACATCCACTCACACAGCCCAGGCCCGACTCTGGAGATCCTCAGATATGGGTTTAATGTGGGTAAATCTGTGCAGTTTGCAGATATTGTATTCACGCCAACCACTCAAAGTTGCGAAGATACCCTCGAGGAGTCATCTTCTATAGTTTACACAACTAAAGACCGAACCCTAACGCTCGAAATTGAGAAGCGTCTTTATAATGATTACGGTGGTAAACTTATTTTTAAAGGTGATAGTTGGCACGCTCAGTATTACTGCCGACAGTTGTGACTTTGGCAGTTTGATCTGCTCTCTAAAAAATGGGCACCACTTACATGATGCCAATACCATCTCGTACTCAGCCAGACTCATTTTGCCATCTTTGTTTGGAGTTTATCTCACAACAATATCAATTCAGGTTATGCTGGTGAACCCAAACATTTTTTATGAACTTGTCCAGATTTCTACAAAAAAAACCTAAAAATCTTAGAAAGCTTTTGCCCTTCAACCTCTTTTTCAATAAAAAAAGCCCCGGTGTTTACCGAGGCTTTTTGTGTATTTCATGAGCATGGCCCATGGACTTATAAAAACCTTTGGAAAGGGTTTACATCATTGGCATTCCGCCCATGCCACCCATGCCGCCCATGCCGCCCATGCCAGCGCCAGGACCAGGATTTGCTTCTTCATTCTTAGGAGCTTCAGCAATCATAGTTTCTGTTGTTAACATCAAAGAAGATACGCTTGCCGCGTTCTCAAGTGCACAACGCACAACCTTAACTGGGTCAATAACACCGTCTTTTAATAGGTCTGTGTACTCTTCAGTCAAAGCATTAAAGCCATGTGCAGGGCTCTTGCTATTGACAACTCGGTCAATAACTATAGCACCGTCTAAGCCTGCGTTGCTTGCAATCTGACGAAGAGGCTCTTCACAAGCTCGTTTAACAATTTCTGCACCAAACTTTTGACCCTCGTTAAGTCCTTGTGTGCTGATTTTCAAAGAGGCGCGCAATAATGCTGTTCCACCACCAGTTACAATACCTTCTTCAACCGCTGCACGAGTGGCATTTAGAGCATCTTCTACACGGGCCTTCTTCTCCTTCATTTCAATCTCAGAGGGAGCACCCACGTGAATAACCGCAACTCCGCCAGCCAACTTAGCTAAACGCTCTTTTAACTTTTCTTTGTCGTAATCTGAAGAAGTTTCTTCGACCTGAGCTTTGATTTGAGCTACGCGAGCTTTAATGTCAGCTTTCTTACCAGCTCCATCGACAATCACTGTGTTGTCTTTGTCGATAACAATTCTCTTGGCCTGACCAAGGTTAGCTAAAGTGGCTTGCTCCAACTTTTCACCCTTTTCTTCGCTAATAACCTGTCCGCCAGTTAAGATTGCAATATCTTCTAGCATTGACTTTCTGCGATCGCCAAAGCCTGGAGCCTTAACTGCACAAACATTTAGAGTGCCTCTAAGTTTGTTTACAACTAGAGTCGCAAGAGCCTCACCCTCAACATCTTCAGAAATGATCAACAATGGCTTATGTTGCTTGGCCACAGCTTCTAGGACCGTGATTAGGTCTTTCATACTGCTGATTTTTTTGTCGTAAATAAGAATGTAAGCATCTTCGAGGACAGCTTCCATTCTTTCTGCATTAGTTATGAAGTAAGGAGACAAATATCCTCTGTCAAATTGCATACCTTCCACAACTTCAAGGTCTGTTAAAGCCGTTTTGCTTTCTTCGATGGTTATAACACCTTCTTTTCCTACCTTGTCCATGGCTTTAGCAATCATCTCACCTATTTCTGTATCGTTATTAGCTGAGATTGTTCCAACTTGAGCCACTTCAGAAGAGCTTTTTACTTCTTTAGCCATTTTCTTAAGTTCATCTCGAACCTGAGCAACAGCTTTGTCTATACCCTTTTTAACTTCCATTGGATTTTGTCCAGCAGTTACGATCTTGGCACCTTCTCTAAAGATAGCTTGAGCCAAAACTGTAGCTGTTGTTGTTCCATCTCCAGCATCGTCGTTAGACTTGCTAGCGACCTCTTTTACCATTTGTGCGCCCATGTTTTCGAACTTGTTCTCAAGTTCAATCTCTTTCGCAACGGTCACACCATCTTTAGTGATTAATGGAGCGCCAAAAGTTTTTTCAATAACTACGTTTCTTCCTTTTGGACCCAAAGTCACTTTTACTGCGTTAGCTAGGGTGTTAACACCTTTAAGGATTGATCTTCTCGCATCTTCGCTAAATCTTAATTCTTTACTCATTTTATCCCTCTTTATTTTTGACTTTAAATTTTGATCTTTTCTGTTTAGTTAATTACACCTAAAATATCATCTTCACGCATCATTAGATATTCAGTGCCATCTAACTTCAGCTCAGTTCCTGCGTATTTGGAAAATAAGATTTTGTCGCCTTTTCTAACTTCTAACGGCAATGTCTTACCATCTTCCAACACTCGCCCCTTACCAGTAGCGACGATTTCACCTTGTTGTGGTTTTTCTTTAGCAGAGTCAGGAATGATTATTCCACCTGCTGTTTTTTCTTCTTCAGTCATTCTTTTTACAAGAATACGATCGTGTAGAGGACGAACGTTTAGACCCATGAGATACCTCCTTAAAAGTCCCTTACATGGCCGCTCCCCAAATCGTCTATAGGGGAAATCTCGACCTTGACTTACCAAGTCATGTGGGATGCTTATGTTTAAAAACGCACTCAATATGTATTGTCTAATAGGGCCGTCAAGCTCAGCCCTCTTTATTTTTTTATGTTCATTACGTGTTTATGTATTATTTAATAATATCAGATGGTTATGAAATTCCTTCAGAGCTAAGGCTAATGCCCTAGCTCCGTGCTTTTATCGTCCACTTGTGGCAAACCCACAATATCCAAATGAATATCGCGAGTTTTAGAGTTTATTTTAAAATTGCGGATGACTTCTACAATATCAAAATCAATGGATTTAGACCGAGTTGCATTCACAACAACTTGAATATTGTTTGGAAGATCATTCAAGGCTCTCATTACCGAACCCTTATTTAAAAATGAAACTTCTTCTGCCAAATCCATGGTATAGACTTCTCGCCCATCCCGAACTTCTTTCTTAAGTTCGTAAGGATTTCGGTAGTGACTTCTCAAAATATAAAATATGGCAAAGACCATACCGACCCCAATTCCCTTTAACAGATCTGTAAAAATAATGGCTATAACTGTAGCTGTGAAGGGCACAAATTGCTCCCATCCTAATTTGTACATAGCTCTAAATAGTTGGGGTTTTGCTAGGTTATAACCAACCACAAATAAAATACAGGCCAAGCTGGCCAAAGGAATCATGTTCAATATGCCGGGAATAAGAATCACACTCAACAATATAAATATACCGTGCGTTATAGCTGAAAGCTTTGTCCGCCCTCCAAAAGTGATATTCGCAGAACTTCTCACTATAACCTGGGTAATGGGCAACCCCCCAATAAGACCAGAAATCATATTGCCCAAACCTTGAGCCTTTAGCTCTCGAGTCGTCGGAGTTACACGTTTGAAGGGATCCAGCTTGTCAGTAGCTTCTACGCATAGAAGCGTTTCCAAACTGGCAATAACCGCTAAAACCAGCGCCAGAAAATAAATATTAGGATCGAGGATTCGACTAAAATCAGGCAGCATAAATTGTCCCAAAAAACCACTCACACTAGTGGCCTCGGGAATACTAACGACTTGGTCTTCAGTAAAAGAAAAGGGAAGCCAGCTCAATCCTAGCTGATAGATTTTATTCACAACAATGCCCAAAACTACAACCACTAGGGGACCCTGGATAAGTTTAAAAATGGAGTGCCTTTTAAAAAAGGACGTTTGCCACAAAATTAATATGCCCATCGAAACAACCGTTAACAATAAAGCTCCGGGATTAATAGCGTCAAAAGAGCGGGCTAGAATTGTAAAAGTCGTTTCTTGACCCACCTGATAGGCGAGATCTCCCTCAAAGTCGACATCGTACCCTAAAGCATGGGGAATTTGTTTTAAAATGATGATCACCCCTATTCCCGTTAACATGCCCTTAATAACGGATGTTGGAAAATAGTGGGCAATTAACCCCAACCTTAAATACCCCATAACTAACTGAATAACTCCCGCAAAAAATACTGCCAGCAAAAGGGCTTCATAGGAACCTAAAGACTCAATTCCATTTAAAACAATAACAGCTAATCCAGCGGCAGGGCCACTCACGCCCAACGGAGACCCACTGGCTGCCCCAACAACTAATCCGCCCACAATACCTGCAATAATACCGGCAAAAAGCGGAGCCCCAGAAGCCAGAGCAATCCCTAGACACAAAGGTAAGGCCACAAAGAACACGACTATACTCGCCGGCAGATCATAACGAATTTCTTTAAACAAATTTCTAAACATTTTTTCTCCTAAAACAACCTTGATATAACCACTTGAACTAACTAAATACCTTGAACTAACTACATAGATAAGAAATTCGAAAGGCACTTATTGGGAACAAACAGCCAAACGCACTTCTGATACTTTCCATTATCAAAATATTTGTGAATTTCTTCTCTTTTTCTTGATTAAGATCGGGGGGGAGGTCGATCTAGTGCTTCTTGATGAGTAAGTGGATATAAGAAGTAACAGTGAGGGTATTCCACATAAAAATAATCGATAATATAAGCATATAGGGAATGATGAATTTCATCCTCCATACTGAGCTGTCCCGCGCCAATAATACCGTATGAATAATCCCCGCCCGGCAGCTCCTCTTTATCAAAAACCAAAGACCTCGAGAGATCCTTAGCCTCCTTTAAATCAGAACCTACCAAGGTAGCACAGGAAATAGGTCTAAACGAAAATGCAGTTGCAAAAAAAAGTAATGCGACCAAAAACTTCATTTTCGAATTATAACTCTATTAACTAACAAAGTTCTACTGTTAATGAATTGTGTTAAGTCTAACGATAGAAAGTCTCTTGACTAGTCCTTCTTCCCTTCCCCTAGTGCCTTCCTTCTTCTGGTGACCTTCTTCTGAACTTTGAAACTAGTATTCGAGTTAGGACAAGACGTTTAAATTTGGATACGCACTAAAGTTTCGATGGAACTCTCGAAATAATGCCCTCAGAGTCTGACCTCTGTTTATCTAAATTTTTATCAACGAAAGCCTCCGCTCCTCCGTGCACCCTCAAGTATGAGCTGGTAGAAATTGGAGCCTGCTGCATCGCGATTAACGACCTTAAAATTTCTGCAATCTCGGCCTTGTCCATTTCCGCTGCCAAGGCCTCCAGGGCTTGGGGCTCATTTTTAAATTGCTGTAAATAGACAGAAAAATAATCTTTTAAGGTTAAGTCTTTTACAACTTCTAGGCTCGCAATGGCTTCGCTTAATTGATTCTCAGTTTGGGCAATAAGTTCCATTTGCTGGGTCTCAGGAATACTTATGTCTTGTTTGTTTTCTTGAGCAACCTGAGGAATTGAATTTTCTGGTTCATACTTCTCAGATTTTAAGAGCAAGAGTAAATTTGATAAGCGAACGACCTTATTCTTCGCACCAATAACTTGTTCTTCCTTCCACCTCACAAAAGGCTTGGCTCGCCCTAAGGCCTGAATAGAGTCTGCGCTTGCAGTAGCTCCCAAAATAAATATAAACAAGAACGAAAATACGGACTTCATAACATCACCTAAGACTCTCAGGTTCAATTGTCGTACCAACTCCACAGATAACCCATCGATATCTCAGCTAATTTTGTAAAAAATATATGACAAACCTGGGCCCCGCCACGGCCTTTTTTGTCACACTTCTTAGATTTGCTTGTAATCCAAGATTAATGCATTAAGTCACAGTTTAGGGCCTGGCACCTCCGCGTTGGCACCCCTGCGTTGTGGATGGCTGTGAAAAAGAATGGGCTTGGCCCCCCAACTTTGTGGGTTTAGAAATAAGAATGCTAAATTTAATATCATTTCTAGGTTTTTCCATCGCCTTCACTCTTATCACTTTTTTGTTGTGGAGATCTCAAAAAAAGATCTCCGCTCTAAATGAAAAAAATCTAGAACTAGAAAAAGAAAATCTCGTCCTTAGATCTCAAATCACCAATGCCGAAGATAATCTCATTAGAGATCGAGACCTATTTAAGTCCTTCCAAGGCGAGCTCGAAAATCACTTCCGCGGCCTGGCTGCTCAAGCCCTAGAAGGCAATAACAAACAATTTCTAGAACTCGCACAATCCACCTTGGCAAAAAAAAATCAAGAAGCTGAAAATCTTCTAACTAGAAAAGAAGACAGCATACAAAACATCATTAAACCCCTCTCTATCGCCCTACAGGAACTCAGTCTAAAAACTGCTGAAATTGAAAAGGACCGCACTTCAATGTTTGCCTCTATTGATAGTGAAATCAAACGTGTCATTACCACCAATCAGATCTTAGCCAAAGAGACCATGGCTCTTAAAGACGCCTTAAAAAAACCTCATGTCCGTGGACGCTGGGGAGAGGTTCAGTTAAAAAACTGTATCGAACTTGCCGGCATGTCAGAATATAGCGATGTGAGCTTTCAAAGTTCTGTTAGTGACGACGATAACCAACGACTTATTCCCGATATGACAGTGCGAATGCCCGGAGGTCGAGTCGTCGTTGTCGACGCCAAAACTCCTCTTGATGCTTTTATAACTGCTCTCGAAACTCAAGACGAAACAGAAAGAGCACTCGAAATTGCTAGACACGGCAGACATGTTAAAGATCACGTTAAAAAACTCTCCGCAAAAGACTACGCGAGCGCAATTAAAGGATCCGCTGACTTTACAGTCATGTTTTTGCCAAATGAGTCCTTTTTGTATTCGGCACTAGAAGCAGAACCTCAACTCATGGAATACGCACTAGAAAAAAGAATTCTTATCGCCACACCTCCCACTCTTATCGGACTGCTTAAAGTTATCAGCTATGGTTGGAACGAAGAAAAATTAGCCGAAAGCGCGGCTAAAATTTCTGAGACAGGCATTGAACTTCACAAAAGAGTCTGCGATTTCGTAGAAACTTATCAAAGTGTAGGAAAGCATATTGGCAAGGCACTATCTGAATATGAGTCGGGTTGGTCGCGCCTTTCCAGTCGTGTAATTGTACAAGCAAAAAAATTAGAGAAACTCGGAGCTAAAAGCAAAAAAGATTTGCCGAATATTGCCGAAAGCTCCTTGTCTGATATGGGCGAGACACCTGACGAAAGTCCAATATTAGAAGTGGAGCCTACGCTTACCTAAAGTCTTAATCCTCTAAGTGATGTCTGGTTTTTTGATTAGGGGCAGCCAACCTCTGATAACCCCTAGATTTTCTGAATAATCACTCTATAATTATCTGTATTATGAAAGTGTCATTCTCATCACTCATCTTCGTGTTTTTTTTGTTTTCATTATTTTATAATCTAGAAACTTCAATTGCTGAACCCTGGATGGCCACGCGATTCGCTCAAAACTGCGCGGGATGCCACGCTCCCTCTCGCTACAACACTCCCCCAAAAGACAGGCGATGTACCCTATCCTGTCAGGGATGTCACGTTAATCCGAATGGTGGTGGTTTACGCAGTTTTTATGGAAAATGGAACTCTGACAAATGGATGAAATCATCCAACTGGAAGATTCATGGAAAAGAAAAAGAAAAGCCCCTTCCTTGGTTTGCTCAAGGTTACATAAAAGAAAAACAAGCCAGAGACGTTGTTACAGCACTTTCTGAAATGGATGGAAAGTCTTCACCAAATTCAACACCAATAAAAAAGAAAGGTAGAGGCAAAAAAGAACCTAAATCCCAATCTCTAGCAAAAGAAGATCCCGTTGAATTGCATAGATTTGTTATTCCAAGAACCCAAAAAGAACGTTCAAATTTAATTAAAGCCATACGGGCAACAAAGGACCTTCGAGAAAAGAAAATAGAATCTACAAATACTGAGAGCGATTTCCCTAGAGCGCAATTTTCTGAGTTTTATTTTGAAAGGCCTAATGGAGATAACAATTGGAATGTAACCGCCACCTCATGGAAAATGTTTGAGTCCACTATTCCTTACGACGACCCCTACCACATGAAAAAACGTGAAGCGGTGTTAACAGGGTTAGACTTTAGGTACATTGGACGACAGCCCATAGACTCAGACAGAAAAAGCGCCTTCTGGCCCATGACTCTAGACTTGGGAATGCAAATCAAACCCCTAATTAAAGTTGCGGACAACTTTAGTTTTGTTGTTGAAACTCGCTACCTCAACAGCCCAACAACCCAGGATCTTGACTATATTACAACTAGTGGTGTTCGCAATCGATCTAGCTATGTCATGATTGACGATATGTTTTACAATACATTTATTATGTACGGCATGTACAAACCCATGTTTGAACACTACACCCCTGACCATACAACTCTTGCTCAAAAAATGCTCTATGATAAACCCTTTGATGTTCTAAATAAGGCTTTCTCTATTGGCTTAGCTCCCAATGTTCCCTTTGCAAATCTACATTTTATCCAACCGATGGCAAATTCTGGCTACAATCAAGAAGAAGGGGTTGTTCTCAACCTGGGAGCTAGGTGGGTCACTCTCGGAGCTTCACTTGTTTACTCGTATCGCTCAGTAAAAGATACTGCACAGGGAGATGCCGCTACAGTAGCTCACTCCCTGTCCGGCGGAATGATGTGGAAAAGACTGATTCTAAATACGGAATTTCTAAATGTGACTCGCGATCGCATTGGAGCTAGCGGACAAGATAGTGGATCAGTTATGACCCTTGAAGCTCGTTATAAGTTGTGGAAAGAATCCTACATAGAAACTGTTACAGAATTCTCAAATATTGGAGTTGGTTTGAACGGAAGCAACTTACAGCGCATGGGGCGAGGCCATGCTAGCCAAGTGTCCCTCGGCTTCCGCTATTTTCCAGCTGCGGGAATTGATTTGTCCGCATTTTTTCGCAAAACTACTGAGACTCCGGAAGATAAGATTTTAAAAGCTTTTAATAACTCTGAGGGAATTCTACAAGCACATTTTTATTTTTAAATAAATTAATTAAAAGGAAATAACTAATTAAGAGAAAATCAATTGGAGAGGCTATGTCGCTAGAGCAGTTATCACAAATCTTGGAGTGTCCGAGATCAAAAAATTCTCTAGTCGTTAAAAAGGGATCCCTCTATTCAAACAAAGAAGAGTTGAGTTATAACAATTTCTCCGACATACCTTGGCTTTTTAAACAGCCCGACATTCAACTCTTTCAATGGCAAGAGCACTTAAGAAATCTCTTACACTTTTTTCACCTACAATCTCAGAACCTAAAGTTTGAGATACAAAAAACATCACCTACACTCAAAACTAAAAACAGACTTGAGCTTATTCAAGAAGGACTTCATCATAACATTAAAGCGTTGAGCAAACTTTTGTCTCCTCTACTTTCTGTTGGCGAGGTCTATCGTCCCGACTCCTACCAGCTGGCAATGGAAAAACTTCCACATACTCAACATCTCAACAGCTACACTCATACATTGTTTCGCGATTGGGCCTGGGATGAAAATGAAATTAATAAATTTACAGCCCTGACTTTAGAACTTTTTAAACAAGATTCACCAAAAAATTTAGTTGTACTCGGCTCGGGAGCTAGTCGCCTAAGTTGGGACATCCATTTGCAGTCGAACTCACAACACACAATTTGTGTAGACATTAATCCGCTGTTATTTTTTGCCGCAAAAGCTATCTTATCTGGCAATAGTATAGAGCTCTATGAATTTCCCACGGCCCCTTTGCTTATGGAGCATTCGGCAGTAAAACACAGGCTCAAATCTGGCTCCTCTCAACCTCTTGACCTTAAAAATTTTGATTTTTTATTTGCTGATGCTATCACCCTCCCCTTCAAGAGCAAATCACTTCAAACTGTTCTCACTCCCTGGTTTATAGATATTATCCCCGAAGACTTCAGCAACTTTGCCAAAAGACTCAATCGGATTTTGACACCAGGAGGAAGCTGGATAAATATCGGCCCACTCAGTTACGACAATTTTAAATCTCAAGGCTACAGCCAAGAGGAGATTTTCGAAATTCTACAAGCATCTGGTTTTAAAATTGAAGTTTTTAAAAACCTAGAAATGGACTATTTAGTTTCTCCCTACAGTTCTCAAACTCGGAGGGAAAAGGTTTTAGGTTTCAATGTAAAAAAGGTAAAAGAGGCAAAACAACCACCAACCTTTACTTATTTACCCGATTGGATAACCTCCAAAGACTCTCCCATTCCAAAATCAGATGCAACAGTAGAGTCCCAATTAAAACATCAAGTCGCCTATCAACTGTTAAATTTAATTAACGGGAAGCGAACTCAAAAAGACATTATTAATATAATGAAAAACTCCTACAACATGACAGATGAACTCGCAGAACAAACTCTTGTTACGTTCTTAATCCATTACTTTGAAAATAAATTGTAATACCAAATCCAAAAAATAATCGTTTAAAATTTTGTGAATGGCACCTCACGCGCAGTTCCGCAGCCTCAAGGCTGCGGCTGTATGAGCATGAGGTGCCATTCACAAAATTTTAAACGATTATTTTTTGGATTTGGTATAATTACCCAAATTCGCGGATAAAATGCATCAAATTATCATCTAATAAACGGAGCACTCCGTTCACTTTGGCTGATAGTAAGAAAAAAAGGCCAGAGCTCTTCTTTCCTCATTGGTTAAAGACGAGTACATATTCATGCCTGGAACGTCATTAATTGCAGTATTAAGTTTATTTAAAATATCCTGAGGACTGTTGCCACCTTTGACGCCATGGCAACTCGTGCAGTTGGTACTAGTAAAAACCTGACGGCTGTCCACAACTTTAAAACCAAATCTTCCGCCTGCGGAGGGCTCATTTTCATCCCAAATGTATTTACTAAATTCAGCTAAAGCTGTGTCCGGAATACAATCATAGGATTGCCCCGTCTTTAAAGGAAATGGAGCTGATTTGCAGGGCACTCCTGCATTAACCCCTCCCGGTTTATGCTCAGAGGCAGGATTGTTATTAACAATGCGTATGGGTTGTCCCTTATACACTATTACGGTTCTATTAACACCCGACCCACTGACTAAGTTTACCTCTCCGGAGGGAGTATTTTGAATGGCCCAGTCCTGACTATTGCCAGAAGTTTCGATGATCACAGTCACTGGCATAATGTTTGAACCTGGCTCGCTTATACCTGAGTCAAAAACAAAGCCTCGGATTTCTCCATATTTTTCACTTCCATTGGGGTAAACAGCTGTCACAGAAACCCCTATATTTCCACCTGAAAAACAAGTCAGTTCTGCTGTCTCTTTATCTTCAAAAACTTTCAGGTCGCACGAAGCCCCGAGGTATAATAAATCCCAAAAAATTAAAGCCTCAGGCAATTTCTCTTTATTTATCCTGAAATTGTATTTTGTATCCACGTTAAATGTGGGTTCTAAATCTGTAATCTCATCGTAAGCTGTATTGTACACTTTAAAATCAAAGTCGCTATTTCTGGCCTCGCTGGAACCAAAAGTTCCATTCGTTCCAGACGATTTTAAACGTCCACAGTTTTGATAAAGTGGCACAATTGCGGATACAATAATCAAAACTTTTATCATTGAAACATACTTTCCCATTTTACGTCCCCTCTATTAATTTCCAGACCTGTCTAAGGCATCAAAGCCTATGGCAATTGTATCGTTATTATTAACCTCCACAGGCACTGTCTCTGCCTGCTCTGAAAGCATACCATCAGGAACATTCTCATTAGTCCAAGCGGGAATTGTTTTATCAACACTTGTAAACAGTGTTGCCAAGTCTACAACTTGACCATTAATGATGACTTTTAATGTTTTTACATATAAATCCTGGCTGCCTGTTCTAATACGTGGGCGAGATAAGACATAATACTGAGCAGTAGCAGCCTGAATATCTACAAACAACAAAGCTCCATTTGTGTTAACTGTTCTTGATAGCTCTTCATCAAGTTTCCAAAAAATTGTTCTAGTGCTTCCCACATCTAAATCAATAACCTTTGCAGTTGTGTATACAGCCACTCCTGCAACTCCCCCACCTCCACTCTGTAGACAGGTGGATTCTGCACTCTCAAGAGCTTGGCGCACTCCACTGGCTGAAGACTCTAACTGACTTCCCGTGATGCCAGGCGCATGGCTTGTGCTTACAGAATTGTTGTAGATCTTTGCGGCAGCGTTGCTGATTACGCTAAATTGACTCCAAGCATTTGAAGGGTCAGAATCCGCAAAAGCTTGCTTTCCTCCTCCTCCAGGAACATGGCAACCCGCACAGTTCGTAACAACAAATGGATATACTGATGAATTAAAAGCCGCTTTAAAGTGAGCCGAACAATTTGCCGACCCCAATCCACCAACACCCATGCCGTCATCATGGTTAGCACAATTTTGGAATAAACTCAGAACAAAAAGTCCTGAGACTGCCGCTAGGAAAATAGCTTTCTTTTTACTTTGCCTTGTGGTCCTCAAACGTCCTCTATCCGCAAACATACAACCTTTCCCCCAAATTGAATTTCAATAATTTAAAAATCAATCAAGTTCCAAACTTAGCTACGTATTCTAACTCTGCCGACGTAAAGGCAGCCCGATCATCAACAATGCCAAGTATAGATTTCCAATCACTGAAGTCAGAAAAAGCCAAATACCTATGAATCATAGCCATTGTGGCCCTCTCTGGACTACCCACTATTGTATTATCGGCTGCTGACTCTCCATCTGTAAAATATCCTAGCTGCGTATCCACAGAAGCTAAATACCCTTCTTTAGACTGGCCAGCTTGATTTCTTGGGTCGTACATAAAAGTTAGCATACAGCCACCATTACCTCGGTCACTTTGCCAGTTCGCAAATCTATTATTTGAAGATTGAGCCCCTGTCGCCCCGTCAGACGTTACTAAAATAAATAAAGGCCTATTTAAAATTTCGGCTGTTCTCAATGCTGCCCCCACAATTCTACCCGCATCTGCATCTCTTGGATCTGTTACATTTCTGGCATTGCCATGATAATCGTAACCACCAAAATTAAGACCTACTGTACCAGCCCAACCTTGAACAGCGGCATGAACCAAGGCCGCCACGCCCTGTTTTCTGGCCGTATTTCCATCACCGTTTAATCCGTTGCCATTAAAAGCTATCCCTGACCATAAGTCTGATAAATTTTGATTTTCATAGGGATCAACGGAGTCCTGTGGAACTATGAGCTGACAGTAACTTTTTCCAGAGGCCTCATTGTACAACTTAACAAAATTTTCTCTCGTACCAGATCCTGCTGAGGCTACTTTTCGCGCCTGTGAACCCGACAAATTATTAATAATCTCCAACATTTTTTTCTTTTCTTCATCCGTCAGCACAACGTTAGAACCTGACTCAGTTTCATTAGAGGGAGCCGCACCGATAACTCTTTGGATGTCAACAAGCCTGTTTGCAACTATAGGTGCATAGGGGCGATTGCGCCCAGCTACGTCCTGGTTGATGCCTGTCAGAGCTGTTCCACTGTTGGAAGATAAGTTTTGTGCAATTCTAAATTTGTACTCTTTTGCTTTTTGGACAGCATGGATCAACCCTTGAGGACCAAATTTATTATTCGATCCCGTATCATCTTGGCTCGAAACACATATCCCTGTTGCAGCAGTATTAGCACAAGCCGTGGGAGCAATTTCTCGTATTGTTCTAAAAAATTGAGCTCCAACATCGCCATCATTTTCTACAACCTGAAAGGGGTTGGCAAACTGGTTAGTGATTCTATTAAATGCGGCGGCATTAGCTCCCAATCCTAGTCTTCTGTAGCTGTTTAAAAAGCCAAGATTGTCTTCATTATTTACTGATGGAAGAGGACGGTTGGGATCTAAAACTTTTCTCACCGCCCACTGGCCTGTGAGTCCCGCTCCTCCACTTAGGTTTAAATGTAAAAAACCCGGCATTGTCTTCGTTGCAGTTAGAAGGGTTTGGCATTCAGCTAAGGATTGTGCACCAACTTGTTGAGACACCAGGGTTAGCAGCGAGGGTGCCATCATGTAGCCCGCAAAACCCATCAGCCCTTGAGCTAAAAATTCTCTTCTTGTTGTTGGAACGGGGTGGTCGTCATGCAATTTAATTCCATTCTTTTTTGCTAACTCTATGATGTCATTCTTTGTTAGTGGTCTATTCATCTTTTTCATTTTTCCCCCAAACCTTAAATTACTGTCTCATAAAGTCAAAAGTTGACGACATAATCGTGCAGGCCACAACGGCAGCTCGATATCCTCTATTAGGCCTTGAGTCCGAAAGTATGGAGTTTACAGCACTCAATACAGCATCCTCTTCATTCATATCAGAGTCGCGACCCCACAGAGTTCTTGCAAGCCTCTTGACAGCAAGTCGGTATTTCTCTTCGCTTGCCAATGGCACCTGAGCTGTCGCTTCAGCAGCATTATCACCGATGTAAAGTCCTTTAAAAAACCTGCGATCGTCTTCGACAACTCCATTTACAGTGCGCAACCGAGCCCTTTCACCGTAGTAGACCATGCGCTCACAGGCTACCTCGGCCAAATTTGATGCGTGAATCGTAATTTGGCCTCCAGTAATAGAATCGTAGTCGCCAGTCTCTGATAGCAGTAATTGTGAATCAATGGCCCCTTGCACAATGGGATCTAGATTGTTCACATTGTTTGCGTTGGTCACTCCAAGGCCTTGAATCAGGGCATTTGCGACATTTCGAGAGTGAAGAATTCTATCAACTTTTTCCACTTTAATTGGTGCAACTGGAGTTTCACCGGGTTCAACAAAATCTAAACTTGATAAATCTCCTCCTCCACCAGAGCTTCCACAGTTCTGGAAGGCTGTGAGGGTAAAACTAGCTGCTGCTACGGCTACAAACATTTTAAAAGCTCTTTTTTTATTTATTACTTTACTCATAACCACACCTCTTCCTTTCCTATTATTTAGTTTCCATTGCCTGTGCACTCTGGCCTTAGGGCAATTCTTTCAAAAAGTACTCGGATGTCGTGTTTCCCACTATTGTTATCAAAATCTCTTGCATAAGTATCAATCAAGTGTTTAAGTTCAGGCTCTGGCTTTCTGCCACATACAGACTCAAAAACATGATTTACCCAGCAACGATTATATTGTTCTGAACTGGCGATCATAGAGCCAAAACTACGAATTCCACTTCCTTGAGTTCCGCCTCTCCAACCAAACCTAGCGGCATTAGCACCTTGAGTTGCTAAGTTGTCAAAACTGTCATCTGAGATTAAATAAGTAAGCTGAGGAGTTTCGTCAGTATTGCGATTCATCTTTCCTGTTACTGCTGTTGGATTATATCTGTAGTAACCACCATTTCCAGAATTCCAATCGACAAAGGCAAAAACACTGCGCATAGAATCCATAGGAGCGTGACATCCCTTACAAGTCACAAGATACTTGTTAGGATCGTCTCCGGGAGTTCTCGTTACATCCCTCCCCACATATTTATCTGGCAAAGTATTATCTGCCCAAGATTGAATTGGAGTACACATGAACATTTCAAAAGTCTTCTCAACAAGTCTTCTGTTGGTTCCTGCAATTGCGTGAGCCTCCATCCATGCCCTTGTCGTTATGGCTCCCGCTGGATCTCTTGCTGGTATGGCTCTATTTATGTCAGTGGGATCAATAATGGACTGACCATCTACTCTTTTTAGTACGTGAAACATTGAAAGCTCATCAACGTCAATCCTATTAAAGTGAGCGTTAGATCTTAATATATCATTCACTAACCTATCAACTCCGGATACCGAAGTGGCTTTTTTTGTGTCAATTCTGTACCAGAAATTTCCAGTTAGGAACTCCCGAACATCTACACCATCTCTGATGGCCCCTACAAAAAATGCAATACAATCATTAACTGGAGTTCTCTTTGAATGTTCAAATGTACAAATTCGCGAAGCCATCTCACGAACTCTAATATTGTAGAAGTCTGGGTCGGCAATAGCCACTCTTACAGCATCACGTGCCCTTCCAGCAGTTAGGTAAATGGCCATTCTTTCTAGACGGTCATCACAATAAGGTATCGGAGTACCCGTCAAGGCTGTGTATAAATCTCTGGCTCTTTTCATTTGAGGTGTAATTTCTTGGCTGAGATTTTCTGTACACGCGCTAGGAGCTTTTCTTATCTCTATTGCTACGGCTTTTTGGCCCCAAATAATTGTAGCCACAGAAAAAAGCAAATAAAGCTTATTCATCATTCCCCCCATATCCCAAAACCAAAGTTCAAGAAGATGTTTCAATATAACTCGGCTGAATAGCCACAATACTTAAGTCTTGGTTAGTAATAACTTATACAAGTGTCGTGCCAGGCTACATCTGTTTAATTTATAGTTGGCCGTATAAACTCTAGATACTGTAAACAGACTTAGCATATCCTGAAACTCTTATTTGTCTTATTCTGAGAAACAACTAGGTTAAACCAGATAGATAATCTGTCCGTTATAGGTTCAAAAAGATAATAGGGCTATTAATGATGATATAGCCCTATTTCTTTTTTATCTATTTTCTATTTTTGTTTAATACCTATATATACTATATGCACTTGTATATGCATTTGATGAGAACGCTTGATTTGTATCCTATATCTGAAACTTTGCCCCTTAGGTTGAGACAAAATTGTCTCAAAAGAGCACAAATTAAATAATAAAATTAAGATAACAAAATAAGCAGAATTTCAATCTGGCAACACTAATTCCCAAAAATAATCGTCTAAAATTTTGTGAATGCGCCTCACGCGCAGTTCCGCAGCCTCAAGGCTGCGGCTGTATGAGCATGAGGCGCATTCACAAAATTTTAGACGATTATTTTTGGGAATTAGTGTTATTACCCATAGATTTATACTTCTATACTTCGAGATATTTTTTTAAATCTTCATTTCCTCCAATATGCTTGCCGTCAATATAAACCTGAGGCACAGTATTTCTGCCTGTGATAGAAAATAAGCTCACAGTTGTAGCATCTTTTCCTAATACTATTTCTTCGAATTTATAGCCTCGGGAGTTCAAAAGTGCTTTACTCTCCGCACAGTGTGGACATCCAGGTTTTGTGAATAAAGCAATCGATTTGGGTCTCTTCTTATTTGGAGACAGATAATCTAACATTGTATCGGCATCAGAAACTTCAAATGGGTCTCCATCTTTTTCAGGCTCTATAAACATTTTTTCGATAATCCCATTTCTAACCAACATGGAATATCTCCATGATCTCTTTCCAAAACCTAGGTTCTCCTTTCCTACTAACATACCCATCTTTTGTGTAAACTCACCATTTCCATCTGGGATAACTTTAATGTTTTCAGCCTCTTGATCTTTTTTCCAAGCATTCATTACGAAAGTGTCATTTACAGATATACAAATAATGTCGTCGATTCCCTCTTCCTTAAAAGTCGAAGCCAATTGATTATACCTGGGCAAATGAGTGGAAGAACAGGTGGGAGTGAACGCCCCCGGCAAAGAAAAGACGATCACATTTTTTCCATCAAATAAGTCTTTTGTGGAAATATCTTCCCATTTGTCATTATTCCTTGTTTTAAAAACAACCTCAGGGACTTTTTGCCCCTCTTTACTCGTCAACATAGCCGCCTCCATTAATGCAGTTAATGGGTCAAAGATATATTCAAAGTCGATAAAAATATAATATATACATCCTATAAATTAATACAAAAAAACTATTAAAATGGAGATAGCTAAAAATGTCGTAATATCAATGTGTTAAAGGATTGTCCGCCAGAATGAAAAACAAAATCTGAGCAAATACCCTTCTTTTGACTCATCTACCACTCGAAGGGTGACAGCGGTAAAATAGTTAAGTGCGAAACTTATTTGCAAAACTCTAACAAAAATCAAATGATTGTGGTGTAAACC
>CAZCYD010000024.1:23661-35546 GCA_964502735.1 uncultured Pseudobdellovibrionaceae bacterium
TCAGATATATAGGTCAGATATATAAGAAGGCTTGGGGGCTTATGAAAAGTCAAATCTTTATAATTGAAGACGAATCAGATATTGCAGAATTAATCAAATATAGCTTATCTATGAGGGGTTTAAATTCAAGAATCTTTACCTCGGGAGAGGAGGGTTTAAAAGCCCTTCAAGACAACGAGGTCAGTTTAATCATACTAGATCTTATGCTCCCCGGAATGAGTGGGCTCACGATCTGTAAAGATCTTAAGGAAAACCCCAAAACAAAAAACATCCCCATTATAATGGTCACAGCTAAAGGTGAGGAGGCCGACATAACAACAGGATTTGAAATGGGAGCTGATGATTATATTACTAAACCATTTAGCCCTAAAATACTGCAAGCTCGGGTTGCTGCCGTACTAAGAAGATCTAAGTCTGAAATAAAATCCGACAGCGATGAACTCGATATTGGAGGCCTCAATCTTCACCCTGGTCGTCATGAAGTTCGTGTAAAAGGTCAAAAAATTGATTTAACAAAATCTGAATTTCAAATTTTGCACAAATTAGCAAAAAAACCGGGCTGGGTGTTTACTAGAACGCAAATAGTAGAAGCCATACACGGAGATAACTTTGCTGTTACAGATCGTGCGGTAGATTTCCAGATGGTGGGCCTTCGAAAAAAATTGGGTTCCATGGGCAACCATCTTGAAACTGTACGTGGTGTCGGATATAGATTTAAAGAGATCTAATGAAGAAAAAAAAACTATTCTGGCAACTGTTTCCCTCTTATCTTTTCATTGCAACAGCTACACTCATTACCTTAGTCATAGCTAGCTTATTTTCTTTTCGAACCTTTTACTATGCCAGGACCCAAGAAGACTTAGAGATTCGAGCCAAATTGGTGGGATCACAAATACAATCTCTGTTACAAGAGAACAATCTTATCTCTCTACAAAAAAAAATTGAAGACCTCGGCAAAGTATCTAACACTCGGTTTACAATTATAGTACCAAACGGAACAGTCATCGCGGATTCTCATGATGACCCTAAAGTGATGAGCCCTCATCATGAGCGAAGTGAGGTTGTTGGGGCTATTAAAAAGGGCAAAGGAGTTGCCGTTCGCTATAGCGATACAATCAATGAAACTCTTATGTACTACGCCTTCAAATACCAATTTAAAGACGAACAATCCGTTATTATTCGCGTCTCTATACCCTTAACTGCGATTAAACAGACACTCAAAAACATTTATTTAAAGGTTCTCCTAGCCAGCACCTGGCTGCTTACAGCCATCGCACTTATCAGCTGGTGGCTTGCGCGAAGAATGAGTAAACCGTTAGAAAAAATTCGACAACAGGCTAAAAATCTTGCAAATGGAGACTTCTCAAAACAGATTGTTTTTCGAGACAGAGATCCTCTAGAACTCTACCAACTAGGCATGGCCATGAACGAATTATCTATTGACCTAGACAAAAAAATCAAAACTATTGTCATGCAAAATAGTCAACAACAAGCCATCTTTTCTAGTATGGCCGAAGGTGTTTTGGCCCTCGATCAAACTGGAAAAATTCATCATCTGAACCATGCCGCATCTCGGATTCTTAATCTGCCAAGTTCTAACTACGAAAATAGTCAGATAGAAGATATCTTAGACCATGATCCTCTGAGTGTTTGGATTCAAAAGACTTTAAAAAATCCATCTCGAGACAGATTCCAGGTCGCGCTACCCTCTGCAGACAACAAAATCATAGAAGCGCACTCAAATCCTCTTTGCTCACCTCAAGGTGAAAATATCGGGATTGTTTTAGTTCTTAGTGATGTCACTCAACTTAAAAAACTTGAAAGTCTTCGCAAAGATTTTGTTGCTAATGTTTCTCACGAACTACGAACCCCTTTAACATCAATTCAAGGCTATGCAGAAATCTTGATTAATTCGGACCCTCCTCTTACAAAAAATCATCGAAAATTCCTTGAAGTGATCCATAGGCATGCCCTTAGACTAGAAAAAATCATTGAAGACCTACTCTCTCTGTCTAGAATTGAAAAGGAAAGTGAAGACCAGCAAATTGAACTCCAGATTCAAAATTTACAACCCACCCTTAAAGCCGCTATAGAAATCTGTGAAGTTGCTGCACGCAAGCGCAACATCCAGATCCATCTAGATACTACCAATAATGTGTACGCCAACATTAACTCTCCGCTACTTGAGCAGGCCCTGGTAAACCTCTTAAGCAATGCTATCAAATATAGCAGAGAAAATTCTCGTGTTTCTATAACTACAAAGGAGCTTGAAAATGAAATCTGTCTCTCTGTTAGAGACGAAGGAATCGGCATCGCCAGAGAGGAACTTCCTCGATTATTCGAAAGATTTTATCGCGTAGACAAGGCGAGAAGTCGAGACATGGGAGGGACTGGTCTAGGTCTCTCAATTGTAAAGCATGTTTCCTTAGCCCACCGGGGGCGGGTGGCAGTCAATAGCACAGTTGGAGTTGGAAGTGTATTCTCTATATACTTGCCAAAACCTAATTTGACGGCAAAGACAGAACATCCCCCGTCAAAAAATATTTGAACTACGAGAAGTAGTGGTCTTTTTATATTTTAACTAGCTATAATAGCCGTATGAATAACTTTGAGTTGCACAACCCAACAAGAATCTATTTTGGTCGAGATCAAATTTTGAAACTGAAATCACTCATACCTAAGAATGCCAATATTCTTTTTATATATGGTCAAAACAGTATTAAGACCCATGGAATCTACAGTAAAATTGTAGACCAATTAAAACCTTTTAAGGTTATGGAATTTCCTAATGTTGAACCCAATCCCAGCGTTGAACATTTGAGTAAAGCCATTAATATTTGTAAAGAAAACGATATAAATTTTCTAATCTGCGCGGGTGGTGGATCTGTCATTGACGCTACAAAATTTATTTCTATCGCGACTCATTCAACTCAGAGTAATGACCCTTGGTATATGATAACAAAAAAACTGCCAATTAGTAAAGCTATACCCTTTGGCACCATACTGACATTGCCGGCAACAGGTTCTGAAATGAATTGTGCTTCTGTAATTTCAAAAAAGAGCACAAAAGAAAAAATTGGTTTTATCAGGTCTGAAATGTATCCACAATTTTCTATTCTTGATCCGAGCTACACATTCAGTTTAAGTTCTGAACAAACTGCGAATGGAATTATTGACTCTTTTGTTCATGTTTTAGAACAATACCTAACTTATCCTGTAAACTCTCCTATTCAAGACCGTTTTGCCGAAGGCATATTGCTCACCTTGATCGAAGAAGGGCCAAAGGCACTAGAGTTTCCAACCGAATATGATATTCGAGCCAATATAATGTGGTCCTCTACCGTCGCTCTAAATGGCTGGATTTCTCCGGGAATGCCTCAAGACTGGACAACTCATATGGTAGGGCACCAACTTACTGCTCTTTTTAATATTCCTCATGCTCAAACTTTGGCCATATTACTACCTAGCGTAATGGAGTATCAAAAAACGAAAAAACGAGATAAAATAATCCAATTTGCTCAGAGAGTATGGAGTTTAAAAAATAATGATGAAAATCTACTAGTGGACATGTGCATTTCAAAAACTAGACATTTCTTTGAAAGCCTTGGCATCAAGACCCGACTATCAAAATATGGAATCCAACGTAATCAATTGCCTCTAGTATTGGATGCCCTCAAAAAACAGGGCCTTGTTTATCTTGGAGAACACCAGGATATTCGCCTTGAGGACTCTCAGAAAATATTGGAAATTTCAATATGAGCGCCCTCCTTATTCTTAAAGTGAATATTAATTTCCAAACCTGCGGATAAAATCCAGCTCAACGAGATTTTCGGATTTTCTTAGCTTTTCGAGCTGAATATAGTCCATCTTTTTATGAGGGTTCACTGTTAGCTTTTCGACATAAAATATTCTTTTTGGCAAAAATATATTTGGAATCTCATTCCTTAGTGAGGACAAGAGTGATTGACACTCCTCTACATCTAAATGGGTGTCAATCATCAACTCAATATAAATTGGCAACTTGTCTTTCTTGGCAGCCAAAGCCACTGACATAATATTAGGGTTCCAACTCTGTACACATTTTTCGATTTCACTCAAATCAAATCGCTGGCCTGCAATTTTTATTTGCCTATCTTTTCTTCCTATCAAATAGAAATTGCCGTCTTTGTCCTGATCTACTAGGTCTCCTGTATCGTACCAAACCCTTCCATTTTTTATCTTAAATCGCTCATCAGTCAATTTTATGTCTTGAAAATAACCTTGTGCCACTTGATCTCCACTTATCCACATTTTTTTATCCTTAGAGATGAAAATCTCTAACCCTTCTAAGGACCTGCCAATAGGAATTCTTGTAGCGGAACTTAATTTTGAAACTTCTGAATAATGTGTCCAAATCACGCACTCTGTAGGGCCGTAGAAGTTGTAAATGTCAGTTTCTGGAACCAGTGACTTCCACCTTGCCAAAGTCACTGGTTTTAATTGCTCTCCTGTAAATATTGTTTTTCTTACATTGAAAGATAGATTTTTGTTTAGAGGTCTTTGGAGATTAATCTCAGCCAATGTCGGTACCCAAGACAAAATTGTAATTTTATGATGAGAAATAAAATTAAAAAAATTCAAATGATCACCACTCAAAGATGGACACAAACATGCCAAGTTTTTTGTAGCTAAAAATATATCTGCCAAACAAGGATCGAAATTGAGATCATAAGTTTGAGATAACACATCGCTGGATTCAACCTTTATGAGAGAAGTAATTTTTTTTAAAAAAGATAGAAAATTATTTCTGGTAACACAGACTCCTTTAGGTTCGCCTGTAGAACCTGATGTCATCATTATATAGGCCAGGTTCGCGTCATCTGTATCTTTCAAATTCCATTCAGTTAAGGGAAACGAACCTTTGTTATAATCTTGTTCTAAATATATTTTTGACGTAGATGCCATTTGGCTATTTTCATCTAATATAAAACATCCAACATTAAGCTTTTCTTTTACTTTTTTTATTCTATTTATGGGCCATTGATTACTAAACGGAACAAAGGGCCTACCCTGAATAAGACAAGCCAGTACAGCAGCATAAGAGGTTAGAGATTTATTCGCTAAAATGCCTACTGGTTGGCTCTCTGGCAAGCCTTCAAGTTTACGACACAAATGCCGAATTCCCGCTAAAAAATCGTCATAAGTAAATTCACTCGTCCCGGTTATTAAAAATGTTTTTTCTTTATTTTGTATCCATGATTCCAGTAATTGGCCTAAAAATGCCCTTAGATTTGTCATGATAACTTCTGCAAATAATTTGAAACAATAAATTCTGAAATAAGTCTAAGACTCTTGAAGTTCTCGTATGTGATGTCTTTGTTCTGCATTTGAAACCCAAATTCTTCTTCTACAGCTAATACAAACTGAATAAGTGTTAAGGAGTCTAGCGCCCCGCACTGAAACAAATCCTCATCTTCACCCACTCCTTTTGCTACAGATGAAAAGTTCAAATCTACTAATGTTTTCCTAATTTGCGGTATAATATTTTTCATAAATTAAAACACTCATGATATGACCTAAACAATTGAGGCGTTACATCTTTTATTTTAGGATTATCTCCGCATGGGTCAAGCTCCACTAAATACTCTTCCGGCAAATCTTGACCAATAAAGTACGGAACAGCAGCTGTCAGTCCATATGATCCACACTCTGGGAAGACTATCCAATCTCCTCGCTGGAGGTCCTTTGGCCCCTCAACACGCGGGTGAATGCAATCATGAGATAAGCACAAGGAACCATAAATGGTATAATTTTTATTATTTTCAGATTTCAAAACCCTTCTGTCTCGAATAAAAAAATAATTAGCAGAGCTGTTGCCAGTAAAAATAGAAAGCACAGGACTCCCAAGGTGATGCACACCCCCATTAAGAATTACCGTAGGGTTGTGAAATGGTTTCACTGACAATACCTGTGCCCCGTAATATCCAGCGTCAGACATAATGGCTCTTCCCGCCTCAAACGTAATCGGATATTTCGATAAGCTTTTAATTGAACTGAAGTCAAAATGGCTCAATGATGGAATTCCTGGACCAATATAAATTTTAGGTTCACTAATGAACCTATGCCTATATTCAGAAATAAGAGTTTCCATTTTTTTCACAACATCTTTCAATTTTTTTTCTGAAAAAGACTCTCTTCCTAAATAACTATGCAAACCAGAAAAGTTTAAATTCGAAGGCTCTTGCAAGATTTTGCAAATCATATCCTCTTCTAAACCTAGCTTATACTGACTAGGTCCGTCGCCAAACTGAAGTCTTAAGCTTATATTGGGAGTGGGTTGCCCCGCTATTTTAAGTTTATTTATAATTTCCCACTCTTGATAGGAGTCGAGGTGGACACAACTTAGCCCAAGCCTTCCCGAAAGAGCCAAGCAATCATCCGTTTTTCCTGGGCCTGATAGGGTTATCCTTGCAGGAGGAACGCCCATTTTAGATATTTGCTTTAATTCTAAAGTTGATGAAACATCAAATCCATCTACATCGTGTACAAGCTGATCTAATAAAAGTAAATTTGGATTGCTTTTCACAGAAAAATAAACTTCGGACCCCTGTATGTTTTTAAAAACATTTTTTTTTAAACAATTTATGTTCTCTCTAATTTTACTTGCTTCATAAATAAAAAAGGGGTTCTCCAACTTCAATATTTTATTTTTAAAGATCGTATTCCAGATTTGACTTTTCACAAAAACTCCCCACTAGTTGTATCTAGAATAGCTCTCTCAATACAATTTTTCCAAGATTCGTCGGCTTCATCTGAATTACGATTTACAGCCATAAAATAACTCAACTCCAATATTTTTTTATTATTTGTTTTCATGTTCTCCTGTCTTCTCATTCCTGAAAAAACATAAGGTACAAACTTAAAACCATCGCTTCTTTCCCCTAGTTCATTCAAACCTAATATTATTCTCATTTTTTTCCACCAGGCTTCAAAGCTATCTTGCGGATTGCCTCTCCATCTGAATCTATAACTGTCAACGTCAACAAGGCCCAGCTTTTCTGCTGCCAATAAGATCAAATGACCTTTATTATACCTGATGTTGAGATCAATGACGGGATAAATTTCTTTACTCGCACAAATTGAGTCAAATCCAAATGGCCCAAAATAATTGTGCTCCTGCAACCACTGACTTAATTTCTTTCCCATATCAGATATTTCAACAGGGATTATTCGACTCTCAGATCTTGATAGCTTATGAAAATAGGAATATCCATTTTTATCATAACTCACCTCAAAGGTATACAGGCTGTCATGATCATTTGAGACTCCCACTGTCGAGAACTCTTTTTCAATATTTATTTTTTTTTGAATTAACCAGTGCGAACTAGAAAACTCATTTTGATATCTTTGAAGATACTCAACAAATTTCATGTCTTCTCTATTGTTGACTACGAAACTCCCTCCACCTCCTGAGCTATGAACGTATTTTATAATGAACGGAGATTTTATACTCAATGATTTAATATCCTTACCAAGAGAGTCTAGAGTCACTACATGAGTCTGCGGTAATCTAAACGGAATTTTTTTAGCCAGATCCAATAGAAAGGCCTTGTTGTTCCAATTTGCATAAATCTGGATAGGTACAAAAGTAAAGCTTGCGTCTTTTTTCTTTGACGACTCTACGATGCTCTCTTCAAGTGAGGACATTGCACAAAAATTAAAATCATCAAATTTTTTATCATTGACTTTGATCTTAAACTCTTTTGTCCATTGACTTTCATAATAAGGGTTCTCACTAATCTCTAATACGTTAAAATTGACTAATCCTCTTTTTAGTAGAAAGGCCTTAAAACCCTCATCAAACCGATTATGGACAACACATGTGTCATTTTTATTTGATAAATAAACACTCAGGTCTAACTGACTGAGTTGTAAGTTTTCTGAATTAGGTATCCTTACGGAAAAGACTTTTGACAAAAGCTGGCTCTTGTCCCAGTGCTGGTCAATACTTAAATTAATAAAATTAAGATTGCTTTTCATCTTCATAAAAAAATTGAGTTTAGTTTTACTACCAATTTTTTTCCGTTATCAAAAAAAAGTGGCTCCCATATCTGTCTAGCCTTATTGTTATACATCGTAAAAATATTGAGTGAGTGATGAATACAGGTAACACCTGGGATGTTTTTCCAAATTAGGTCGGCTCCTGTTCCAACAACGTGGTAACCTAAATGAGTGGCCTCATTTAAAATACGACTTGTTAACTCAGGTGAAAAAGCTATTGGTCTACCAAAATATTCCACAATTAAGTACCTGAGTTCTTTCCCCCTCTGTAAGTCATCTCGATTTCTCAATAATAACGTTGGCTTTCCTTGCCAAATTAACCGGCGCGTGGAGCTAAAATCCACTAGTGAAAAAAAACCTTGCAGTTTTTTTTCACCCTCAACGGGCACAACTCTGAATAAAGCCGCATTTTTTTCTATTTTTTGTAAAAGCCCTACATCTAAATGAGGTGTCATTGGCTGACATAAATCAGTGTCCATCAAAATATTTTCTATTTGCTTTTTATCGGCTTGACTGAAAAAGTCCTCTAGAGTTATAGATTCTCTATTGACAGAACCCTTAGTTTTTGACCCTCCCGACTCAAAATTATTGTTCCCAATCTCTAAATAGAACTCCCTGAGTTGTCTCGTGCCGATTCTCCTGAGAAAATATTTTTCGTTGTTTGCCATCCCACTTAACCCATTTAAAGCCCCAGGGAAACTTTCAACGGCATAGAATAAACCATCACCTAACAAGTTAATAATACTTGAAAAATTATCTTTAATAAACCTCCAAGACTCTCCCTGTTTTCTTATTTCAGGTTTCACCATCAAGTCTGTAATGTAACAGCTTGGCTGCTTTAAGTTTGTACTGATAGGTATACAGCCCAAAGATGAACACAAGTTGTCTTCACTATCCCAGCCTAGATAGTACTGAGGTGTTGAGATTTGAATGGGTTCATAGTGCTGATAGAAATTTGGACTTCTATCTTGCCAAACATAGCTCTTTTTGTTTTCTCTTTCCCTTTCAAATAACTGGAGAAGACTTTTGTTGTACCTACAGTAAATGTCAACTTCATATCTCATTTTTATATCTCATCTTTACAGTCCATCCAGTCTTTAATTTCGCTCTTAAAAATCAGTTTTTTATCTTTTTTCTATTTGTTCTCCCACTGAGAAGGCTTCAATATAGTGAAGCTCACTTTTTGGTGAAATGTCACTCCATTCAGATCCATCCCACAAATATTCCCTTATGTGGTCCGGCGAAATAAATTGATTAGCTGCGGCTGTGTAACCGTAAGCTCCACAGGGGAAAAATAAAATCCAATCGCCTCGATCTATATCTAGTGGAAAATCTACTGCCGGATGAATAAGATCATTTCTTGTTCCTAACGAACCATAAACCTGAAACTTACAATGGTTCTCTCGATGAGAAGAGCTTCTTATAACTTCACAATGAATCCCTTTTAAGTCAAAAACTGGCGACACCATATTGGTTGCTAAATGCTGTAGTCCTCCGTTTATAATGACTAAACGCTGTTCTGAGGAGCGTCTTTTCACAGCTAACACCTTAGCTAAATAAACTCCTGCTGTATTTACAATAAATCGCCCGGTTTCTATATGAACAGGAATACCTAGATCTTTATCTTTACAAATAGAACTCATCTCTTCGGCTTGAAACTGGCACGAGCTTGGTAGGCCTGGACCTAAGTATAGAGCAAAATTTTTTGAGAAAGCTTTTGGATATTTCTTCTTTAAACTCAAAGCCTTGTCTAAAATCGACTTAAAAATTTCAATCGAAAAGCTTTCTCTACCTAAATAAGCATGAAAACCATCTAGTGGCGCACCAGACCATAAACGGAGCACTTCCTCCAGCTCTCCTTCTCCGATACCTAGCTTTTTAGCACTGCCACCTAAAGCTATGCGAAGAGTTTTTTTTATAGCTCTTCCGTCTAAAGTATTTTTGTTCAGTTGAAGCTTATTCCACCGCTCAAGCTCTTTAAAACTGTCTAAGTGAATGGATTGTACTCCCAATTGACCTGCCAGTAGCATCATTGCATCTGTTTTTGCTGGCCCTGATACTGTTATTTTCTTTCCATCTATCTTTAATTTTTTTAACAATTCCAGCTCACCCAAAGAAGATGCATCAAGCCCATCAATATTAGAGATTATTTCTTTTATTATATAGGGATTGGGATTGGCCTTAATTGAATAGTAAATTGAGCTCCTATAATCCCCCCTATCAGGCCAGAATCTACGTAGCTCTTGAATATTACTTTTAAGCTCTTGGGTGGAATAAACAAAAATAGCTCCCTCTTTTTGCGCCCACCTACTCTCAAAAAAATGACTCTTTAAATTATCAATAAAAGATAATGTGTTTTTTGAAACCATAAACTATATCTTACAGATTTAATGCATAATGGTACAAGACTTGAAAAGATTAAATTAATGATTCTGCTGTCAATACTCACCGCCATGAGCGACTTCACGGATTTGGGTGAAGAACATCCCGTCAAAAAACCTGAAACTTCATATTTAAGGCAGAAACTGGTTAGGCTTCCTTTACAAAACTAAAATCTTTACGTTAAAATAGGGTGATCGATAAACATTTGCAATAGTGATGTGACAATGAAAATTTTTTTGATGTCTCTTTTTATAATAGGCTTTTTCGCAACCAAAACTCATGCAAACGCCTCCCACTTATTTCCTGGACAAGAGATAAGCGCAAAATACAAATGCGATGTGGGTCCTTCCAGTTCGCAAACTCTCAGGTTTTGGAAAACGCAACCTGACGAAGGCGTTTACCAAATTGAATGGGTTGGAAAAAACATAGAATCTGGCCCTATTGAATTTGGAAAAGTTAATCCGCTCGCTTATATCTCTGGTTTAACTACGGAGGGTGTATTTCAGTTGAATTATTTCAATATGTCTATATCTGATAAGTCACTGCTAAATGCGACAAATCTCAAAGAGGGCACCTATAGTGGTAAGGTCAATATGATTAATTATGGGAAAAAATATATTGGAACTCTGTCTGTAAAGGTAGGGAAGCCTAAAACTATAAAAAGATCAAATCAACAAATTAACGTGACTCCTGTATCAACTAGATTTGAAAACTTTGATAATCAAAATAATGTTTTTCGATTTGATTCAAACTTTGCCCCCGATTACCGCCTACACTACAATAAATCTGCCTATGTTTTCCTTAGGAATTCTAATCAAGAAGTTCCTTTATACGATTGTGAACTATTAACCTTTTCTCCGAATCTGGCGAACACGGGGCTTCCACTCACTTCAATTCAACTGCCAAAATCTGGCGCAGTTTTAAACTACAGTTGTGCTGGAGGTAACTCTAAAGAATTAAAAATGAAGGTTTTAAAAAGTGATGGAAACGACGCCAAACTAGAAATTATAAGCACTTCTTTAACAAAGTCGGTGGTTGGTCACCCGTGGAAGCTTTTCTTGAACATTCCCGATTTTATTTACAACCAAGAAAATAAACCTACTCATGTTTCTAAATTATCTCCTGAGTTTTCAGCTAAAAAACTCTCACAGACGAATATAGACTCTTTTAGTTCAAATTTTGAGACCGACATTAAAGCAACAAAAACAAAGGAAAATGGAAATCTTCTTATGTCCACAAGCTATTCTGAAAAGCAAATTGTCTCCACATTTGGTGAACTTGAATTATTTCCTGTCTACAGTGTGAAAAGTTCATCGCTTGGAGAAGATTATACAAATATCTTATACTCTCGTAAGCTTCAAGCACCTACGAAGATAATAAAGTACCTTGCCTCTAATCGGGTAAATGCCAAATCAAGTATTATTTGCAGCCTTAGAAGCATTGACCAAAAGACAAAATAAACC
>CAZCYD010000024.1:35646-38308 GCA_964502735.1 uncultured Pseudobdellovibrionaceae bacterium
GAAAACTTTTGCTTAAGACGACTTCTATATTTAAAATCCTCATCTTGTACTTTCTCAAATCCCGTATACTTAGGTCTCGGTAAAATATCAAAGTGCTGCTGATAAAAGTTCAGTTTAATTTCTGCAGAGTTTAATAGATTTTTATTGTCTGGGTTGGAAATTAAATCCTGTATCAGAGGATCTAATATATAACTCAAGATCAGCTCTGGAGTGTATTGAAAAAAGCTCGGACAGGCCTCTCTTTCTCGAGCAATAAAAAAGCGAAACCATGAAGCTATCCGCTCTTTTTCCCACAAGCTCCATATGCTCGTTTCTTCATCTTTTACTAACAGGCACTCTCCACTACCAATGACAGGGTAACCGGGTATCTGATCTGCTAACCACATACAAACTGTTAACTGCGGGGACAAGCACTGAGACACCTGAGCATAATAGTATGATTTGTCTTCCCAAAAAGAGATTAAATCTAGATCAAATATTTTGTAGGGAACATTCAAGGCCTCACAAGCAATGATTGCCCACGATATATCATGTATATTCAAATCATTTTTATACCTAGCAATTACAGCCTGCACAGGAATACCAGACTCAACAAATGATCGTAGGGTCACTTCGCTATCGATTCCTCCCGAAAAAAGAACTGAAATTTCCTTATCTGTTTGGCCAGCAATTAACCGGGCCGTACTCAGACACTCTTCTCTAAAGTTCTTTGGATACCTTTGACATTTACCATATTGCACGTTCCAACGCTCTCGTTTGCTTGAGCGAAATGGTGCCCCGGAATCATAATAAAACTGAAAATGAGACTGATACGTCAGGTGAGGCATTCTCATATGCCCCCTAATTTAGCTCTTGGGCTATGTCTGTTGGAGGTTTCGCATCCATAACAAGATGAAGCCTATCTTCTGTTCCGTAGTTAACCACTCGGTGAAGTTGGTTGACTCGAATAATATAACAATCGCCAGTTGCTGGCATATGTGTTTTTTCCTGAGTTGTCATGTAAAAACACTTTTCGTTGGTGATAATTGGAATGTGAAGCCTATACATCAAATCGTCCTCTTTTGTATCCCTGTGCCACACCGACTCAGTTCCCGCGCGCAATCTGATAATTCTCGCCCTGTGTGGCTTAATGGGCAAAAGCTCATCCATTACATATTGGAGGTATCCATGACAAATCTCCGTGGGCTTGTCATATTTTTTTTGGCCTATTTTCATTTCTTGCCGTAACTTGGAGATTTCTTCGTCAGTCTTGCCTTCGTAGATAAGGTGCCCCTTATGCCAGCCATCCTTATAACTTCCGTCAGATGATAAGACGCTCCAACCCCCAAAAGCGTAATTTTGCTGCTCACTGGGAAGGGGAAGCACATAATCTATCACATGCTGCCTTAACTTTTCTAAATCAAACACTAATCCCAATTTAACCGTTAAAGACATAAACCCTCGCCGTGCTTGCTCAAGTAGGTAAGCAAGAACCAAAGCTCATTCAATATAAAACTATCAAAATTTATTCAAAACATAACCACTAAAATAGTTATTCAATTTCCCAATCTATCCTGTTGTATATTCTATACCAATTTTGCTCAGCTTCCATTAAATTACTGCCTGTTGTAGCTAAATAGCCTCGGTCTGCCATTTGCTTGTCCAAACGCTGCTCAAAAATTCTGTCGCCCTCTTTGACTTTAAGATCCTTTGAAACTACAACATTTCCCTCCGCATCAGAATCTTCATCAAAATCCGCGTCAAATCTCATATCAGGATAACTCATTTTGCGAACCTTCCCTTTAGGAAAGGGAAACCTCTGCCAAAATACTGCGCGACCTTGCGAACGACTTGTCTGGACGCTATTGGTATAACCCCAATGAGAACTCACGAGGTTCTCAGCATGAATGGAATTTGAGAAAACCCATTCACTCAACAACGCCGCTGTTAAGCTAGCTCTTGGACCTGCGTCAATTACGTGGAGGTCACCACTTTCCGACAAAATAAAATCTGCCATAAATGGCCCATCTGGATAGTTAAGAGCCAAAACAATTTTCTGAGCTATATCATTAATTTTTGTATCTAAACTCTCCTCAAGCGGCCAACAAAAGGCTTGTTCTGCACAGTAGGCATTTTCCGTCGCTCGTATTTCATAAGAAAACAACGAGCTGGCTTTACTGCCGATAACAACACCTGAAACCGACAGAACTCGTCCCTTAACTAGCTCTTGTATAATGTAACTCCCTCCGAGCCCCCCAGAATTGTACCGATAATTTCTAAGTCCATGCTTATTTCTGTTTCTATAAAAGAGATCCAACTCATCATAGTTTTCAAGTGGGGCCGTTTCTGGACCAAAAAAAGACTCTAAATCATATACGTTTTGAGCTACGAAAATTCCATAGCCGCCAGAACATAAAGACGGCTTGCAAATACAAGGAAATTTGATCTTTTCTAGATCAAATACGGGATACTCTTGGTCCTCCACCACTTGATAGACCAAAGGCGTCTTAATACCCTTTTTAGACAATTTTCTAAGGTATTTCTCTTTATTCCAGTTTTCATAATAAACATCAATTCGACCCTTTAAAAAAGGAAATAGAATTGTCAAAACTAATTTAAATAAACTGTATTCTGTATATCTTGAAGTGCTTAATATTTTTTTAATCCCATGCCTATAAAGAGC
>CAZCYD010000025.1:0-36946 GCA_964502735.1 uncultured Pseudobdellovibrionaceae bacterium
ATCCAATTCCAAAAAATAATCGTCTAAAATTTTGTGAATGCGCCTCACGCGCAGTTCCGCAGCCTCAAGGCTGCGGCTGTATGAGCATGAGGCGCATTCACAAAATTTTAGACGATTATTTTTTGGAATTGGTATTATTTTAGGCTATTCGTTTGTTTTACTATTGATGACCTGTGATATTCATGTCTAGCGAAGTTACTCTTGTTCTTAACTTTGCTTTCCGCTATGCTGGAGTCTATGGCAAATGGCAACTTTGAAACTCTTTTGGTTAAAGGAACAAGTTTAAGTGAAGGCGAGTTGAAATCTTTGATGGGTCTGCCCGACAGACATGGAGTACCTATTGAAGAAAGCCTGGCCACCCAAACCTACTCTTCAGCGGAAGATGCCCTAGGAGAGCTCTGCTCACACCTCAATGTTGATTTTATCAAGGACATCCCAACAGGAGATATAGCTGTAGACTTGGTTCGCGACATACCCATCAACTATGCAAAAAATCATGAAATTCTCCCCTTTAAAGAAGACAGCGAAAAACTTATCGTCCTGGTCACGAATCCTTTAAACTATAAAGCCCTTGATGACTTGCGAGTTTTGTTTCACAAAAAAACTGTTCCCTTAGTTACCACAAGCCACAGGCTCCAAGATGCGATTAACCGCGTTTACGAAAAAAGTACTGCCGCTCTTGAGGGGTTAGACCAAATTCAAGACGAAGAGTATGATCTCGACGACCCCGTTATTGACCTTCTCGACGCTGGAGACGACGATGCTCCCGTAATCAAACTCGTCAACACCCTTTTATTTAGAGCCGTAAAGGAAAAGGCCTCCGATATTCACATCGAACCTTATGAAAAGGACATGGCTGTTCGTTTCCGTATTGATGGAATTCTGTTTGACATCTTTAAACCCCCTAAGCGGCTACAAAACTCCATAACTTCTAGGATAAAAGTTATGGGAAACTTGAATATCGCTGAAAAAAGGCTTCCTCAAGATGGACGCATACCTTTAAAACTAGCAGGAAAGGATATTGATGTTCGTTTAAGCACGGTTCCCACAGCCTTTGGAGAGCGTATTGTCATGCGTTTACAAGATAGATCCAATGTCGTGCTAGAGCTCACTCAATTGGGTTTTTCAGAAAGGAGCCTAAATCTCATTGACGGAATACTTCAAAAGACCTATGGGATTTTTCTTGTTACTGGCCCCACCGGGTCTGGAAAATCAACAACCCTCTATGCTTGTTTACAAAAAATTAATAGTGTTGACCGCAATATAGTTACGGTTGAAGACCCTGTTGAACAGAGAATCCACGGAATTGGACAAATCCAAACCAACGCAAAAATAGGCCTCACTTTTGCCTCTGGACTTCGCGCGATCTTGAGGCAGGACCCCAATGTCGTTATGATTGGGGAAATTCGAGATTTGGAAACTGCTGAAATTGCAATTAACGCTTCGCTAACAGGTCACTTGGTGCTCTCTACAATTCACACAAATGACTCCTCTGGAGTATTCCCGAGGCTTATCGATATGGGATGTGAACCCTTTTTAATTGCCACTTCTCTTTTGGGGGTTGTGGCACAAAGACTTGTGCGCGTGCTGTGCCCTCACTGCAAAGAACCCTATGTTCCTTCAGATCTCGAGCTACAAAGTTTAGAACTCACCCGCGAAAGTCTCGCCAACAGCCATGTATGTAAACCCGTAGGCTGCAATGAGTGCAATCAAAAAGGATATCTTGGCCGTACAAACATCCAAGAGCTACTGATGGTCACCGAGAATATTCGAAGCATGATTATGCAAAGAAAAGACGGCAATACGATAAAAAAACAAGCGATTGCCGATGGAATGGTAACTTTTAGGGATCACGGCATCCAAAAAGTTTTAAAGGGCATCACTTCCATTGAAGAGGTCCTAACCAACACTCAATTGGATTTATAGTTTCATGGCTATTTTTGAATACAGAGGACTTAACAAACAAGGGAAAAACATAAAGGGCGTTGTAGATGCTGAAAACATGAGGGTAGCCCGCAGCAAACTCAAAAGAGACAACATCTATGTTATTGAGATTAAAGACAAGTCCAAGACAACAAAAAAAAATACAAATAGAAAATCGAGCTTAAATCGAAGCGTTGATATACAAGAGCTCTCCTTAATGACTCGCCAACTTGCAGTTCTTATTCGCGCGGGAGTTCCCCTTGTTGATACTCTTGGGGCCGTATCTGAGCAAATGGAAAATCCAACTCTAAGAGATATCATGGCCGACATAAAAGGTTCAGTAAATGAAGGAGGATCCTTTAGTAAGGGTTTGGCCAAGTATCCAAAAGTTTTTGACAAAATTTTTGTATCCATGTGCGAAGCTGGTGAAATGTCAGGTACGCTCGATGTTATTTTATTAAGGCTAGCTGAATTTACAGAAGCTCAAAACGAGCTCAATGCTAAAATTAAATCGGCCATGATGTATCCCATTCTCATGATGATTGTAAGCACATTGCTTTTAGCTGGAATTTTTATTTTTATTATACCCAAGATGGTCGCGATTTTTGATGCCTCACCTGAGCTGACTTTAGAGTGGTACACTTTAATGGTCATAGACATCAGTGGTTTTATCGTAAACTACTGGTACATTTTATTAATTTTTGTTTTTGCCTCAAGCTTTATATTCAAATCTTGGAAGTCAACAAAGTCAGGAGAGCGCCAATGGGACGGCATCAAACTCAAGCTTCCCATTGCCGGAAAAATTATAAGAATGATTGCGGTGTCGCGGTTTACAAGAACTCTCTCCACTCTCTTAACAGGCGGAGTTCCCATGCTAAACTCCTTGGGAATTGTCCGCAACGTGGTTTCCAATGAGATTCTTGCTGAAGCCATAGACAACGCCAGGGACAATATTAGCGAGGGAGAATCTATTGCGGCTCCGCTTAAAAAATCAGGAGAATTCCCCCCCATAGTTATTCATATGGTTAGCATTGGGGAAAAAACTGGAGAGCTCGAGAACATGCTCACTCAAGTGAGTGACGCCTTTGATTTTCAGGTTAAAAACGCCGTCGATGGTATGACCTCGCTTTTAGGCCCTATAATGCTAATATTTATGGGAGGCGTCATCGGCGTCATCGTGTTTTCCGTCATGCTACCTATGTTTCAGTTGTCTAATCTTGGTGGTTAAAATATTATTTATCACTGTTAAGAATGAATTTATGTGTTATATTCGACGTTCACTTTGATTCGACGTAGATTATAAATATAGATTTGGAAATCATAGATGTAGAAATCTGAATTTGGAGGCCTCAATGAAATTAATATTTAAAAAGATCAAATCCCTTAATCCAAAAAAATTCAGTTTTCTTAATTCTTCACGATTGAACAACCAAGGCATGACTCTTTTAGAGATCATGATTGTTTTGGCAATTTTAGGTGGTCTTATCACTATTCTTGCGGGCCAAGTTACTGGTAAACTTGACTCTGCCAAGGTTAAAGAAGCCCGAATCCAAATGTCGGAACTTGGAAAGGCTCTCGATATGTACTACACAGACTGTGGAATTTACCCTCAGTCTCTTGACGGTTTA
The DNA here is from genome assembly GCA_964502735.1 of uncultured Pseudobdellovibrionaceae bacterium. Taxonomy (GTDB): domain Bacteria; phylum Bdellovibrionota; class Bdellovibrionia; order Bdellovibrionales; family UBA1609; genus JACKAN01. The sequence continues at coordinate 3,552 of CAZCYD010000025.1, forward strand.
ATTAATCAGCCTTCTGATTGTCCCAACTGGGGCCCCGAGCCTTACCTAAAGAAACTTCAAAAAGATCCATGGGGCTCTGATTTCGAATATGAATCAGACGGTGGAACTTACAATTTGCTTTCGTACGGGAAAGACAGAAAGCCCGGGGGAACCGGTTCTGCAAAAGATATTAGCTCCGAAGATCTTTAATCAATTAAAGTTCTCTACAAATCATCTCACTCATAAGGGTTTTACCCTTATGGAGATTATGGTGGTGCTAGCTATTATTAGTGCTATCGTCGGTTTGGCTCTGCCAAAAATTGGAAACCGTAATAACGAAATTAAGGCGGAAGTTCGTAAGATTTCCACCCTGACTAGACAGATTCGGAGCCAAGCCCGAATGCAAAACGTCACCTACAGGTTAGTGCTAGACCTTGGGATAGGTGAAAATAAAGGCCATAGCTACTGGGTAGAGAGAGCCAACAAAGAGATCCTGCTGACTGAGGATCGCGAAAAAGAGTACCTTAAACTTTTGGAAACCAGAGACACTGAGGAAACTCAAGGGGATCCCACGGGCTTTGCTGCTGACTCTAGCATCTTAAAATCACCGAAGAAACTGCCCCAAGATATGGTCTTTGAAAATATTGAACTCCCGGGTTATAGTAAACCACTGACCGCGGGCAAAGTTTATATTCATTTTTTTCCATCGGGTCGAGTTGAAGAGGCGGCTATACACTTAAAGTTGGGAGAGTTTCAATGGACTCTGGTTATTCATCCACTAACTGGAAAAACCGACATTGCCAGCCAGTATGTGACCTTAAAGGATATCACAACTCAGTGAAAAAAAAGGGTTTCAGCCTTCTAGAAGTTCTCATCTCCATAGTTATCATCATGGGGGGTTTATTACTTATCAATATGATGACTTCTGGCAACACTATGAGAATTCGCAAGACCGCCTTAAACAACAATGTTGCCACCCTACTAGAAAGAAAAATGACGGAGTTAGAAGCCAAATACAGAGACTTGCCCCTAGAGCAAATCCCCCAAGAAGAAAGTGGAGACTTTGGTTCAGACTACAAGCAGTACAGATGGACAATGAAGAGCCAGGAATTTGAAATGCCCGATATGAGTGGGGTTTTGATTGGACGGAAAGAAGGCGTTGATGACATGTTGCTGACAGTTATTAAACAAACCCAGGAGTATATTTCTCAATCCGTCAAAGAGGTTCAACTTAGTGTATTTGTTAAAACCCCCATTCGAGAAATCGAGTACACTATAAGTACCTATTTTGTTAATTACGACAGCAATTTAGGACTGGGTGGCGGAATGGGTGCAGGCTCTGCAGCAGGAGGAAATCTCGGAGGAAGTGGAAATTGAAGCCATTTAACTCTCAAGGGTTTACTCTTTTAGAAATCATACTCTCACTGGCCTTACTTGCCTTTATTTCTATTTTGACAGCCACTAGCATTCAAAGCGCCATTCAATTTAAAAGCAAAACCATAGGGAAAATAGAAGAGACTTCATACCTTAGCGATGCTTTAAAAATTATGGCTGAAGATATTCGCCTAGCCTATAACTATAAGGACATTAACATCGAAGTTTTTAACCTTGCACAGGAAGAACGACAAAAGCGGGCCGAAACTAAGAATTCCTCAAAAACGGGAGCCAATGTTGATCCCGACGAAGCTCCACCCACAACACCGACACCGACGCCCACTCCTCCTATACAACCACCAACAACCTCTCAGCAGAATTTCACCAAAAAAAAAGAAAATCGTTTTACGCACTTTCTAGGGCAGAGAGATCGACTTGATTTTACTTCGCTAAGCTTTAGTCGAACTGTAGAAAATTCTAATTTTTCAGATCAGGCTGAAATCGGTTACTACATTGAAGACTGTCGAGGGCGTTTAGATAAGAGGCAAAGAAGTCAATGTCTATGGAGGAGAGTTTCCCCCCTCATTGACGACAACATAGAAGAAGGAGGATCAAAGCAAGTTCTATTAGAAAATGTCAATAGCTTAAAACTTCGCTATATAGGACCTGAAAGCGAAGAAGAGTGGAGACAAGATTGGATGTCTGATCAACGGGGCGATGCTGTTACCCGAGGAAGGTTTCCTTATGCCGTCGAGATCACACTTGAAGTCAAAGGCTCTAAAGAAGGAGCTAAGCCCCTAGCTATGACCATCGTAGCCCCATTAAGTTTTCCCAACAATCAAAAATCGACGGAGGAGAAAGCGAATGAACAAACTCGTACGCCCCGTCGTTAATCGCAAAGGTGTTGCACTTTTAATTGCCATTTTCTCCCTTGGTTTATTGTCTTTTTTTGCCATGGAAGTTTCTTATGAGACTAATGTTGAATATGTCATAGCTTCACAAAAAATTAACAGACTCAGAGCTTACTATGCCGCTAAGTCTGGGGCTGAACTCAGTCTACTCAGAATATTGCTATACAAAAAAGCTGTTGCCACATTTGGCGACCAACTGGGGGGCAACAAATCCATGCTCGATCCAATTTGGAACTTCCCCTTTGCTTGGCCCCCCTCTCAGTTCCTTCCACAAGATGAACTGACAACTATCACAGTTGACTCAATAAAATCTGCGGAAAAAGAGTCTTTTATGAACGCGACATACATTACCTCGATTGAAAGTGAGAGCGGAAAAATTGATATAAACGACCTAGGGTCAGAAGTAAAAGAACTACAGGAACAAACAAAGCAACAAATTCTTAAAATATTCACAATAGAATTGGAAACTAACAAAGATTTTGAAAATAAATACCGAAACACAGACTTCCTACAATTAGTAAATAATATGATTGACTGGGTAGATGAAAATCAAGAGCAAGTCGGCGGAGGCAATGAGAGATCTCTATACCTAGACTTTCTTAAAGATAATCCCTCTGAATTTATTCCTCCCAACCAACCCTTTAAGACCTTAGATGAAATCAGAATGGTAGCCGGAATGAAGGATGATTTTTTTGAATTGCTAAAAGACAAAGTCACCGTCTTTGGCGTTAAAGGCATTAATGTCAATTTTGCAAGCAAAGGTATGCTAAAAAGTTTAGACATCAGAGTTACCGACGAAATTGCCGACGAGATTATAAAAAGAAGAACCAGCCCTGAGCTTGGAGGCCCCTTTACAAGTGAAACAGATTTTTTGAATTTTTTAGGAACTCTTATAAATACAGCGGGATTTAATGATGGAGGCATACCTCTACTATTTGATGGTGCCTATAACTTTCGTATTGTTAGCACTGGCGAATTTGCCAAGGCCACTCGTGAAATTACAGTGATCACCTACGACATGGACAGTTTGGTGACACGCATGGCTGATCTCCTAGACCAACAAGACAAGGATGAAAATAAAAACCAGGAAGATCAACCACAAGACCAGAACGCCAACAACAACATAAACAACAATAATGACAGCTCACAAAAAGGCAAGAAGGGCGCGAATGCAAATAAGAAAATCCCAGCTGGAAGGCCACGCGTTGTGATGTGGCAGGAAAAATAAACCCCTATTGTAAATCGTTGTGATGGCACATATACTAATTTTATGGTTGGCATTGGCGTAGATATTGGACAGTATTCTGTTAAAGTCGCGGAAATCGAAATTACAAATACGGGCATAAAGCTCAACCGGTATCAATCTCACCCACTTAGCTTAGATCCCACTAAAGATAAAGAGATTGAAATTTTAGACATTCTCAGAAGTCTAGCTCAGGAGTATGACCCCTCGTACTCAAAATTTGTTCTTGGCCTTCCTCAAAATGAAGTCGTAGTCAGACAAATGATTTTTCCATTTAAAGAGCGTCATAAAATTCTTAAAAGCTTACCATTTGAATTAGAAGACGACATTCCCTTTTCTCACGAAGATGCAATTTTCAATGCCAGAGTTAACCGCTACATAGGCTCCACGGCAGACATCTCAGCCGTGGCCTGTCCAAATACAATTATTGAAAAAGCTATACAATTAAGTCAAGACTGCCAGTTCAGTCTGGATATACTGAGCGTGAATGCCTTTGGCCTGTCAAATTTATTTGTAAACTGGCAGGAGTCTCCTCCTAACCTTCCACTTACTGAAAGTAGTGAAATTGCCCAACCCGTCGAAATCGTGATCGATCTCGGTCATAAAAATACAAATCTATTGGTGCTCAAAGATAAACAAGTTCTCGAAGTCCGAGGGTTTGATTGGGGGGGGCTCGACCTGGCAAAAGCACTTGCCAACAACAAAAGTCAGCACCTTACCGAAGCTATACGTGATCTAGAGCGCCACGACAAACTCCTCATTACCAATGATGATGCCACTCAAGAACAAGTAAAAGACTCTGACCTTCTTAAACTTGAAATTGACAACTTTGCCAAGAGCTTGCGTTTAACACTAATTGAGTTAAAGAGCCTGCACAATATTAATTATGTCAAAGGACTTCTCACGGGAGGACTTTCGCAACTTAAAAATCTTGCCCCCTACTTAACTCAAAAGCTCGAAATCCCTTTTGGTAAAGTCAACATTTTAAATTCTTTAAATACAAGTTCGGCATCACTGGATGAATCCGCCGGTTTTACTTGTCCCACAGCCGTCGGATTAGCCATAGAGGCACTTAAACGACCTAAAAATCCACCCTTGAATATGCGCTTGGGGGAATTCAAACTACAAAGCCAAAGCTTTAAAAAATTTATGGACAAGTGGTCTCACGCCCTAAGTGTTACAGCTGCCATCTTTGTATTTTTTGTGGTTTTTGGAATTCTTCGCGAAAACTTTGCCCTCTCAATGATGGATCAAGCCGAGCTGAACTTGAGAGAAAAGGCCTCTGATATTCTTGGCGAAAAAGCCAGTCGGGTAAACATGAATATGATCAACAGCCATATACGGCGGCAAAAAAATATTCAAAAAAATCTTAAAGCCACAGAGAGCCTACAACATATCAATTCAGGAGTTGATATTCTCAATATACTCTCACAAAAAATGCCGTCTAAAAAAAGCATAAATATGAATCTCTTCAACTTTAGCCTCACTAACGAAGATTTAAATTTGGAGGGCGAGGTTAAAACCCCCCAAAGTCTTGAACTTCTCAATAAAGCCTTAAAAGACTTGGCCTACGACAACAAGGTGATAAAAAAACCTGCAACGGTTAAGGCACAGCCAGGATGGACAGCCTTTGCTTTTAATTTAAAAGTAAAAAGATTTGAGGACTTTTAGAGTGAACTTTGAGGACTTACGGGACAGACTTATTGAATTAAAGGAAAAAATTCTTAATTTCCTCGAAGAAGATCCCTCGGTGAATTCAGCCAAAGAAAAGTTTGAGACTTTTCCTCCCCTTGTACAAAAGACCCTAGTTGGCTGCACGCTTTTAGTTACAGTGCTAAGTTTAATTTATATCCCCTACTCCTTTTTTTCTACGGCAGCAGAGTATGAAGAAGAGTTTAATAATTACAGGTCTACAACCCGCGAGCTCTTAAAGGTGGGCCGAGGCTCCGGCAGCTCCGTTCTTACTCAGCGGGGCAATCTTGAGTCGCTTCAACAAAGTCTCACTTCTGCCCTCGCTAAATTTAATCTCATGGACGAGCAGCTTCAAGAAGTGCTCCTCACAACTCCAACAGGAGGATCTCTGACCAAACCCCCTGTCCAAGAAGAGGCTCTTCTTGTTAGACTCAATAAATTAAACTTGGATCAAATTGTACAAATCAGCGTCGATTTGCAAAAGCAGTTTCGAGATTTAAAGATGACGGGAATGAGTATAATTGCTGATGCAAGCGGACCTGGTTATTTTAATCTACAGCTCCAATTGAGCAAATACTACCTGCCCGAAGTCGAAGATAAGGACGACAAGAAAACTCCAAAACGTAATTTTAGACAAAGAAGTACAGACGATGCAGATAATAACTAGCTTAATTTCTCAAATAGCGAATGTTTTTAAATTCCACAAAAAAAAAATAGGATTTATTATTCTCAGCTGTACTATAAGTCTTTTTCTATTGTTCCCAATTGACGATCTCAATGACCTCGTTACAGAGCAGGTGGCCAATGCTACCAATAGGCAAGTTTTTCTAACATTTGAGAACTTGAATCTCTCATTTCTTCCTGTGCCTGGATTTCAATTGAATGACGTAAAGTTGGACATTCAAAACCTACCTACAATCGAAGCCGGCTCACTTTCTCTCTCACCTTCTATTTCCAGCTTACTGAGGTTTAAGTTGGGATTTGTTTCTCGCGTTCAAGGCCTTTTTGATGGCAATTTACAGCTTGTTGTAAAGCCGGGCGAAAAGACCGACAGATCTCAAAAGCAAGTTTTAAATCTCGATGGACAAAATATTGAAATCGCGCGCATGACTAAGCTTTTAAAATCACCCATCACACCTAGGGGAAAGGTTTTATTTGAGCTGAGCACAGAGCTTGACCCTAGTTTTTCTGAGCAACCAGAAGCAGAGCTAAGCCTCAAGGCAGCACAAATTATCCTGCCTTCGTCCCAGATCCCCACAGATTTTGGCGACATGCCCCTACCTGAACTCAACTTCACTTTGCTCAACGTTAAGGGGCGGCTTACAGATGGCGACCTCATTTTTGAACAGATGGAACTCGGATCGGCAAAAGACCCATTAACACTTAAAGTCAAAGGTCGCATGGGGTTAAAGCTAATAGGTGGCCCAGGAGGTACCCTGATCACTCAACCCGGAGGTTTTGATCTCAAATTGTCTATTGCCAATAAGGGTATTGAAAGCAAGGATTTACAACTACTTCTTAGTTTTCTAGACACCTACAAAACTCCAAGCGCCAACGGGGACCTTTATTTAGTTAGGCTGCGTGGGGAAAATTTTCGCGCACCGCCACAAATCACAAAAATTAACACATTTGATTAATTTTTATAATCACTATAACATCGCTCCCGATGTCCGATGAAACCCAATATCGGACAAAGTCAGTGCAAAGCGATCCTTTGAGGTTTGTTGGGTCGTTTTATTGCCAAAAAAGACTTACAAGATTTTGCATAGAGTTTAAAAAAATAAAACTACATCCTTATGAGGGGTATAATATGTCAGGTATAAATAAAGTTATAATTGTTGGCCGCCTAGGCGCGGACCCAGAAGTCAAAACAGTCAGCGGGGACAATACGGTAGCCCGTCTCAATATAGCCACTAGTGAGAACTGGACAGACCGCAATGGCCAAAAGCAAGAAAGAACAGAATGGCATCGCGTTGTTGTGTGGGGAAAATTGGCAGAACTATGTGGCAAGTACTTGGCTAAAGGCCGCCAAGTTTATGTTGAAGGGCGTTTGCAAACTCGAAGCTGGGAAGATCAGCAGGGACAAAAACGCTACACTACCGAAATTGTAGCCAATACTGTGCAGTTTTTGGGTGGCAGCCAACAAGCCTCTAGCGACAATTACTCTTCTAACCAAGATTTTGGTTCGCAAAGCTTTGGTCCAGAACCTTCTTTTGACGCCGACGAAGAAATACCCTTCTAATACACTTCAGGGGTACAATCAGGGGATGTGGTTTGCCTATATCCCCTTTATATTCATACATTTTACTTTTACCTCCTGTACTGTGTACGAATCAGAGGCCCGCAAATTCTTGCGAGATCAAGGCTTTGTTTACAGCCGGACCGAAAAGGCAAATTTAACTTTACAGGCTCAAAAGCACTGCTTTTCTAGCCCCAATACTACTCAAAAGACTGAGCAAAATATCGATCCAGAGCTTCAATTGCAAAATCAAGAAACAATGGATGATGGATGGAACTACTTCTCTAATAGCCTCGCAAATACAATTCAATATTCTTCTTCCGAATTCACCTGTTTGTTTAACTTTCCACAACCTCAGGTCTGGTCTAACAATGACATTTCAGACATTAAAGAAATTGTAGCAGCTTATTCGCAACAATATTTTTTTGACAAGCACACAAAAAACTAGAAAAAAACAGGACCAAAGAACAATCTGACTTTTCCCACTCGTTTACCTATTAAAAAAAACTTATAATAAAACTGGTTTATGAATAGCTTTGGGAGAATGCAATGAAGATAATGATCACCCTGATACTTCTACCTTTGACAATGTTGCTCACTACAAATGCTCACGCTGCAAAAATCGCAAAAGTTAGCGGTAAAAAAGTTTATATTCTTCTAAATCCTCAAGAAAAGGCCCAGAGTCAAGACACCATGATTGTTAAAGACCCAAAAGGTAAGAGCGTTGGTGCCGTCAAGATTGTAAAAGTGCAGGGAAACAAAGCTTTAGGACAACTTAGAAAGGGACGTGCACAAAAAGGATGGAGTTTAAATTTGGTAGGTTCCAAAGGCGGAAAGTCACAAGCAAAAAACCGACAAGAACAAGCTGATCTAAATAAAGTTGATCCTCAAAAAATTCCCACAACCTTTTATGGGGTCATGGGAGGGTTTGCTATAAACAATATGCAGGCTCAAATTGATCAGGGTGATAGCACAACAAAATCAGCAGATATGTCTGGCAACGGATTTAGTGGACGTGCCTTTTTTGACTACTCTTTGTGGCCAAGCATTTGGTTTAGAGGCATGTTAGGACTTGAGAATCTTACAGCCAGTAGCGATGGAAAAATTTGCGGACCCACCAATAACACTTCATGTGAAATTGAGATTTCGTATTTGACTTTGGATTTGTGGGGACGCTACTTGATATCGCAAGGGACCTTTCGCCCCTGGGTTGGACTTGGCTTTAACTTACTTTTTCCATCTTCTAAGGTTTCCACAGCTATCGAAGAAAAATCTATAACAAGCACATCGGTAATAGCACCTGGACTTGGATTTGACTGGTTTATAAAAAACAATATGTACATTCCTGTACAGCTTGAGTATGGGATGTTCCCTTCATCTGATACAGTTAAGGCCAACTATATGGCTGTTCGATTTGGTATAGCGATAAACTTTTAAGCGTGGGTAATTCTGGAAACGCCCAATACTCCCTTTAATTTACTTAAGTTTTGCATGACTTGATTCAACTGCTCAGTTCCCTTAACACTGATGTCAAAAACACATATTGCTTTTTTGTCGCGAGTTGTTCTGATCTGAGCATTGTGAATGTTTGTTCCCGAAGCTGACATCACTTCGGTCATTAATTTTAATAGGCCAGGAATATCATGGCTTACGACTCTCATCCTCACCATTCTCGTGGCCGTTTGGGATTGGCCACGACTCCACTCCACATCTACTCGTCTGGCGGAATCAATCTCAAATGTTTTCTCGCAGTCAGCTTTGTGAATGGCTATGCCCCTCCCTAAGGCAATAAATCCAACTATAGCATCTCCAGGAATGGGGTTGCAGCACTTGGCGAATCTCACGAGCACATCTTCCATACCGTCGACTATTACCAATGAGTCGGAAGATTTCTTTTTTGCAATAGCAGATTTCATAGCTTTCTGCAAAAAGCTATCTTCATCTTTTTCCGTAGCACTCTCTTCACTTAAATTTGGGACTAAAGCTTCTATGATATGTTTGGGAGCTAAGCGACCATAACCGACAAGAATATACAAATCGTCAATACTATTGGCCCCATGATCCTTAATAAATTTATCGTACAGAGGACCATCTAAATATTTATGCAAAGACTTTCCTTCCTTACGAAAAGATTTTTCTAAAATTTCGCGCCCCAGTTCCATAGCCCGTTTTCTTTGCTCAGACTTTACATAGGTACGGATTTTGGATCTTGCCTTAGAGGTTATACAGTAATTCAACCAATCTTTTGAAGGAGTCTGGTTCTTAGATGTAATTACCTCAACAGTGTCACCATTTTGCAGTTCATACTTTAACGAAACAATTTTTCCATTAACCCTTGCTGCAACAATTTGCGAACCTACATCTGTATGAATAGAAAAAGCAAAGTCAATTGGTGTAGAACCTTCAGGAAAGGCTTTTACATCTCCCTTTGGAGTAAAAACATAAATCTCGTCATCCACAAGATCTTGCTTTACGTTTTCTAAAAACTCATCAGAGTCATTAGTTTGTTGATGTAAACTCACTAGATCTCTCAACCAATTAAATTTATCAATGGCCTCTTTTGAAATACTCGCTCCGCGAGCGCTCTCTTTATACTGCCAATGAGCGGCAATCCCTCGCTCAGCAACTTCATGCATCTTTTGCGTTCTAATTTGAACTTCTATTCTCTCCCCTCCGGGACCAATAACAGTTGTGTGCAAACTTTGATAATTATTAGCCTTAGCCATGGCTATAAAGTCTTTAAACCGTCCCGGAATCGGTTTAAAGATAGCATGTACAAAACCTAAAACTTCGTAACACTCAGGAACTGTATTCACTATGATTCTAAAAGCCAACAAATCATACAATTGATCATAGTCGACATTTCGAAATGTCATTTTTTTGTAAATGGAATAGAGATGCTTGGGCCGCCCATAAACTTTAAAATCTAATTTTGTCCTTTTACCAATTTCTTCTGTTAATATTTCTATAACATCGGAAATATACTTTTCTCTTTCCTTTTTCTTTTTGTTAATTTTTTGAACAAGATCATAATATTGATCTGGCAACGAGTAACGAAAGCTTAAATCCTCCAATTCAACCTTCATTGACATCATCCCCAGCCTACCAGCTAAGGGAGCGTATATGTCCAGGGTTTCTCTTGCTTTCACAAGCTGCTTTGAGTAAGGCATATGAGATAATGTTCTCATATTGTGAAGCCTGTCGGCTAATTTTACCAAAACAACTCTTACGTCCTGACCCATGGCAATTATCATTTTGCGAATGTTTTCACCTTGCTTTTCATGGGTGTTTCTAAATTTAATTTGATTTATCTTTGTAACGCCATCAACAAGTTCAGCGATGGTCTTACCAAATCTCGCTTCAATTTCTTCTAAGGTGGCGTCAGTGTCCTCGACGGTGTCGTGAAGCAGTCCCGTCGCAACAGTTGCGTAATCAAGATTCAGTTCAGCTAAGATTGCAGCTACCCCTAAAGGGTGCTGAATATAAGGTTCACCGCTACGACGGATTTGACCCCTATGTGATTTTTCAGAAAACTCGTAGACGTGTTTTAGTTTTTCGCAAACCTCCGGAGGATACCTAGACTCTACAACACTTAAGAGCTCATCAAAACTCTCAATATTGGAATCCTTATACAAATCTAGAGATCCTAGTTCTTCACTCATGCTGCCAACTCGCCTTCATTCTTTTTTGCCTGCACAGATAATCGGTATATCTCAAGTCAAACTAAAGGGTTATACCAATTCCACAAAATAATTGTCTAAGATTTTGTGAATGCGCCTCATGCTCATACAGCCGCAGCCTTGAGGCTGCGGAACTGCGCGTGAGGCGCATTCACAAAATCTTAGACAATTATTTTGTGGAATTGGTACAACGTTCTAAAATGGTCACTCTAAAGTGGCCGCCAAAAGGGCTCTGTTGGTAATGATTGTATCAGAATAAGGACAAAAGTTGCGAAAACAAAGAGATTTCCCAATAAATCACCGCAATTAACGGTTGAGATCTCTGATGATTTGGTCCTCAACACTCATTCCACTCTCATTTTCATGGAATTTCACCTTTCTAGAGGCCACCTCTCTCAAGGAATTAACAATATATTTATTGCTCAATTTTGTTGCTGAGGTCGGAGTGACTCCCTTAAGGAGTTGTTTTGCTCTTTTGGCCACAAGCAAAACCAAGGCAAATCTATTAGGAACCTTATCCAAACAATCTTCGACAGTGACTCTAGCCATACTTTACTCCTAATTCAGCGTGTATCAGCGGGTCAAACTACCTCGGCGACACAATATTTTCAATAATTTTCTTAAATTTGCCAAATGCCGTATCAAAATCATCATTAACAACCTGATGTTGAAACTCGTGGGCCAGAGCAATTTCCTTTTTTCCGTTTTCCATACGCAAATCTAAATCACAGGGCTCTCCACCATCTCGTGCAATCACTCTTTTACGCAGCACGTCAATTGAGGGGGGGATGATAAAAATGGTATGAGCTTCCTCTGGGTATTTTTTTATAAACGTTTTAGCCCCTTGGATATCGACGTCCATAATGACAGCCTTGCCTTCGCTCCAAGTTTTTTCAATTTGATTTTTTGGTGTGCCGTAATAGTTATCGTGAACTCTCGCATACTCGACAAAATAGCCCTCTTTTATTTTTTTTTGAAAATCAGTTAAATCTATAAAGTGATAGGGATGTCCTTCAGACTCCCCCTCCCTCATTTTACGGGTAGTGCAAGTTACTACATCAACAAGAAAGGGCATTTGCTCTACCGCTCTTTCTACAAAACTGGATTTTCCTGCCCCACTTGGGCCCACAACAATTATGAGCTTATTCATTCTATATTTTGTACCTGTTCACGAAATCGTTCTATAATCGATTTTGCCTCAACCACAGCTTCCGTCAACCTAGAGACCTGAGATTTTGAGCCAATAGTATTGATTTCACGCAAAATTTCTTGGGAATAAAAATCTAACTTCTTGCCCACTGGCTTTTTCAAACGCAAGAGTTCACGACACCCTTTAATATGCTCTGTTAGACGGCTAATTTCTTCATTGATATCTGCCTTATCGATCAAACCTGAAATCTCTAAAGCCATTCTATTTTCATCGTAGTGAACCCATTTTTTCAACTTATCTCGATACCTTAAGCTCAATTCTGTATTTGCTTCATCTCTGAGCTTTAGCATTTTTTGCCTGATTTTACTAAGCTCAGACAAAAGCTGAAGCAACTCCTTCTTTAAGGCAGCCCCCTCTCTCACCCTCTCTTCATCACAAAGTTGAGTGGCTTCTTTGACCGTTTTTAGAATAATTTTTTGCTCCTCAAGCGGCACTCTGAAACTCTCTTGAGTATGAGAAACTCCTGGCAAGAGGGCTAAATCTTTTAGAGAGATCTCAAACTCTAAACCCACTTCATTTCCCAACTTCCTTAATGCCTGAACCCAATTCTTCGCCATCTTGGACTCAATTCTCAACTCTTGGTGGGTGGGATGATAAGAACGTCTATTTATATACAAATCTAAGGTTCCACGATTTAGCGTCTGACTCACAATTTTTTTAAGTTTATTTTCAAGAAATAAAAGTTCTTTAGGTAAATGTAGTCTCAACTCAAAAAAACGCCCATTAACGGCTCTTAAATTTACATCCAATTCTAATTTGTCTGATTGGTAGTTTTTGCGACCAAACCCTGTCATGCTCTTCATATATAATCCCTATGACTATAAGCTCTTAGACCTTAGACCTTAGATAGTCAAAAATTATCTGTTGATTCGTGTCAAAATCAAACCATTTTATCTCTTTATCTCGTTTAAACCACGTCATCTGTCTTTTTGCTAATTTCATTGTATTTAAAACTATATGCTCTTTAGCCTCGTTTAACTTGCCACCTTCTTCAAGGTAATTAACTATCTCTTTATAGCCTACACAAGACAAAGGGGCCCAACTTTTAGGAGCAACTTTTAGAAGGGATTCAACCTCCTCTACCAATCCTGCCTCCAACATTTTTTGAACACGCAATTGAATTCTTTTTTTTAAGACCTCTCTATCAATTTTTAAACCAATCCTAATAATTGGGTGATTCAAAGCCCGGGCATTGCGATTATTTTTATGCTCGCTCTGAATTTCTGACAGCGGCCTTCCCCCCGCGCGTATTAGGGTTAAGGCCCTAAAAATTCGATACTTATCATTGGAACTGATCTTAACTGCGTAATCGGGATCCAAGGTCAAGAGTTCATGGTACAAACCCTCAACTCCTAATTCATTGAGTTTTAACAGATACTCCTCACGAATTTCGGCAGAGACCCTCTCAACGTCGTACATTCCCTTTTCTAAAGCTTGTAAATAAAAACCACTACCGCCAACAAAAAATAAAATTCGCTCAGATGAATGCTTATTTATAATCTCAATAGCTTCTCTTCTAAATTCCCCCGCCGTCATTTTTTCACCCATATCTCTAATATCAAATAAATAGTGGGGACACTGTGATCTCTCCTGAAGGCTCGGTTTAGCGGTTCCAATATTCAGATCGGTAAAGAATTGCAAACTGTCGAAGTTTACGATAGCCCCTGAAAACTCCAATGCCGCTTGAATTGAAAAGTCCGATTTGCCAACACCTGTAGGGCCAACAACAAAAACTAATGGATACAATTTAGATGATACGACCAAAATCCCTCTCCAATTTGCCGAAAGGAATCTCAATAAAAACAGGACGTCCGTGAGGACAAAAACTCGAAAGCGGAAATTCATCCATGGCCTGCAATAAAGATCTCATTTCCTCGATGCTCAGAGCCTGGCCCGCACGCACAACGGAGTGGCAAGCCATAGTCGCTGCCATATTAGAAAGTGCTGTTTCAATCGCGTAGCTTCCGCCCTGCTCAACTAACTCTCTACCCATTTTTTCTATAGCCTGGACCACCGAACTTTCTTTTAAAATTAATGGCAATGTCGAAACTGCCAGCGACTCAGGCCCCAAAGATTCCACCTCTACACCCATCCTAAGCAATTCAGCTTGGAGACTAAGAATTCCCTCTAACTTGTCTGGGGACATGGAAATTTCAATAGGAATTAAAAGATTTTGCACATCTATGTTGCCATTTTTCCATGAGGACATCAGTTTTTCATAAACTACTCTTTCGTGAGCAGCATGTTGGTCGACTACAATTAACGAGGTGGAAGACTGAGTAAGTATGTAAGTCTGTGCGGCCTGCCCCAAAACCTGAAGTTGCGACCAATTAGACTTTGTCAACTTGTTACCATCAGAAGGCTCATCAAAAAGTCCTTCAGAATTTTTATTTGAACTTATTTTTTCATCTGAACCCAAACCTGTACATTCGTTTGTATTTATATACTGACCCTGTTGTCGGAGCCCCCTCTCTTCAATTCTGTTTACCGGGGTCATTTTGGTAGCTGGAAAATGAGTTTCCTTTTGTTTCCATTGGGTATTAAAAAACTCTGGTGTGGAAAAGTTGTAGTTGGTCTCTTCTTTTGAACTGGCAGCTTTAGCAGAGTGCTCCCCTCCATCTAAATGTTTTGAAACTGGTTGACGGCCTTTGGCTCCTGATCCTGTGCCCAACATAACATCCAACCAAGGTGCCTGCTCTAAAATGCCACGAATGGCCCTTTGAACAGCGCGAAAGGCATGAGAAACTTCTCTAAATTTAACTTGCGATTTCGTGGGGTGAACATTGACATCAATCTCTTCAGGCGGGGTCTCCACATAAACAATTGCTGTGGGATACTCATGATGCATCAATAATCCTCTATAGGCCTCCATAACGGCGGCCTGTA
Organism: uncultured Pseudobdellovibrionaceae bacterium; assembly: GCA_964502735.1. Classification (GTDB taxonomy): domain Bacteria; phylum Bdellovibrionota; class Bdellovibrionia; order Bdellovibrionales; family UBA1609; genus JACKAN01. The sequence goes on from CAZCYD010000025.1 coordinate 18,766, forward strand.
AGTTTTTGTCCTGCACCCACCTTCCCTGGGCAAATAACCAAATATTTTTTCGACTCTTTACTGTTTCGTGTGGAGGACCCACAAACACTTTAGCCTTTATTCCCTGAAACTCAGCAAAGCCCTCATACAAATTCTCGACCCCTAGGATCTGCTTAATTCTTTCTTTTTTTGAAGCACAGGACTTCCATAAAAACTCCAATTTGCCATTTTGCAAAACTCGAAATTCTACTTTTTCATGAGAAAGTCCCATGGCCTTTAAAACATTTTTAATTTGAGTCGATTCAGCAGAGTCAGACTTTAAAAATTTTTTACGTGCGGGAACATTGCCAAAAAGATCATCGATCCAAATTGTGGTACCAAGCCCCCCTCCACTTCCCTCTACACTTCCCAATCGTCCAAACTCACCCTCTATTGAGTAGGCTGTATCTGCACTCGGTGTTTTGGACACCAATTTAACTTTACTGACAGCCGAAACACTGGCCAAGGCTTCGCCCCTGAAACCAAAACTACTCAAATGCCAAAGGTCCTCACTGTTGCGGATTTTGCTTGTGGCGTGACGAGCAAAGGCTAAAGACATTTCCGATGAAGGAATCCCTCTTCCATCATCACTCACTTTAACTTGTTGCCCACCTAGAGAAAAATCCACTTGCACACAAGTGGCTCCAGCATCAATACTGTTTTCGACTAACTCCTTAACTAAATGAGCGGGTCTCTCGACCACTTCACCAGCCGCAATCTGATCTACAACATTTTCAGGCAAAATCTGTATGGATTCCATACCTAGATATGTAATGGATGAAACCTAATACTGTAAACCAAAAGAAAAGCTGTAGCCCCAATATTTGGTTTTTTCGTGATAGTACCTAGCATCTGACTGAATAAAGTACTTTCGATGAAAACGCATCGCGGCACCAACCCCGCCGACGACTCCTAGTTTGAGTTCCTGACTATCAAAGTTGTTGCTCCCTATTTTAATACTGTAATTTGAATAATTTCCAAATAAGCCTAGCGAGTAGTAAACCTGACTATTATCTAAATCGATAAAAGGAAATTTGAGAGAAACAGAACTAAACAGTAAAAACCCTGTACTCGGTGCCGTCGCCAATTTGTCATCATAATAGGCGGGAGGTTTCGGTGAAATTAACAAATCAATATCTAAGGGAATTTCTTCAAATAAATAACCAGGTCCCGTCATTTTTAAACCAAAAAACTGCACTGGCGCACTTAAATCTTGAGGTGAAAACTTCTCTTTATACTGAATGCTCGCTAAGTTTAAAGCTAAAAATCGAGTAAATAACATTGATTCTAGCTTTGGCTGTGGCTCCTGAGTCAATTCCTCGAACTCAGGGTTCTGCTTCACTTTTTGCGTGAACTTTGTTTGCGTGAACTGAGGTACAACCTCAACATCTGAAATATATCCACTCTTACCCTTTCCTAGTGACACTTTGTAGAAAAGCCCAAAACCTCCAGCGCCTGGATATTTTTTTCGTGAAATTTTGATCTTTTGCCCTGGATTCAAATACGCAATAGGATCTGAGTCAAAAGAAGCTTCTGGAAACACGTCCGTTCCACCATCTTGCACTATTGCAATCTGAACATTAGAAGTTCTAATTGAAGATCTTTTTGATTTTTCAGTCTCAACCTGAGCTAAGCCTTTCTCAAAAGTCGCAAAGAATAGAAATAAGAATGCCCACAACTCTAATCTCATCAACATATTTTTACTCAGACCTCTGGCTTTTACAATCAGAGAATTACAGAAACTCCTATCGCTTTTGTGATTTAAAGCTGTCACCCCACGGGTGATCGCCTCCGGCTCATCGGAACCCCGCAAGTCAAAGGGTTTGAGAAAATCTTGACTCATTTTATCCGCAGATTTGGGTTACTATATTTCTCGATGTAGAATTTTCCCAGAAGCTGATTTAATTAAGCCTGGTTTAATCAAGCTGACTTCATCAAGAGGCGATCTTTTAATACGCTTTTTGGGTAGGTTCTGAAAGGGGTCGTTTACTGTTAACAAATAATTTCCTGACTCTTTTTGTTGTTGTAGAGTTCTTACCACTTTATCACAGGCTCTTTCTGGACTCTGTCTATAGAGTACAGCATCAAATCCACAATGAGGGCAAACAACAGAGAGCCTCCAGCGAATTTGAATAAAAACTTCAGATAAAATTAAATATGAAGTGAATACAACCACAAGAACCGGATTTAAATTCTGCCAAATTATAAATACTGTTGCTAAAGCCGCCAAAGCTGACAACAGGATGTTGGTCCAGGTTATATGTTTTTTGCTGTAGTGCCGACGCTTCAACTTACAAAATGCACAATATATTTTCTGCGAAACCTGGCTCATACAAATATTTTGACAGACTTTCATACAATTCGAAAGACAAGATTTTGTTGTTTTAGAAAAACCATACTACAATTATAAATATGAAGAAGCTTATTCTCTTATTTCTCGTGCTGTTTACAGTAGACTTAAGTTTAGCTGATGAAGATGAATACGAGGGCTATGATTCCATTGTAGGTCAACTTAGCTCTACGCGCTCTCAACTCAGTAAACAACCCACTTACAATGACCCTTTTGACCAGGTTCTATTACATACAGGGGTTGGAATGGCTCTTTCCATGACCAACTTTCAATTGGGCTCAAAAAATCGCACAGGTTTCTTTCAAGGCGTGGAACTAAATTTTGGGATTGATCTCTTCTCTGAAAATTGGACGGCTCTCGGAGCCTACAGAAATCTCGGGAGAGCAACAATTGACAATCGCGAAAGTCAAGATATAGCCGAACTCAATGAGTTTGACCTCATGCTTGTTCATCGCCCCCGAATAAATAGATTTATGAGATTTCGAACCGCTGGTGGTTTATCCGCAAGGTACTTAACTTACTACGATAATCTTAATAATCAACAACTCAACTACAAAACACCCGCATGGACTCTTAATATTGGTTTGGAGTCCATACTCACAAAGGTTTTTACCTTTACAGCCGATGTCTCTTACCGATCGGCATTAATTAATGAAACTATTGATAATAGCGCCTTTGGAGCCAGCTTAAGAGTAGATGCCAATTTTTAGCATTTTTGTAACCATTTTAGCAATCACGCTAGTGTTAGTCTCATTCAGTTTCTTCTACATAAATAAACTACGCACTCGGCTTCAATACATCTTTAATTTACAACCCAACTGCTTACTTACACGATATCCAATCATTTTTTTATCCGGAAAAACCTCAATCTTTTACTATGGCCGCTACTGGAATTGTATTCCCGAATGGCTCGAAGCTCACGGATATGATGTCTTAGATTTTGAGTTCTCGCATAACAGTTTCACCCAGAGAACCCATGAGTTACAAAGTCTTCTTGATCTCTTAAAAGGAGAAAGTTTTCATTTTGCTGCTGACGTCAGCTCCATTGATGAACTAGAGTGGTTAGCCCAAAATCAAATGTCGTCTGTTAGAAGCTTAACTTTATTTAGTAGCTACGCGCCCCCCTCAATTCACCCATCCATTGAATTTATCTCCATCGACAACCTAAATAATCACTCAAAATACTTAATGCCGTGGAGAATTATCTCAAAATTTCACTCTGCGTTTAACAAAAAACCTCTCTGTAGCTCAACTCTCTGCTTGCCAGGGCTTCAAAATGACAACTCTAATATTCGCAGGTATTTAAATTGGGCAATTTCACTTGCCGAAAAGGACCTGTCGTGATGACATGAGGTATGTCTGATTTTTTGAACATCGAACTTGAACCTATCCTCAATTACTTAAAGTCCTTTCTAAAAAATCCAATAAAAGAAATTCGCACTCTTCCTGACTGGGAATGGAGGACTTTAATGGCTATAAGTTTTATCTTTGGAGCGGCAAGCGGATCACTCCACGGTCTGTTTAGCGGTAGCTTTTTAGGGTTCATCTACGGGCTTATTTTTTTTCCAATTCTTCTAGCTATCTCTTATCTTATAATATCTGGATTTTTTTATTATTTCTTTTTGTTTTTTCTAAAAACTGAAGTTTCATTTATTAAAATCATCACTCTAATGATTCTCTCTAACATTCCCTTTCTTGCCAGTTATATCATATCTCCTCTGGCTAGCCCATTGAGCCTGATTGGCATTGCCGCGTCGGGGATTCTACTCATCGTAGGTTTTGTAGATGCCTTGCACTTACCCAAAAATATTATTGTTAGATTAGTTGGCGCACTCTTGGCCTTCCACTTTATAATGTGGATTTGGAGTCACATTCAAATTTCGCAGCAATCTTCTATAAGGCAAAATAAAAGTATCGAAAGACAAAACTTAGATATACTTGAAAAAGAAATTAAAGAGTTCTAGCGAGTGAAGACCACTAATACCCATTCCCCCAAATAATCGTCTAAAATTTTGTGAATGCGCCTCACGCGCAGTTCCGCAGCCTCAAGGCTGCGGCTGTATGAGCATGGGGCGCATTCACAAAATTTTAGACGATTATTTGGGGGAATGGGTTTAACTAAAAAGAGACTTATAAATAGACTCCGTCTTTTCTGCCTCATTTCCCATCGCTAAAAAGCCCGGTTGAGAAGTCATGTAGATGTCGGTATATTGGCGAATCGTCTCTACATTTACAGACTCTATCTCTTTTACAACTTCATCTACGGGTTTATAGGTTCCAAATACCATCTCATTGATAGCTATTGAATTCATTCTGTTGTCCACATCATCGGCTCCCAACAAAATTTGCCCCATCACCTGAGTCTTGTAGTATTCAATTTCCTCTTCTGTGAGACTTTTTCTTTTAAAAGAATCAAATTCATGTTTCACTAAACTTAAACATTCCTCTGCCTGGTCCAGTGAAGTACCAATATAGGTCAAAATCATGGCCGTATCTGTAAAGGCATGTAAGCTTGAATACACATTATAGGCCAACCCCTTAGCCTCACGAATGCTTTGGTACAGCCGAGAGGTCGTGGCTCCACCGAGTGCGGCGTTAACGATATAAGACTCAAACCTCAAATTTGAACGAAAATCACTACTCGGCAAACCTAAAAGCAGGTGCAACTGCTCTGATGGCCTGTCTTGAGCATTGAAAAAACTAACAGCCTGAGGCTTTTTCCGCTCGGGAGGATTCTCAATAGGACGTTTGAGATCTTCCAATACCCGCAGTTGTTCTACAACACTTTCATGGTCCACATCACCGGCAACTGCAACAATCAAGTGAGGTCCGTGATAGCGGCTCTGGTAGAAGTTAAATAGATCTTCCTTGCTTATTTTGCTGAGAGTTTCTTGAGTCCCTAGTATAGGCTGACTCAAAGGGTGATTGTGATAAGCCTTCTCAAAATAGTTTTCAAAAATATACTCTTCAAGAACATCTTTAGACATGTCAATTTCTTGAAAAATAACATTTCTCTCTCTGTCAAAATCAGAATCGCTACATATCGAGTTTAAAAGTAAATCTGACAAAACATCCAAGCTAATAGACTTATGCTCGCGAAGAGTTGTTGCGTGGTAGCAGGTATATTCTTTTGCTGTATAGGCGTTAATTTCGCCACCAACGGACTCTAATGCACTCACAATTTCATAAGCCGAACGATTGCGGGTTCCCTTAAAGAGAATATGTTCTAGAAAATGAGCTGCACCAATAAGATGAGAGGGTTCATCTCGACTACCCAAATCCACATAAAAACCCACACTGGTAGAACGAGTGTAAGGATGGTGTTCTGTAATTATGCGAACACCATTACTAAGTACTGTTTTTTTATATTTAGGCTGATAATCAAAGGCCTTCATCAATTAGCTGGTTTGTCTAAAAGAACCTTACGTGAAAGCTTTATTCTGCCAGATCTATCAACGTCCAAAACCTTCACATCAATAACATCGCCCTCTTTTAGAACATCGGTAACGGCTCTAAGTCTCTCATGAGTAATTTCTGAAATGTGCAACAGCCCACTTGTGTTAGGTAGGATCTCAACAAAAGCTCCAAAATCAGCAATCTTCACGACCTTACCATTATATACTTTTCCGACCTCAGCCTCTGCGCAGATGTCCTCAATCATTTGTATGGCTTCAGCCGTCTTTTTTGGATCTACTGAGGCAATGTGAATAGTTCCATCATCTTCGATGTTAATCTTAACTCCAGTAACCTCTATAATTCCCTTAATAACCTTTCCTCCAGCTCCGATAACTTCGCGCACCTTTTCTGGATTAATTTTAATAGTTTCAATCCGTGGTGCATAATCAGATATCTTTCCTCTGGGGGCTTTAATAACCTTTTCCATTTCATCAAGGATATGATGACGCCCATGTAAGGCTTGATTTAATGCTGTCTCCATAATGTCCATAGTTAAGCTGTCAATTTTTATATCCATCTGAAGAGCTGTAATTCCCTCGCGAGTTCCTGCAACTTTAAAGTCCATATCGCCAAGGTGGTCTTCATCACCAAGGATGTCCGTCAGCACAGCCACTCGATCGCCTTCCTTTATTAGGCCCATGGCCACTCCAGCCACATTACCTTTAATAGGAACTCCACCATCCAAAAGAGCTAAGGTTCCGGAACACACTGTTCCCATTGAGCTCGATCCATTGGACTCAAAAACTTCTCCAACAATTCGAATCGTATAAGGGAATTCCTCTTTAGCGGGAAGAACTGCCTTTAAAGCCCTTTCAGCCAAATTACCGTGCCCAAGCTCTCTGCGACTCTGCCCACCCATACGGCCAGTCTCGCCCACACAAAATGGAGGAAAATTATAGTGAAGCAAAAATGTTTTTTTCAAGGTTCCATCAAGACTCTCAATCATCTGCTCGTCATCAGGAGTTCCCAATGTCACAGTTCCCAAGACTTGAGTTTCTCCACGGGTAAACAACCCCGATCCATGAGCTCTCGGCAACAAACCCACTTCACAGGCAATAGGCCTGACCGTCGTGGTGTCACGACCATCAATTCTAATCGCCTTATCTAGAATCATACTTCTAGCTGACTCATAATGAACATTTCCAAAAATCTGGCTCAACTCCTTAGCTTTTTGTGCCTTTATTTTTTCATCTGTAAATTCGGCAAGTAAAGTCTCTTCGGCTGCCTTCTTGGCAGTATCCATAGAAGAATACCTTAACATTTTGTCCCTATGGGAAAGAGCCTCTTCAATTTTTGGCTTTAAGAAGTTTTGTGCTGCTTTTAAAAAGCTCTCTTCAATAACTGGTGGCACAACCTCTCTTCGCGGCTTTGCCCCTGTTAACTCTCTCAACTTGTCTTGAGCATCAAAGATAGGCTTCATGCTCTCATGGCCAAACTTTAGGGCTGCAAGCACATCTTTTTCTGATACAAACTTAGCCTCTCCCTCTACCATCAAGATGCCATTTCGAGTTCCAGCCAAAAAGATGTCCATATCTGATTTTGCAAGGTCCTCAATTGATGGGTTAATAACAAATCTTCCCTCAATTCTAGCTACCTGAACCCCAGCCGTAGGGCCATTAAATGGGATATCACTAATGTGAAGAGCTGCAGAAGCTCCTATGCTAGCTAAACTGTTTATAGCGCACTTGCCATCATAGCTCAAAATAGTCGCCACAATCTGAGTCTCATATCTGTAAAACTCAGGAAAACAAGGACGAATAGGTCTATCTATAAGACGAGCGTTCAGAACAGCATCTGTTGTTGGACGCCCCTCTCTTTTAAAGTATCCACCAGGAATTTTCCCTGTTGCGTAAAACTTTTCAGAGTACTCTACAGTCAACGGAAAGAAGTCCATTGTAGATTCCCTCTTAGAGGAAACCGCAGTCAAAAGCACCATATTGTTTCCACAAGTTACCAAACAAGAGCCATCCGATTGCTTGGCTAACCGGCCCGATTCAATAATCACCTCTTGACCGTCTAAATTGAACTTTACCTCGTTCTTTTGCATCTACAAACTCCTCTTGCTACTGCAGCGAAATACAGACTGTAATCTCTTTGTTTCCTGAATATCCACTCACACCAATTGCGAATTTCACTAATGTTTTTGATAAAATTAACTGTGACAGTAATCAAAGTTACTTGCGGATACCTAAATCAGCAATAAGTTTTTGGTAACTTTCTGGACTTTTTCTTTTTAAATAGTCCAAGTGCTTGCGACGACGGTTTACCATTCTGACCAAGCCTCTTTGCCCGTGGTAGTCCTTCTTGTGGGTTTTAAAATGTTCTGTAATTTTATTAATCCGAAATGTTAACAGTGCGACTTGGACTTCACTACTTCCAGTGTCTAATTCTGATCTTTTAAAATGATTTACGATTTGTGCCTTTTCATCTCTGTGCAACGACATATGTGCCTCCTGATTGTGTTCACCTCCCTGGCGTTGGCAATTCTTCCAGGTGAAGTTTTAGTAAGGTCCTAATGACCGAAAAATAATTCGAATGGAGCTACTAGTTACAGGGACTTAGCCTCCCTAGTCAAGCCCTCAATAGCGAAAGACCCTCTTTATTTTGGGCTCTCGACAAGGCTGAATTTCTACGAGAGATGATAACCTTCCGCTTGAGCCCTGAAATATCCGCACTCCGCGTGGAATCCGACTTTTATTCACCATTTTTTGCTGAAAGATCAAACGCTTAGACAGTTCATTTGGAATTTGCCCGTTGGTCATAAGCCGCTCTTCCTTTCCTATCACAGTGAAGGCCTCCCAATCTAACAAACACTCGCTTAAAGGGACAAATGAGGAGCCGCACGCAGCCATATCTCCTTTTAATAAATCCTCCAGCTGAATAGCCTGAGCCAAGCTATAGGGGGACGAAAAAAACCTTCGCAGCTCTTCAACTGTCGCCCCACATCCCAAAAGCTCCCCCAACTTTTGAACCCAAGATCTGACATAACTGCCCTTTGAACATCGAAATTCACAAATAGCAGAGTCCATAGAAATCTCTAACAATTTCAGGTCATAAAAGCTCATTTCTCGTTCCGGAGGCAAAAATTCTTTTTCTTTCAAAGTTTTTTGCAGCAAGGTCTCGCCCTTTACTTTCACAGCTGAAAATCTGGGCACTGATAAAATTAATGGTCCCTGTAGACTTAAAATCGTAGATTCCACCAAGCTCTTGTTGAGATCCAGATTATCTGTTTTTTTTAAAATCTGTCCCGTAATATCCAAGGAGTCTGTTTCAATGCCAAATCGAACCTTAACCCGATAGCCTTTGTCGCCGGTTAGAAGGTAATCAGATATTTTTGTGGCCTCTCCCAATAACACTACCATTAAGCCCGTTGCCAAAGGGTCCAGAGTTCCCGCGTGTCCAACGGCTTTTGACCCTATCCATCTTCTTACTTTGGCCACCACATCGTGACTTGTCATGCCAGAGGGTTTATCAATCAGCAGTAAACCATGGTCCACTAAGAGTCTTCCCCTTGCTTGATTTCTCTTAATCGCTGCTCAACAATTTGGACATTGTCGAATCCTTTATCAATCTCAAACCTAACCTTGGGACAATATTTCATAGGCAACTGCTTGTGAATGATGGCTTGCAAATCTCTCGTGCTACTATTTAATATCTCTAGGTTTTGATTTTTTTCATTTTCGGCGGCTTGTCTATTTGATGTCGACCTGCCTGATATCACTTCGTTTGAGGCCAACGCCGCTTCGTTTGAAGCCAACATTGTTACGAAGGCTCTGGCAATTCGTAGATCCGGAGAGACAGTAACCCTTGTGAGAGTCACCACTCCAGAAAGGGGAGCCTTCATTCCTGTTAAAAGATACACTCCAATAATTTCTCGAAGTTCTTTCTCTACTCGCTGAACCCTGCGCGATACACTCACAAATACTACTCCAAGGTTCTTGCTATTTCTTTTGTTTGATAAACTTCGATAACATCACCGACTTTAATATCATTGTAGTTTTCAATTCCAACACCGCACTCATATCCAGATTGAACTTCTTTGGCGTCATCCTTGAATCTCTTTAAGCTGCCTATCTTTCCCGAATAAATAACGCGACCTTCTCTTACCAACCTAACCAAACCATTTCGAATTACCTTTCCATCAACGACAAAACCACCAGCAATAACACCAAGCTTAGGTACACTAAATGTGTTTCTTACCTCTACGGAGCCCAATGTCTCTTCTACAAGATCCGGAGATAGCAATCCGGCCAAAGCATTCTTGATATCATCGGTAAGATTATAGATGACGCTGTAGTTCTTAATCTCTACGCCTCTCTCCTTAGCTACACGCTGAGCTGTAGTGTCGGGCCTTACGTTAAAACCAATGACTAAACCTCCAGCCGTTGCCGCCAAAAGCACATCGTTTTCACTAATGCCTCCAACTCCAGAATGCACAACTTTGACCTTTACCTCTTCGTTGCCTAATTTTGCCAACATTCCTTGAATAGCCTCCAAGCTTCCCACTACATCGGCTTTCAAGACAATATTGAGTTCTTTCAAATCACCAGCCTTAACTTTGGAGAAAATTACATCTAGCGACATTTTAGAACTAGGTACATCTTCTTTAACTTTAAGTTTTTCTCTCAGGTCCGCAACTTCTCTGGCCTGCTCATCAGTCTTACAGATGTCAAACTTATCTCCAGCGCCAGGAGAGTTATCTAAACCCGATATCTCGACTGGGGTCCCTGGGCCAGCAATTTTAATCACTTCGCCCTTATCATTTGTCATTCTGCGGATTCGTCCGGTTACGGTTCCAGCTACAAAGGCCTCACCCACACGAATGGTGCCATCCTGAACAAGTACAGTGGCAACATTACCCTTGCCCTTTTCCATTTTACTTTCAATCACCACGCCTGTTCCAGATCTTTCTGGGTTCGCTTTCAACTCCAGCACCTCGGCAACAAGGTGAACACTCTCTAAAAGTTCTTTAATTCCTTCTCTTTTCAAAGCTGAAACTGGAACAAAAATAGTTTCGCCACCCCATTCTTCGGGTACCAACTGCTTTTCAGCCAGTTGCTGTTTTATTCGATCGGGATTGGCACCTTGCTTATCCATTTTATTGACAGCAACTATAATTGGAACACCAGCGGCCTGAGCATGACTGATGGCCTCTTCTGTTTGAGGCATCATTCCGTCATCAGCTGCCACAACAATAATGGCAATATCTGTGACATTTGCGCCCCTAGCCCGCATCTCGGTAAAGGCTGCGTGACCGGGTGTGTCGATAAATGTTGTCGTTTGCCCGTCAGTCAGAGTCACATTGTAAGCACCTATATGCTGAGTAATTCCTCCAGCCTCTCCAGAAGCCACATCGGCATTTCGTATGGCATCTAATAAAGTGGTTTTTCCATGGTCGACATGGCCCATAACGGTAACTACAGGTGGACGAATAATCGGTGCGGCATCAAGGTTTCCAAAAGCGGCGTTCGCCAATAGAGTCCCTTCATCAATGGCTACACTTTGCACATCATAATTGAACTCTCCAACAATTAATGAAACTGTGTCGAAATCGAGAGGTGTGTTCATATTGGCCATAACGCCCTCTGACATTAACTTTTTAATGAGTTGAGGGGCTTTTACATTTATTTGCTGAGCCAAATCAGCCACAGTTATACTGTCGTGCATTTTAACAACACGCTTGCTTGCTTTTGGCTGAGTAATCTCTGTTTGTTTATTGGCTCCAGTTAACACTCTCTTCTTTTTAGGCTGAAAAATAACCTCTCGCTTTCTGAAATCCGCCGCCGTAAAAGTTTGTACAACCTGATCGCGTCCAGCACCCGCCTTTTTCTTTTTTTCCTCTCTCTCTCTCTCCCTCTCTCTCTCTGCTGCATCATCTACAGAAACCATTGGAGCCGGACCCACAAATCCTGTTCGGATACTTCGACCAGCACCTGTCCGCATATTTAGATTTGATGGAGATCCAGAGTAACCGCCGCCACTAGAGCTAGTTGGCCCTTGCTGAGGACGAGCTGCTGGCCGAGGAGCTCCTGTTGGCCCTCTGCCAGCAGGAGGCCTGACTCGAGAAAGATCCATCCTACCCACTATATTTTTTCTTTGAACAATAGTTGTTGAACCTATTTTAGTGACTTCTGTTGTAGTTGGACTTACCTTCACTTCTTCTGTTGCCCCACTGGTATTATCGGGCTCTTGCGAATAGTTTTCCTGAGACTCTTGAGAATAAGATCCCCCTTCTTCAGTCAATTCAGAACCAGCCACAGCAGCCTCTTCTTTTAACAAGGCCGCCGCATTGGCCGCGTCCTCTAAAGCTTGAGCCTCTATATCTGAAGCCTTACGCCTAATAACAGTTTTTTTAGATCCACCTTCAGAATCAGAATCCGCCGCATCAGCCTTTTTTCGCGCCACTGCCTTTTTAACAGTGGTTGGCTTTTTAATGCTAGTCGCCTTTTTGACTATCTTTTTTTCTGACTTCTTTTCGGAGGTCTTCTCAGCCTTCCCTTTCTCTTCGTTTGAGGCCTTTTTGGCTACTTTTTTCTTTGCCGCTTTCTTTACGACCTTTTTCTTACTTGAGCCAGACTCCTCTTTTAACTTCGCTCTAATCTCTTCAATCTGCTCATCAGAAAGAGTTGCCATATGGCTCTTCACTGGTAGCTTCCAGCCACGAATCTTATCCATCAAGGCGATTGTCTCGACACCCACTTCTTTTGCAAATTCAAATACTTTCATAAGTCCCTGTGTTGTTACTATTGTTCCTCAACCTTTGGCTCTGCTGAGTTTTCAGACTCACTAGAGTTAAATTGAGAAAGTTCTTGTTTTAGTCTCTCTTCCGCATCTTGTTTCGCATTTTTAGAAGACACAGATTCAACGGCCTTATCTTCACTGCCCTTGCCGGGAGTTGGGATTGGTTTTCCTTGCTTTTCGTAGTCTTCAACCAGTGCTTTTGCATCATTGATTAACTTGCCCGCCTTAGCCTCATCACCATATCCGGGTATGGCCATAATTTGCTCAGGAGTCGCCTCGGCAATGGCTTGAAATGACCCAAAGCCCGATTGGAAAATATTCTGAGCCATGGTTTCATTCATCCCTGGAATTAACATCAAGTTGAAAATCACCTCAGCCGTCTTAGCCGCAGCGTTAGCCTCTGAAAGTATGTCGAGCCGCCAACCTGTCAGCTTAGCTGCAAGTCTTACATTCTGCCCTTTTTTACCAATAGCTAAGCTCAGCTGAGAGTCTGGAACAACAATTTCCATCTCTTGATTTGCCTCATCCACAAAAACTTTCGAAATCTCAGCTGGAGCCAAGGCCTTGCACACAAATCTAGCTGGGTCCTCGTCCCATAAAACAATATCAATTTTTTCTCCACGAAGCTCTTGCACAACATTTTGAACTCGACTGCCCTTCATTCCCACGCAAGCGCCCACTGGGTCCACTGTGCTTTCTTTGCTGTAAACGGCAATTTTAGCTCTTTGCCCTGGCTCCCGCGCTGATGAAACAATCTGAACTATCCCATCGTAAATTTCTGGCACTTCAATCTCAAACAGTTTTTCTAAGTACTTTTCGTCGGACCTAGACATAATAATCTGTGGCCCACGATTGGTTTGCCTGACATCCGAAATATAACCTTGAATTCTGTCTCCAGGCTTATAAATTTCTCCAGGAATCTGTTCTCTAGGAGGAATATGAGCCTCTGTACGGCCAAGGTCAACCACGATAGCTCTTCTTTCTACCCTTCTTGCAATACCTGAGGCAATCTCGCCTTTTCTCTCTTCAAACTCATTAAAGATGATTTCTCTTTCTGCATCTCTCACTTTTTGAGTGATAATTTGTCTTGCCGTTTGCACCGCAATCCTTCCTAAATCGTGTGACTCCAACTTAGCTCCAATAGAATCATTTAACTGAGCTTCAGGATCTAACTCTAGAGCCTCAGACAATTTGATCTCAACCTCTTCGTCGATGAACTCTTCATCCGGAACAACTTCTTTAAATTCATAAAGTTCAACTTCACCAGTTTCATCATTATACTGCGCTTCAATCTCTCTATAGGTGCCCCATTTTTTTCTAGCGGCAACTAACATCCCCTGAATAACAGCATCCACTACAATTTGCTTGTCAATGCCCTTATCTTTACCCACTTGCTCTATCATTCGACTTAAATCTGAAAACGGATTTTCAGCTGCCATATCTACTTACCTCTTTTATTAATTTTTTTTCCCATACCAAACTCAAAAACTACATTTGCCTTGTGAACACTTTCATACGGCACGAGCCATGAGTCCTTTTCTGTTTCAACAACAAATTTATCTGGTTGCACATCCTTTAAAATTCCCACTACAGACTTTGTACTCTCTCCCTTTCTGACTTCTCGATTCAGAGGGGTCACGGATGCGCTAGTCTTAATCTTCACCTTCTCGCCAAGAGCCCTTTCAAAGTGCCACGGCAACCGCAAAGGCCGTTCTACACCGGGACTAGAAACTTCAAGTTCGTAGTGCCCACCAGGAATTAAGTCTTCAACATCCAACAATAAACTTAAGGCTCTTGAAATTTCTGCACATTGATCAATACTGACACTTTCCTCAAGACCTTCGACATAAACTCTCAAAACTCTGCGCCCTTGGCTAGTTGTAAATTCAAGATCATACAATCGACAACCCTCCCGTGCACTGACTTCTTCAACTAGGGTTTCAATTTTTTTTCTAGAGGTCTCAGCTAACATTCCCTTTTTTCTTTCCTTTTTTATTCCCTTTTCTCGCGCTCCATCAAAATCACTAAACGCAACCCAAATTTGCGACTCATTCAACACATCTCACCATTTTCATTGATTGTTTTTGAATTGGTCTAAAAAAAAGAGGGCCATTTATGGCCCTCTACGTCATAAACGTGTTTACCAAAATTAAACTTCTAAAGCAAGCAAATAAGCTGACTCCCCCTGCCCATAGAAGTCCCTACGAAAACCAACTTGGCAAAACTGATGACTTCTGTAAAAGGCCAAGGCGGACCTGTTTTTCTCATGAACTTCAACGTAATACTTATCGCCAGGGATGCTTTCTATAAAAAAACTTAATAATCCAGACATTATCCCCTTGCGACGATGTGCAGAATGAACTCCAAGGAGCAGTATATCACAGCTCTGCAATTGCCTTACATATATCAAAAAAGCCAACAACTCTCCACTTTCCACACTTAGGGCCCCGACCACTTCTTCTAATTCTAGGGCCTCTTTAATTTGGTTTCGACCCCAGCTCCCCCCAATGGGCTCGGCATTGCAATTTGAAATATTTTGATACAACTCCCATAGTTGGATCTCGAAATGTAAAGAAAGTGGATGAACAAAGTTTACAGACGTCACGCAGACTCAGAAAGCAAATTTTTAACTTTGTATTTGTTTTGTAACACTTCAAACCACTCGCGAAGTCTACGATCAATTTGTTGACGCCCTAAAAATGCACGAATATTTTGCTTGAAATTTTCAAAGGGCAAATTTCCAAATTTTGATCTATTTTCTTCAAAATACACTAAGGCTTCGTCGTCCGTGATGGGAACAACTGAGGAGTCCACCTTAAATCGAATATATTTTTTAGACTGTAATTTTTTTTGCACTAACTCTAGCAACTCCTCGTCTGATACAGCAAGAGACTTCCACAGGCTGTTATTTCCTGCAATTTTTAAAAATTGACCCACACTTGCTTTGACCTCGGCCTCTGAGACTTGCATTCCTGTAAAGCTTTTTGAATCCTCATAAACGACGCGCTCTATCAAAATAGCGGTGACTTCTTTAGAAAACTCCTTAGAGTCTACAGGGTAAAAACGACTAGGAATATTTTTACCCTTACCTCCATAGAGGACCGATTCCACAAAAAAATTCATATTTGCCTGTCGACTCGTCAAAAAATTATCGGCAAACTGACCTACAGCTGTAGTGACTAACTGGCCCGATTCTTTTTTTATCTCAGACAAAACTTTTGAACTTGAAAGAACAACTGCGGCCAGCAAAGCTATGAATAGATTTGAAATTAAATTTCTCACGCTTCGATTTTGACACAAACAGAACACAAAGGGCAACCCCTCTTTAAGCCTCATCACTTGGAGCACTCTCAAATGCAAAAAACCGGATCTGCAAGTTGCAAACCCGGCCAAAGATCAGAGAAAACACGAGGCATGTTTCCTGGCAAAAACTTAGAACAAGATTTTGCCTACTATTCCAAATGTATAATAATCAAATTCTTCAAGAGGGCTTCCTATGTCGTAAAAACTGTAATAGTCATTAAGAAAGCGGGAGTTTGATTTACTAGTTAGATTTGTGATGTAGCGATACTCAGCTCCGATCACAAAATTCTCTCCCAATTTGATATCTAAGCCAACACTTAAACCTATGTCAAAGGCGTCAGTTTCTGACTCATTTGATATAGAGCTTCTGTTGTTAAAATAGCTACTTCTGTAATTCACTTCGGTGTATTTTCTATGAGTATAGCTGACTAAGGCTCCCACTTGAGGAGAAATCCTCCCAAACTGTGGAGCATACTTGGCCGCAACGATAAAGTTGTATTGATCCAAATCATCGTAAACAAATGACCGACCGTAACCACGAGCAACGCTATCTACGTAATGATTTGAGTACATGAAAGACCCTTCAACAATATAATTTCCATCTAGCCTAGTGCCCACAGACAAACCGAGAGCTTCATTGCTATCCACGTTAACAGCGCCCTCATAGTTGGCCACACCTATAGCACCAGATATATACATTTTGTCTTCAGGTTTTTCAGCGCTGCTTTTAGCTCGGAGTTCGTCTCGCACTGAACTTATGATTTCATCCTTCATATTAGATAAGGACTCTCTTTCTACTTCCTGATTGGCTGGCAAGACTTGCACGCCTAAACCAGCAGGAGCTACGACTTCTTGCTGGGAGTAAGGATTTTGGTTTTCAAGTCTGCTGCCAAAGAGAGCTTCAGCCCTTCTTTTTTCATCCTCTAATCTTGATTGCTCAAGCTTTTCCACAATTTTTTGTTCAGTTGACACCTCAGCATCTTCTCTTGCTCTTCGCAATTGAGCGGCCCGAGAGTCCGTCAGTGGAGAGGCCTCAACGTTTGTGATTGGCTGTTGTTGGACTTGTGAAGATCGGCTCAGAATTAAAACCTTTTGATTAACATTCTGGTTTTGCTGAGATGGAAGCTCCCGAGCAGGAAGCTCAACAACTTCTCTTCCTCCATATCCGCGAGATTCACGATAGACTTCTTCTTGTAAATCGCCTTCGATTATATAGTCCCCAGACTGGGCATTTACGCTAGCTGCGTAAATTAGGCTGGAAAAGCATAGTGGCAATAAAACGTACCTCATGTTTAATACTCCTCTGATAGTATTTAGACTTCTGTCTTTGCCACATACCAGCAAACTCTATGCCCGCCCAGGACAAATTTGCGATATATTTATATCTGCATGATATTACATCGTTTTATTAATTTTTAAGATAGCACAACAGGGCAGAGAGCCCTCTGTACCTAGAGGAGTGTGTTGACACTATTTTCAGTTTTTGAATTAAATTCACAGTTGCTTTTTAAGGAATTTAAGTGCAGTTTACGACTTTCCATTTAGAGTCATTATTATGAAATGCCCTTGTGGCGGAATCGGTAGACGCAGTGGATTCAAAATCCACCGATCGCAAGGTCATGGGAGTTCGAGTCTCCCCGAGGGCACCAAATGTCAAAGTATACGAACTAGAACCGTAGAACCAGAACCCCTGTTTTGGGGGTGACCAACAGTTAAATGAGAAGAACCCTAAATGCTTGTGTTTAATTGATTTTTTGTAATGACCCACCATGAACCGAGTAGAACCGTAGAACCAGAACCGGATAAATGGAGGTGACCTCGGCTCCTGAGTAAAATCAAGAACTTAAGTCACCCCTTCCAGTGGATTGCCAGTCATTTGAACATAACCTCAAATAACCACACCTCAAACTAGAAGGCATGAATTAGTCTTTACTGTTGTCTGAATAGGTTTACGACTCGGCCCATGACCTCACGCTCTGGGAGAAGCTTCAGCCCTTGAGTGGCCCCTTTGACCTCAATCCCTGCAAGCCTGATGTACCGCTGCATGGTCTTTAGATCTTTCCAACCGCATATCTTCATGACTACGGCAGGAGCGATGCCATCTCTGACAAGCTGGGTTGCAAAGCAAGCTCTTAAGGTGTGGAACCGAACAGAAGGAAGTCCAGAACCCACACAAAATTCGCGCAGGATGCTGGCGGCTTCTCCATCCGTCCAACTCTTGAAATGATGAAGGACGAACTTGCGATTGGGCTCATGCCTTTGCTTAGTAAGTAATATCGTAAAAAACGCGGACCACTCCCTTAGCGGCATAGC
>CAZCYD010000026.1:0-35637 GCA_964502735.1 uncultured Pseudobdellovibrionaceae bacterium
TGGAGTTGGAGTTGGAGTTGGAGTTGGAGTTGGAGTTGGAGTTGGAGTTGGAGTCGGAGTTGGAGTCGGAGTTAATTCATCAGATGAGTCGGATTGGTTCACTGAGCTGGAATGTTGTGGAGTGGTCGAGTCAAACTTACCACAAGCTTGATTAAGTAAAGATAAAATAGATAAGGCAAGAAATTTAAATTTAAGTGTTTGTATACTTTTTTTTATCATCTTATAGACTGCATCCCCCAGCTTGGTATTTTTAAATATGCAAGAAAAAATATGCAAGAAGTGGGCTACTAGAGATGGGTTTAATTTCTATTTGATAGAGATGGAGTGTCGACTTCAGCAACAACAATAAGTGAATTAGTCATTGATCGAAGGTAATGACTATGACTGTCTCATATTGAGATTTATATCAAACAGTTGGTTGCGGTTGTAAAAAAATGTAGCTTTAATAGTTCAACATTAGTTTTGCTTGCCAATCAAAACTGCGGCTGTTCCGATCCGACCATAATTTTATACATTTTTGTGAGTCAAGAGGAAGTCCCCCTACAGAAATATTAGTTTCCAGTTTTTTTCCATCGGCCCAATCTGGAGTCATGTTAGAGGTGTAGTGGTGCATGGTGATTTCTTGGGTTTGACGACGGAATTCTGCTCTGTTGAGAATGGCCTGAGCAGCAACTTGTACGCTTTTTACCCAGGCTTCTTGATCAACTCCTCTGAGATTGTGAGGGCAAAGAGCAAGGTGTACGTTGGCATCGTCAATGTTCCATGCTGAAAATTGCCGGCTTGAAGACAGTACCCTTGTTAGGGTTTCTTCCAGGCTTCCTGTTCTGTAGTCAAATGGGCTTCCAGATAGGCTGGAGCTAATATCTTTTACGTAGGAAAGTTGATTAATTTTTCCATTATTTCGTTTTGCAAACTCTTTAGAAAAATAGGCTCGATTCATAGCGACTCTGGCTACAGACATGGGGTAGCGAAGTCCCTTATTAACACATCCTCTCATCTCACCAAGAATTGTTCTAGCAAGACTGTCAATGGCAAAGAGCTGTTCTTGCGTAAGTGGTCTTTGGTTGAATTGAATTTTATCATTTTGTTTGGCTTGTTTTCTCCAATGAGTCTCTAGGTATTGCTTAAATGGATTTTTAACATGGCTTGGAAATTTTTCTTGACGGGGTTTTAAGCATTTTCCAACGCCGCCTTGATTGGGATTTAATAACGAAGTAACAAGGTCTTGGTTGATCTTATTGTGAGCTTGCTGTAGAACTTTTGCAATATCTTCAGTTTGAGTTTGAAGGTCGCCTTTGGCCGGGGGCGAACAGGGACAAGGCAAATCATGGCTTTCGTCTCTAACTATGTCTATTTCAGGTTTTCTCAGTGGGGTAGAGCGAACGTCATCGGCGGCTATCCAGAGGCCTTCAATTTGCCGGGGAGTTGTCCAGTCTTTTGGGTAATATTCTCCGTTGACTTTATAATACAATTTGAATGTCTTGATTCCAGTTAAAGGGTCGATTTCTTCCATCATTTGAGAATCGATCACGTTAAGAACGGTTTTTTCGTTGGCTATGGGCCAAAGACGGTTTTCACAACCGGATTTACGACTATCTCCTAGGCAGTCTCGCCATGTCATGCCTGGCTTTGGGAATAGAGTTAAAACTTGTCCGGAGGGGCGATCTAAATAAACAGGAATTTTTGAAGAGGTATCCATCATTTCAATATCTCTGTTGGAGACATCAACAAAGAGGCTCTGGTTGTTTTGTGTGCTGACAAGGGCTCTTGTTCCAGAAACTCCTTTGAACGGTATTAGAGAGTTTGATTCTAACATCGCAATGGGGGTTCCTTCTTTGGAAGAGTCATAAACTGCAAAAGTATTTTGCCCCTTTAATTTATAAAAAAAAGTGGCTTTCTGTTCGGTCTGTAGTTTCGCGCACTCATTTGCAGGAACCCCTCTACTGAGGCACATTACAAATTTGTCCATCTGTTCATTGCCTCTTGTTTGGAGTTGGGCTAGGCCCAAGGTGGGAAAAATTGTAATTATAACAGCTACAAGCCTCATCAGGAGGTTTATCGGTTAGTATTGGAGCAATTTTTATCAGCACATTCAAAATTTTATATATAATCCTTTGGTCTGAAGAGACGGTTATGTACCTGAGGTCTGGCCGAAGATAGACCATTGCATCATTATTTAAGAATGGAGGGGTGTTAACACAGATCCTTCATTTGGAAGAAGGGTTAAATGCCAGATCTATCTTGCGTCCTGGTCTACGGGTTTAGAGGGGTTAGGGTAGGCTTATAAACAGAAGAATTCCAAGCTCCCATAATGTCAGGACTATTTTTTGAATCTATTAAAATTTCCTTTGACTCTATAGGGGCGCACCTCTATTAATGGCCCTTACGTGTTAGCGCATGACAGGCTTTGGTGTGGCTTTATGTATAGGTTTTTTTGAACCCATTGCATGAAACTGCACGAAAGTGTGGGATTGGCTTGGCTGGATTAGCTCAATTGGTAGAGCAGCTGATTTGTAATCAGCAGGTTGGGGGTTCGAGTCCCTTATCCAGCTCCATCGTTTCATGTCTTCACTTGTTTGGGCGGGAGTAGCTCAATTGGTAGAGTATCAGCCTTCCAAGCTGAGGGTTGCGGGTTCGAGACCCGTCTCCCGCTCCATTCACAAGTTGATTGCGTGAACAAGCTGCACTATAACAAGTTGCACTATATCAGTGGAGACTCAAAAAGCTCTGCTTGTTGAGTGCAACGGTTTGATGTGCGATAGTTCGATGTGCGGTAAAAACGTAGGGAGAGATGCCCGAGTGGCTAAAGGGGACGGACTGTAAATCCGTTGGCTTATGCCTACGTAGGTTCGAATCCTACTCTCTCCACCAATTTTAGTTGAGTTTTGGAACAATCTTAAATATTAAGCTGGTAAGGCTTAGTTCAGATTGAAATAAATTCTCGATTAAACGAGGCCTTTTTTTGAGTTTTTTTGAGTAGAGGTCTTGGAGCACAAGAGAGGACTCAACGCCCATGTGGCTCAGGGGTAGAGCACACCCTTGGTAAGGGTGAGGTCGCGAGTTCGATTCTCGCCATGGGCTCCATGTAGTTGGTAATGAAAAAGTAATGGAATTAATAATTTTTAAACCTTTAATAGGAGTATTATAAATGTCTAAAGAGAAATTTGATAGGTCAAAACCTCACGTTAACATCGGTACCATTGGGCACGTGGATCATGGAAAAACGACATTGACTGCGGCGATCACAACTATTTTGGCAAAAACTGGTGGAGCTGAGGCCAGAGCTTACGATCAAATCGATAATGCTCCTGAAGAAAAAGCCCGTGGTATTACAATCAACACTTCACACGTTGAATATCAAACAGCCAACAGACATTACGCTCACGTGGATTGCCCCGGTCACGCGGATTATGTAAAGAACATGATTACTGGAGCAGCCCAAATGGATGGAGCTATTCTCGTGGTTTCTGCAGCTGACGGCCCTATGCCTCAGACTCGTGAGCACATCCTTTTGGCTCGCCAGGTGGGTGTTCCCGCAATCGTTGTTTTTATGAACAAAGTTGATCAGGTTGATGACGAAGAGCTTCTTGAGCTTGTTGAATTAGAAATACGAGAGCTTTTATCTAAGTATGAGTTCCCTGGCGATGATATTCCAATCGTAAAGGGATCTGCTTTAAAAGCTCTTGAAGGTGACACAAGCCCTATTGGTGCTGATGCAATTTTAAAACTTATGGAAGCTGTTGATAGCTATGTTCCAGAACCCGCTCGTGCTACAGACAAGCCTTTTTTGATGCCAATCGAAGACGTATTTTCAATTTCTGGTCGCGGAACTGTTGTTACAGGCAGAATCGAGCGCGGTATTGTTAAGGTTGGACAGGAAATCGAAATCGTTGGAATTAGAGATACTCAAAAGACAACTGTTACAGGAATTGAAATGTTCCGCAAGTTGCTTGATGAAGGCCAAGCTGGTGACAACGCCGGTTGCTTATTGCGTGGTGTGAAAAAAGAAGATGTTGAGCGCGGTCAAGTTTTGGCGGCGACTGGAACTATTAAGCCACACAAAAAATTCAAGGCAGAGGCTTACATTTTAACTAAGGAAGAAGGTGGACGTCACACTCCATTCTTCAATGGATATCGTCCTCAGTTTTACTTCCGTACAACAGATGTGACCGGTTCTTGTACTCTAAAAGAGGGCGTAGAGATGGTTATGCCTGGAGATAGAGTAGAGATGAATGTTGAGTTGATAGCTCCTATCGCTATGGAAAAAGAGCTTCGTTTTGCAATTCGTGAGGGTGGCAGAACTGTTGGTGCTGGTGTTGTTACTGAAATTGTTGAATAAGTTTATAATAAAACCAGCTTTAAGAAGGATCTAAAAGCGCAGTTTTAGGGGGCTGGAAGAAAGCCCCCTTTAAACTTTTATGCAGGGATGAGAGTCGTCTAGGTCTTTTGTAAGTCATTTGGTCATTTTTAGACCACTTGTCTTATGCGGCGATTTGTAGGGCAGTAGCTCTAATTGGTAGAGCAACGGACTCCAAATCCGTAGGTTGTGGGTTCGAATCCCTCCTGCCCTGCCATTTTAGAATGAGTGAAAATGAGTGAATGTGAAAACTGTATATGTCTCAAATGGGAGAGAATATGGAAGATAACAAGAATCAAAAGATAATTACCCTAAGCTTCGTAGTTGCGGGTGTATTGACAGCTCTTGTTTTGAGGATTCTCTTGGAGAGTGCTGCCGCGACATGGGGGGTTGTAGCTCGCTATTACTCTCAAGACTGGCTACAGCACGGCCTGCCTGTTGTTTCCGGTTTGGCTGTTTTTTCAGCTCTGCAATTTAATAAAAAAGTTCAAGTGTGGGCAGATGAAGTTGTGACGGAGCTATTAAAGGTGGTGTGGCCAACAAGAAAAGACACCGTGGCAATGACTGTAGTTGTGGGTGTTATGTTGCTGATTTCCAGTTTGATCCTCGGTTTTTTTGATTTTCTCTCAAGCAACATCGTTAAACTTCTTTTAAATATGAAACTTTAAAGGTGGGGAGATAAAAGTGTCTGATATGAAATGGTATGTAGTAAACACGCAGACGGGTTGTGAAAACACAGCTAAAGCTTCTATTTTTGATAGAGTTAAAAATGCAAATTTAGAGGACCAGTTCGGAGAAATTCTAATTCCAGCTGAAAATGTTGTAGAGCTTGTAAAAGGGAAGAAGGCAACTCGATCTAGGAAGTTTTTTCCTGGGTACATTTTTGTGCAAATGGTTTTGACTGATGAGACTTGGCACCTAGTTAAAAATTCATCAAAAGTTTCTGGTTTTGTAGGAGGGAAGTCTAAGCCTCCAGAGATCCCTGAGGCCGAAGTGCAAAGAGTGGCAAAGCAGATGGAAGTTGGAGCTGAAAAGCCAAGGCAAAAAGTTTCTTTTAATGTTGGAGAAAGTGTTATGGTGGTAGATGGACCATTTAGTAATTTTAATGGTTCTGTAGAAGAGATAAACGAAGAAAAAGGCAAGGTGAAGGTTTTGGTCAGTATTTTTGGAAGACCAACACCTGTCGAGTTAGATTTTGTACAAGTTGAGAAGAGTAATTAATTAACTATAAACCCGAAAAAGTGCGATGCACTTTTTCATAACTGTTGGAGTGGGAAATGGCTAAAAAAGTCACAGGACAAATAAAGCTACAGATACCGGCAGGGAAGGCGAACCCTTCACCGCCCGTTGGACCGGCGCTTGGACAGCATGGGGTTAACATCATGGACTTCTGTAAACAGTTCAACGCTAAGACTCAAGGTCAAGGCGATATGATTATTCCAGTAATCATAACTGTTTATCAAGACAGATCCTTTACGTTCATAACAAAGACACCTCCCGTGTCTGTGCTTTTGAAAAAGGCAGCAAAACTACAAAGTGGTTCTAAGATGCCTCAAAAGGACAAAGTTGGGAAAGTGAATATGGCGACGATAAAGGAAATTGCGGAGCTCAAGATGCCTGACCTAAATTGCATGACCGTAGAAAGCGCAATGTCACAAGTTGTTGGAACAGCCCGAAGTATGGGGCTTGAAGTTGACGGATACAATGGGTAAAGGCGGAACTTATGGCAAAAAATAAAAGAATAAATGCTGGTAAAGAAAAAGTTGATAGAGCGCAAAAGTACAGCCTGGATCAAGCTATGAACTTGGTTTTAGAGACGGCCACAGCCAAATTTGATGAGTCCGTAGAAGTGGCGGTCAAGTTAGGTGTAGACCCCAAGCAATCAGATCAACAAGTGCGTGGAGCTGTGGAGCTTCCTCATGGTCTGGGCAAAACTGTTAGAGTTGTTGTTTTTGCAAAGGGACCTAAAGAGGCTGAAGCAAGAGAAGCTGGAGCTGACTACGTGGGAGCTGATGATTTGGTAGAAAAAATCAAAGGCGGATGGTTGGAGTTTGATAAAGCCATCGCAACACCTGATATGATGGCAACAGTGTCAAAGGTTGCAAAAATATTAGGACCAAGAGGCTTGATGCCCAACCCTAAAGTGGGAACTGTTACCATGAATGTTGGACAAACAGTTTCTACCGAAAAAAAGGGAAAATTGGCTTATCGGGTTGAAAAAGCAGGTATTGTTCATGTTTCAATCGGAAAGAAGTCTATGGGAGCAGATAAGCTCAAAGATAATTTTAAAGCTTTGATGAGCGCATTAATGAAGGCAAAGCCCTCCTCCAGTAAAGGTATTTACCTTCGAGGAGTGAGTCTTTCTAGTACTATGGGGCCGGGTGTTCCCATGGACGTTATGAGTGCTCAAAGCGAATAGTTTTTAGAAGCCGTGGTCTAAGACAACAGGTGCTCTAGCGAGTCTAATTGTGTTTATTCACAGCCTGTCGAGACGAGAAAAATCTCTCTTAGCCACATAAACAATAACCCATAATGTGGAGGTGAATTTCTTATGATGACAAGAGCTGACAAGCAAAAAGAAATCACTAGCCTTTCTGAGAAATTATCAAAGGTACAGGCGGCTTTCCTCGTAGATTACAAAGGTATGAACGTGGAAGAAGTTACGAGCTTGAGAAAGCAACTGGCCCCAATTAACTCAGAAATGAAAGTGGTCAGAAACACGCTTGCTAAGTTAGCGCTTAAAGATCATCCAGAAATGGAGTCTGCACTTTCAGAGCACTTTGTTGGTACAAATGCCTTTGTATTTGCTTATAGTGATGCCCCAGCTTCGGCGAAGCTGTTGCGTCAATTTGGTGAGCAAGTTGAAGAGTTAGTACTCAAATCAGGTGTAATGGAAGGTAAGGCTTTAGATGCCAAGAGTATTAAGACTCTGGCTGATCTGCCAAGCAAAGAAGTGCTGCGAGCACAATTGCTAGGAGTGCTACAAGCACCAATGTCAAAACTGGTAAGAACTATGAACGAAGTTCCGTCAGGTTTGGCTCGAGTGTTGAATGCAAGAAAAGAACAATTAGAAAAACAAGTGGGATAGTCCATTTGTACAAACTTAAATTTAATTAATTTTGAAGGAGATTTAAAATGTCTGCAAATTTAGATGAAATCGTAAAACAATTGGGTGAATTACCTGTATTACAAGTCGCTGAGCTTATTAAAAAACTAGAAGACGAGTGGGGTGTGAGTGCGGCTGCTCCTGTTGCAGCTGTTGCCGCTGTTGCAGCAGCTCCTGGTGCCGCGGCTGCTGAGGAAAAAACTGAGTTTAACGTAGTTCTAGCTGACGCTGGAGACAAGAAAATCAACGTTATCAAAGAAGTTCGTGGCTTGACGGGTCTGGGCTTAAAAGAAGCGAAGGATCTTGTAGAAGGCGCACCTAAAACTGTTAAAGAAGGTGTTTCTAAGGATGAAGCTCAAAAAATGAAAGAAATTCTTGAGAAGGCTGGAGCAAAGGTCGAAATCAAGTAACTTTAGTCTTAAAAATTTAACTGCAAGGCCTTGAGCCTTGCAGTTTTTGATTGAAACATCGTATAAATTCTTTATTATGTTCGTCTGTTTGTAATATTTGTTATTTAATTATAGGTTCTCAGCTAAGAGAATTTCTTTAAGCAAATTTCAAGAAGTGTGGCTTTTTGTGGAAGCAAATTTTGAGCCCGAATCAAATCCATATTGTTGTTAATTTTATAATTTACTTATCCAAAAGGAGAAGGAATGGGCACAACTCCGGTGACCGCCTCGAATTTGAGGCTCCGAAAAAGCTTTTCTCGTACAGAACAATTAACTAAAATACCAAACCTCATTGAGTTGCAAAAAAAATCTTATGAAAATTTTCTTCAAAAAGATGTGGATCCAGATAGAAGAGGCGGGGATGGTTTAAACGGAGTTTTCAAATCCGTATTTCCAATTAGCGACTTCAATAATACAGCCAGCTTAGAATTTGTTAGCTATGTTTTAGAACCCCCCAAGTATGACGTTGAGGAGTGTCGCCAAAGAGGAATGACTTATGCCGCTCCTGTTAAAGTTACATTGCGACTCATAGTTTTTGAAGTTGATGAAGAAACTGAGGCTAGAAGCATTCGAGATGTAAAAGAGCAAGAAGTCTATTTGGGTGAGATTCCATTGATGACACAAAACGGCTCTTTTATAGTGAATGGAACAGAAAGAGTTGTCGTTAGCCAACTTCACCGTTCTCCAGGTGTGTTTTTTGATCACGATGGAGGTAAAAATACAACTAGCGGTAAGTTTATCTATTCGGCGAGAGTTATTCCTTACCGAGGATCTTGGTTGGATCTTGAGTTTGATCAAAAAGATCTTATTTATGTTAGAATTGACCGCAGAAGAAAGTTTCCAGCTACAATACTTCTGAAGGCTCTTGGTTATTCCACTGAACAGTTGTTGGAGTACTTTTATAACCTAGACAAAGTTAGAATTGGTAAAGGTGGCAAGATTTTCAGAGATCTTAACATAGAGCAACTGTCAGGTCAGAGGGCTGTTTCTGATATCGTTGATCCTAAAACTGGTGAGGCTATTGTAAAAGCTGGACGCAGAATTACCAGAGCGGTAGTCAGAAAAGTCAACGAGGCCAATATTACCGAAATCGAGTTGTTGCCTGAAGACTTGGTGGGCAAAGTTATAGCCAGGCCCTTAATTGATGAGTCTACAGGTGAAATTATTGCTGATTCCAACGCAGAGATGACGTTGGATATCTTCGATCAGTTGAAATCAGCAGGCATAGCTGAATTTGATTTAATATTTTTTGATGGTTTGACTGCTGGCCCAATGCTTCGCAATACAATCTTGGTGGATAAGGTGCAAACCAAAGAAGAGGCCTTATTGGAGGTTTATAAAAGGTTAAGACCTGGAGAGCCCCCAACTCTTGAGGCTGCGACAAACTTTTTTCATAGGTTATTTTTTGATCCTGAAACCTATGATCTCAGCGAAGTCGGTCGCTTAAAGATTAACCATCGATTTAACATTTCTTTTGAGGACACTCCTGTAAATCACCAAACCCTTACTGAACGAGATATAATGAATGTTGTAAAAACATTGATTGATCTCAAGAATGGTATTGGCGAAGTTGATGACATTGACCATCTTGGGAATAGAAGGGTGAGGTCTGTAGGTGAATTGTTAGAGAACCAATATAGAATTGGTCTCGTTCGAATGGAAAGAGCCATCAGAGAGAGAATGAGCTTACAAGATCTAGAAACAATGATGCCTCATGATCTTGTTAATGCTAAACCTGTAAATGCCGTTGTTAAGGAATTTTTTGGTTCCTCTCAGCTTAGTCAGTTTATGGATCAAACAAATCCACTATCCGAAATTACTCACAAGAGAAGGTTATCAGCCTTGGGTCCGGGCGGACTTACGCGAGATAGAGCTGGGTTTGAGGTTCGTGACGTTCACCCTACCCACTATGGTCGGATTTGCCCAATTGAAACGCCGGAAGGGCCAAATATCGGTCTGATTGCCTCTTTGGCAACCTATGCGCGAATCAACCAGTATGGTTTTATTGAGACTCCATACCGAAAAGTTGATGAGACAAAAGTTTCTGTAGACATCCACTATATGTCTGCTCTTGAAGAGTCAGGTCATTTTATCGCCCAGGCAGGTAAAGACTTTGAAAACAATAAAATTATCACAGAGAGCACGACAGTAAGAAAAGATGGTGAGTACGAAGTTGTAGATTCCGAAAAGGTTTCTTTAATGGACGTATCGCCAAGTCAGTTGGTGTCGATTGCTGCATCTTTGATTCCCTTTTTGGAGCATGATGATGCCAACAGAGCTTTGATGGGATCAAACATGCAGAGGCAAGCGGTTCCGTTGTTAAAAGCTCGCGCTCCACTTGTTGGTACTGGAGTAGAAAGACTTGTGGCTCGGGACTCAGGTACAAGTATTGTTTGCAACAATGACGGTGTTGTGGAAGATGTTGATGCTTCTCGTATTGTTGTTCGCCGTTTTGCAAAAGGTGGTGAGCTTGGCGGTAACGTCGATATTTACAACTTAACCAAGTATCAAAGGACTAACCAAAATACATGTTTTAACCAAAAACCTATTGTAAAAGAGGGAGACAAAGTTAAAGCTGGTGACGTTATAGCTGATGGTCCGTCTACAGAGTTAGGCGAGTTGGCTTTAGGTCAAAATATCTTGGTCGCCTTTACTCCTTGGATGGGATACAACTTTGAGGACTCCATTCTTATTTCAGAAAGACTTATCAAAGACGATGTTTACACATCCATTCACGTTGAAGAGTTGGAGTGTATAGCTAGAGATACAAAGCTGGGTAAAGAAGAAATTACTCGAGATATCGCTAACGTAGGAGAGGAAGCCCTCTCAAACTTAGATGAAAGCGGAATTATTAGAATTGGTGCTGAAGTAAAACCTGGAGATATTTTAGTTGGTAAAGTCACTCCTAAAGGTGAGACCCAACTCTCTCCTGAAGAAAAGCTTTTAAGAGCTATCTTTGGTGAAAAAGCTGGAGATGTTCGTGATACATCTTTAAGAGTTCCGTCGGGAGTTTATGGTACTGTAATTGATGCCCAGGTCTATAGCCGAGAAGGAGCTAGCAGAGACACAAGACTGCAAGAGATTATTCGAGAAAAGCAGGCAAAAATTGAAAAAGATATGGATGTTGAATTAAACGTCATCCGCAACAACGCTCTAGACAAGCTTAAAGACCTCTTGGTTGGAAAGAAAACAACGGGAGTTCTTTTAAGTGAAGATGGGTCAAAAAACCTATTAACAAAGGGTCAAGAAATCTCTTCAGAAGACTTAGAGTCCATTCCTTTTGAACTTTTAAGCTATGTTCCTCTTGAGCAAGAGCTGGAGTTTCAAGTTACGAGAATTATTGACGGAGCTAGAAATCAGCTCGATGCAGTGAAAATGGTTTTTGAGGAAAAAATAGACCGTCTAAAAAAAGGTGATGAATTGCCTCCAGGCGTTATTAAGATGGTTAAAGTTTATGTCGCCATTAAAAGAAAACTTCAAGTTGGTGACAAGTTTGCTGGACGCCATGGTAACAAGGGTGTTGTTTCAAAGGTTCTTGCTGTTGAGGATATGCCCTACATGGCAGATGGAACTCCGGTGGATATGGTTCTTAACCCTCTAGGTGTTCCTTCTCGTATGAACTTGGGACAGATTCTAGAAGTCCATTTGGGTTGGGCAGCTCTTGCTCTTGGCAAGCAGCTCGAGGAACACTTGGAAAAATGGAATACTGAAGAAGCTAGAAAAGCTCTTAAGTTGGCCTACAGTGATGATAAACTGGGCAAAGAGATCGAGAGTGCAGACGAAGATTCTCTTAAAAAAATGATAGCAAAAGTTTCAAATGGAATCCACGTGGCGACCCCAGTATTTGATGGGGCAAAAGAAAAGGATGTGAAGTCTTTCTTGGAAAGAGCAAAGCTTCCTCTAAATGGGCAAACAGTTTTGTTTGATGGCCGTTCAGGGGAGCCCTTCCAAACTCCGGTAACAGTGGGAATTATGTATATGTTAAAGCTTCACCATTTGGTTGAAGAAAAAATTCACGCTCGTTCGATCGGTCCTTATTCTCTTGTTTCGCAGCAACCATTGGGTGGTAAGGCTCAATTTGGTGGTCAGAGATTGGGAGAGATGGAAGTTTGGGCCATCGAGGCTTATGGTGCGGCGTATTCGCTACAGGAGTTCTTAACTGTAAAATCAGACGATGTGGCAGGAAGAACAAGAATGTACGAAAGTATAGTCAAAGGAGAAAACGTTTTAGAACCAGGATTGCCTGAGTCATTTAACGTTTTGATTAAGGAACTACAAAGTTTGAGTCTCAACATTGAGTTGATTGAGTCAGATATTTTAACAGAAGCTCCTGTTGAAATTGATGAAACTATCGAGCAGTAGTTTTTGTTATTGGTAAAGAACTTTATAAAAGGGAGATAAACCTTGAAAGATTTATTAAATTTTTTCGATAAACCAAAAGATCCGCTTTCGTTTGATGCAGTCAGAGTTTCTCTGGCTTCACCTGAGATGATTAGGGAGTGGTCTTTTGGAGAAGTAAAAAAAGCGGAAACCATCAACTATAGAACCTTCAAGCCAGAAAGAGATGGCCTTTTTTGTGCCAAGATTTTTGGTCCCATAAAAGATTACGAGTGTCTGTGTGGCAAGTACAAGAGAATGAAGTACCGTGGAGTTGTGTGCGAAAAGTGCGGTGTTGAAGTTACACAATCTAAAGTGCGAAGAGAAAGAATGGGGCATATTGAACTGGCCTCTCCTGTCGCTCACATTTGGTTTTTGAGATCTCTTCCTAGCCGTATTGGAAACTTATTGGATTTGACCTTAAAGGACGTTGAAAGAGTTCTTTATTGTGAAGCCTATATTGTTTCTGATCCTATGGAGACTTCATTGGAAGAGGGGCAAGTTCTCTCTGAAGAGGCTTATCAAAATGCTCTCAATGAATTTGGTCCAAACTTTAAGGCCACTATGGGTGGAGAAGCTATTCTTGAGATGTTGAGAAAAGTGGATTGTGAGTATTTATCTCGCAAGATTCGTATGGACCTTAAAGAAACAAAATCAGAGACTCAGATTAAAAAGTTATCTAAAAGGTTAAAAATTGTTGAGGCATTTAAAAATTCCATTAACAAACCTGAGTGGATGATGTTGTCATCTCTTCCTGTGATTCCACCAGACTTGAGACCTTTAGTTCCTCTAGATGGCGGTAGATTTGCAACTTCTGACCTTAACGATCTTTATCGTCGAGTTATAAACAGAAATAATCGACTTAAGAGACTCGAGGAGCTCAACGCCCCAGATATCATTATCAGAAACGAAAAGCGTATGCTTCAAGAAGCTGTGGATGCACTTTTAGACAATGGTCGCCGCGGAAAAACTTTTACGGGCCCAAACAAACGTCCTCTGCGTTCTTTGAGCGATATGTTAAAAGGAAAACAAGGCCGATTCCGTCAGAATCTTCTTGGAAAACGTGTGGATTATTCTGGTCGTTCTGTGATCGTGGTGGGCCCCAACTTGAAGCTTCACCAGTGTGGACTCCCTAAGAAAATGGCTCTCGAATTGTTTAAACCTTTTGTTTACAACAAACTTGAAGAAAGAGGTTTTGCTTCAACAATTAAGCAAGCCAAGAGATTAGTTGAGCAGGAAACTGTTGAAGTGTGGGATATATTATCTGAGGTTGTAAAAGAGCATCCGGTTCTTTTAAATAGAGCGCCAACTCTTCACCGTCTTGGTATTCAGGCTTTTGAGCCAGTATTGCACGAAGGTAAGGCTATTCGTCTTCACCCTCTCGTATGTACAGCTTTCAATGCGGACTTTGATGGTGACCAAATGGCTGTTCACGTTCCTTTGTCCGTTGAGGCGCAAGTGGAAGCTCGCGTTTTGATGATGTCTACAAACAACATTTTGAGTCCAGCTCACGGCAAACCTATTATCAACCCTTCTCAGGATATAGTTTTGGGTATTTACTGGATGACAAGAATCCGTCCTGGGGCAAAAGGAACAGGGAAGATATTTGCAAGTATTGACGAGGCTAACTATGCCTATGAACAAGGTAGCATTGATTTGCAAGCGGCTTGCAAAGTCAGAATTGCTGGAAGACTTGAAGATACAAGTATTGGTCGAGCTATTCTTGGCAGTATTTTACCTGGTGATGTGCCCTTCTCAACAGTTAATAAAGTGATGAATAAAAAGCAAATTGCCAATTTTATTGATACGGTTTTCCGTATCTCTGGGGCAAAAGCGACTTGTATTCTTGCCGATAGGCTAATGCAAAAAGGCTTTGAGTTCTCTACACAAGCGGGTGTCTCTATTTGTATAGACGACATGATTATTCCTGCAGAAAAAGTTGAACTCTTAGATGCCGCAGAAAAGCAAGTTAAAGAAATTCAGCAGCAGTACGATGAAGGTCTGATCACTGATGGAGAGCGCTACAATAAAGTTGTCGATATTTGGGCTCAAACTGGTGATAAGGTCGCCAAAGAGATGATGAACCAAATTGAGAGGGAAAAAATCATAGTTGATGGCAAAGAAGTCGAGAGCGCAAGCTTTAATCCGATCTTTATCATGGCAGACTCTGGTGCTCGGGGTTCTGCAGCTCAGATTCGTCAGCTTGCAGGAATGAGGGGGTTGATGGCTAAACCCTCGGGTGAAATTATTGAAACCCCAATTACTGCAAACTTTAGAGAAGGGCTTTCAGTTCTCCAATATTTTATTTCTACTCACGGTGCTCGTAAAGGTTTGGCCGATACGGCGCTGAAAACAGCTAATTCGGGTTATCTGACGAGACGTCTTGTCGACGTGGCTCAGGATTTGATTATCAGCCAGTATGACTGTGGAACCGAAGACGGAATGATTATCCAACCTCTTCTTGAAGGTGGTGAGATTATTCAACCTCTGGGAGATAGAATACTTGGTCGTGTGGCTCTAGAGGACATCAAAGATCCTTATACAGAAGAAGTCATTGTCGAGAAAGACGAAGAAATCACAGAGTACATGGTTAAACAAATTGAAGATGCCGGAATTGACAGAGTACTTCTGCGTTCGCCGCTCACCTGTCGTGCAACTAAGGGTGTTTGTGTGCGTTGTTATGGTCGAGATCTTTCTCGCGGTAATACTGTGAACCTAGGTGAAACAGTGGGCATTATTGCGGCTCAGTCTATCGGTGAACCAGGAACACAATTAACAATGAGAACATTCCACTTGGGTGGAACGGCTTCTCGTGCAGTTGAGCAGTCTGTTCATTCGGCCCGACATGAGGGAGTTTTAAAGCTCAAAGATGTTAACTATGTTGTAAATAGAAAAGGCAAGATCACGATCTTAGGAAGAAACGGGTCGGCTTCTATTATTGACAACACAGGAAGAGAAAGAGAAGCTTTCAAACTTGTTTATGGTTCAGTTCTAAACTTCAAAGAAGGTGACACTATCAATAAAGGCGATGTTATTGCTGAGTGGGATCCTTACTCAAATCCAATTATTGCCGATCTTTCTGCGACAATAGAATTTCAGGATATCGAAGAAGGTTTGACTATGTCTGAGCAGTTGGACCCCGTAACTGGTTTTAGTACTAAGATCATTACAGATTCAAAGTCTTCTGATGTGAAGCCAACTGTACTATTAAAATCATCAACTGGTGAGCAGTTGAACTTACCTAATCGCGATATACCAGCTAGGTACGTCATCCCGGTGGGAGCTCAACTTCTAATTAATAATAATCAAGAGGTTCATGCTGGAGACATCATTGCTAAAATCCATAGAGAAACTACAAAAACTCGAGATATCACAGGGGGTCTACCTAGGGTGGCAGAGCTTTTTGAAGCCAGAAAACCAAAAGAGGCTGCAATCATCTCTGAAATTGAGGGTTACGTTACCTTTGGTAAGGACGTAAAAGGTAAGCAAAGAGTTATTATTACTCCCGATATTGGCGAGCAAAAAGAGTACCTTATACCTAAAGGTAAACATGTGGCGGTTCGTGAAGGTGAATTTATAAAAGCTGGTGAAGCTCTTATGGATGGTTCAACTAACCCACATGATATTTTAAAAGTTTTAGGTGATAAAGAGCTTGCTGCTTACTTGGTCAACGAGATCCAAGAGGTTTACAGGCTTCAAGGGGTTTCAATCAACGACAAGCATATTGAAGTTATTGTTAGACAAATGCTTAAAAAAGTTGAAGTGGTCGAGGCTGGTGATACAAATTTCATCGCGGGCGAACAAGTTGAAAAGTACACATTTGAACTTGAAAACGAGCGTGTAATGAAGGAGGGCGGACAGCCGGCAATTGCTGAGCCCTTGTTGTTGGGTATTACAAAAGTTTCTTTAAGTACTGACAGTTGGATTTCAGCGGCTTCGTTCCAAGAGACAACAAAAGTACTTACTGAGGCCTCCATACAATCCAAAACAGATAAGCTGTCAGGTTTGAAGGAAAATATTATCATGGGTCGATTGATACCAGCTGGTACAGGGCTGCCTAGTTATAAAAACTGGGAAATTGAGATTGAGGAGGAACATTCACATCTTGCTTCAGCTTTGCCTTTTGCCGGAGGATCTGCGACTCAAACTCACCAACAGTACTAGTTGAGTGCTGTTGAATTTGCCCCCAAAGGGCTGTTTTGCTGTGGCTTTTAGGGGTTTTCAGCGATTCTTTGGGGTTTAATCAGAGGTGTGAAGAGGCCTCGTAATTTTCCCTTGACGTCTTAGGGCTCAAGGAGATAAGTTCGGCCCTCAAAATGCCTTTATTTTGTAAAGTAGAAGAGGAATAAATGCCAACTATTAATCAGCTAATTCGCAAGCAGCGAAAGATGCAAAAAGATAAATCTAAATCACCGGCTCTCACAAGTTGTCCGCAAAGAAGGGGCGTTTGCACAAGAGTTTTTACCACGACACCTAAAAAGCCCAACTCGGCCTTAAGAAAAGTTTGTCGTGTGAGGTTGTCTAATGGGTTTGAAGTCAACTCTTATATTCCTGGAATTGGTCACAATCTACAGGAACACAGTGTTGTTCTTATTCGTGGAGGAAGAGTTAAAGATTTACCTGGAGTAAGATACCACACAGTTCGCGGTGTTTTAGACACACAGGGAGTCAACAATCGTAAGCGCGGCCGTTCAAAATATGGAACAAAACGGCCTAAAAAAGGATAATAGAGATGTCTCGTAGGAAAAAGAATTACAAAAGAGAAGTATTGCCAGATCCCATTTACAACGATGTAAATATATCTAAGTTTGTAAATAGACTTATGCTCGAAGGTAAGAGATCCATTGCTCAGAAAATACTTTACGGTGCATTAGAAGAGTTAAAAACAAAAGTTCCTGGTGAAGAGCCTTTGACCGTCTTTAAGAAAGCCGTTGAGAACGTGAAGCCTTCTCTTGAGGTGAGATCGCGAAGGGTTGGTGGTGCAACTTATCAGGTTCCTGTTGATGTGAGACCTTCTCGTCGCTTGGCTTTGTCTATGCGTTGGTTAGTTTCTTACGCTCGCGAGCGCGGAGAAAAGTCTATGTCTATGAGGCTAGCCTCTGAACTTACGGATGCTTACAACAATCGTGGAAATGCCATTAAGAAAAAGGAAGACGTACACAAGATGGCAGAAGCCAACAAGGCATTCTCACACTACAATTGGTAATCTACTGATAGCTTTTTGATGGAACTGGCCGCAATCAAGCATCGGTCAAGTATAATCTAGGCATGGTCCAGGCATGGTTATCAAAAATGTTGAACTCAAGGGAGGCGGTGTTAGCTTCCCTTTTGTTTATTATATCATCTTGATATTCCTAATAAATCTGTTTAGAAACATAGTCTATGAATTATTTGGAACCTAAAAAACTCGAAGATTTAAAATTCACTCGCAACATTGGTATTATGGCTCATATTGATGCCGGAAAAACAACAACGACAGAGAGAATTTTATATTACTCAGGAAAGAGTCACAAAATCGGTGAGGTTCACGACGGCGCGGCCATTATGGATTGGATGGAGCAGGAGCAAGAGCGAGGTATAACCATAACTTCTGCGGCCACGACGACGGCTTGGAATCAGCACAGAATCAGCATCATAGACACCCCCGGGCACGTGGATTTTACAATTGAAGTGGAAAGGTCTTTGCGTGTTCTGGACGGGGCGATTGCCGTCTTTGATGGAGTCAGTGGAGTGGAGCCTCAATCGGAAACAGTTTGGAGGCAGGCAAATAAATACAAAGTTCCAAGAATCTGTTTTGTAAACAAAATGGATCGCGTGGGTGCTAGTTTTGAAACAACAGTAAGCTCTATTGAAGAAAAACTTAAGGGGCGTCCAGTCCCGGTTCAATGGCCCATCGGATCCGAGGAAAACTTCTGTGGAGTTGTTGATCTCATAGCAAATAAGGCATTGGTTTGGAAAAGTGAGGGGCTGGGCGAGACTTACGAAGTTCAGGATGTTCCGGCCCATCTGG
This sequence comes from uncultured Pseudobdellovibrionaceae bacterium, assembly GCA_964502735.1. Lineage (GTDB taxonomy): Bacteria > Bdellovibrionota > Bdellovibrionia > Bdellovibrionales > UBA1609 > JACKAN01. The sequence continues at coordinate 18,300 of CAZCYD010000026.1, forward strand.
CAGATGTGGTGGCTGTAGCGAGAGAAAAACTGATTGAAATCTCTACGGAGTTTGATGACGATTTAATGGAAAAATACTTGGAGGGTGAGGAGCTCTCGCCTAGCGAAATTAAGGCCGCATTGCGAGTTGGGACGCTTCAATTGGCTGTTCAGCCTGTACTTTGTGGGTCAGCTTTTAAAAATAAAGGTGTGCAAACTCTTCTAGATGCCGTAGTTGACTATTTACCAAGTCCTTTAGATATTCCAGCAATAGAGGGTTTTGATCCAGAGAATGAGAGTAAAGTCATCGTGTGCAAAACCAACTACGACGATCCCGTCGTCACCTTGGCATTTAAAGTCGCCACAGATTCGTTTGTCGGCTCTCTGACTTATGTTCGAGTTTATTCAGGGATTCTAACTGTGGGCTCACAGTTGCTAAATCCTAGGCAAGATAAAAAAGAAAGAATTCAGAGGCTTGTTAAGATGCACGCCAACTCTCGTGAAGAGGTTAAAGAGCTTCGCGCTGGAGATATTGGTGCCGTAGTAGGTTTAAAATTTACGGGTACAGGTGATACCCTTTGTGAAACGAGAAAAAGGGTTGTTCTTGAGAGTATCCAGTTGCCGGAGCCAGTGATTTCGGTAGCTATAGAAGCCAAATCTAGCGCCGATCAAGAAAAGATGATCCAATCTTTGGATCGCTTGCAGAAGGAAGATCCGTCTTGCCACGTCCGAACAGATGCAGAGACGGGGCAAATGCTTTTGTCTGGTATGGGTGAGTTGCATTTGGAAATTCTGGTGGATCGACTTAAAAGAGAGTTTAAAGTTTCCGCTAATGTTGGCAAGCCACAAGTTTCTTACCGTGAAACCTTATTGGGGGTATCAAGGGGGCGGGGAGCTTTTGAAAGGGAGATTAGTGGAAAGCTGCAGAAAGTTGAATTAGAGTTTGAGGTTGAATCTCTGAGCCGGGGTGAAGGAGTTCGATTTGAAAGTCGAGTTCAGCACAGCTTTTTAACTAAAGAAATTTTGCGAAGCATTGAATTGGCCTCTCGTGAGTCAGCTGAAATAGGCTGCTTGGCGGGGTACCCCGTTATGGATATTAAAATATCTTTGGTTGGGTTTACATATTTCGAGGGTCAAACTTCTGAAATAGCCTGTAAGGTGGCCGCGGCCAACGCGGCAAGAGATGCATTGCGCAACAATTCCTCTCAGTTGCTTGAGCCAATATTCAAGATGGAGGTCATTACCCCAGAGGACTATATGGGTAGTATTATTGGGGACTTAAACAGTCGAAGAGGAAAAGTGAACAATATGTACAGTCGCCATGGTTCTCAAGTCATTGAGGCCGAAGCTCCATTAAAAGAGCTTTTTGGGTACGCTACAGACCTCCGGTCTATGAGCCAAGGAAGAGCTAGCTTTGCCATGGAATTTCTACAATATGAGCTGGTTCCGCCGAAAGTTGAAAAGGAAATCCTTTCCAGTCTGGGAAGAATTTAGCGAATGGTAAACTGGCGGAAAATGTGATCAATAAAACAGAAATTTGAGTCGAAAGACGAAAGTAAAGTCGAAAGAAAATAGAGGGACAAAAAAATAAGAATAAGTCTTTGACAAACTGCTAATTGTTAAAGCATACTCGCCCGTCTGTAGTACCTGTAGGTATTGGGTTTTAAGTCTTAAGTCTTTCAAACATGCTCTCAATCGGCATTTTGTAGAGATACTGAGCTTCGACACTCATAGGGAGTAGATCCAGCAGGAATTACATCTGAAAACATATAAACCTAGGTTTAAAGAGAGTAGAGATGCAAAGTCAGAAAATCAGGATACGTTTACGCGCGTTTGACCACAAGTTATTAGACCAATCGACTCGTGAAATTGTAGAAACAGCACGTCGCACGGGTGCAAGTATTGCGGGACCAATACCTTTGCCAACGAGAATAAATAGATACACAGTTTTAAGGTCGCCCCACGTAGACAAAAAATCAAGAGAGCAGTTCGAAATTAGAACTCACAAGAGATTGTTGGACATTTTAGACCCCACACAGCAAACAATAGATCAACTTATGAAGCTGGATTTGTCGGCCGGGGTAGACGTAGAAATTAAATTACAAGCAGATTAATTGGAGTAGAGGCAATGGTGGAAAATACAAGCGAACAACAAGGATCTCAGACGGAGAAATCCTCTTTGAAGTTAGAGGGCGCTTTTGCGACCAAGTTGGGAATGTCCTCAGTGTATGGGAGTGGTGGGGAGATGATTCCCGTAACTGTTCTCAAGTTTGAGCCATGGATAGTTACGCAAATAAAAACAAAGGAAAAAGAAGGTTACGAGGCTGTGCAGATTGCATCTCGACCTAAAAAAGCAAAAAACTCCAATAAGGCTGAGAGTGGTCATTTAAAGTCTGCGGGCTTTGAAAATGGAGCTCAGTACGTTTTTGAAATTAGACAGTCTTTGCCTGCGGGTGTAAAAGTTGGAGACAAGGTCAATATAGACACCTTTTCTAGGGGCGATCGAGTCAAGCTTACGTCCAAATCTAAAGGTAGAGGCTTTGCCGGCGTTTTGAAAAGATGGGGTTTCGGGGGTGGTCCAGCCTCTCACGGATCTCACTTTCATAGGCAGCCGGGATCAGTTGGAAACAGAACGTGGCCAGGTCGGGTGATTGCTGGAAAAAAATTGCCAGGTCATTTTGGTTTTGAAAATATAACGGTAAAAAATGTTGAGATTGTAGATGTAATGCCTGAGGAGAATGTTCTTTTGGTTAAAGGAGCTGTCCCAGGAGCTAGAAACACTTTAGTTAAGTTGATGAAGGTGTAGATTATGGCGACTGTAGATGTTTTGGATTGGAATAATAAAAGAGTGGGTACTGCAGATTTAAACCCTGCAGTTTTTGAGGCCCCAGTAAGAAAAGATATTCTTCACACTGTTGTGCGCTGGCAGTTGGCTAAAAGGAGACAGGGAACGCACAAAGCGAAAACGCGAAGTGAAGTTTCTGGCACAAGTAAAAAACCCTACAAGCAAAAGGGTACAGGTAATGCGCGAAGAGGAACTCAAAAGTCTCCTTTGATTGCTGGTGGAGGAGTTACCTTTGGTCCTACTCCTAGAGATTACGAGTACGATCTTCCTAAAAAAGTGAAGCAATTGGGTTTGAGATCAGCTTTATCGTACCTTATGGCCGAAGGTAGATTAAAGGTTGTGGATAACATATCTTCTGAGACTGGAAAAACAAAAGACGCTTTTAAATCATTGGAAAATCTTTCTGCAGTGAAGTCTGTGCTGGTATCCTCTTCAATTGATAACAATTTTGATCGGGCGACTAGAAATATTGATTCCTGCCGCTACTACACTGTAGAGGGTTTGAATGTTTATGATCTTTTAAAGTTTAACAATGCCGTGATTAGCAAAGACAGCCTTGCGGCCATTGAGAAGCGTTGTGGAGTGGAGAAGAACTGATGTATAACACAATTAAAAAGCCTTTGATTTCAGAAAAAAATAGTATGCTTGCAGAAAATGGTGTTTACGTTTTCGAGGTAGATAAAAAGTCCACTAAAGTTGAGGTTAGAAATGCGGTAGAAAAACTTTTTAGAGTAAAAGTTGAATCTGTAAGAACAGCAATCTGCCGTGGACGCTCCAGGCGTACAAAGTTGGGAGTGAGCAAAGTTCAGTACTGGAAGAAAGCTATGGTAAAACTAGCTCCAGGTGAAAAAATTAAGTTGTTTGAGGGAGCATAAAAATGGCAATAAAGAACTACAGCCCTACATCTCCAGGTCGAAGAGGAATGTCTGGATACGACTTTTCAGATTTGACTAAGAAAAAGCCTGAGAGAGCTTTGACTGAAAGGTTAACAAAAAAAGCCGCTCGAGGAAATCATGGTCAAATCACAATCCGTCACAAGGGCGGTGGCCATAAGCGTAGATATAGACTGATTGATTTTAAAAGAATAAAAATCGACGTTCCAGCTAAGGTTGCAGCTATAGAGTACGATCCAAATAGAACTAGTCGCATTGCTTTACTTAATTATGCCGATGGAACTAAGTCCTATATTATTTGTCCTGTAGGATTAAAAGTTGGTGACACCGTTTTGTCTGGAGAAACAGCAGATATAAAGCCAGGAAACTGTCTGCCCCTTTCAAAGATCCCAACTGGAACCACAATTCATAACATAGAGTTGAGGCCCGGTAAGGGAGGTCAAATGGCTCGTGGAGCGGGAGCTTCAGCTATTTTGGCAGCTAAGTTGGGTGAGTATTGCCAGGTTAAACTGCCGTCTGGGGAAGTTAGACAAGTTCTTTCTGTATGTAAGGCCTCAATTGGTCAGGTTGGAAATACAGAGAATGAGAACATAAATATCGGTAAAGCGGGAAGGTCTCGTTGGATGGGTAAGCGTCCAACTGTTCGCGGTATGGCCATGAATCCAATTGATCATCCTCTCGGTGGTGGTGAAGGTGTTGGTAAAGGGCATCATCCTGTGAGTCCATGGGGGCAGCCTTGTAAGGGATATAAAACTCGAAACAATAAGCGAACTAACAACATGATTGTTAAGCATCGCAAGAGTAAATAGGTGAGGAGAATTTAGTGGCAAGATCAGTAAAAAAAGGTCCATTTGTAGATCACCATTTGATGGCAAAAATTGATAAAGCAGTGGATAGTGGCGATAAAAAAGTGATTAAAACCTGGTCCAGAAGATCAACGATAACTCCAGATGCGGTGGGTTTAACTTTTGCTGTACACAATGGTAAAAAGTTTGTTCCCGTTCATATTTCGGAGAACATGATAGGTCATAAGTTTGGGGAATTTGCTCCAACAAGAACTTTTCATGGTCACGGCGCAGATAAGAAAAAAGGGTAGTTAGTTATGGAAGTGAAAGCAAAGCTTAGATATGCGAGAGTTGGGGCCTTTAAAGCCAGGATTGTGGCCGATTTGGTGAGAGGAATGGATGTCAACGAAGCCATTCGCGCTCTAACCTTCATGAAGCAAAAGTCGGCGGGAATGATGAAAAAACTTATCGAATCAGCTGTGGCGAATGCTGAGGATAAAAAAGTCATCGATGTGGACAATCTTTACATCAAAACTATAACTGTTGACGAAGGACCTTCTTTTAAAAGATTTCAGCCGCGAGCACAAGGAAGGGCCTTTATGGTTAAAAAGAAGCAAAGTCACATAAACCTAACACTGGACGAGAGGTAGAATCAATGGGTCAAAAAGTTAATCCAATAGGGCTAAGAGTTGGAGTTATTAGAACGTGGGACTCTCGTTGGTTCGCCAAAGGTCAGTCGTATGTAGATAACATTAAAGAAGACTACAAGCTGAGACAATATATAAAGCAAAAGCTCAAGCATGCGGGCGTGGCAAAAGTAGAAATGGAGAGGGCAGCTAAAAAGTTGAAAGTCATAATTTCGACGGCTCGTCCTGGCGTTGTTATCGGAAAGAAAGGCACTGGAATTGATGCGCTGAAGGCTGATTTGCAAAAGCAAACAAGCAATGAAGTTTTTGTTAATATTCAGGAAGTGCGAAAGCCCGATTTAGACGCCCAATTGGTTGCCGAAAATATCGCCCTTCAGTTGGAAAAAAGAATTTCTTGGAGAAGGGTTCTGAAAAAAGCAATGGCTGCCTCCGTTCGCAGTGGAGTTCGAGGAATTAAGGTCATGGTGAGCGGACGTCTTGATGGTGCTGAAATCGCAAGAACAGAGTGGTACAACGAAAAGAGTGTTCCACTCCATACATTAAGAGCAGATATTGATTATGGTGTAGCTGAGGCTTTAACGGGTTACGGAATAATTGGTGTCAAGGTTTGGATTTACCGTGGAGATGTTCTTTCTACTAAAGAAATAGAGGAGGCAGGTCGTGTTAAGTCCTAAGCGTGTAAAATGGAGACGGCAGCATAGAGGGCGCTTTACTGGTTTGGCTACCAGAGGTAGCGACATCAATTTTGGCGATTTTGCTTTGGCTGTTGTGGAAAGTGGTCGGTTAACTTCTCGTCAAATTGAGGCTGGGCGTATTGCTATTAGTCGTTCAGTTAAAAGAGGCGGAAAAATGTGGACGCGAGTCTTCCCAGATCGTCCTATCACTAAAAAGCCAGCAGAAGTGAGAATGGGAAGCGGAAAAGGAAGCCCTGAATACTGGGTGGCCTTGGTGCAGCCGGGAAGAATTGTATTTGAAATTAATGGTGTAACTAGACAGCAAGCTGAAGAAGCGTTTCGCCTAGCTGCTCACAAGTTGCCTGTAAAAACAAAATTTATTGTTCGGGAGTAGTTGTGAAGTACTCAGAGATTAAAGATTTAACAGTAGAAGAATTAAGAAAGAGAATGAAGAGCATGCGTGAAGATTTTTTTGAATCAAAAATGAAGCTCTCGTTAGGTCAGTTGGCAAACCCTGTTTCTGTGCGAGCAAAAAGAAGAGACCTAGCTCGTGTGCAAACAGCCATAAATGCGAAGTTAGCGCGATAAAGAGGTAGAAGATGTCTGAAGTAAATGGCAGAGGCCGTTTGATCACATTAACAGGTGAAGTTATTAGTGACAAAATGGACAAAACAATTTCTGTTTTGGCTTATAGGTCAGTTAGACACAAAAAATATGGAAAGTACATTAGACAATCTTCCGTATTTAAAGCACATGATGAAAAGAACACAGCAAAGATGGGTGATAAAGTCGTAATTTACGAGACGCGCCCTCTGAGTAAGACTAAACGTTGGAAACTTTTAGAAGTTTTGAAGTAAGAGGATATAAAAATGATACAAATGCAAACGCGTCTACGAGTCGCTGACAATTCAGGAGCCAAAGAAGTTCAGTGTATTAAGGTTTTGGGTGGAACTCGTCGGCGAACAGCTTCTGTTGGCGATATAATCGTGGTTTCCATAAAAGATGCACTACCTAAATCTAAAGTAAAAAAAGGTGATGTAGCCAAGGCTGTTATTGTGAGAACAATAAGTAAGGTCAGGCGCTCAGATGGAACTTATATACGTTTTGATGAAAATTCGGCGGTACTGATCAATAATAACAAGGAGCCAATTGGCACTCGTATTTTTGGTCCTGTTGCGAGAGAGTTAAGAGCAAAGTCTTTTGTAAAGATTGTATCTCTTGCTCCCGAAGTGCTGTAAGGAGAAGGACGTGAGAAACTTAGAAAAGACTTACAAAACAGAAGTGGTGCAAGCTCTACAAAAAGAGCTGGGCTTAAAAAATGTTATGGATATCCCACGCATTGAGAAAATCACATTGAACGTTTGTATGGGAGAAGCTGTAAAAAATCCTAAACTATTGGAAACAGCACGTGAAGAGTTGACGGCTATTACGGGCCAAAAAGCGGTTGTCACAAAGGCTAAAAAGGCTATTGCAAACTTCAAACTGCGCGAGGGTATGCCCATTGGAACAAAGGTGACGCTGAGAAGGGAAAAAATGTGGTCCTTTCTTGAGAAGCTTGTCCATCTGACTATTCCTAGAGTGCGAGACTTTAGAGGGCTTTCGCCAAAGGGTTTCGATGGCAGAGGCAACTACAATATGGGTTTAAAAGAACAAATTGTTTTCCCTGAAGTTGACTACGATAAAGTTGATCAGATTAGAGGAATGAATATTACAATTGGGACAACGGCAAAAACAGACGCAGAGGGAAGAGCTTTACTAGAGGCACTTGGTTTCCCTTTCAGAAAGCAGTAATTTAGGAGTGAGAAATTAATGGATACTATTGGAAACTTCTTAACAAGAATTAGAAATGCTGGAATGGCCAAACACGAAAAAGTGGATATCCCAAGCTCTTTAGTGAGACAAGGTATCGCAAAGGTTTTGCAAAACCAGGGTTATATCCGAGACTTTAAGGTTGCGAGAGACGGTAAGCAGGGCATGATGCGTGTTTATTTGAAATACAATGAAAAGGGTGAGCCGGTTATAAAGCACCTTTCTCGAGTAAGTCGCCCTAGTCGTAGAATTTATGTAAAGGCTAGCGAAATTCCAAAAGTGAGATCTGGATACGGGTTGGCTATTTTGAGTACAAATAAAGGTATTTTGAGCGGAGATGAAGCGACTGATAATAATGTTGGCGGTGAACTTCTCTGCAAGGTATGGTAGGTTGTTATGTCAAGGGTAGGAAAAGCACCAGTTTATTTAAATGATAAAGTTAAGGTTTCTATATCAGGAAATCTTTTAAAGATTGAAGGCGGAAAGAGTTTTAAGCAGTTTGAGTTAAAACCTTCGATCAAGGCCACCATTGAAGATGGAAAGATCATTTTAACTCGGGAAAACGATGAGCCTCAGACTCGTGCCTTCCACGGTATGTTTAGAGCTCTTGTTCAAAATGCTGTGTCTGGTTTGAGTCAGGGCTGGTCCAAAACTCTTATTCTTAATGGTGTAGGTTATCGAGCTTCTGTTTCTGGGCGCAAGTTAGAGTTGGCCTTAGGGTTTAGTCATCCTGTAGTGTTTGAGATTCCAGAAGGCATAGAAATTAAAGTTGATAAACAGACGATTGTTCAAATTACGGGTTACGACCGCGAAGTTGTAGGTCAGGTGGCTGCAAAAATTAGAAGCTACCGTCCGCCTGAGCCCTTTCTTGGTAAAGGTATTCGTTATGAGGATGAACAAATCAGAAGAAAAGCGGGTAAGTCTGCCGGTAAATAGGTTGAGACTTATAGTTTGTTGCGTATAGGTTGATGTTTAAAGAGGTGTGAAGTGAAGTTAAAGTTTAACAAAAAATCGAGTTCAAAAGTTATATCTAGAACTAAGAACAAGGTGAAAATTCGTCGCAAAATAAATGGGTCACAAGACAGGCCTAGATTTTGTGTCTTTCGAAGTGGTAAGCACATGTATGCACAGTTGGTGGACGACACCACTGGAACAACTCTTGTTGCGGCCTCTTCTCTTAAATTAGGTGCTAAAAATAATAAAGAGGGCTCTAAAGCTGTCGGACAGGAGATTGCCAAAAAAGCTTTAGAAAAAAATATTAAAAATGTTGTTTTTGATCGAAGTGGCTATTTGTACCACGGTCGTATTCAGGCTATTGCTGATGGGGCTCGTGAGGCAGGATTAAACTTTTAAGGGAGAGAATATTAGTGGAAACTCAACAAGAAGTCCAAGAGCGAGTTGTTGCAATTAATCGCGTAGCAAAAGTTGTTAAAGGTGGTAGACGTTTTTCTTTTGCTGCACTCGTTGTTGCTGGAAATGGTAAAGGTGAAGTGGGTTTTGGAACAGGTAAAGCTGGAGAAGTCCCTGAAGCCATTGGAAAGGCCAGTCGCATAGCCAAAAAAGAACTAAAAAGCTTTAGTTTAAAGGAAAATAGGACAATTCATCACGAGGTTGTTGGAAAGTTCGGATCTGCACGAGTTCTTATGATGCCTGCCGCTCCAGGAACGGGAGTTATAGCTGGAGGACCAGTTAGAGCTGTTTTAGAGTCTGTAGGTATTAAGGAGATTCTCACAAAGTGTGTAGGGTCTCGCAATCCTCACAATGCTGTCAGAGCCACTCTTGATGGTTTAAGTCAGTTAGTGGACACTAAGCAAGCGAAGTAGTTGGAGAAGGTAATATGGTGAAATCATTTAGAGTTAGACTGAAAAAGAGTTTGATAGGTAGCAACCCTAGCCAAAAAGACACGGTTAGGTGTTTAGGCTTGCGAAAGATTAATGATGAAGTTGTAGTTAAAGATAATCCTGCAAATCGCGGACAAATTTTTAAGATGCAACATTTATTAGACGTTAAAATTGAAGAGTAATCGGAGTATCAGATGAGTTTATTAGCAGAGTTAATGCCCAAAAGAGGTTCAACCCACAGTAAAAAACGAGTGGGTAGAGGAGATGGTTCTGGCTGGGGCGGAACAGCTGGTAAGGGACATAAGGGGCAAAAAGCCCGATCAGGTGCCCCTATCAGAAGAGGTTTTGAAGGTGGACAAACACCTATGGCTCGAAGAATGCCGAAGTTTGGATTTACTAACGTCAACTTTAAAACGACGTATAACATTGTAAATTTAAGTCAGTTGAACAATTTTAATGGAGAAGTAACGCCAGAAACTCTTAGAGCGGCGGGGCTTGTTGGCAAAGGCTTGGTGAAAGTTCTGGCCAATGGCGAGTTCAGCAAGTCTATGAAAGTGAGTGCTCACAAGTTTAGTGAAGCAGCAAAAAAATCTATTGAAGCAGCTGGCGGAACAGCAGAGGTTATTAAATAGTGGCAGCGACAGATGCAGCAGTATTACCTAAAGATTTAAGAAACAGAATACTCTTTACGCTTGGAATGTTAGCAATATACAGAATTGGAGTTGCGGTTCCCACTCCTGGGGTTGATGGGAGTGCCGTTCTTGAATTCTTTCAAGCTCAGAGCGGGGGGATTTTTGGTCTTTTCAATACTTTTACAGGTGGTGCTTTAGAGCGATTCAGCGTATTCGCCCTGGGGATTATGCCCTATATTTCTGCATCTATCATTTTTCAATTACTACAATCAGCAGTTCCATATCTTGAAGCCCTTAAAAAAGAGGGTGAGCAAGGGCGAAGAAAAATTAATCAGTATACAAGATACGCGACCATTTTGTTAGCCTTAATTCAAGGCTACGCTATGGCTTCTTGGTTGGCCACATCAACAAGTCCGCAAGGTCAGGAGCTGGTTACAACCCCATATTTTGGATTTATACCCTTTAAAATTCTCACAATCGTAACTCTTACTGCTGGAACTTGTTTTGTTATGTGGATTGGAGAGCAGGTCACAGAGCGAGGAGTTGGCAACGGTGCGAGTCTCATCATTTTCGCCGGTATCGCGGCGAGTATACCTGGGGGAACCATGAATTTGCTGAGCGCAGTAAGTTCTGGGAATATGAGTGGAGTTTTAGCTTTGGCTGTTGTGTTGTTTATGATTTTTGTTATTTCAGCAATCATTTTTGTTGAAGTTGGACAGCGCAGGATTCCTATTCAATATTCTCAACGGGGCCAAGGCCGACAGGCTATGCAACAGCAGCAAAGTCACTTGCCACTGAAGGTCAACTTTGCCAGTGTGATCCCTCCGATATTTGCATCCAGTTTGTTGATGTTTCCCGCTACTATGGCTCAATTTATTGATACGCCATGGGTTCAAAACCTTCAGCAGCAATTGACTCCGACGGGTGCTATATACAATGTTGTTTTTGTAGCCCTTATTATTTTCTTTTGTTTTTTCTATACAGAAATTGTTTTTAACCCCAATGAGGTGTCAGACAATTTAAAAAAATACGGTGGTTTTGTTCCTGGTATTAGAGCGGGCAAAAATACGGCAGATTACATTAAGCGGGTGCTTGATCGTTTGACTGTTTCGGGTTCTATCTATCTGAGTGCAATTTGTATTCTTCCAACACTTCTTGTTGATCAAGCAAATCTGCCATTTTATTTTGGAGGAACAAGCTTGTTAATTTTGGTCGGAGTGGCGTTGGACACAAGTCAACAGATTCAGTCACACCTGCTTACTGCCAAGTATGACTCAATGATGAAGGGCGTAAAAATTAAAAGTCGCAGGGTGCAGTATTAATGAACATACTTTTATTTGGACCTCCTGGAGCGGGAAAGGGAACTCAATCCAATTTATTAGTTGAGAAGTTTAGCCTTTCACACATTAGTACAGGAGATTTGTTTCGTTATAATTTAAAAAATGAAACGCCTCTTGGTTTAGAGGCTAAAAAGTATATTGATGCCGGTAATCTTGTGCCAGACTCCGTGACCATAAGTATGGTTGAGGACGTTTTTTCTAGACTTGGGGAACGGGGTTTTATTTTAGATGGATTTCCAAGGACTGTGGCTCAAGCCGAGGCTTTGGCCGGTCTTTCGAAAAAAGTGGGAAAAAAGATCGATAAGGTTATTTTTTTTGAAGTTGCCAGAAATCTGTTAACGGAGAGGTTAACAGGAAGAAGAGTTTGTAAACAGTGTGGAGCGGTGTTTCACATCAAATCCAAACCTTCCCAAAAGGAAGGTATTTGTGATGAGTGTGGGGGAGAGGTCGTTCAGCGTTCCGATGATAAGCTTGAAGCTATTGAGAACAGGCTAAAAGTTTACGAGGAGTCAACGGCTCCAGTTAAAGATTTTTACAGACAAACAGGGAACTTAGTAGAGGTAGATGGTACGGGCTCGGCTGAAGAAGTTTTCGCTCGTGTTATGAAGGTGTTAAATTAAAATTTTCTATGAAGAAACTGGACTTGGCTTTGCCATCGTGGTAGGCTTGGCGTTCGCAAGTTTTAGTGGCCTGTAGAAAATAGGATTTATTGAGTCAAATCAATGACTTAGTGGAGTTTAAAATGAAGGTAAGAGCTTCAGTAAAAAAAATGTGTCCAAAGTGCAAAGTGATAAAACGCCAGGGGCATATCAGAGTTATTTGCGAAAACCCTAAACACAAACAAAAACAAGGTTAAGATGATATGGCACGTATTGCAGGTGTAGATATTCCTAGAAATAAAAGAATAGAAGTTTCTCTGACGTACATTTTCGGAATAGGGCGTTCTAGAGCTAGAGAAATTTGTAAAGAAGCAGGCTTCGCCGCAAACTTAAGAACAGACTCTTTGAGTGATGAGCAGCTTGTAAAGCTTCGCTCTATAATAGATTCAAGTTTGAAAGTAGAGGGTGATCTCAGACGAGAAGTGAGTTTATCAATCAAGAGATTAATGGATTTAGGTTGCTATAGAGGTTTGAGGCACAGGAAGGGTTTGCCAGTTCGAGGGCAAAGCACTCGTCAGAATGCTCGCACAAGAAAAGGGCCTAAAAAGACTGTTGCTAATAAGAAGAAAGCTATTTAGAGGGTGAGTGAATGTCTGTAAAAAAAGTGACGAAAAAGAAACAAAAAAAGAGCCTTCCTCATGGAAAGTGCTATGTGATGGCAGGTTTTGGAAACACGATAGTGACAATAACAGATCCTGCTGGTGGTACGGTATGTTGGTCTACAGCTGGCATGCTAGGTTTTAAGGGTAGCCGTAAGGGAACTCCTTTTGCCGCACAAATGGCCGCAGAAGATGCTGCTAAAAAAGCCCAAGAGAGTGGGCTAAAATCTGTAGAGTTGTTTTTGAACGGACCGGGCGCGGGTCGTGAGCCTGCAGTTAGAGCAATTGCAAATGCGGGACTGAGAATTACATCAATGAGAGATGTAACGCCAGTTCCACACAATGGTTGCCGTCCACCGAAACGTCGAAGAATTTAAATTTAATCTCTTTTAGGAGAAAGCATGCAGACACATTATTACAAGTTTTGGAGAGAACTCATTAAACCAAAAGGCTTTGATGTCGACAGAGACTCATTGACCGATAGCTATGGCAAGTTTGCAGTTAGGCCTTTAGAGAGGGGCTATGGTGTGACTTTAGGCAATTCCCTTAGAAGAGTCCTTTTAAGCTCTATGATGGGTTCTGCTGTTTCAGCGGTGAAGTTCGAAGGAGTATTGCATGAGTTCAGTACTATTCCTGAGGTTTTAGAGGATGTAACAGACATTATCCTTAATCTAAAAGGCTTAAGATTTCGTCAATATGATGCCGAACCCAAGACTTTAAGAATAAAAAAATCTGGTCCTGGAACAGTTACAGGTGCTGATATTCAAATTTCCGACAAGGTTGAAGTTTTAAATAAAGATCACCATATTGCAACTTTAGGGAACGGTGCCAACTTTGAAGCTGAGATTATTGTTTCTTACGGTAGGGGTTATCAAGAGGCAGACAGTCACAAAAACGAGATGCCTGTAGGTTATATCGCGGTAGACTCTCTACACAGCCCCATTCGCAGAGTTAACTATCAAGTTTCCAATGCTCGAGTAGGGCAGAGAACTGATTACGACGCCTTAACTATGGAAGTGTGGACGGATGGGTCTTTGAGGCCTGAAGAAGCTGTAGCTCTTGGCTCAAAAATTCTTAAAGAACAACTGCAGGTGTTCGTAACTTTTGACGAGTCCATTGAGCCAGACGAAGAAGAAGTGCACGTGAGTTCTCCAAAACTCAATGACAACTTATTCAGATCTGTCGATGACCTTGAGTTGTCAGTTCGCAGTGCAAACTGCTTAAAGAATGCAAACATTCGTTATATTGGCGAGTTGGTTGTTCGCTCTGAAGCTGAAATGTTGAAAACCAAAAACTTTGGTCGTAAGTCATTGAATGAGATTAAAGAAATACTGATTCAAATGGGACTAAACCTAGGCATGAAGATTGATGGTTGGCCGCCTCCAGGATGGGATCCAAATGCTCCACGTCCTACTGTGGCCTCTTCAGCTCCGGTTACAACAGCGTCAGTGAATACGGCTTCAGACGCTTCAAATACCCATCAGCAGTAATTAAGGGTTAGTAAAAAAGAGGAATAGAAGGAATAGTAAGATGAGACATAGAGCAAAAACACATTCATTCGGACGCAGACCAGATGCCAGAAAGGCCTTGATTCGTGGTCTTGTAGATTCCATAGTGGAACATGGTCGTATACGCACAACAGTTGCGAAAGCAAAAGAGCTAAGACGACATGTTGAGAAAGCAATTACCTATGGTAAAAAAGATTCTGTGCATGCGAGAAGAATTTTGGCAGCCAGGTACCCTAATACCAATACGGTCTCAACTATCTTTAATGATCTTTCAAAAAGATTTAGCGACAGGCCTGGTGGTTACACACGCATCATTAAAATCGGAGCGCGTCCTGGAGACAAGGCCGAGATGGCTTTTATAGAGTTTGTTGATTACAAACTTCCAGAGCCTACGACTGAAAACACGGTCGCGGCTGATGCAGCAAAAGAAAAGGTAATGAAGTTAGCTCAAAAGAGAGCCATCAAAAAGAAAAAGACAGTTAGAAAAATTCAAGAGGCTTCTAGAAAGGCCAATAGGGCAAAGAATAGATAGACGAAAGCTTTGTGCTATTGCTTTTTAGTAAGCTTGTAAAAAGGGACAAATTGTATTTGTCCCTTTTTTTATTTATAAATCGATTTATTTTATTAGATCGATTAAATTTTTTATAGAAACAACAGTTATTGGGGTCCATTTCTTGATCTCTTGGATTCACGCAGACCTGGGCAGACCTAGATTGTGATCAGGTAGTCTTTACAGGGCAAAACTATTTGATTTCTGTGAGTTTTATAGAAAGTCAGAAATTCCCTAGTTTTTGGTAGAAAATTCAAATACATTGCCTCTCAGAGAGAGGGTTTATACTGATAGCTTCTGATTAAGGGAGTTTAGCAGATGAATCGGTTTATGTGGGGGGAGAACTTGAGACGACGAACAGGCAAAGCTTTATATTTCGTATATTTTTTCAAATCTATAATCTTATTTTTTGTTTTAGTTGTGGCGAGTTCCTGTGGCCCCCGAGATATACATATAAAAACTCTAAAACAAAGGCTCATGGAAGGCGAAGTGTACACTCTAGATGCGGATGGGCAGCGATTATCCACTTGCCTGGAAAGGGATTCTGATTGGCAGGATTTGAGTGTTCACGAAAATGACTACGAGGCTCTCATTTTGAATGAGCAGATTGTATTGGTGCAGAGTGGGTATAAAAACTGTCATCGAGTAGGGTCAAAGGTCTTTATAAAAAACGACAGAATAAAAACAAATGGTTCCCTCGGTTTTGTGGAAGTGGTGGGAGTGAGCTTATTGAGTGTAGATCAGCTACAAAAAGAAAGAAATCTTCGTGTGCAGGGCAAAGCTTACAGCCTTAAAAATGATGACGTGGAAAGGGTTACTGCCCGTATGCAACCACGTCATCAGAATGTCGTTCATGTTGTTGTCGCCAAATATGTGCCAGGCACCTCTTCGCTAGAAGCGAATATAAGGCAAAAACAGAATGTGGAAGGTGAAATAGAAAATGAATTAAATTTGGGAGCTATAATTACTCTTGATAAAGAGGGAGAGCTATGGGCCTCATGTGGTACAGAAGTTTGGCGAGAGTTTCGAATACACCACACCAAGATTAATGCGATGAAGGGAGGTCAATTGGTGGCCCTACTCAATAGGGGGGTAAAAAATTGCCATCAGATTGGGCAGGTTGTCGAGATTAGCACGGGAAATAAATCAGAAAAATTGGGCAGAGTAAAAGTTAGAAAAATACTCGTTTTAAATATAGAGACTCTTAAGAGAAATCTAGAAATGTTTGAGAACGAGGTCACCTTGCAGGCCATAAACGAGGATCTTGCATTTTTAGAGAATAGACTGAGAAATGAAAATTCTAAAAATGTAAATGTAGTTTTCTTTGAATATCTAGGAGAGAAATAATGACGGATTCCGCATCACCTTTACCCTCAGCACCAACCTCAACCTCACGTTTACTTCATTTTATATCCACTCCATTATGTTGGTTCCTCTTGGTTTTAACAAATGTCTCTCAAGTTTCGGCAAGCATTAGTGTTCAAGAAAAATTCAATACAAAATTTTCTCCATGGGCTTACAGTTTCTTTAGTCTAGTCAATACTGAACTGGAGGCGCAAAAGGAAGGAGGAGGGCGTTTAAGCACCTATAATTTTGTGACGGCCTCCTACCGAACTGGAAAAAATACGAAGGTGGCGTTCCGGCTGCCCTTTACTTATAGCACGGCGGGGTTTGATGAATTTGGTAGAAATCGCAATAACGAGCAGGAGCTGATGCTCCAAGATATTTTTGTGAGCTTTATGAATTACAACTTAATTTTATTACCATTTGATATTGGTGTTTTTTGGGAAGGACGCGCCTACGCACCAACTAGTGAGCACTCACGACTAACTAAGATGATATCGAGATTTAGAAATGATTTTATTTTATCTAAATATATAAGCTCACAAATTGTCGTCGAATATATCTCAAAATTAAATTATTTTTATCAGTCGCAAACCGCCTATGAAAATTCTTTTGTTGATGAAAATGGTTTTGAAGTTAGTGGAATAGCCTCCAGAACAAAACAGTTTCATTATGATCACTGGTTTAACATTTGGTACAGAGCTAGAATGGGTTTAAGTTACGGTTTTCAAATGGGTTGGGAAGATATTTATTATAATAAGTCTGATGTAAATAGAGGGCGAGATCGGGCTAATGTGCACGAATACAAAATTGGCCCACAAATTGCCTTTGAACTGAATGAAACAACAAATTTTATATTTCAGATTTCTGACAATGCAGTCAATGATGTGAATCGCAGCGATCTTTGGAAGTTTAAATCGGAGAACGTAGAAATGACACTGCTCGCCTTTGTTCGATTCTAATACCAATCCAAAAAAATAATCGTCTAAAATTTTGTGAATGCACTTCACGCGCAGTTCCGCAGCCTCAAGGCTGCGGCTGTGTGAGCATGAGGTGGATTCACAAAATTTTAGACGATTATTTTTTTGGATTGGTATGGACATCCCCAAAAGTACTGGACAAATTTTAGTGAACGATTTACCCCCAATAGGAGGAGAGAATCGTGGAAAAGAGGAAAAGTTCAAAAAAGTCTTACAGTACAGAGTTTAAACAAGAAGCTATGGCACGTTGTAAG
>CAZCYD010000027.1:0-35086 GCA_964502735.1 uncultured Pseudobdellovibrionaceae bacterium
TCAACAGCATCCAATACAGTCTTTTTGCTTCTCCCCACCAAAACTAAATCATCCATATAACGAATATAAAATACATCACTGATTTCAATTTTTTTCTGCTGCCAATAATAATCCAAACCTAAGGCTTTCGTTGCTAGCCTATCAGCAGTAATTAAATAAAAATTGGCAAAAAGTTGGCTGGTTAAATTGCCAATGGGAATCCCAGTTCCCAACTTTGAAAATTCTAGCTGTGACTTTAATAGATTAAAAAGTAAGTTATCTATACTCGGGTCTGGAAGACAGCTTAAGAATTGATTGAGTAAAATATTATGATTAATGCTTTGAAAATAATTGGAAACGTCAAGTTTCATGGTAAAGCGATCTGGGCCAAATTTTTCTAAAACTTTCCACAACGCGACTGCCGCCCTTCGATTGCCCCTCTTTTTTCTACAAGCAAAAACACTATCTGACATCAAGGGGTCAATCATGGGCTCCACCAGCCTATGGATGGCGTGATGAACCACTCTGTCCATAAAAGGGGCGCACATAATAAGCCTCTTTTTAGGATCATGAACATAAAAACTTCTATACCCCTTCCATTTGAATGTTCCTGATTTTAACTCATTTTCTATAAAGATTTCAGGGTCTAAAGTTGATTCTGACCAGGCAGTAAAAACCTCCACACAGAGTTTATAGCAGCTTAAGTTTAAAATTTTCTGCGTTGGCTTTTTGGGTTTTTCGCGTTCTTCAGGTGGTGCTTTTTCGCTCTCTATTGGAGATTCATTTTCATTGTTATTTTTAACTTCAAGTATTTCAGCTTCGCTTTCGGCATTATCTTCATCGGCATCACCACCTGGTGGAACTATTTGATGAATAGGTTCTACCAAGCGATAGCGACTCATAAAAGCCGCGACCGAAACAGTATCCACAAACCACTCTTTACCAACCTTTATGGCTTTAATATTTTTGGCCTTGATATGATTTCTGATTTGTCTTTCTGTTAAACCAATCTTTTTTGCAGCCTCTTTGACGTTCATCTCGACGCCCATCCCAAAATCACTCAATAAAACCACCCCTCTTTTGAATACATTGATTTTGTTTATTACTGGGATTTCTTCAAAAACTTGTCAATTCATAAATAAAGAATATGGAAGTAATTGGAAGAATATATGAAATAGAAAGAAGTTTTATTATTATCAATTTAATTCTCAAAATGACACCCTATAGCCTGTTGCGGAAATCGTTTTTCCGCAAGCCACGCTTTTACGGAAATCTGCGGAAGTTTCATTTCCGTATACTTCCGCATAAGTCTAATTTTTGAGCATTTTTACTTCTGTAATTTCCGTACATTTCCGCACCAGCTTAAATTTAAGGCATTTTATTGGTTTTGATTTCCGTATGTTTCCGCAGGCTTCCGCAGATTTCCGTATCAACATAAAATTTTAAAGGGTGTGCCTTCGGCACATAAGAAAAAGGCTTTGCCTAAGGGCAAAGCTTCCAAGGGCCAATGAGCCAATATTACAAGGGCTGCTGCCAGCCCGACATAGCCCTGTTGTTTTAAGTTAAAATTGTGTTAAGCGAGACTAGGGGTGATACACACAACGAAACCCGAGGCTGTAGGCCGAGAGCGACGGGCCGTAATTCAAGTGCGACGTGAACACGCCCGAGGAAGCGTAATTGCCCCAGCCGCCCCCACGGATAACAGCACCCGCGTTATAATTTAAATAGCCATAACCAAGGCCTCCTACGGCTAGTGAAGTATAATTACCAAGTGGTCCGAACTGATCTTTGGCATTTCTCGCTGTTGTAGTGGTTCCACCACTTAGAGAAAATACATTAGTATGAGTGGCGGCTGTAATTTGTGAGATATAAGAATTTGGCCCGTATACACTTGCATTTATATAATCATCTTTGACCCATTCCCATACATTACCGCCGAGATCCCAAATTACTTCGCCGTTACTTAGGCTATGGGTACGTTTTTCTAAGTTCCAGTCTCCTAGAGTTCCGCCATTACAAGTTTGGCCTGTACCGTCGCAACCTTGGACGTCACTGGCATTGGCTACTAATGGTTCTCCAGGAGCACCATCGGCATGACCTCTATTGAGTTCGTTACTGTCTGTTCCGCCATTGCCAGCAGAAACCCCGCCCACTTTGTTTTCACTCCAGTTTCCTGGAACCAACTCAATATTTCTAGATATAGTCTGCCACTCGTCATTGGTGATTAAATCATAACCTGCACCTAAGGACAGACATTCTGCTTCGGCTTCATTGCGGCTTATACTCCGCCATGGTCGCCCCGCTACTTTGGCCACAGGCGTGTATTGTTCAGTGGGAGCTAAAGCAGCCACCCAGTCTGCGCTCACACCACTACAAAAGGCATCACCCCCGCTTCCAGGATCACTATCTGTATCACAGCCCCAGGCTTGAATGGTGCCGACGGCAATCCCAGAATCTTTTTCTGCTTTAGCCTCGTATTTCATTACACAAAAATCACTCGTGCCGTAAGAGGCATTTCCAGGCACAGGGATGTATTCGCCCTCTGCACCTCCTGTGGGACAAGATATCGAATTCGACACCGTCACTGTAGCAGAAGCACTTGATGCTGCATTTTGATTGCTGGCGAGATCTTGAGAAGCATTGGCATTGATAGTGATGCCCACAGGTCCATTTCCAATGCAATTACTTAAAGTCACCGTGGGAGTTGTGGTTGACCCATCAGTGACTACAGGAGTATCACAGCCCCCTCCACCGCCGTCATTCACGGTGATATCACCTGCTGTAAGACTTATCGTATCGGCTCCTGAAAAAGTAACAGGAAAATCGAAACTCGTAGAGCTATCCCCGCTAGAGGGGGTTGGACTCCCCACGGACACTGTCGGGGCTGTATTGTCCACTGTAACCACGAGGCTAATAGCCCCTTCATCTTGAGAGCCGTTATCAGACTTACCCGTACCAGGACTTAATATGACTTTTAAAGTTCCATCACCCGTGCAATTGGTGATGGTAAAACTTGGTGTGGAAGTTTGAGAGTTATTAATATTGGGTGAATCACAACTTACAGAGCCCGTATTACTTAAAACCAAGTAACTATTTTGTAAATTAACTGACTCCACGTTTTCATAAGTGAGCTGAAAGCTAAATGTGGTCGAGGAATTTCCTATAGCCGCAACGGGCGTGAGCGATGCGAAACTCACCGAAGGCGACGTGCTAGATCCAAAGTTACCATGAATTTGATTGTTTAATGTGCAAGCTGAAAGAAGAAGGCCCGTTGTAAAAGAAAAAAATGTTAATTTTAGACCTTTAAAAACAGAGTTTAAAAAAAACTCCCTTTTTTGTTGGCCGTTTGTGATTTTTCCTTTCAAATCCCCTCCTTATCGCACGTACTGTTTATTTCGGAGTACTAACATCTATATTTAAACATTTTATGCTATTTCCTCTTTGTACGCTCGACTCAAGTTGAGAATAAGACTCTAAACTCAATAGTTTTGATTTGGCTCCCATTTTCCTTTCTGAAATTCTCATTTTTAGAAAATACCCACCCTAACTCTCCCAGACTCCAGAAACTTTTCCCTTAATATTTGGAGATTTTGGGAGTATATTGAAGTATAAGGGAGTATATTATCTATATACTAGGAGGCTTCGTCCAAAATATATAAAAATATAAGGAGAATCTATTATATGAGTTCAGCCAAACAAACCAAAGATAAACTAAAAGGACTACCGTTTAAGTCCGCCAAAGAAATGAACCAGGTGCAAAAAGAAATTGCCCTTGAAAATTGGCGAAGGCTCACCCGCTATGCCGACTTTAATTCTCAAATCAATAAACGAGAGTTTCAAGAAGTTAAAGAGGAATTTGAAACCGGCTTTATGTGTGGTTACTCCACCCCTGCGGATAATGCCAACCCCAACGAAGGCACTCAACTTCTACGGGTTTATAAGGCCAACAAGGGTGTTCAGATAAATATTGATGAGAAAAAAGCCAGTGACCCCGAGATGGTTTCTAAATTGGCCTCGGATATGGCCTTAGCCTTTGGAACTCTTTACTACGAAGTAAGTGGCCTTAAAACCAACGACGAATCTGACGTCAGTTTTAAGCGCATGGCGGCTCTTTCATAATTAGAAAAGGTGAAGCCGGTGAATATCACTGATTTTTCAAACTACAAAAAACACTCCACAAAATCTCAACTTAGAGATTTGTACTCCTCTATGGAGAAGGAGTGTATCCATACTGAAAGCAGTGAAGTTAGAAAGAAAAGTTTTTTTGATAAATCCCGTGGTCGGTTTATTTCTATTTTTAGAAAAAAATACGATGTCCCAATAGAAAAGATTTCTTCTTTTATTCATCTTAAAAAAGATCAATACAAAGCCTTTGAGCAAGGAGCTTTTCCTATTACGGATAGAGATTTTTTTAGGCTCTGTTATGTTTTAAAGGCAAATAATGAAGCCAGTATTTTTATTGAAAAACTTGAAGAGGCTTTTGACCCTAAAAAGCGCGAGGGGCAAGAACAACTTGCTCACGTCCTCAAAAATCAATTTGGAATTGTTTTTGCCGATCCCAATAAGTACAGGCAAAAACCTAGAGAAAAAATTGTATTCCTAAAGGACTACATCAAAGAACATTCACAATAATTTTTTTAAAGGATTCAAGGATGAAGATTTTAATTATAGACGACGAACCATTTATGCTCAGTAGCCTCAAAGATTTGATTGTTGGATTGGGTTATCATTGTGAAACTGCAAATAACGGCAAAAGGGCTTTTGAGTTACTTAAAAACAAAAACTCATTTGATGCTATTATTTGCGACTTCAATATGCCCGAGATGACCGGCTTAGAATTGAGATTGAAACTCAGAGATGAGTTTGACTCCTGTCCTCCCTTTATTTTGTTGTCTGGAGACATCTCCCAAGTTAAAGACGATAAGTATCGCCAACTTTCTACTAGCATTTCTCGAATAGCTTCACTGTTTTCAAATAGAACCCCTCCCACCCAACGAGTTGATTGGAAGGGGTCTCGGTTCTGGTGCAGATAAATCTCGGCGGCGGGTTAGGAAGGATAAAAATGAATACAAATAATAAAGAAGAAGAAAACACCCAAGCGGCCCAAAGTACAAAGATACAAAGTTCAGAGTTAAAAAAACAAGAGTCAGTAGAAAGTGAAGATGTATTGGTTTCTAAACGTAGGGGCCGCTTGGGTGTCGCTCAAGCGACGCGGGGTCTTACCAAGAGGAACAGCGAAGCTCATTCTACAAACCAAACTGAGGTGTATCGCGTAGTCATTACTAGGGAGTCCAACGAAGCGTTGGAATCGGTCTTTGACCGATGCGTGGGCGGCTTCGATTCTGGTACCATTACGAAGTCTGACGTTGCAAACTACATCTTCCAGAACATACACAAGTTTTTTACAGACAATGATGTTAAGAATCTCAGAGCCGCCCACTTTAACGAGAAGAAGGTCCTTGGCTCTATTCTAAGGACAGATGCGGACCTTTCCTAAAGAATTGAAAAAAGCCATTCGTGCCCACTACGGCATTACTGGTGAAAAAGAGAAAAAGCGACCATCGAAACAGAGTTAAGATACTTAAAGAAACGAGAGGAGTTCGCCTGAGCTCCTCTCTTAGACCCAATGTTAGAATGTCAGAAATATCCCGAAAATAGGGATATTTCTAACATTTTGTCATTTTGATTTTTGTTCTGTTTTAATTTGATCCCAGAATAACAACACAAGCGGCTAGGGCTTTTTTATTTCGAGAATTTGCAATGAACGCACATTTTTCAGAATAATCTAGCTCATATCCATCTATGGGCTGGACTCCATAATCTTCTGTCCACTCTAGGCTTTCTGGGTCATCTGACACTCTCATAAACTCTTCATCAATGATTCTTAAAAGCTGATCTTCCATAAGCTGACGTGGATCAAATGAAAATGCAAATGAGGTCTGAAACGACAACAAACAAAAAAATGCGATGAAAATACATAGATATTTTTTAGAATTAAGAACCAAAATAAGCCTCCTAGAAAAATGTGTTAAGCAGATTGCTAAAGCAAAGATGGAGGCCAAGGCTTGAGGGCTTAATTTGTAAATGAGGACCAAATATTTCCTAAAGTCGGACAAAAATAGAGACATGGATAACTGAGATTACAAAAAAAGCTTTATACAATCTCACGAAAAAAATCTCAGAGAAATCTGAAGATTAACATTATATGTGGAAAGCCATTTTATTCAATTTTTTACCCCATTTTAAAATGGGGTATTTTGTAAGTATAATTTGTGTCAATTTGATACTATAGTCATGCTTTTACTAAGTTATTGAAATTACTTACATTATATTGCTTTTAATTGCATTATTTATTATAAAACATGATATTATGAGAATGTTAATGTTTGCAAATTATCATATTTTATACGATAATTTGCATATGGAAACAACGGTTCTTCATTCAAAGCGTTTAATTGATTTTATGGAAAGTATCCAGAGCCGAGGCAAATATTGCTTTACAAAGCAAGAAGCCTTGGGTGCTCTGGGTATATCTGATTCAACCTTTGGTAACGCTGCCCAAAATCTTATTCAAAAATTCAAACTCATGCGAGTTAGAAATAATTTTTACGCAATTATACCACCTGAGTATCGGGCCTCTAAAGGGTTACCCCCTACTTTTTTCATAGATCATCTTATGAAGTTTAGCGAGCAACCTTATTATGTAGGGGTCCTTTCAGCCGCAGCCCTACATGGAGCCGCACACCAATCATCTCAAGAACTTCAGGTTGTAACAAATAAGCCCTTAAGGCTTTTAGAATTAAAAAATGCTCGCATACGATTTTTAAGTAAAAAACGTATGGAAAATACTCCCGTAGAAACTAAAAAAACTCCTACGGGAAGTTTGCAAGTCTCCACACCAGAAGCTACGGCCCTTGATTTGCTTCGCTATGTTCGTTTTGCAGGTCATCTTGATAATGTAGCAACAGTATTGATTGAACTATCTGAAGTTATGCAAGCTAAAAAGCTAATAGAAGTTGCTAAAGCTGATAATGAGTTTTCCTATGCTCAACGTCTTGGATACCTATTAGATCGTTTTGCTTCTACAAAACTCACTGAGCCACTACACACATGGCTTTCTAAACAGAATCCAAGCCCTGTTTTTCTTCGTGCCGATCAACGTAAGGGCGTTACTGAGCGCGACACCAAATGGCAGGTCTTGGTTAATACGGAGGTTGATCCAGATTTATGATTCAACAAGTTTATATTACCGAATGGCGTAATATTGCTCCATGGCTACTATCAGGTGGAACAAGACCTCGTTCTTAGTAAAGCTTTGGTGCAAATATTTTCTGACCCCTTATTCAAAGAGTCTTTTGCTTTTAGAGGTGGAACCGCTTTGCAAAAAGTTATATTTGAAAAACCAACGAGGTATTCAGAAGATATTGATCTTGTACAAGTAAAAGTAGAGCCAATTGGGAACGCACTAAATGCACTCAAGGATTTAATTGATCCTTGGCTTGGAAAACCTAAAATAACTCGTAAAGACTCACGCGTAACTTTGATCTATAGATTTATGTCTGAAATGCCCCCTATATCTTCTTTACGTTTAAAAATAGAAATCAATACTGGAGAACACTTTAGTGTTTTTCCTCTGCAACACAGATTATTTAAGTTAGAAAGCTCATGGTTTCAAGGAGAGGCCCTTATACCCGTTTATACTATCGAAGAATTATTGGGTACAAAACTTCGCGCTCTTTATCAAAGAAGAAAAGGACGGGATTTATATGATATGAGTATGGCCTTACAACATATTAAAAATCTTGATTGTGCAAAAGTTGTTGAGTGCTTCCAAAGATACATGGAGCATCAAGGAGTCAATGTTTCTCGTGCGCAGTACGAAGCTAATCTTCATGAGAACATAAATGATAGTACTTTTATTGAAGATATAACTCCTCTTTTAGCTCCAGGTGCGCCCAGCTATGATTCCAAAAGTGAAAGCGCAGTTGTTAATGAGAAATTTATTTCCCTACTGTCTGGCGATCCATGGAAAGGACAAAAAAGTTGAGTAAAAACATGAAAACGAATCTTTATATTTTAGTTTTCTTATTCCTATCGGGTTGTGTATCTTTACCTCAGACAAAGTTTGATTCAACATCAAGCAAAGAGTGTTTTCATTCTGAAACTTCTTTTAATTGTGTGAAGGTTGTTGAAGTTTATGATGGAGACAGCATCTTTATTGATCTACCTGACCAACACCCTCTTTTTGGAAAAAGAATGGGTGTGCGTATTCTGGGAATTGACACACCTGAATTAAGAACGAAAGACTCTTGCGAGAAGAAAAAAGGAGCTGAAGCAAAAGATTTTTTAACCAAAATTCTAGCTTCAGCTAAACGCATCGACATTGTTGATATTCAAAAAGATAAATATTTTAGAATCCTTGGGACGGTAAAGGCCGATGGCTTATCAGTTGCTGATGAGTTGATAAAACAAAGACTTGCCTATCCTTACTTTGGAGAAAAGAAAGTTAAGAGAAATTGGTGTAAGTAATAATTTATGATTTTTTAGACCTGAGACATATCATTTTTTAGCTAATTGAACGGCTAATCAAAAAGGGGTAATATGAACTCCAGAAAATCAGAGCCGCAAGGCTCACAGTTCTTTGAAAACAGAATAGCAGCCGAATGGGTTTGTACTAAGACCGCCGCAGCGATACTAGGCATTTCACCAAACGCTTTACGGATTCGTAAATGCAGAGGTGAAATCAAGTGTCGGTATTTTGGAAACCAATTTAGATTCAACGTGAGCTACCTACATACGCTTTTTCGTGAACAACGAAAAACGTGAAAGGAATAGTTTATGGGAATTAAGAAAGTTTTTGAAAACGGTAAGGCTAAGTACGAAGTCATAGTAAAAATTAGAGACAAATCTGGCAAGCAAGTAACGCGAAAGAAAAAATGGTTCTTTAGCGAAGCTGCGGCCAAAAAAGCAGAGCTTGAGTTTCGCATGGAACTTGAAGGCTACAGAACCAAGGTGACTTGGGAAAAGTGGATTGAGAGAGTTCTTGAAAAATATAGAATTGAGTATAGAGCCTCAACTTACTGGAACTACAAGCACTGCCTTAACAAGTGGTTTAACCCTTTGTGGAACAAAAAGTTTGTGGATGAAATAAAACCAAGCGATGTCCACAGTGCGGTTTTTGAGGGAGCAGCAAGTTGCTCTAGCTACACTCAAAGAGGTCTTTTAAAAATCGTAAAACGAGTTTTTAACCTCGCCATTGAAGAAGGCATTATTGTTCGCAATCCTGCTGTAGGAATTAGAGTCAGGTGCGCTGAGGCCAATCAAGCGGTTCTTAATAAAAATGAAATTGAGATTCTGCTAAAAGAAGCTAAACGCACAGAGCATAGATTCTTCCCCCACTGGACACTTGCAATCCTTACGGGGATGCGTTCAGGTGAACTTTATAGCTTACGCTGGACAGATGTTGATTTTGTCACAGGGAAGATTTCTATAAGTAAGGCTTGGACTCGCTACAACGGGGAAGGTCCTACAAAGACCGCTAAAGCCAGGATTTGTCCAATTTCAAATGAATGCCGTAGATTCCTTGAGGAGTTGAAACTTAAAACGGCCAGAGATTCTGAGTTTGTGCTTCCCCGTTTGTGGGAGTGGCAACAGGGAGATCAGGCTAAGATTTTAAAAAACTTCTGTATCGGCTCAGCTCAATCTCTGGAAGGGCTTTTTCCTTGGCCTTGGCTTTTTCAATCACCTCGTCTGAGTGCACCCATGGATGCCAAACTAAACCCTGATTTTCTATCTCATCTTTCCAGCCTGTCGTCGCCTGATTAGTCGTTATTGTAAATAAAACTCCTTTTTCTAATAGTTTTCTAAAGACATCCTGCTTGCAATAGGCACTGTCGGCTCCTACCCCTGAAACGGGTGCTGCCCTCTCTTAAGTCAAATCCATGACAAAACCCTTTCTGGTTAAACACCACCTGTGAATCCAGACACCAGTTTTTCTTATAATTCCAAGCCACGCCTTCCATCTTGTTCCCACTCTGGGGGGTGATCTGTTGAATCTATATCCAAACAAACTTCACCCGGCTTAAACTCATTGGGTAAATTTTTTTCTAGAGACGCCATCATCGACCAACTCATGTGGGACAAAAACTTATTTAAACTTCAATACGAGAAACTCTTGAATCAATTTGAGCTTGCTCCCTCAAAGGAGTTTTCAAATAACACTGCTCAAACTCAGGTGAAGATAGAGCTTTCATCAGAATTGTAATGCCATATATGGCACTTAATTGCGACCTTAAAATCTAAGCAAGAATTCAAAAAGCTCTCAAAAAAATCGGTATTTATTTCTAGAGGGGAAGGAGCCAGGAAGGTGATGGGATCAATGTTGATCCACTAAAAAAGTTAACGCCGTTTGCCTTTTTCTATTGTCAATCTGACGAACAGCAATTCCTAAAGCCTTTCTACTGCCAACAAAGACCGCTAACTTCTTTGCCCGTGTGAGGCCTGTATATATCAGGTTTCTGAAAAGCATATTGTAATGCTGTCCAAGAACCGGAATAATTACCACCTCAAACTCACTACCTTGTGACTTGTGAATAGTTATTCCGTATGCAAGTTGTAGTTCACTCAGATCCTCTTTATTAAAAGTCACTTCTCGCTCCCCGCCACCAGAAAATAAAACTGTGCAAGACAAATCAGTGAGGTCAACCTCCGCGATCCTACCTATGTCCCCATTGAAAACGCCGAGGTTATAATTGTTTCTCGTTTGAATGACTCTATCACCCTCTCGTAGAACCTTTTCACCGACTTGGATCTGTTTTTTGTTAGGTGACAATGGATTGCTAATACTTTGCAATTCTTTATTTAAATTCAAAGTCCCCATGGTCCCGCGAACTTGAGGGCTTAATACCTGAATCTCAACTTTTTGCCCCAACCACTCCGAGATTGTCTTTGTGTAGAGCCTTATTATGGTATCCACTGCGGTTAAACCATATTTAATCGAAGACCAGGGGTGTACGGATTTTAGAATAGACATAAGTTGCTCCACCTCAGACTCGGCATTGGCAAGTTTAAGAAGATCAACGTTTCTAAATTTTTCAGGAATAGTAATTATAGAACCTCGAACCTCGCTATCATCGGAACAATCCGGCCTATACAATTCATCAAACTCCAATCCACGTTCCGTCTTTTGAATGCGCCCCATCCATTGGTCTTTAAGCTTTAGAAGGCTTCCTTCTTTACCCTCCTCGAGGTGAGTTAATGTTTGATGGACCTTCCTAATAAACTTGATTTGCTCAACTGTGGCTTCATCAGCGTCAACAAACAAACAGTCTACTCCATTTTTATAAGCCTCCGGTTCTTTCAATGGAGATGTGATTTTTGGAATCCCTCCAGAGTTGATCTCATGGGCAAACCGGATGATTGAAGACTGTTGAGCTTGTCGAAATACCTTTGTAAGTCGAAATCTTGGAATACTTTCTGCTTGCAATAAATCCGACAAGACATTACCAGCACCAACCGCTGGAAGCTGATCCGGGTCACCAATAAAAAGAACCTGAGCCGTCGGTGGCATTGCCTTTAAAAGGCTTGCGGCTAACGAGATGTCAAGCATCGAGACTTCATCTAAAATTAAGAAGTCTGTATCAACTGGATTTTCTTCATTAAACTTGAAACCATTACTCTCCGGTGCCCACTCTAAAAGCCGGTGGATAGTTTTTGCCTCAAGTCCAATAACTTCACCCATGCGCTGTGCTGCACGTCCCGTGGGAGCCGCGAGTGTGACTTTGAGTTTCATGGCTCTTAAAAGCCTCACTAACACTTCGGTGCATGTAGTTTTACCACAGCCTGGGCCTCCCGTTAAAATTGAAAAAGATTGCCCCGGAATGCCACACACAGCATTATATTGTTCCTCACTTAGCTGAATATTTTTCTTCTCACAATACATCGAAACCCAATTATCAATTCTCTTTGAATCTACTGATTTCTTATGGCTTAAAATCTTAATTATGATTTCAGCAACATTTGCCTCATCAAAATAAAGACTCTTTGAATAATAGCAGTCTTGAAACTCGTTATCTTCTAACTGAAGCTTTCTCAAGCAAACTTGGTTTGTTGACAAAAGTTTTTTCAGTACTAAAGTCAGCCGTTCAGGTTCAATCGCTTCATTTAACAGATCTAGTGTTTTTTTGATAATTTGATTTTCACTAAGAAAACAGTGCCCATCGTCCCGGCTCGCAGACAAAACATGCTTAATCCCAGCCTCAATTCGAGGTTCACCATTTTTTGCAAACCCCATTGAAAGTGCAATTTTATCAGCTGAAAAAAAACCAATACCATAAATATCATGAGCTAGTCGATACGGGTTTTCAGAAACAAGCGAGATGGCTTGATTCCCGTAGGTCTTATATATTTTTGTAGCAAATAGAGTGCTAATTCCGTACCCTTGAAGAAATATCATCACATCTCGTATTGATCGATGCTCATCCCATGATGTCTTAATTTTTTTGAGTTTCTTTTCTGCTATACCAGGAACATCTGCGAGCTCTTCAATGGAGTCTTCAAACACATTAAGAGTACGCCCTTTGAAATGGCGAACAATTTTTTTAGCGGTTGCCGGGCCAACACCTGAAATGAGACCAGAACCAAGGTATTTTTCTAGAGCTGCGGTAGAAGCTGGTTTTTTCTCCACCGACTTTACCGCCTTGAATTGCTCTCCATGTTTAGCATGATGGGACCATGAGCCCCAAAATTCCATTGTTGCGCCAGCAAAAACTCTAACCTGATGAATTAACACCGTTGTGAGACGACCAGGGTCTTTAAATGGACTGACTTTTATAACGGCCCACCCATTTTGTTCATTATGATAGGTGATACGCTCGACAACTCCGGAGAGTCTCTCTAAGTTCGAATAATTCTGTACACTTGGCTGCTGCAAATCTAACCCCAAGATTCCACATCAACAATTCGAAGACGAGGTGTTTTTTTATCCACGCCGGAACTGCAAGAGTTGTTGCGACTAACTTTGCAACTAACTTTATTTCCCATTCTGTATTCCACTTGATCTAGGACGAAACTATTTCCGTTCTAAGAATTTTATTTTTTGGCATTTTCTAACAAAACTTACACCATTTGTCGCCACCTGAGAGCTACTCCATTGAAATTGGAGCTAACGGAAGCCCAAATCCGCAGATTTGGTATGTAATTGCCCCCTTTGAAAACACTCTCCCCCTCACTTTATTTATCCAATTCGCGTCTGAATTTGCATCTGTCTAATAATCATGTCACGGCGCACAACAGTTAGGATTCAATAGTTAACTTGGGTATTGTTGCGAACCATGAAAGTCTTGAAAATCACGCTTTTAGTTATTCTTATCTCCGTTCTAACGGGCTGCCAGCAAAAATCACTACGGGAAGACGAATCCATCATGGAGGTCAAACAGCTATTAAAAGACCTTAATGAGTGCCACCAAACCGTCTCTGACGAGCGAGAAGACTTTATTCGCAAAGTCATACGCAACGAAATACTTCCCGAAGTTCGTGAGATTAAACTTTACTCCAACAAAGTGGTTAAAAATCAATTGATACACAAAAGTGAAGCCATCAAAAAAACATTGATTGGTCGGGTAGAATGGATTGAAACTGAAGACGGAAAGGCCCACTTTAAGGCCCGTGTAGATACGGGAGCCCAAACTAACTCCCTCCACGCAGTTAATATAAAAGAAAAAGTTATAGATGGCGTCGAGTATGTGGAATTTGAAACTGTCGACGATGATTTAAAAAAATCTACCTTTATAGAAAAGGTTTTAAAAAAATCTACAGTTAAAAATACGATGGGAATTTCAGAAAGCCGTTACGTAATCCAGATGTCTTTTAAGTTTGGACCCAAAATTATAAAGACAAGCGTTAATCTCAACGACCGTAGCACCTTGCGACACAAATTTCTAATTGGCCGTAATCTTCTAATTGGAGAGTATATTGTAGATGTATCACAATCTCGTCTGCTTGGAGGTAAAAAATGAACAACAAGGCTATTGTAACTAGCCTTGTTCTGATTATTGCTGCAATAGGCATACTCAGCTACAAGCTTTTTATTTTAAATATCCCTCTCCTTCCCTACAAATCAGAAGATAGCTGGAGATACGAAATTTTAGTAAATAAGTCCGCATCAAGCCTTATAGAAAGTCAAATTCCTGATTTTATTTATTTGCCAATCCCTCCGAACCTTAAACGCCAAAGTGTTGAAACCCTTTCTATAAAGAACGAAGATTCCGGCAAGATCATCTCTCGAGATGGCGGCCAACTTTTTCAAATAGCGAAAGAAGATCTCATAAACATTAAAAAATTTAAACTTGAAGCCAGAATTCAAGTTAAACCCCACGCCCTTCCACCCGAGCCGGAGAAGTTAAGCAAAGAACAAAAGTCGAAGTTTCTAGATTTAAATTGGCTATCGCCCGATGAACTTCAGGCCATCAAAGACCTCAATGATTCGATTATTTACGAAACTGATAGTAAAAAAGAAATTTTTAATAAAATTGCCTACTTTCTGCTTGATGAGTTTATTCTACAGAATCTAAAAGTTTCATTTAAAGAAGTCATTGAAATGAAAAGTGGAGACCCTCTAAGCCAAGCCAAGGTATTTCTAGCTCTAGCACGACTCAATAAAATTCCATCAAGAGTCTCTTTTGGCACGTCTGTTGTAAATACAGATGATGAAAAAAACGTAAAACACATGAGGCTCTTTATAAATGAATACTATTTAGACGGCAAATGGAGCTTCTATTATCCCTCTTTTCCAAACATTGGCCACCTGCCAGAAAGTTTTATTCTCGTTCATCGCGACATTACTCCAGAGTTAGAGATATTTAATTCTCGAGATATTTACACAACCAAAGTTAAGCCCATAAGAAAAGCTTTTTTTGACTCTCATGAATATTACAGCTCTATAGTTGGAGATCTCTCTAGGTACTCTAACTTCTCTCTTTATAAACTTCCTCTTGGTAGCCAAAATATATTCTACACGCTTTTACTCATTCCAATTGGGACTCTAGTTTTGTCTTTTGCCAGAAACATTGTAGGCCTGGTGACTTTTGGAGTCTTCACTCCTATCTTGCTCACTTTGTTTTTTATTGAAACCTCTTTTGTAATCGGCATTGCCTTTTTGAGTCTAGTTTTTATAACTGGAATCACCTTGCACTACCTTTTAAATAAACTCTACCTGCTTGCCGTACCCAAACTGTCTATAATCTTGACTGTGGTTATTATTCTCTATATGGGATTAGCATTGTTTTTAACTGACTTTAATTTTGAAGGAGAATCAAAGTCTACTCTTAATTATTTTCCTATTATCATAGTCACAATTCTAACTGAGCGATTCATGATTTTACTCCGAGAGGAAGGGCTCAATAACACACTAAAGACCTTCCTAGGAACAGTGATAGTCTCGATTGTTTGCTTTTTTATATTTTCAATAAAAACTTTAAATATATTAATTTTTAACCATCCAGAACTCTTGCTTCTTACAATCGCTATGAATATTTTGATAGGAAGTTACACTGGCTTTAGACTCAGCGAATTTTTTAGATTCAAAGAACTCATTAACTCAAAATGATACGTTTTAATCCCGACATACTAACAAATAACTATCGCATTTCCAAACTCATTCTTAAGCACAATGCTCGAGAAGACTACCCCATTGTAGATAATAAAATTAAAACTGCGAAAGTGGCATCGTCTCAAGGTATTCCAACCCCTGAAAACTACTTTTTTATTGAGTCCCATGGAGAATTAAAAACCAAGCTTGAAAAATTAAAATCACTGCCTCACGGTTTTGTTGTAAAACCTGCTGAAGGCTCACAGGGCGGAGGAATTCTTCTTGTAGACCACATCTCTTTGGATGACTCTCAAGAAGAAAAATTTTTTCAAACGAACCGCCTTGGCAAACTCACCGATAATGAATTTAAGCACTACTTGTCCGGCATATTAAGTGGACTTTACTCTCTGAAGGGACATAAAGATTATGTGCTTGTGCAAGAAAAAATTCAGAACATTCCCGAGTTTTCTAAAGTGACTCCTTCGGGTATTCCCGATATACGCATAATAGTCTTTCTTGGGTTTCCGGTTATGGCTATGATTCGCTTCCCCACAAATCTTTCTGGAGGGCGAGGAAATCTCCACGTTGGTGCTGTAGGCTGTGGAGTAAATCTAAAAACTGGTATAATCATAAACTCTATTCAAAACAACCGCACAATTCATGAGCATCCAGACACTCAAGTTCAACTCAATGGGCTACATATCCCCTATTGGCACCAGTTACTCCAACTCGCTGCCAAATGCTCTGAAATGGCCCGGATAGGCTATCTGGGTGTTGATTTGGTTATTGACAAGAATAAGGGCCCACTACTTCTGGAAATGAACGCCCGACCAGGCTTGTCCATTCAACTGGCTAATATGAAGGGGCTCCTGCCTTCACTAAAAAAAATCATAAAACAAGCCCCTGCCACTCAGTCTTTAAATGCAGAACAAAGAGTGGCCTGGGCAATTGAAAATTTGTAAAGTCTCTTGGTGCGCTTGGTTTTTCAATTCAGCCATTTAACTTTAAAAGATTGCCTGGCAGTATTTTAAATTATAAAATTCAGAAATATAAAAAAAACGGTTGCAAAGAGGAACCCGTGAACGCCAACGATTTTGTAAACCTTATAAAACCCTGTGGCAACAAGCCTAACTGCTTATCCTCTATGGATGAGAGAGCCTCTCATCACTACTCCCCTCTCTCATTTAATACTAGTAAAGCCATCGCTATGGGTGTAATAAAAAAAACTGTAGAAAGTCTTCCTCGAACTCAAATCAAAGAGCTCACAGAATACTACCTACATGCGGAGTGTAAAAGTCGGATCTTTGGATTTACAGACGATCTTGAAGTTCTAATTATGCAAAACAAAATATACTTTCGCTCATCATCTAGAGTCGGTTATGGCGACCTTGGAGTTAATAAGAAGCGTTTAGACTATTTAAAAACGCAACTGACTAACGAGTTAGTAAAAAGATGAATTATTATAAGTTCTTGTATATAACTCTTGTAAAGGTGAATTGCCGTAAGGCCTAATCTAATTTTGGAGGTTGTCTCATGCGTGTTCTTGTTAGTGGCGCGACAGGCCTAGTTGGACGTGCTATTTGTAAAAAGCTTTTAAACCTCAATCACAGCCTGTTGGTTGTTGGCAGATCTCCTGAACTCAAGTTCAGACAATCATTCCCCTACCCTTGTGATTATGTCTCTTGGGAGCATCTCAATCCTGAGTCGCTTAAGAGTGTTGAGGCCGTAATTAACTTAGCTGGTGAATCCATAGCTTCTGGGCGGTGGACCAAAACTAGAAAAGAACGTTTATTAAACTCTCGCGTTAAGACAGTAAACACACTTTACGATCTGTTTTCCAAAGCTCAGCACTGGCCGAAAATTTTTATTGGGGCATCAGCCATTGGTTTTTATGGAGACGCCAAAGAGCAACTTTTAAATGAGGACTCTAAAAAGGGTTCAGGCTTTCTCGCTGAAATTTGCCAACAGTGGGAGGAGGCATACTCCCACTTTAACAACAAAACTCGACTTGTGATTCTTAGGCTAGGCGTAGTTCTATCACTAAAGGGAGGATTCTTATCTGCATTGAACTCCATTTTTTCTATGGGAATTGGGGGCAGAATTGGAAATGGCAAACAATGGATGAGTTGGATTCACATTGATGATCTTATCGAAATGATTTGCCACTCTCTTGAGAGTTCAAAAATACAAGGTACTTACAATGCTGTATCGCCCTCCCCTATAACTAATATGGAATGGACCCACCTTTTTGCAAAGGCTCTTAAAACTGTAGCGCCACTACCTATTCCTCGTTCTGCCTTTAAGTTATTGGCAGGCGAGATGTCTGAACTCGCACTCAATAGCCAAAAAGTTTCTCCAGAAAAATTTATGCAAACAGGATTTTCGTTCTTATACCCTTCGCCTAAAGAAGCTCTTAATCAGCTCTATGATTGGAAGCAAAAATCTCAAGATCAATTTTTTTATTCTGAAACCTGGATTAATAAGCCCATAAAAGAGGTTTTCAACTTTTTTTCTGAAGCTCAGAACTTAGAGCAAATCACTCCTCCATGGGTCAATTTTAAAATTAAAGATATGTCCACCACGAGTATTGAGAAGGGTACAATTATCAACTATCAAATTAAGATTCATGGAATTCCGCAAATCTGGCAAACAGAAATTACAAAGTGGGAACCTCCCCACTGTTTTGTTGATAATCAGAAATCTGGACCCTACAGTCGATGGGCTCATACTCATGAGTTTAAGGAACTCTGTGGCGGCACTCTTATAGTTGATCAAGTTGCCTACCGTTTACCAATGGGACATTTGGGTAGGATTGTTGCTAGTTCATTTGTAAACTCAGATATAAAAAAGATTTTTGCCTACCGGCAAAATAAAATATTTGATGTTTTTCAGAATTACCAACCAGAAACAACAGATAAAAAAAGTACACCAAAAGACTCATCAATTCATCAAGGACTCAGATGAAAAACAATCTGCACCAGCCAACTGACAATCCATCAATAATTGAAGCTTGGTATCAACAACTGGCAGACATCACAAAAAGTTCTCGCCTTCCAAAAGATCCAAGGGGAAGAGAGCGATGGTTAGCTTCTATTGTTCGACAAAATCAACTTCATTTAAGAAGGCTCTGGCAGGCTTATAACTATAAAGAAGAAAAATCTGATCAGAAAAAAGTTTCAGAAGCTAAATTTTCAACATCTTACCTTTTGGGTTTTCACCTCAATAACTACCACAGAGCTCTAGAGATATTTAAACGCGCCGACATTTGGACCTCAAAGAGCTGGGGCCCTCCAAGATTAGTGGATTTAGGGTGTGGAAGTGGTGCGTGGGCGATGGCGGCAACCGAAGCTTTAAGGCTACAATCGCAATTTCCCATTGCTATTGATCTTGTAGATAGAAGTCGCTTTTTGCTGAATAGTGCTGAAAATGGGTTAACATATTTACACCCTGAACTTCGAATTAAGAAATTACAGAGTTCAATTGGTGATACCGCCTGTACAAATATTTTAAAAAAAATTCTCGAAGAGTCAAAATTAAAAAAACAACCTCTTTGGGTTGGTTTAAGCTATGTTTGGAATGAAGTTATCCGTCAAAAACGGAGTCGTACCAGTTTGCTTTTGTGGCTGAAGGCCTTATCCAAAGCGCCTAGCCCTACTACCCTTTTTATATCTGAACCAGGAAGAGAGTCTGAAGCTAAAAACATGCATGAACTTAGGGAGG
The DNA here is from genome assembly GCA_964502735.1 of uncultured Pseudobdellovibrionaceae bacterium. Lineage (GTDB taxonomy): Bacteria > Bdellovibrionota > Bdellovibrionia > Bdellovibrionales > UBA1609 > JACKAN01. The sequence continues at coordinate 19,286 of CAZCYD010000027.1, forward strand.
AACTGCGACACATTGGCTACAAAGTTCTATATCCCTGCCCTCAATCAAACCTATGTCCAATGCTAAAAATAAGAAAGGACTGGTGCTATAGCGAAGTTAAAAACCACAACTATGCAGATTGGACCCCCGTCGGACAATCTCTAAAACTTAAACGAGAAAACTTAGCCACGGCGTCTTATATCTTTACCAATAAGAGCGAAAGTGAAAACATACCTACGTCAACCGACTACTGGAGAGTTGTGGGGCGCCCCTTAGTAGACAACAAGCCCTCCCTTCTTTGTTGCAATGGAAAACAACTGCAAAAAATGCCTCATTCTCAAAGCTTATTAAGAGGGGAAATCCTAAAAACAAAAAAATCAGTCTCAAAAAGTGAAGATTAAAAAGATGAATCAGCCTTTACTTCTCTAAGTGATGCAGAAATGTCGTGGATAGCTAGTGATGCCAATCCAAAAAATAATCGTCTAGGATTTTGTGAATTCGCCTCATGCTCATACAGCCGCAGCCTTGAGGCTGCGGAACTGCGCGTGAGGCGAATTCACAAAATCCTAGACGATTATTTTTTGGATTGGCATCATTTAGCTTTACTTCTTTAGCTGAAAACGGAGACGCCAACAGGTTTCACCCCTTGCAAGATATTTTCTTTCAAAGGCCGTAAGGGGCTCTTCATGGCTCTCTACTGCACACATTTGGATCAAGCTGAGACCCCAGACTTCTGAAAGATAATATTTTGCCTCATTCATTGTTCCCAACAAATTGGTCGAAAAATGTATTTCTCCATTTCGTATCAATCGACTCTTCAAATATCCAAAAAAAGGCATTCTATAAAATCGTTTATTACTTTGAGAATCCTTGGGGTAGGGGTTTGGATAATGTATAAAACACGCACTTAAGCTCTGAGGCTGAACATAGTGTGTAACTAGGTTTATGACATTTGCGTGGCACGGGTATAAGTTGGGCAATGCATCCTTTTCTGACTTGAGCTTGTCTGAGAATTTTTTAAATTTAGCTTTTGTTTTTTCCACAGCCAAAATAGATATTTCAGGATGTTTTTTTGCATAGCCTATTGCAAAATCCCCTGTGCCACTTCCAATATCTAAGACATATGGCTTTGGGAGGTTCGCAATAAAGTTATAATCTCCTTGAGGAAAAGGTACTAAAGAAGGGTTAAAGTCTCTAACTTGAATATTCTGATCTGGGTTTTGAAAATTAAAATTCATACCCCAGTGATAAATCTAATTTAGACGATAGTAAACTATAAGAACCATTTTCAGCATTAATTGTATACTTGTACCCATGATACTGACCGCCCCAAAATACACCCAGCCTAAAACTATCGCTCAATCTGTATATTAAACCTATGCTTCCATCAAAGGCTAACCCTGAGCGCAGCTCCACATCACCCGTACTGGAGATGGGAATTTGTCCTCTCATATAAAGTTCATAATACATTCTTTTATGATTATTAATAAAAAACATACCGCCAATCGAGGCCGTGTTAAACTTTAAGCTTTCGATTGAAAATTGGCTGCCAGTTGTTTGCATTAAAAACGGCATATCTTGCATCTGAACCCCAACAAGTATTGCTGGATCGAATTTTAAACCCAATAGCCGAAAAGGCCGCAAAGCTCTATAGTCCACTTCTAATCCCATGTGCTGCCACGCAATCTTTTTGTTTAAAATTACAACGTCTGTTGAATCTAGATCTGGCCCAACTAGACTGTGATACGCAAATCTTACCCTCCAATCTTTTGTTAAACGGACATTTGTACGAAATGACAGAGCTGGCATTCCAATGGCTCCATAAGACACCTCTTTAATGTCTTGGGGAGGGTCTTGTTTGTAACCCAAAAAACTTGCCCCAGCTCCAATCCAAATGCAGTATTTGCAATCTGTTTTAAATGTAGGGGCATCCTTTAGCTCAATTTTCTTGGCCTGCACATTTAAAGACACCAAATAGCTGGCCTGCTGTTTGGCTTTAACCATGCGAAGCGGAATTTGAATATCACCCTCGGGCAATTGAATATTGATTTCAAAGTTCCCTGATGAGTCTGAGGATATAGGTTTCACCCCTTTGATAACCAATTTTTTTACTGGTAATTTTTGTGGCCGTGTTTTTCCAGACTTGTCCTTTCTGAGCCAAAGTATATTCTTTGCCAATAACAACTGTACCCCTTGCTCTGTAGCTCCATACAGCCTGACTACCTGAAGACGTTTTTTTGATGATGGCTTCACTTCAGGCTCGTACCACTCAATTTTAGGAGAGAATATTTCCACAGAATTTTTCGAAGCATCAGCCTCTAGTTTTTTTTGACTTTGAGATGACTCTTTTGGCTCTTTTAGCTGTCTATCTCCGGCGTTGGCTGGCTCCACTTCTTCTGCCAACCTATTCAGTTCCTTTTCTGTAGCGGACTTTAAATCTGAACTGGTGTCAGCATACACCCACAAATTATAGGCAAAAAAAACAGTGAGGACCATCGATAAGTTGCGTACCAAATTTGAGTAGACCATATAGTTTATTCTTATATAAGCGTGTAAAAACACAATCATAAGATTAGTATTCTATACCTATGGCTATCTTTTTGCAGAATTCTGGGATGAGTTGGGCTAAAGCTGACCCCAGACTAAAAAACAGCAAAGGGATCAATATGTTACATCGCACGCTCTCTACCATTATCCATTTATGTCTAACACTTTTTGTCACAACCTTACCTTTATTCATGGTAAGGGCTGAATCCAGACGAGCTTCAGAGTTTGACACCTCAACCTTTGCGATTAAAGCGGCTGTTCGCCAAGTCACTCGTCAAGAACAAACTATGAGTAGAGCTAAACCGCTCTTGGTAAGCTCGAATGTGGCCCGTATCTCTGTTGTAACTCTAGACACTCGCGACACAGAGTCTTGCCACGTGATTTCTCAAATACTGCAAAGCTTAAAGCCTATTTATGAAGACGGTCATCACACCACTCTATGCAACAAAAGATCTCTATCTACCCCTATTGCAAGAATTTTAATTGCGCAAAACTCCTCTGCTGAGGAACTTGTAAATCATGTTGACCTTTCTTCTCTAAGCGAAAAGGAACGGGACCTAGCTTTTATTGCAAATGGAACCTTCAAACAAACAGGCTTTATGGGATTAATTTGGTCAGCCTCTTCAAATCAAAAACTACCAAACGCAGCACAAGTCCATGAAGGAGCTTCTTTCAGACTGACATGGCACAAAAACAGTTCTATTCTGACTTCTCAAGAGAGCTCTATTTTTGTATCAACATTTTTTTGGGACTACGGACTTGCCGAGTTTGAGACCCTCCCCTCACTCTCGGATCTAATCGCTACAACGGCTTTAAATCCAATCATTGAAAGCTACTACCACAAACTTGAATCACAAGAACAGTCATCTTTCGAAACACCTATCCTCGACAAAGCAAAATTTGCAATTGTGACAGACAATTTATTTTTGGGCGAAAACAGCTCCATTATTAATTTGGCCGAGCGAAACAAATCCCAAACCAAAACAAGTCTATTCATTAGAAAGCATCGTCCAGATCCTTGGAGTCTTGAGAGCTCAATAGCCATTGGCGTTGAGTTTCAATTTAAGTTTCATGGTCATTGATGATAATATTTTTTATAATCACTTCAAAATTTGATTTTGTATCATCACCGTCTATGGACAGCCACAAGGCTACAGCTTTAACCTCTTTATCAAAAAGATATGAAAAATCGAAATTTCCCTCTCTCTCCATATGCCAGGCATAAGTCTCCATAATTAGATCTGAAAGTGGGTGCACTCGGCTTGTACCCACTTTTTGTTTATCTTGTACGGCATTTAAGAAAAAGATCTTGTCTATCCCATTATCTGATCCACTGTTAGGTCCAATATTGGACCTACTATTTACCGGGACTAGATTGTGAAGCCTTTTAATCCAATCAGCAGCAATAAATTTTTGAAAACGATTTAGCTTTTTGTTTCCAGCTAAAACCAAACCCAATCTTAATTCAAAGTCATCAGCCCCTGACTCCCCTTGTGTTTTGTTGTTAAGTTGAATTCTTCCATTTAGCCGACCACGGACTGTTACTTTTTTAACTTTTTTGGCTTCAAAAAATGGATAAATAATTGGAGATGCCGAGCTCTGTACAGATATCTTCATCTCCTTGCCTGTAAAAACTGTTTTGTTTTCGGGTAAATTTGAAAATTTTAAGAGCTCCCATCTATTGTCCCCATCCAAAGGAACCAAGAACAGACTAAACATAAAACACTTTTTACATAAATTCATTAAGTCTTGCCTTTTTCTCTTCACCATCATTAGACTATAGTATGTCATTCGCGCACATAATCAATCCTGCAGGCGGGCTCTACTATCACTTTATAGCTTTCCGATACAAGAAAAAACTCTGGAGCGACTTTGCTAATGCCATTGATCAATTCCTAAATCAGTGGTGTCCCACTGAAGAAAATCTCATTATTTTTGGAAGCAGCGCTGGCCATTGTCTTAAAACTAATTTTTTAAAGAAATTTAAACGTATTATCTTGATTGATCCGGATCCCTTAGCTAAATATATTTTCTCGGCAAATCACAAAAATATTTGCTTAGTTCAAGATAGTCAAAACTACCTTAGGTACGGCGTTCAAGGGCTTAAAACTCTGCCTCAGAGCTATCCAAACCACGCCCTACTCTTTTCTAATATCATTGGGCAAATTCCATTTTTAGTAAGTTCAGAAAACTCTGAATCTAGTGATCTCGCTGATGCTTTGAGGTTTTTATTTTCATCTGATTTTCAAAAATTAAGTTGGGCCAGCTTTCACGATGTTTACTCTTTTCATTTCACTCAAGAGCCTCGTGAGCTCTGTTGGCCCCTCATCTTGCAAGGCCACACACTTAATGAGTGTCTGGAGTCCATTCGCCTACAAACTCAACTCAGACCTCTTCGTGTCGAAGTTATTGACCACCAAACGGATAGGCTATTTTCCAGCTGTGAGCAACAATTCAGAGCTATCTGGAAAAGAACTCCCACGTCATATCATATTGTTGATGGATACTCACAAAATTGCTAGTATCCCGACTATGAATATCTGGTTGACTATAATTACAATTTTCTTTTTATCGTTTGAGGCCGCGGCCTCTCCCCTAAAGCCTGTAAAACTGGATTCACCTAAGGCGACTATGATGTCCTATTACCATGCGATGCAAGACTACTCTAACGGACTAAAAAATGAGGACCCTGAACTGCTTCACCGCATTCATGATGCGGTGCGAACCATGGACCTCAGTGAAATGCCCTCTCTGCTCAGAGCCGAAAGAGGCAAGGAGTTGGCAATACTTTTAAAAGAAACTATTGATCGCGTAATTGTTTTAGACTTTGACATGATTCCCGAAGACACTCAGCTTAAAAGGTGGAGACTGAAAGACACAGAAATTGTCATCGCAAAACTAACATCCGGTGATGGTGAAGGTGATTTTGTGTTTTCCAAGTCGACAGTCGAGAGAATTCCCGAGTTCTACAAGCGCGTGGCTAATCTCCCCTATCTTGACTCAAAAAATCAAGGCGCTGGATACAAACCTCCCCTACATAACAAGTGGGTACCAGAATGGTCCAAAGAAAACTTTCTCGGCCTTAAGAAAATACAGTGGTTTGGCATTTTGGCTGCAATTTTTTTAGGCTTATTGGTCAGAAAGTTAAGCGAATTCATCATCTATATTTTTAAAAAGTTTTTAAATAAAAGAACAGAACTGTGGAGATACAAAATTCTTTCTGCCATTGAAAAACCTGTCGGATTATTGGCCGCAGCCATAGTCTGGTACATTTCAATTTTTTTACTCGCTTTCCAAGGATTAGTTTTAAGTCTTTTAACTGGTCTAATTCAGATAGTTCTTAGTTTAAGTGTCATATGGGCTATTTACAAACTCTCCACAGTCCTATCCGAGTTTTTAGAACGCATGGCTAAAAAGACGGAATCAGAGCTAGATGATCAACTTGTTCCCCTCTTTTCTAAAAGTATTAAGATTTTTGTCGTTGTGATTGGTTTTTTGTTAACCATTCAAAATCTTGGTTTTAATGTCATGTCCCTTTTAGCTGGACTGGGGCTAGGAGGACTGGCTTTTGCTCTTGCTGCTAAAGATACGGCGGCTAATCTTTTTGGCTCCATCATGATCTTGCTAGATCGACCATTTAAAGTTGGTGATTGGATCGTGACCAGTAATGCTGAGGGCAATATCGAAGAGGTTGGTTTTAGATCCACTCGAGTAAGAACTTTTTATAATTCTGTTATCAGTATACCCAACAGTATTCTTGCCAATGAGAAAATTGACAACATGGGAAAACGCTCCTATCGACGAGTTCGCACCGTACTAGGCCTAACCTATGACACTTCACCCGAGAAGCTTGAAGCCTTTTTAGAAGGAATAAAAAATATTATTTTAGCCAACAAACACACAAGAAAAACAGGTTTTCACGTTGTCTTTAATGGTTATGGTCAATTTAGCTTAGATATCCTTGTTTACTTTTTTCTGGATGTGCCCGACTGGGGACAAGAGCTTTTAAACAGGCAAAATATCTATTTAGAAATACTAAAATTAGCTAAAGAAATTGATGTTCAGTTTGCATTTCCAACTCAAAGCCTTTACGTCGAAGCTTTTCCTGAAAAAGAACCTCTTAGAGCTGAGCACAAATACGAGGTCCATCAGCTCAAACAAAAAGCCGAAAGCTTTGGTGCCAATGGTGCCAACTCACAGCCCAATGGAGCGGGTATTTTTAATCCCCCCTACTAATATCCAGATCAGTAAAAACACTCCTGTATTTAAGAAGCTTTAAGCCATTGAGAAAAGGACTCTTCGGTAGTGCTTTTTTTAAAGGGAAGAAAGGCTATATGGAGGCGTCTTTTAGAGTTTTCAATCGCCCACCCCGTGTGAGTCAGTGATTCATTTATATTGGATTGATATATTTTAACGGTGAAGTAGCCAGAAACCCAATGGGGAAGCTCATCCTTAATTCTCATGCCACCAGCTGAAATATCCAGGGTAAAGGTTCTAAAGATTTGCCCATCCACATCAATCTCAATAGGGAATTCTCTCTGAATTCTTTCGTACTTTCGTGGCAATATTTTTTTGTTTAAAACTTCTAAAGACAATTCAGAAAAACTTTTAATCAGATCTTTTTGTATAACTTGACTTCGCAGTTCATCGTCTAAATCTCGAGTGATTAATGGCTCTAACTCAGAGTCCTTTTCAGACTTGTGGTCGTCAATAGACCCTTCAAATAAAAAGAGCGGAGGTTGATCTTGACTTTGTAGGCCTATAAATTTCAAGAGATCAGGAAATTGAGAAGCCGGCGTCCAGTGCACTAAGGCATCTGACCAAACGTACAAATCCTCTAATTTATTATTGTCGTAAGCAAACACTACGGCTTGTAGTTCACCAGGTGTTAGTCCATTAATAATTTTTTTTTGTGGGACAATACACAAACTCCAAACTGAGTTAAGTTTATAATTGCTTAACACTGATTACACCCCTCGTTGTCTACCTCTTACAAAAATTTAAAAACAGCTATTGGAAATAAAGGCATCCTTCCCGGACAATCGAGTCTTCGACCAGCCCTCGTTAACTTTTAAAACTTTAATTTTTGCGCCTTTATTTTTTGTTACGATTTTCTGCCCAGAAACTGAAGCTATGGAACGCAAATTACAATCTGTTCTTAAGGATTTAACTTCTACCTTTCTAGGAGACATTCTCACTTTTACATTATTATACTTTTTGGTAGCATTAACGGCAGCTGTCTTTCTAGTAACTAAAGCTTTGTTTTTCTTCTCTGTCTCTGCTGATAAACGATCCATTCTTTTTTTCGCTTCTACAGCCTGCTTTCTAGCTGTTGCGGCTTCAGCTTCAGCTAGCTCCACTTCTGACTCCAGTTTTTGAGTTTTCTCCCTCATTTCTCTCATTTGTTTATTGTATTCTGCCAAATCTTTTTTAGCCTTTTCCGTTTCAATCGTATTTTTTTCTAAATCTGATTGAGCTTGCTTTTGAAGTTTATCATCCTCCTGTTTTGCTCTTTGCAATCGAAGCTCTGCCTCTTTAACTTGAGCCTGTAACGTCTTAAGTTCATTAGTCAGATTCAACATTTCTTGCTTTTTTTGAATGTTCTTTTCTTCCAACTGCCTAGCTTCGGTTATTTTTTTGTTCAACTGTTCATGCACGAGATTTTTTTCATTTTCCGCGGTTTGCATTTCAATTTTCATTTTTTCGGTTTTTGCTGTTTCAGCTTCCACCTTGGCGACTTGCTCCTGATACATTTTTTCTGAAACAGCCTTATCTTTAAGATGCTTTTCTTTCATTTCTTTAAATTTGTTGTACTGTTTGTGCTCTTGAGCGATCTCTATTTTGGCATCTCTTTCTTTACTTTTTGCCCTTGAAATAGCCTCTAAAGCTTCTTTTTTAGCTTTAGCCTCCGCCTTCTCTTCTTGTCTTGCCAATTCTTTGGTCGCCTCAGCCTCTTCTTGGGCCGCTTCTGACTCTGACAAAGTCTGCTCCATGTCAGCCTCAATATCTTCTAAATCTTGAGCAAAGACACTAAAGGCTATAAGAACTATAAGTGTGGATAGTAACATTTTTTTTATAAGCATAAGCCCATTCCTTTCCCTGCTAGACTTTGATCGGTATCTCAGTCAGAAACATTAGACTTTTATTAACTCAGTAATTTTGCGGCGCATTATGTGCTGGCCAAGATTTAGCTTTTGAAACTTAGAAAATTTATTATTTTTTGATTAAGAAAGCTGCTTAAGACATCCATCAGGGGGCTTGTATTCAAAACTCAAAGAAAACTCGACTTTAGATTCAAACTAATTCTTGTGCTGTGATAAGTATCGCGAAGATAACTGTCGTGGTGATAAAAAAATAGCGACCAGGTTTATGTAGGAGGGGACCTGGCCGCCAAGGGGGGGATTATGAGAACTTATAAGAGCAAGGTCTATGCCATATTTTTACACCTCTGGTGTCACTAGAATTGATTTGAGCGCTTAGTTTTATTCCTTTATTTTTTTTTAGATAAAATTTACCAGGTATTTTTTTTGGGCCTTTAAATGTTGAGTATAAACCAGTTCAACTATTTGAAATTATATAAAAAACTTAAATTAATGAAAAATAAGTAATCTGACCAAAGTGGGGCTTAGCCTATATTTTTTTCAGTATTTTTCAGCATCAATTTCAACCACAGCCCAGGGCATACAACTTAAGACCACTTTTACTATTTTCTGACCCCTTCAGTATAAAAATCGTCTAATCTCATAGTATGTGTTCACTTGCAAAGAGACTCATATTTTGTCTTGCCCTTATTTTTTGGGGCCCAGTTCCTCACCAGCTTCTTGCGGCAACTCCCATTAAAGTTGTGGTAGATCCAGGTCATGGCGGTAGCGACCATGGAGCCGTCTACTATGGTGTAAAAGAGGCTGATATCAACCTCCAAATCGCAAATCTCCTTAAAACACTCCTGGAAAGAGATTCCTCATTCCAACCTATTTTGACTCGAGTCAGCGATCAAAACTTGTCGCTAGAAGAAAGAGCCCTAATTGCCAATCAAGCCTCGGGAGACATATTCATCAGCCTTCATGCCAACTCTTTTCCTTCACCTAAAGCCCATGGTGTTGAGTTCTACTTTCAAAACCAACTCCCTCCCAATGAGGATGCCATGTATCTTGCCAACAAAGAAAACCACTCTTCAAACATTCTCAATCCTTCTGCTTGGCCCCTAGGGCCGCTGGCTGAACATAAAAACTTAAAGTTAGAAGTTGCCAACATTTTACAAGACCTCCAGCTCAATCAGCGAATTTACCTCAGCAGCCAACTTTCAGAATCCTTGAGTCAAAACTGGAAAGGCAATCGCAGAAACTCTTCTCAAACTATCCGGCAGGCCCCATTTCACGTCATCAGTCACGTCAACATGCCCTCCACACTTATTGAGCTTGGATACCTGACGAATAAAAATGAACTGCGACAGTTAACATCCCTTCAATACCAGAAAGTTCTAGCAAGAAGCCTTTACAACGGCCTGTTAAAATACAAAGATTTTATAGACAAATCATTAGTTAAAGACCTAAATTGAGTCCATGCGAACAGATGGAAGAAAACCAAATCAATTGCGAGACATTCGCATTTTCCCTGAAATTGCTCGATATGCTGAGGGAAGTGTGAGAATAGAAATGGGAAACACCCACTTAATATGTACAGCTTCGGTAGAAGAAGGCGTACCAAAATGGCTAATGGGAAGTGGTGGAGGTTGGGTTACCGCCGAGTACGGCATGTTGCCCAGGTCCACACATTCAAGAATTCACCGTGAAAAGGCCTCCAATAGCGGTCGAACTCACGAGATATCTAGACTCATTGGTCGCAGCCTTCGTGCCGCCGTGGATTTAAAGAAAATGGGCGAACGTCAAATCTATGTTGATTGTGATGTTATTCAGGCCGATGGAGGAACCCGCACCGCCGCTATTACCGGAGGGTTCGTAGCACTAAGTTTGGCCTTTAAATTTCTTAATGATCAAGAAAAAATAAAAGAATGGCCCATCAACAGTTATCTGTCGGCAGTCAGTGTAGGATTAAAGGATAACAACCCTATTTTAGACCTTAACTATGATGAGGACTCTAGCATAGAGACCGACATGAATTTTGTTATGAATGATCGCGGTGAGTTTATAGAGGTTCAAGGAACTGCCGAAGGTAAACCCTTTAGCCACAATCAGCTTCTCAGCATGGTAGAATTGGCACAGCAAGGCTGTCGTGATTTATTTAAGAAGCAAGCGGAAATAATTGGAGAATTTCTCCCTTTGGAGACTTAACAAATGGAAATTTGGGTAGCCACAACCAACTCCGGAAAACTAACAGAAATTAAAAATTTTTTTATTGGCACGTCGGTGGAAATCCACTCTTGCTCTGAACTCAATTATTATACTCCCCCCAAGGAAACGGGAAAAACATTTGAAGAAAATGCCAAAATTAAAGCCAAAGCTCTAAAGGCTGTTAAACCAAATAACTGGGTACTTGCTGAAGACTCTGGCCTTGAAGTAGATGGCCTCAACAAAATGCCAGGAGTTCACTCTGCTCGTTATGCGGGAGACAATGCTGGGGACAAAGAAAACGTAGCCAAGCTACTTAAAATGATGAGTCTGCGTTCGGCCTCAAATCGCAGGGCCCAGTTTCAATGTTGTCTGATTGTTATTGATCCCAACGGAAACGAAACTATTTTTAATGGAATTCTAAAGGGTGAAATTTCCCGTACGGAAAGAGGATCAAAGGGATTTGGCTATGATCCCATTTTTATTCCAGAGGGGCGCGACAAGACGCTAGCTGAAATGAACCCTGGTGATAAAAACACAATCTCACACCGCGCTCAGGCCCTAAGAGCCTTTAAACAAAAATTTCTTTAAACTCAGTTTAGTAGAAAGTTAGTAGGAATCTAAGAAATCTTGTAGTTTTCCCAGTCTTCTTCATCTCGAAAGACAAGCATCGGCTTCAAAGACGCAAAGATATCAATTTGTCTTTTAATTTTTTCGGGCGAGCCGACAAGAGCTAACTTGCCACCCTTGCGATCAAGTTCCTGAGCTACGGAGGAAAAGTATTTAATAACGGGAAGGCTAATAAACCTCGTATTCTTAAGGCGTATAGCCACATTTGAGGCTTTACCCTTAACAACTTTATCCATCTCGGACTTAAAACCTTCACTGTTAAAAGCATCCAGCCTTTCATCAATAGAAAAGACTACCCATGTTTTGTTTTTTGATACCTCAAAAGCCATACTCTTTAATTATCTGTACTATCTAAAATAAATGTCAACTTTCATTAGAATAGCCCACGCAACTCCACACTTCGCACACCCCACGCACCAACACCTGTATCCTCCCAGCTCAGACAAAAAAATAATTTTAAATGTGGACTTTTTGATTCGCGGACTAGACTTTGGGCCTTCAGTATACTAGAACACTGCCATGGCACAGATGAAGATCTTTACTGGTAACTCGAACCCAGAATTCGCACAAAAAGTGGCAAATTACGCGGGTGTAGAGCTTGGAAACTCTCAGATCAATCGCTTTGCCGATGGAGAAGTTCAAGTTGAGATTTTAGAAAGTGTCAGAGGCCGCAATGTATTTTTTATACAAAGCACCTGCCCCCCTACTAATGAACACTACATGGAAACCTTTATCACCTTGGACGCCCTTCGCATGGCTTCAGCCAATGAGATTACAGCTGTTATTCCCTACTATGGGTACGCAAGACAAGACAGAAAAGTCGCTCCTAGGGCACCCATTTCAGCTAAAGCCGTAGCTCGGCTGCTTCATACATCTGGGGCCGATAGACTTGTAACTGTAGATCTCCATTCCGCTCAAATACAAGGCTTTTTCAATGGGCCAGTGGATCATTTATTTGCAATTCCCACATTTGCTCGAGCCTGGCGTGAACAGCATGGTTACGGAGAAGATTTTGTAATCGTTAGCCCAGATGCCGGCGGCGTAGAGCGAGTTAGAGCCTTCTCAAAAAGGATCGAGTGCACAATTGCCATTATTGATAAACGCCGCACTGGTCCAAACGAAGCGAAGGCTTTAAATCTTATTGGTGAGGTTAAGGGCAAGACGGCAGTAATACTTGACGATATGATCGATACGGCAGGAACTTTGACTCAGGCTGTTGACAGCCTACTCAATAATGGTGCAAAAAGAGTGTTCGCCATTGCTACTCATCCCGTTTTTTCAGGACCGGCCATTTCTCGGATTGCTGATAGCGGGTTAGAGAAAGTCATTGTTGCAGACACCATCCCTTTACGACCAGAGGCTAAAGCCTGTGGCAAAATTGAAGTGGTGTCCGTAGCTCCGGTCGTTGCCGAGGCGATTAAAAGAATAAATAATTATGATTCAGTAAGCGCGCTGTTTAACTGAAACTATTGAGTGAGAGGACATAGTCATGACTATTCAAGAAAATATCGAGATTAAAGCTCAGGCCAGAACTCCAGGAAAGCACTGGTCTAGAGGACTGAGAAAAACTCAACAAATTCCCGCTGTTCTATATGGACCTCATGTAGAAAACATCAATTTTTCAATTTCTGAGATTGATGCTGTCAGATACGGCAAATCCAAGTTTGAAAACACGATATTTACCCTTTCTTCTCAGAGCAAAGAACTCAACGGGATAAAAGTTCTCAGAAAGGCTATGTCTTTGCACCCCGTTTCTCGTCGTCCTTTGCACATCGACTATTATGCTGTAGACATGAAGGCCGAAGTTAGAGTTAGCATTCCTGTTCATTACGTTGGAAAACCTGAAGGAATCATGGCGGGTGGAGCTGTACAAGAAATTCGTCACGAAGTTGAAGTGGAATGCTTGCCTTCAAATATTCCATCCTCCATTGAAATGGATATTTCAAAAATGCAACTCGGAGACGTTCTCCATGCCTCAGACATCTCTTTACCCCAAAATGTTAAATTGATCACCGCCCCTGAGATTGCTCTTGTCGCTTGCTCTGAGGTGAAAGCTGAAGAAGAAAAACCTGCAGCCGCAGCAGCTGCTTCAACTGAAGCCGCTCCAACTGAAAAGAAAGACTAAGATTTAATTCATGAAGATTATTGTTGGCCTGGGGAATCCGGGCCCCAAGTACCTACTAACCCGCCACAACGCGGGTTTTTTAGTTATAGATGCTCTTGCAAAAAGAAATCAATTGTCTAGCTTTAAAGAGGAACACAAAGCCCTCACCTTAAAATTTAAATTAGACGGAAACGAGGTTTTACTAGTAAAACCTCAAACCTTTATGAATCTTTCTGGTCAATCTGTAGTCCCTATTTTGGCTTACTATAAAGCCGACGTAACTGACCTGCTTGTTGTACACGATGAGGTAGATTTGGCTTTTGGAAATCTAAAATTTCAGTTTAATAGAGGGCACGGTGGTCATAATGGGGTTAGAAATATCCATGAGTTACTTGGCACAAAAGAGTACGCAAGACTCAGGTTTGGAATTAATCGCCCCCCACACCCCAAAATGGGTGTTGCAGAATATGCTTTACAAAACTTTAATACAGTAGAACAAAAAGAATTGCCGAATTTACTCTCTCTAGCTGCAGAGGGCATTGAATGCTTTATTCAGAAAGGGTTAAATCTAGCGGCAACAAAATATAATCAATGAGGTGTATATGGCTTTGCAAGTAGGGATTGTTGGACTACCAAATGTTGGTAAAAGTACACTGTTTAATGCTTTAACCTCTGCAAAAGCAGAAAGTGCTAACTACCCTTTTTGCACGATAGACCCCAACGTCGGCGTTGTTACTGTGCCAGATGCAAGGCAGTCTGAGATATCTAAATACATCAAACCCCAGAAAATTGTACCAACAACTATTGAGTTTGTTGATATAGCTGGACTCGTTGCCGGAGCCAGCAAAGGTGAGGGGCTAGGCAATCAATTTTTGGCTAATATCCGAGAAGTCGATGCCATTTTACATGTTGTTCGCTGCTTTGAAGATGAAAATGTTATTCATGTTAACGGCTCCGTTGACGCTCTTAGAGACATCGAAATTATCAATACCGAGCTGCTTCTTTCAGATCTTGAGAGTGTTGAAAAAAAATATAATCGCGTAGAAAAATTAGCTCGAACAACCAAAGACAAAGACACCTTGATAGAAGCTAATCTCCTTAAGAAAATTAAAACAGCCCTAGACAGCGGACAACCCGCCAGAACTGTAACAATAGAAGATCATGAAAAAGAATTTCTAAAGCAAGTGCATCTCTTGACCATGAAGCCTGTTCTGTATGTTTGCAATATAGATGAAAACACAATTGCAAATGAAGACTCAAACCCCCATGTCAATAATGTCAAAAAACTTGCAGAATCAGAAAACAACCAGTGTATTACAATTTGTACGGCTCTTGAGTCCGAAATAGTTCAACTGCCAGAGTCTGAGCAAAATGACTTTTTAGAAAGTGCTGGACTGACCGAACCTGGCCTTCATCGTTTAATTCACGAGGCCTATAAGCTTTTGGGCCTCATCACTTATTTTACAGCTGGGGTTAAGGAAGTTCGAGCCTGGACAATCAAAAATGGAACTAAAGCCCCGCAAGCGGCCGGTGTTATTCATAGCGACTTTGAACGCGGATTTATTCGCGCCGAAACCTATCATTGTTCAGATTTATTTACTCTAAAATCAGAAGCCGCGGTCAAAGAAGCCGGAAAATACAGATCTGAAGGCAAAGACTATATTGTAAAAGACGGGGATATTCTCCTGTTTAGATTTAACGTCTAAAACTAACTACTACTACCCTGCTACTAACTCATCAGAACCAGGGGCAAATCAAATATTGATCGCATTGATTCGACTATATAAGTGTGCTTATCAAGTCAGACAGTTTTATAAAGTGAACTTCTCTTTACAGAGCTTAGCGCCCCTTCATTTGAGGATCTAAAGCATCGCGCAAGCCATCACCCAAGAAATTAAATGCCAACATCGTAGTGAAAATGGCAAAGCTCGGAAAAATAATTAAATGAGGGTAAGATCTCATTGTCTGCCATCCCGAAGAGGCCAAAACTCCCCACGAACTAAATGGAGGCTGCAAACCCAAACCAATAAAACTTAAGAAGCTTTCGAACAAGATATTAGAGGGAATCTGGAAGGTTAACAATACAACTATCGGACCCAAAATATTCGGCATAACGTGCTTAATGACAATCCAAAAGGGATTTGCCCCTAAGGCCCTTGCTGCCTCTACATAAGTCATCTGTTTTACTTGTAAAACTTTTCCACGCACAACTCTTGCTAAAGTTACCCAGCCAACCAAACTCAGAGCCAATAA
>CAZCYD010000028.1:0-34972 GCA_964502735.1 uncultured Pseudobdellovibrionaceae bacterium
AGAAACGGATTTGGCATTATAATCCACAGAAGAGTCTCTGTACTGCGGTATTGAGTAGCGACCGTCTAGGCCCACAAAAAACACATCTAGGAAATGGAGCCCAAATCGTGCCCCTAAGCCAAAACCGTTAACATGTCCCTTAGAAGAGCCCAGAGGTGGCGGGTAGCTCACAACGGGACGACCTGTTTCGTAGGTTATAGAGGGCTCAAAAAAAAGTTCCGGTCCCATATCTTGCGCAAAAGCGCTGGGAGTTACTATTAGAATAAAAAAAGCCCCTACAGCCAAACGTAAACACGACTTTATCTTTTTCACAAAACTCTCCTTTAGCAAAATTTTTAACAGCCTTAGTCTGTGCAATGAAGTGGCCAAGCTTTTTATAAGTCAAAATCAATTTATGTGGTTTCTATAGGAAATAAATAGTGAGTTACGTTGAAATTTTACCCGTAGGGTAGAAAACTCCACGCAATGAGGTTTTATGGTTTGGAGTTGTTGGACTCCTCTTCCTGATCTGTAATTTCTCCATAATATACGTTTACAATATACGCCTACTAGTTTTGATCCACTAAGACTTCTTGGTATTGCTATGAGTTGAGTTGCTATAGATAATTAGACCTTAGTCCAGAGGAGGGTTCTACCTGTGATATTCGATTGTACAAAAGAACATTCTAATCAGATTAATTTGTAAACACTAAGAATGGTTTTGATTTAAAATTCACATCTTATTTTGAGGATAACTAGTGAGGTTTCCAAATAATCTGGTTACAATAATCGAATGTCAGATATTCAAGTCGTTATTATTGAGCCGGAATATGCTAATCAAGAAATAATTAAGGCGATCATAAAAAAAATCAACCCTGATATTGAAACAAAAATTTTTGAATCACTGAAAATGTTTTTTGACTCTTATAAAAAATCTGTAAATTTTTCTTCAGAAAATATTCCAAAACATAAAAAAAATGATGAAAACCATGAGGATAATCATTTTAAAAATGTTAAGCTTATCATTGCCGATATAGAAGCCACTTATAATGTGGATCAAAATTTGTGGAAGAAGTTTCTTGATTCACAAAAGAATAGTAAAGAAAAAAACGAAAGTCCTCCCAGATTTTTATACACAAGTTATGACAAAGGTGAATTTGATCCCTATAAGTATCGTTCAGATGTTGTCTACAATATTTTGATTAAGCCTTTAGATGACACCCTCGTTGAGCAAATTGTTAGCTTGGCTTTACAACCTGAGGGACCTCTCGAAATAAAAACTCTATACTCACAAAAGCAACCAGGAGCCATAGAGCTAATTAAGGATATTGAGATAGAGAGGCTTACTGAGCTTGGGTTTAGAACAAAAAGCCGTCGTCCAATAGAGATAAATAAAATTGCTCGCTATTTTGGTGATGCCCTTGGAGATAGAAAAAATCCATCAATGTTTGCTTACTGTTATGCGAATTATGAATCTGATAAAAAAAATTCGATCTACTCAAGTTCATTTAGTTACTTTGGGATTTCAAAAGATCAGTTGGCATCCATCAGGAGATTGATACAATCAGATAAATCGAAAACAAATTATCCATTTGTCAAAAGCCTAAGTAAAGATATGGAACTTTCTTATACATTTATTATTTTATCTAAAAATTTGGATCTCGTATCTAATATTCAAAATTTTATACTTGATAAATTTTTGAATATTAATATTTTAGTTTTTTCTAGTTTAGATAACATTTTACAACAATTACCACCCTCTGTTAGAAAAAAAATAAAGACTGAAAACAAAAGTGAATCAAAAACTTTTGAAAAAGATGAGAAAGTCATCTTTTCATTTAATGAGAACT
This sequence comes from uncultured Pseudobdellovibrionaceae bacterium, assembly GCA_964502735.1. GTDB lineage: Bacteria > Bdellovibrionota > Bdellovibrionia > Bdellovibrionales > UBA1609 > JACKAN01. The sequence goes on from CAZCYD010000028.1 coordinate 1,830, forward strand.
TTTCTCGCCTTATTGATATTTGTTTTGAAAATTCTGAGAATAAAGTTGATAAAATTTTTAATTTTGAACGCAAACAATGGATTCAGGATCAGGTGTTTAACTCCATTTTTTATAAAAAGGATATGAGGTCGCTTACCAAAATTTTTGAAGATAAGGTCATTGCAAGTCCTCAGGTTTTTGAATTAAAAGTTGGAGAGGTAAAATCTTTTATAAAATTTATGTCAATTGAGGAATCTTTTAATGTGCAACATGGAAAGGTTTATTTATTAAGAGCTCAGTCTTTAAACGAAGATGAAGAGTATGCTGAAATTAAAAAAACTATTCAGCCAATTAAATTCATTCATGGATTTTTTATTGACGATGTCAGTTTTAAGAACGAGAGTTTGTCAGCTGTTAAGCAGGCCCTTGAGCTTATTTCGAATCAAGATGGTAACGTTTACAAAACTTTTGTCTTTTCAGATTCACCAGTGGATAGCTACAGTCGAGCAAATCATTATCAGGATGTTGACGATGTTTTTCAGATTCCCTTAGATGTATTTTATTTAACAAGAAAGTTAAAAATGCATTGTGAGTCGCTTAAACTAAAGAACCCAGGTGATAACTCTCGACTTGGAATAGAACTAAGGCGTGGAATTAAAACGGCATGGCCTCTTACCATTGATAGTGTTTCAGAAGTTCATATTTCATTTAAATATCCAAGGCAGATTCAAATTGGTGACGTGAGAAGGCTGATTTTGCCGCTAGAGGCCGAAGCCAACGTTCCCGAGGTTTTAGCCATATGTCGGTACTGTGAAAAGTTGTCAGGAGAGGGCTATCGGTGTGATTTTTTATTTTTCGCGGTAAAAGACGCACAGCTCAAACATATCCGTCAGTGGATTAAAAAAAATTATATAGACGAAAAAAGTAAAACCGGAGCCTAAAATTTAGAAAGCGATTGTAAGGCGTTAATGCCAATTCCAAGAAAATGATCGTCTAAAATTTTGTGAATGCACCTCACGCGCAGTTCCGCAGCCTCAAGGCTGCGGCTGTATGAGCATGAGGTGCATTCACAAAATTTTAGACGATTATTTTCTTGGAATTGGTATAACTTATTCTGTTGCGAAGTCTTCAGTGGGTGGAAGGGACATTTTGACAGACTTTATGCACTTTTCCCACATGCTAGAGTAGCCGATTCTTACAAGTTTGCCTGAGCTTTTTGCCTCCCAAAGTATTTTTAAAATCTGTTCGGCATGAAGGATAGATGATGGTGAATCCGTGAGGTCGCATATTTGCATTTTTTCTATAGCAAGACCAGCTCCACTGTTCAGGTTCATAAGTTCAATTTGGGGAACAGTGTGATGTGGATTCTTAGACTGTACTTGGTGTATGCCTTGAACTTTACCGAGGAATTCATAGTTAAGGGACCCTAAAGATTGTTGATCAATGTGTTGATTGAGTTCTTCTTTTTCCAAATATAAGAATGTAGAAATGGCAAAGACAGAAATTATTAATCCACTAGCCATAAAATAGCCCACGATTGGGCGAACTTTAATCACAAAGCTCTCCTTAAGTACTTTTATTACCTTTCGGCTATTTTATTGGCAATTCTTAAGGCTAGATTTTCATTGTGAGCTGTGGAGACCTCAGTTAATAGTCCAGGACAAGTGATGTTAACCTCTGAAATGGCCCCACCTAATATATCAAAGGCTAACCATAGAACTCCGTAGTTTGCCAAATCCTGGCTTAGCCTTTGACACTCTAGTTTGACGTCAGAACTTAGCTTTGTAGGCTGGTATTTAGCTCCTTGGGCTATATTCGCCAAGAAAGAATTTTTTGGCGGTATTTTTAGTATGGAGCCGAGTTCTTCGCCACAAAAGAAGAGACTGCGAATTTCTCCTTTTGCAACGTCCTTCACAAAGGGTTGGACAACAATATGGCCTTTGTATTTAGAGGTCATTTTTTCAAAAGCTTGAACCACCTGTTGAGGGTTAAACTTTAACTTAATTACGCCCTCTCCTTGAAAGAGATCTACAGGTTTTAAAACAATTTCATCACTCGGCTGCAATTTTAATTTTGACTTTAACTCAAGCAAAAAATCTAGCAGGCTGCCTTTATTATTACCCAAATATGATGGGATTTTGGGGGAACTTGTGGAGTAGGCATAAAGCTTTTCATTATGACTTAAAATGCCATGGCTGTCATTTATAATTCTAACTCCGTAGGTTTTTAAGGATTGAAGTATCCAAAGTGTTTGTAGGTATTCAAGGTTGAAGGGAGGATCTAATCTCATGTGTAGAGTTGTGAATGGGTCAAGTTCGATGCGTAAAGGATCAGGGGCTATGGAAAAATATTTTGTGTAGAAACAATCAGTTTGTGATTCGGAAGTGAATTTATAAACATTAAAGGTGGGAGCTTTGGTGTTTGAGTAAAAAAGGTCGGTTTTAAATAGGATGTATACAGGAATATTTAATCGCTGGAGGTTGGTGGCCAAAAATAGACTACTGTCTTTCGAAATATTTAATTTATCCAGGGGATCAATAAGTAAAATATGCTTTTCCATTAAGAAACTAAATAACATATCTTGAATTGCTATTCCAAAATATTTTAAATAGAATACTCAAATAATGTGTGGAGAAAAGTTATATGAGAAAAAACAGTAGATTATCATTGGTGCTGGCGATGTGGGGTGTTCTGAGTGTATTCAACTGGGGATGCAGTCGTGATCAAGGCGCAGATTTGGCTAGGGATAAGGGGGGAGCAATTTCGGAAAAACCTGGAGATATTTCTAAAATGCCTTTGGAGCAAGCTCTGCGTACGAAGTATTCTCAAATACTATTTTCTTGTGACTATAAAATGATATTTTTCCGTCCCGATCCTATAGGAGGAGTTGCTAAAACCATGATTGAAAAACAATTTTTTGTTTGGGACATTCTTTCAAATTTTAGTAAGAACTCTCGTTTAAATTTAGACTACAAATTTGAAAACGTAGAGACAAGAATAGCTTGGGATTTAGAGGTTGGGCTTCTAGAGCAGGGTAGAGTGGAGTCGGACGCAAAATCTCGATCTCAGGTTTACGACCTACAGGATGCTGTATTTTTAAAGGGAACGAGCGTGACGGAATTGATAGAATACGACGATCGAGGGATGAAGGTCGGATCAAGCGAAATATATTTAAATGATAGATTCTATTACGATCGTGTTCCCAGTGAGGTCTCTAACTCTGAGCATAAATTTACCGACGAGTCCAGGAATGTGACAGGCTTCTACATGACTTGTAAAATTGATGCCCAGGTGAATCCTGGATTTGAAGGCGATTTTCAAACTAAAATCCAATAAAAAAGAATACTCAGGCATACTCTCAACCTCAGTCGAGTCTAAAATTTAATTTCAAATCAAACTCTAAGATCTTTGCTGATTTTTCCCGATAGATTTCTTGAGTGATGAATGATTGAAATCTATAGAATAAAGAGAGATGCAAATGGGGATGATAACGCGATACAAAAAGCCGGGTGGGTTTAAGCAGCTATTAAAGTTAATGGAAACAAGCGGGAAGTCAAAACAGGAAAAATTTTTAGCAATTATCAAAGAAGAAGAGCCTCAGTGGGCCGAGGCCATTGAGAAAAAAATGTTGACCCTTGAAAGAATCATGACATGGGGCGATTCAGTTTTGGTGGAAATTTTTCCGCGATTGAACGATTTAACTCTGGCCATATGTAGTCATTTGCTGCCGGAAGAGCAGTGGCAAGCTGCAACAAAAACCTTTTCCCACTCCAAACTAAGAAATATTAAAGATCTGTTTGATGGTAAAACACCAAGCATTGCAGAACAATCAACAGCCGTCGTCAACATCCTTACAGAAGTTAGATCTATGATCGATGATGGGTTTCTGAGATTAGAGCAGATCGATAGTCAGTTAATAATTGATGACAAGACAGAGGAAGATTTGTTGAATTCTGGAACGGCGACCCCAAAGGTCGCAAAAGAGATGGATGTAGATACTTCTGATGTTGATAGAAAATTAAAGATGGCAGGATCTGAGGGTTTGGAAGAGATAAAGTTAGAGATTGTAAAGTTGAGGAAAAAAGTAGTAATTTTAGGGACTGAAAACCACAATTTACGGAAAGAAAATGAAGATCTTAGAAAAAAAATTGCTCAAATCAAAAAACTGGCTGCTTAAAATTAAAGCCCTGCGAAATTTCATAGTTCTTATCAGTTCTACATTGATTGCAGGCTCTGTTTGGGCAGGTGTAGATGAGGTGTCCTGGTCGTCTTTAGAGTCAAAGTGGCGTAAGCCCATTTGTATTGAGGAATCTGTTTATCCTCTAGACATGCTAAGAGCTAAGCAGCAGGGAGATGAGCTCGAAGAAAAGCTTAAAAAGGAATACAGTGTAAACAGATTTGAGAGTTTAGTCTATTCGGGGTTAATTACAGGACCGGATGTGTTGGATAAGATTCGAGATCTCGTGGTCTTAAGAGCCTTAGAGTTGGCCAGGTCAAAAGATTATAAAGCACGATTAGACGCAACCTTAAAAAGATATTCCAAATCGGCCTATGAGCTTTGCTCCCGACTTTTAAACAAGTATCCGAGTACCAGATGCCACGACTTTCTCTTGATTACTATTAAACCCATAGATTTTGTAGAGCTTGTGGGACGCCACTTTAATGAGTACCAGCAGTCCGCCATTTACGCTCTAGATATGCAGAATCATTGTCGTGGTATGAGTACACCTGATCGCAACTGTAGTGAGTTGGCAAAGGATTATTTCTTAAAAAATCACTTGGAAAGCTGTATTGCGGGTCATCTTGAACCTCCTGAAAAAATATCCCCTATCGTAGACGAAAGAAGCAAAGACGCCTCTTGATTGCGTTAAGATCGAAAATGGCTTGGTTATCTGAACAAATAGAGTTATTGGATATTGAATTGGAGTTTATATGTTAAGATCTACATTGGCGTTGATGGCGGGGGCGTCGATTCGACACCTAAGTTTACTATTAATTTTTTTTAGTGCATTTATGAGCGTCCTTGGTTGTGTGGGGACTGATCGAAAAATAGAAACACAAAATGCGGAGGGGACGTCTTGGAAAGAAGACATGCACAAACTGGCCACTTCTATGTCAAAGCTATTACCCTTAGCTGTAAGCTCGAGTGATTTTCACAAGAAAAAGAATGCAGAGATGATAAAGAGCGAAATGAAGAGTCTTGTGTTTGCGGCCAAGAGACTTGAAAAAAGCCCCCACGCAACTCAAGGAGATCCTGTTTTGGTTTTTACAGCTCAAAAATTTGCACAGGATCTTGAGTACGCTTATGAGCAATACAATTTAGGGAATTCGGATTTTGCTCAAAATCATATTAGGAATTCTACACGATTTTGTATGAGCTGCCACACTCGAAATAATCAGGGGAGGCAGTTTGATTGGAGCTGGGGAGTTAATTTAAGTTTATTGAGTGAAATCGATAGGGCTCAGTATCTGGCTTCTATCCGTGACTTTGATAGAGCCCTTGAGGTGTATAATGGTTTGCTTTCTGATAAGAATTTAGCTGAAACAAGTCCACAAAAGTGGTCAACTAGTGCAAAAAATTCTATGGCTATAGCCGTCAGAGTCAAGCAAGACCCTAAATTGGCATTAGAAATTATTCAGACAGCACAAGTTGCGGGTTCAGTTCCTCTGTCTGTGCAGCAAATGCTGTTGCAATGGAAATCTGCACTTCAGGAATGGCAGAGTGAAAAGAAAAAATCAGCTGTTGCGACACCAAGCTTCAAAGAACAGTTAACCAGAGCCAACGAGCTATTACAAAAAGGATGGCAGTCTACGCAGTTCCCCCAGAGCGGAGCCGGAGCTATATACTACTTAAGAGCATCGAGCCTTTTGCATGATTTGCTCGATCAAAAGCTTTCTAAAAATGAAAGGGCCCAAGCTCTTTACTCTTCAGGTCTTGTGGCTGAAAAACTAAAAGATATAAATCTTTGGACGCTGCATGAGACCTACTATGAGGCTTGTGTTCGAACCGCTCCAAGAACTCAACTAGCAAAAAAATGTTATTTGCGTTATGAATCTGTTGTTATCACTGATTATTTGGTAAGTCCTTACAATGGATTGATTCCTGTGCATGTGCGAAACCACCTTGACAACCTTCGTAGAATAGCTGAGATGGGAGACTGGAATGAACTTCTTAACTGGGGCTTAGTAGAATAATACCTATTCCAAAGAAATAATTATCTAAAATTTGTGAATGCACCTCACGCGCAGTTCCGCAGCCTCAAAGCTGCGGCTGTGTGAGCATGAGGTGCATTCACAAATTTTAGATAATTATTTCTTTGGAATAGGTATTATATCTACGGGCCCAGAATGTGGATATCTTGACTTTCAGTAAACTGGAGTTTCTCTCCTTTTGTTTCAAATTTGACTTCAATAAGCTTTTTATGCATGGATTTAAAGTGTTCTAAGTCAGTTTTAATAAAGAGATGAATCCATTTCTTTTTTTCACCATCAGTTACAGCTGGATTTTCTGGGGATATCAGAGTGAAGTTTGAATCAGGAAGGCTATAGGAAGTGATTACGCGCTTGGAGCTTTGATTTTGGATATGAACTTTAAAATGATTGATGAGTTCTTTTTTTCCATCCTGAGTCTCAACAAGCCTATAAGGCTGCTCGACGGCTCTGATTATACTGAAGGTTACGGGTTGGCGGTTAGCGAGTATAAAAAAGAATGCAACTGACAAAACTAATAAAATTACGCCGTACAAGGCCGTTCGAGGGCGTAGGTGTCGATCTGGTGAGCCTGCGATTGAGGATTCCGAAGCGTAGCGAATAAGGCCTTTCGGCTTATTAACCTTTTCCATAATTTCATCACAAGCATCTATACAAGCCGTGCAGGCTATGCACTCCATTTGTAGGCCGTTTCGAATGTCAATTCCGGTAGGACATACGGATACGCACCTGTAGCAGTTAATGCAGTCTCCAAGGTTTTCAGCCTCTTTATTTTCTTTGTTGCGTCGAGGTTCTCCACGTTGCGTGTCGTACAGAACAGCCATTGAGTTCTTATCCATAAGCACAGATTGAAATCTGCCATAGGGACACATGATGAGACAAAACTGTTCGCGAAACCAACCAAAATCAAACAGAATTATGGCTGTTGTAAAGCAGATTATTAAAAATGGAGTCCAATTTTCTTTTGGATTTTGTTGAACCATTTCAAGTAATCGATCTGATCCAACAAAATAGGCTAGAAAACTATGAGTAATAATCAAGGATACGAATAAAAATAAGCTCCATTTAAGGTTTAGCTTTACAAACTTTTTAAGGCTCATTGGGGCTTTGGCGAGTTGGCGTCGCTGTATATAGTTGCCCTCAACAAGGACTTCTATTCTGCGGAAAACACTTTCAATAAATACAGTTTGTGGGCAAGCCCACCCACACCAAACTCGACCCCAAATTGCCGTTACAAAGGACAATCCGACAAGAGACCCTGCGATTACAAAAAAAATAATGGGCGTGTCATGTGCCCAAAACGACAATCCAAAAATATTGAATTTCCGTTCTGGTAAATTAAGTAGAACCCATTGAGTTCCATTTACTTTGATCCAAGGTAGAATTAAAAAAAATAAGATAAATAGAGGGTGGATAATGTTGCGCCACTTCTTAAAAAAGCCGCTGACCTCTGCTGGATAAAGGTAGTTGCGATCTCCATATTCATCAAGTGACGAAAGACGATCTAGGGGAACTTCTCTTGTGTCCTTCATATATATTCTGTCCTTTAAAAGACTATTAAAATGCGGAGGCTAAAATTAATATAAAAATAAGGGAGCCAGTAGAGATAGGCCCCCACCGGGGTTTACTCCGCTTTGTTTCCCTCTGGTTTTTTTGCGTTAGGAGGGTTTGTGCCCCTTAGTGAAACAACGTATGCGGCAATGTTATTAGCCTCTTGGACAGAAACCATTTCTGCCCATGCAGGCATACCTTTATCGGGAACTCCCACATTTATAATGTGAACAACGCTTTTTATGTCTCCAGCCCCATGAATCCAATAGTCGTCAGCCAAATTCGGTCCAATTAGGCCTTCTCCTTTCGATCCATGGCAGGCGGCGCACTTAGCTTGATAGGCCTTATCTCCGCTAGCGATAGCCTTTGGATCGCCGATTAAAGAGTTGAGATCAACTTCAGGAGCATCCGCACTTGTCGCTTTACTCGCTTTTCTCAAAGCCTCTATCTTTGCCATATCTTGTGCCAATTCGAGGTCTGAAGTCGAGCTTTGAGTGACTTCGTAGTGGAAATAGTAAATTCCGGCAAAAATAATAGTCGCAAAAAAAGTGACAAGCCACCATGTTGGCATAGGATTGTCGAGCTCTTCAATCCCATCATAATTGTGATCCATTAAGAGAGGGTCTTGATCTGTTGGCTTATTCATGATTTTCCTCCTTTAAAGGGGCTTGAGCATACTGATCGTATAAGGGTTTTGCAGACTTTCTGTAAGTCCAAAAAATCATTCCGATAAAAGTAAAAAGAAATAGAAAGAAGGCAATAGCCATCAATTCCATTGCTGGAAAGTGTTGAAGTCCCTCTTGTTTCATTTTTCACCTCCCTTTTGACCTAGGGCTTGGAGGTAGGCGATAAGAGCTACAATCTCCTTATTTTTGAGATCTTCTTGCGCTCCCTCTTCTTTAAGTCTCTCAACAATAGTTTCTGCTTCACTCATGGCGTAAACATCGGCGTTGGCAACTTGGGCATCAGAGTAGGGAACACCTAACATTTTCATTACAGAGAATTTTTTTCTTAAGCTGTAGAAGTCAATTTCCTTATGGAATAACCATGGATAGCTGGGCATTAGAGACTTTTGCACCACCTCTCTTGGATCTTTCATATGTTTCAGATGCCAAAGATCTGGATACTTTTTGCCGATTCTTGAGAGGTCAGGACCTGTGCGTTTTGATCCCCATTGAAAGGGTCTGTCGTACATAGAATGCTCTATAGTCGAGGGCTCTCCAAACCTAAGTACGTCAGAAGGCATCTTGCGAATCATTTGTGAGTGGCAAACATAACATCCTTCCTTGATGTAGACATCTCGGCCAGCAAGCTCTAAGGGAGACCATGGTTCTACATGGTTATCAGCAGAAACATAATTGTGCATATTGAGTGTAGGTACGATTTCAATTACGGACCCTACAATAATGGCTAAGGTGGCTAACACGGTAAAAGTCATAGCCATGCCTTCGAGTTTTCTATGGCCACTTTCATTTTCTTCATTTGGATAGTAGGCCTTCTCAGGTACGGCAATTTTAACGACTTCACCTTTAGAGTCTCTAACCGTTTTAATAATGTTGTAGATCATTACACAAAAGCCAGCAAAGAAAAGTAACCCACCAAGTATTCTCACGTGGTACAGAGGGACTATGGCCATTATGGTTTCGATAAAATCAGGATAAACAAGCTGTCCGTTTTCATCTAAGGCTCTCCACATCATTCCTTGTGTGAAACCTGCGGCAAGCATCGAAGAGTAATAAAACACAATACCCAAAAGACCTAACCAGAAGTGAGCATTGGCTAGTTTTACGCTATAAAGTTTAGTGTCAAAGAGTTTAGGAATAAGGTAATAAATCATTCCAAAGGCCATAAACCCATTCCAACCAAGGGCACCGGCGTGAACATGGGCAATAATCCAATCTGTATAGTGTCCGAGTGAGTTAACGGCTTTAATTGAAAGAAGTGGGCCTTCAAAAGTCGACATACCGTAAAAGGTTACAGCAGTAACAAGAAATTTAACGATGGGGTCTGTTCTGAGTAAGTGCCAACACCCACGGAGAGTCAGAAGCCCATTAATCATGCCCCCCCAGCTTGGCGCCCATAACATAACACTAAATATGACTCCCATAGTTTGCAACCAATCTGGCATTGCCGTATTCAAGAGATGATGAGGGCCAGCCCAGATGTAAATAAATATGAGTGCCCAAAAGTGGATGATGGAAAGTCTATAGCTGTAAATGGGTCTATTTACAGCTTTGGGTATAAAATAATACATTAAACCTAGAAAAGGAGTTGTCAAAAAGAAAGCCACGGCATTGTGACCGTACCACCATTGAACAAGTGCATCTTGTATACCGGCGTAGACAGGGTAGCTTTTAAAAAAACTCACTGGAATTTCTATGGAGTTAAAGATATGTAAGACTGCAACGGTAATAAATGTGGCGATATAAAACCATAGGGCCACATACATATGCTTTTCTCTTCTTTTGTAAAGAGTCATCAAAAAATTGATACCAAAAACCACCCAAATAACAGCAATTGCAATATCGATTGGCCATTCAAGCTCAGCGTATTCTTTGCTTTGGGAGAATCCCAATGGAAGGGTAATAGCCGCTGCAACAATAATGGCTTGCCAGCCCCAAAAATGAATTTTGCTCAAAGCGTCCGAATACATTCTTATTCTTGTTAATCTTTGAGTGGAATAATAGATGCCGGCAAATATTGTGTTTCCGGCAAAGGCAAAAATTGCGGCATTTGTATGAAGAGGTCTTAGGCGGCCGAAGGTAAACCACTCCAAATTGAGGTTAGCTTGCCAAAATGCCATTTGCAGAGCCGCGATCACTCCCAGCAAGAAGGCCACTCCTGCCCATAGCATAGTGGCATAGATAAATAATTTGACTATGTCGTCGTCGTAAGTTTTTTGTTGATTATTGTTCATCTATCTTTTCCTTTATTTGTTTATCTTCTAATAAAATTTCATACTGTGGCGTTACTAAGTCGTCAAACTGACCTCGCTTTACGGCCCAAATATACAGCCCCAAAAAAAATATACCTAAAATTAAAGATGCAGGAATCATTATCAGTAGTGCGTTCATGATTGAGACACCTGCGATATAATGGGTTTTGCAGTGTTTTGTCGTTTATTCATTCCATAGAGTGTTGTTGAAAGAACAAATAAGCTACTCGCAGGCATAAGAAGGGCTGCCGTGAGTGGATTAATGAACCCCAATATTGCTGCTGTGGCACCCACAATATTGTAGACTGCGGAAAACCACAAATGACTGCGGACAGTCTTTTCAAACATTTGACTTATTGAAAGTAAGTGAAGGAGTTGATGTACGCCTTGTTGAGTAAAATATATTTTTGCAGCTTTAAGACTGGCTGCCATGCTTCCCTTTACAGCAATGCCTATATTGGCCTTTGCTAGGGCCGCGGCATCGTTTGCTCCATCGCCAACCATCGCCGTATTTGGTAAATTTTGAATAAAGTTGACCTTTTCTTCTGGGGAAAATCGTGCTCGAACATTTTGGGGGTCAATGCCCACTTGTTTTGCAACATGGGTAACAGTTTGGAGGTTGTCGCCGGACACTAAATAGAGTCTGAATTGGCTGGCCAGTTTTTCTATTATGTGGGTGGAGCCTGTTAAAATTTGATCGCCAAATTTAAATATAGCCACCAGTTCGCTATTTTTGTAGTAGCCAATCCTTGTGAAGACTTCATGGCAGTCCTTATCTTCAGGAGCCGACCGTAGCTCGTAGAAGTCTCCCTTGAAATGAGCTTGAACTCCAACTCCAAAAACTTCCTTCCAAGATTCTAAATTGATGTTTTCATGAGGGGCTCCGCAACGAGTTTCCTCAAAGTGTTGAACAATACTCTTTGCAATAGGATGGCGGGCCCTTTTTTCGAGTTGGACGATTATACTCTTATCAAAAGCTGATAGGGGTGTAATTTCCTGAAGGTCGACCAGGTCAAACTTGCCTTCGGTTAGTGTGCCGGTCTTGTCAAAAACAAAATTTTCTATTTTAGACAACTCGTGAAGGGCGTTTCCGTCTTTGATGATAATGCCTTTTTTACTGGCATTTATTAATCCAATACTTTGAGTTAAGGGGACGGCTAGAGCCAGAGCGCAGGGGCAGGCTAATATCGACAAGGCTAAGGCTCTTTGAACACCCTCGCTAAAGTCAGAAAAACTAAAAAAAAGAAGAAGAGATAGAGCCAGACCAATAATTGCAAGAGTAAAGATTCTAGCAACTTGGTTAAGTTGAGATGTAAGAGGGGTTTCATTTTGCAAATTTTGATTTAAAGTATTGAGGATTTTGCCGATGCGGGTGTTCTCACCAATAGATGAAACGCAGACATCTACGGAGTCTGATAGAACCTGATATCCAGCATAAACAGGACTTGGAGTTTCAAATGCCTGTGGTTTGGGCTCACCTGTGAGAACAGCCGTATTTAAGAAAACTGTGGAACTCAGGAGTTTGCCGTCTGCAGGGAGGCTTTGCTTTTTGAGTACTCGTATGATATCGCCAGGCTTGAGTGTTTTAACAGAGCGCTCTTCATATCTGTTGAGGTTGGGTATCCAAGTTAAAATAGAAGTTTCTAGCAGAAGCGGGTTGAGATAGTTTGTATTGAGAAACTTTTGTTGAATTCTATTTAGAAAGTAGCGGCTTGAAAGTAAAAGCAATAGAAGCATGGCCATTGAGTCGAAATAGACATGTCCATTCCCCTGAAAGAGGTTTGCCAAGCTAAAGGTTGTTCCAAGAATGATAGCCGTGATGATTGTAAGGTCGATATTGATGGTGCGAGCTTTCGCGAACGAGATTAGGCTTTTCCAAAAAGGTTGAGCGCTATAGGTTAAGATGGGTAGGAATAATAAGAAACCTAGCCAATCAAACTTAATAGCGTATTCCAAAGTGGCACCAGCGTAGTTGGCCGAAGAGAGGAGCATAATATTGCCTGTTGAAGCGGCGGCAACACCCAGGCCAATCAGGGCTCTGCGGTTGGATTTCTTTTGTAAAGCCTCAGCTTCAGATTCTTTTTTCAGAGCTTGAAGTTCAAATCCTAACCCTTCAATTTTACTGGCAAAATCAGACACCTTTAGGATGGTTTTATCTATAGAGACGCGAAGCTGTCGGTTGCTCATATTGACTTGGACGGCGCGGACGCCCGCAGTGGAGTCTCTCAGTTTGTAGATTTTGGAAAGGCAGCCTTGGCACTTAACGCCCTCGATGTGAAAGCGATAGTCCTCGCCTTCCAAGTGATCAAGATGAGAAAAGGTTCCCACTTATGTCAGCTCCCACTTAATGTCCGCCAAATTAATGATGTCAATGTTATATTTTCATAATTAGCAGTATTTAAATAAATATTTAAGCTTTTTTTTAGAAGGTTCTAATTTCATTAATATTTAGACGATAGATATAAGAAAAAAAATAACGGGTATGTCTTTACTCGATCTTGACCTGAGTACTTTCAAAGACTAGCGTAATGGCTCAGTCTTTGAAAATGTTAACAGACTAAGGAGCTGCAATGAGAATTACATTAATAGCAATTTTGAGCTTAGCTTTTCTAGCTTGTGAGAAAAAAGTCAATTTGGATAACGATAAAGCCAGGTACAGTTATGCTGTCGGACAGCAGATTGGACGAAATATGAAGAGTCAGAATATTGAGCTGGATGAGGCTGCATTCTCTCTTGCCATTAGGCACCAACTCAAAGGTGAAAAGGGAATGTTAACAGAGGAAGAAACGAGAAAGGCTCTTTCAAATATGGCAGAAAGCCGTAATAAAGTGAGAAGAGAAGAGGCTGAAAAAAATAAAAAAGAAGGATCTGAATTCTTAGAAAAAAATAAAAGCAAGAATGGAATTAAAGCTACAGCATCTGGCTTGCAATACGAAATTTTAACAGAAGGAAAGGGCAAGAAACCTAAAGCGGAAAGTAATGTTAAAGTTCACTACAAAGGGACCCTTATTGATGGCACTGAGTTTGATAGCTCCTATGAGAGAAACTCTCCTGCTGAGTTCCCTGTTAATCGAGTTATTCCCGGATGGACAGAAGCTCTTCAGCTAATGCCTGTTGGATCAAAGTGGAAGCTTTATATCCCTTCTGATTTGGCTTATGGAGAGTCTGGTCGCCCCAGCATTCCTCCTAACTCCGTTTTAATATTTGAAGTCGAACTTCTAGAAATTATGTAATCTCTTTAACCAAATGTGTTTAGTTCAATGTGTTTGGTTAATTGCATAGGATTAAGCTTGGATAGCACACGTAAGATAGCATGAAATGGAGAGCTCAGTTTACAACACTACTAGAGCTTTGGTTTTAAGCTCTAGTAGTGTCGGGTAGTGGTCTGATGGGAGCTGATTTCTTTCCTCTAAGGTTTTTGGGGTTGAGATGACTCTGTTGTTATTGTCTTTAAAGTGACAGATTTTTGCAGCCTTAATTAGTTGTGCAAATTTTTTGTCCAAGAATATGTAGTCTATATGGACGGGAACTGGGCGATTGAGTGAGTTAAAAACAATCTGCGTAAACAGAGGTTCTGTGGGTGGGTCAGGTAGCAAGTCAAAGACGTTCTCGAGGCTTGTTTCTTGATAGATGGGTGCAAATTCGGGTTCTAACCTTGATCTGTTGGCTTGACCGTTAAAGTCTCCGGCCAGCAGAATGGGTATTTTCTCGTTGGTCTCCTCTAAGATTTCTTTATATATATCTATTAAAGTTCTAACCTCAGCCGTTCTCCTTTTGCGTCCGTCGAGATCAACATTGTCGGGGTCTAGTTTTGACTTTAGGTGGACCCCAAGAATCACGAGTTCAAGCTTTGGCCTTTGTTTGTGAAAAATTCTGAGTTCAGCCACGTCGCGGGAGAAATAATGACTCTTCTTGCCGCTTTGAATTTCATGTTCGTAAAGAAAGTTTATGGGTCTTTCCTTGTGGCTGAATAGTAGAAAGTCATAGGGGAGCGACTTTTTTACGAGAAAGCCAACGTCTATGCCTCTGTTTGAGTTGCCTTCTATTAATTGAACATCAAATTCTCCATTTAGGAAAAGCTCATTAAAGCGGGTCAGAGACTCGACTCCGCCAACCTCGCAAAGGCAGAGTATGTCGGGGTTGTGTTCGATTATAATTGCTGCAATATCTTTGATTTTTTGAAGTGGTTTTAGCTTTGAAGTAGAAAACGTAAGAGATTGCCACTCATTTTCGCTGATATGTGGCCAATTCTTTGGTAAATCTTTGTCCAAGTGTAAAAAAAAATTTTCGAGATTAAATTGCATCAATCGGATAGACATATTCATAAGGCTAAAATAGTATACCATGGAAACAGAGGGGAAAGAAGTGAATCACAATCCAACAAATAGCATTAAGCAAATCGTCGAGGGAGGACTTAACTGGCACAAAGTTGGTGCTGCGGTGGTGTCTGGTCTTGTTCAAAGGATCTTTGTTTTTGGGAAATCGTCATCTCGAAGAATGGAGACGCTTATAAAGCCCGAACTTTTTGAATGGCAGTGGAGTCAAGTTAATGCCGACCGATCTCCAATAGTATTGGGGCAGCAAACAGAGAAGGGACCTTTAAGTATTATTAATTTAGACATCAATGATGACAAGGCCTACCTGCCAAAGCAACTGAGATCATCGGCATGGGGAGTGGCAAGGGATAGAGTCGGTGAAGCCGTTGTGTCACTGCCCTCACGTCTGCCTATGAAGATTATTTTTGTGGACTGCTCAGAGGATCAAATGAAGGGGGCGATTGTAGGTTGTGGGCTGGCGTCTTATGTGTTCTCACTGAAAAAAACAAAAAATCGAAGCGTATTCTTGGATTGCATTGGTAAGCGTTTGAGTGAAAAGGCTTACAAAACAGCTCGACTCAAATATGAGTCCATAAATTTGGCTCGTCATTTGGTAAATTTGCCTGGTGGAGATTTGAACCCTGATGGTTACATTAAAATTATAAGACAAACCGTTGGTAAGCGTGCGAGTCTCTATATTAAAGGCCCTAAAGAGCTGGCGAGTGAAGGTTATGGTCTTATTTACGGTGTTGGCAAAGGGGCAAGTTCAGGCCCTTATATAGCTCATATAAAATATCGCGGTGATAAAAAATCTAAAAAGTTGACCGCTTTTGTTGGAAAGGGCATTACCTTTGATACAGGAGGATTAGATATTAAGCCTGCTGCATCGATGCGCCTAATGAAAAAAGATATGGGGGGGTCGGCGTCTGTTTTAGGTTTGGCAAATTATATTATAAAGGCAGAGTCAAAGGTGAATTGTGATTTTTATTTAGCTATAGCTGAGAATTCAATTTCTGCAAATTCCTTTCGTCCGGGTGACGTTCTTATTTCTAAGAAGGGATTGAGTGTCGAAATTCATAATACAGATGCAGAGGGTCGACTCGCTTTAGCCGATGCCATGTACTATGCGGCTACCCAAAAGGACAAGCCGAATCAAATAATTGATATTGCAACGTTAACCGGCGCTGTAAAATATGGCTTGGGGGCCTACTTGCCCGCAGTTTTTTCTAATCACAGCCCGCTTGAAGAAAAATTATTGAAGTCTGCTAGAACAGTTGGAGAACCTTTGTGGGCACTCCCCTTGGATTCCCAACTCGAAAGTGCATTGAGTTCCTCTGTGGCAGATATGGCCAATGCTAATGATGGATATGGGGGCGCTATTAGTGCAGCTCTATTTTTAGAGAAATTTGTAGAAGGGCTGCCATGGGCTCATTTTGATATATATGCTTGGACAGATAACTCTCGGGGGCCACTGGCTGAACGAGGTGGAACGGGGCAAATGGTTCAGACATTAATAGATTTTTTGGAGGGATAAATCATGAATATAGGTTTTTTTAATAGCACTATTAGCTTGTTTTTAGTTTTAGTTTTAGTTTCGCCTTCTTCATTTGCTTTTGAGAGTTTGGAAATTGAGGCTGGAATTGAAATGCCCTTCCAGGTTGCAACTCGCGCGAAGGCGAACTTTAACAATGAGTTTTACTCAACCTTTGGAGTGGGTTTATCCATGGATTTTCTTATGGGTATAAATAGTGCAATGGCCAGTGGCTTGGGAATAGTTGGGGAGGGGACCTCAGAAGTGATTGAGTCAGCACTCTCAAATAGTGTTGTTTTTGAAGTTCGGGGAGGATGGAATTTGCATAGATTTAATGGTCTTTATGTAGAGGCTGGTTATCTCTATATGATGGGAGGAGGTAAGGAGGTGTCAGTGGATCAAATGGAGCAAGCCTTTGGCACACGTTACACAGCAAATCCTTTGATGATGTCTAATCAATCGCAATTCAATATAGCCTCTGATTTGCATGCACTGACTTTGCATGCAGGGTACCGATGGGAAATCAATGAGTCTTGGCTCATCAGCTTTGATGCGGGTTTAATTAAACCCTTTTTATCTACAACGGATGTGACTATTGAAAATGTATTTAGAGGAACTGGCAGTTCAGCCCAAGCTAATGAAGTGGCTCAAGCCTTAAAGTCTCATGTAGAAAAAGAGACTGATGGTGTGTATTTGTCGCAGTTATTTATTCCAACAGCTTCAGTTTGGCTTTCGTTTGTATTTTAATACACAGATTCCTACTAGTTTTGCAGATAAGGGTAAATTTCTCTAGAGCTTTCGCGTTTTCGGGTGCTGCTCAGGCCTGGCTGCGGTTGCTCTTAGGGTTATTTTTTATAACCAAATAGATGTTGGTTCTCTATAAGTGGAATAATTTCCGAAGGGACAAGTTTTTTCCAGCTTTCATCTCGAGCACGAAGCTTATCTCTAACAACAGAAGACAGTACAGACATGTCTACATCATCACAGTTGGCAATATCAACAATGTAGTGGTTTTCAAGTAGATATTTATACAGATGTGTTAACTGAGGTGATGGGAAAAATGTTTGGGCGGTTAGACAAATCTGATCAGATTTGTAGGGAAAAACAAGTAACCGAGAATTCTCATCAAAAAGTTTACCAAAGGCATTAAGTGTGCCGTCACTGGTGTTCTTGTAGTAGCTTTCATCGAATAGTTTTTCTAAAAGTGAAGCTCCAATAACTATATAAATGGGTTCTTTGGTGCAGCTTCGAATAAAAGATTTGACTTGGTAAAACAGAGGAAAGATTGTAACCATTACGGAGTGGCCACAAGCATTTATTGTTTGGATCCTACTCAGGTACTCCTGAAAAGGTTGTTGATCGGGGTCCTCAAGATCTTCAATTGTAAATTCAAGAATAGAGCAGACCTCACCTGAACTAAAAGTTTCTGAAGACTTAATTGCGCGATTTAGAATTTCTAAGTTAGTTGTCGTAATTGGGGCATATGTGCCTCGTAAAATTATAACAGATTTTCCATACAGAAAGTCTGTTGAGGGCACAAGATTTCCATCAGGACTAAATATCAAAGACTGACTCATTTTTTCAGCAAGAAGCTGTAAACCTGCACGTTGAACAGATAAGTGTTTGAGGTCTTGTCCACTAAAGTGAATGTAATCAATTTGCGCTCTATCAGTAGTTAGGTTATCTAAGAGAGAACCAATAAATATGCCTTCTGAGTCGGTCAGGTACGCAGCTGCATAAATGAGATTGACGCCAAGTATTCCAAGAACTTCTTGTTGTTGCAATCTCATCCTGTCGAGGAGGCGGATGTGTAAGATGACTTCATTGACAGGTCCATTTTCTGTATGTTGGAATCGCAACCCCATCCATGTGTGACTTGTTGAGTCCTCTTGGTGGCTGCTGGTTGCCACTGTATTGGCAAAAGTGAAGAAGCAACGACCATTAGAGTTGAGCCGTTCAGTAAGAAGAGAGTATTCGTGATCGAGCATGCCAATAAGTCTTTCGCGACTTACATACCTGGGGGCTTTTCCATAAATTTGATCACTGAAAGTCATATCATAAGCCGACATCGTTTTTGCTATAGTTTGGGAAGCGTAACCGGCTTGGAAAAAGTGCCGAGCGACTTCTTGGCCTCCGCCTATTTCAGCAAATGTACCGTAAAGGCTTTTATCTTCATTAATGAGTTGCGCTTTTCTGGATGTAGAGATGATGTCGTTTGCCATAAATATTCTTTTTTAAAGTCCCTGTCTAGATTCTACCTTATGTCCTAGTGTGTTGTCGAGGAAGTGGAACCCTCCCGGAGAGCTCGTCTTAAAATTTTCCCTACATTGGTTTTGGGTAATTCACTTCGAAATTCAACATACTTGGGCACTTTATAGTTAACTAACTCTTTACGGCAGAAATCTTGAATCTCAGTCTCGTTGATATCGTGTCCTGGTTGCTTAACAATAAATACCTTAACGACTTCATTCGATTTGTCATCAGGCACACCAATTGCAGCCACTTCTAAAACAGAGGGGTGTCTGATTACAACATCCTCGACCTCGTTAGGGAAGACGTTAAAGCCTGACACAAGAATCATATCTTTTTTGCGGTCAACAATTTTTACAAACCCCTCTTCTGAGATCTGTCCGATGTCTCCCGTTTTGAGCCAACCGTCATTAGAGAGAACTAGGGAAGTTTCATCAGGTTTTTGCCAGTACCCCTTCATAACTTGAGGGCCTCGGATGCAAATTTCTCCAGGCTCATTAAAGCTAAGCTCTTTACCTTCGTCGTCTATAATTTTAATTTCAGTTGAGGGGAGAGGAAGTCCAATTGTACCCACTTTGTTGTTTTTTATGGGGTTGACACATACAACGGGGGAGGTTTCTGTTAGGCCAAAACCTTCAATAACGGGCGTCCCTGTTTTTTTTGTCCAGTTCTCTGCCACGGCCTGCTGCAATGCCATGCCCCCAGCAACACTAAATTTGAGATGGTGAAAGTTAATTTGTTGAAAATCTTGATGGTTCGCTAAGGCATTAAAGAGGGTATTTACTCCACTAAACAAGGTAAACTTTTCTTTCTTAAGGGTCTTAATAAATCCGGGTATATCCTTAGGGTTTGTAATTAGTAAGTTAGTTCCCCCCATTTTTAAAAAACAAAGACAATTTACCGTTAGTGAGAAGATATGATACAGGGGTAGGGCCGTTACAATGATCTCCTCGCCGTCCACCAAATCTTGTGAAATCCACTCCTTTACCTGAAGCATATTTGAGATGATATTCCCGTGCGTTAGCATGGCTCCCTTAGATACGCCAGTTGTTCCGCCCGTGTACTGGAGAAAGGCCACATCGTCGTGAGTAGACTCTATGGGAGTAAACTTAGAAGCGCTGCCAATATCGAGGGCCTCATTGAAAGAAAAGGCTCCATCTAATTTAAATTTTGGCACCATTTTTTTTATGTGTTTTATTACGAGGTTCACAAGCAGACTTTTTGGCCAGCCTAAAAGGTCGCCAACCTCAGTGACAACAACAGTTTTGATTTGAGTATCAGGAAGAATACTTTCTAAGTGTTGGCCAAAATTAGCTAATATAACAATGGCTTTTACCCCCGCGTCTTGAAATTGATATTTCATTTCTCTGGGAGTGTAGAGCGGGTTTGTGTTAACAATGGTGAGACCGGCTTTTAGGGCCCCAAACAGTGCTACTGGAAACTGCAATAGATTCGGCATTTGTAGAGCAATGCAGTCGCCTTTTTGTAGCCCTTGTTTTTGAAGGAATGCAGAAAATTGATCTGTGAGTTCATCCAGCTCGGAAAAGGTTATGGCCGATCCCATGTTTTTGTAGGCCACATTATTTTTGAATTTTCCAATACTAGTTCTAAAAACATCCACTATTGACGAGTGCTCTTGGGGGTTAATTTCTGTTTTGGTGCCTGGGGGATAATTTTTTAGCCAAACCTTGTCCATATATTCTCCTGAGTGGTAATCAATAGTCATCAATTAATGATATCAATAATTTCACTTCATCAAATTCACAACTCGGGGTCAATAGTTATCGGTATTGTGGAAAGCGACAGATCGTGATATTTGGGGGGCATGAAGTTTAAAAGGATTAAAGGGATCCTCCGCTCTTTTCAATTGGGAATACGATGTCAAAGTGTTAAAGGCGACGAGAGTTCGGCTGATCTGGCTTTGGTTGTAGATCTCGAGGCTTCCTGTTTGTTGGAGGAGTACCAACGCCTGACTAAGGAGTTAACTCCACTGCTAGACGAGCTTGAGGATAAAATTGCCAATGAGTTTTTTTTATTTAAAACAGAGAAGGTATTAACACCTGAAATTATATTATTAAAAATTTATGAGTATTTAAATCTTGAGGGGAGATACCGTTTCTTGGCTCTGCGCGGTAACTTTGAAAAATACAAGTTTGTTGAGATAAACTCCAATGTTCATCCTGATATTAAGGTTGCAAGAGGCTATGTCTTCAACAGCTTACATCGACATTACAATCCAAATCTTGGACCTGAAGAGAATGCCAAAATTTATCGCAAATGCTCAAATGTTCACGGTCATGAGTATCTATTAACAGTAATTGCCGAAGGGAAATTACCAGAGTCAGGAAGATTATTAGAGGACAAAAGCTTTGATGCATTTGTTAACTCTGAAATTCTTGAAATATTTCACGGTCACTTCTTAAATGATATTATTGGAAATACCTCCGGCGAAACACTGCTATTGGCAATTTGTCAAAGAATTGACAAAAAATATGGAGAGCACCATCTTAAGTTGCACTATGCTTTAAGAGAAACCCATCGAAACTCGTTTTATTTGTAGTCCAACTTCCGCATTGCGTATATTTAATGCAAGTTGGCACTTTTTTGTCTTTTTATTGCTTGGGCTTATGGCATAATGTTCGTGATTCAACGTCTTAAGGAGTAAATTATGTTTCATCTATTGAAATTCACGTTAATGTTGGTAGCTCTTTTGGGTTTTTCTGGGTGTGCTACAAGCCCTCATAAAGCTAAAAAAATTGAAACAGCCATGGAAAGAAGCTCTGAAGTATCTGGAGATACCGCCTTGGGGGTCAAGAATGGAAACATGGTTGTGCAAAAGAAAGTTCAGATGAATGAAGAGCTTCGTCGCCTACAAAATGAAGTTTATAGTTTGGAAGATGAGGTTTACGGAAATAGAAAGTATGGTTCCGAAGGTCTGTATGGAGCCTTAAAAAAATGTCGGAGAGATTTGTCTAGTAAAGAGAATGGTGGTGATGGCAAGTTAATTTGGACGGAGCCCATTGATAGAGTGACAGATAAAGAAGATGAATGGGAAGTTGGCATTGATGAGAAGGACAAAATAGTTGGGGTTTCTGAGGAGTTTTTACTAGACAGGATTAAAAGGTTTAAGGACTACAAAAGAGTCTTACAAAAGCGTCAGGATGAATACAAAGAAAAGGTAGAAATCTGCGACGCAAAGCTTGAGGCCAAAAAGCACGAAATGAAGAGAAAGCAGGAGTAGTCAGAGCCATGAGATCTGGGCTTTTTCTCCATAGAATTCTATTAATCACCAGTTTTATTTTCATGACAGTGGGCTTTGCGTCTTTTTCGGAGGCCTCTCTGTTGCCTGAGGGAAGTCACTGTGTGGCTTATAGGGCGAAAAAAAGGTTGATGTTAGTTAAAACGGTTGAAGTGATAGGACGGAACTGTCATGTCGTTTCTCAAATTGTGCCAGCGATTGGTGGGCTTTATTCTTATAAATTGGAGGTTCCCATTGACCGTTTTGAAAGTGGTGAGGAAGAAAGAGACAAAGACGTCAAAAAATATTTAAAGTATGACAGGCAAGACTCACTTTATTTTAATTCAGAAAGTTTACCTAAGGAAAGATGGAATCAAATAATTGAGTCTCAGAAGCCTGTAGCTATTACTGGTGTTTTAAATATAGGTGGGCGGAATCACACTATTTCTGCTCAAGTCAAGATCGTGAAGTCAGATATGGGGTACGAGGTTGATGGCGAGATTATTACGAAATTTGAAAACCTTGGAATTAAACCACCAAGACTTTTTGGTGGTTTAATGGCAACAGTTAAGGACGATTTAGAGTTGCACTTTCACTTGCAATCAGACAAAACTCTAGGTTTTGACTCAATACTTTAGGCTGTAGACTCCTCATATATTTAACCCAAAAATCCGATAAGTTGTAGATGAAGGCCTTAGTTTTCTCTATAGCTTTACTTTTTTTGTTAAGTTTCGCGAATGCAGAAACTAAGGACGAGTACAGCTCCTACAATGAGTACTATATTAAAATCAAAGACCTTTATGTTCACAATTTAAAATTAAGTAAATCCATCAAAGACAATCAAATTATAGAAAAAGAAGCAAAAATCAAACTTCAGACGAGTATTAGTCAAGTTACAAAATACTGTTCAACAAGCTTTGAATCACAAATTTATTTTGATTCACAAAAACAAAATCGACAGAAAGAAAAATATGCATACGTTTATAATCAGGTTTCTAAAGATCTCCACAACAAGAGATTAGATGTATACAAAAAGTGCAAAAGAATGCAGGCTTTGCTGAGTCGAGTGTCTTTTCGCGTAACTCAAAAGTCTGATAACCATATCACAAGAGTTGATGTTCAAAATCATGAGGGACTTTTTAGCCAGACTCAACATGTTTACAAAGAACTATTGATTATACTAGATAAGCTTTCGTTAAACCAATCTTATGAGGCTCAAAAGAATGTCGTCAGTTATTATCAAAACTACAAAGGGTACGACTGTGATTGGAATTTTGAGCGCGAGCTTTATTCTAACGCAAAAACCTTTCTGAAATCAAAACTCTCTAACGCTAATAAGATAGTTAATGAGGATAGAAGAAGGGGAGTCGCTAGCAGCTCTCCATCTTTTAGGTATGAGAATGTTTTAAGTGATTTGGAGCGTCGGCATGTTTCTTTTGAAAAGATTTGTGAAGAAATCCAACACAGTAAGGACAGAATTAACTCAATTATAAAAAAACTATACTAGGTTATTATTTTTTTATTTGATTAGCCACTCTTGCCGCAGCTTCTTCTATAGCCTTTTTGTCGCCTAGATAGCGACGCTGAATAGCGTTCATATTGGAGTCGAGTTCATAGACGAGAGGAATGCCCGTTGGTATGTTAAGTTCAGTAATCTCCTCTTCGCTGAGATTGTCCAGGTGTTGAACAAGCGCTCGAATAGAGTTTCCATGGGCCACTATTAGAATTTTTTTCCCTTCACGGATTTTTTCTTCTAGAGCTTCTCTCCATAAAGGCAGAACTCGCTCTTTTGTGTCTTTTAATGATTCTGAATTTGGAAGTTCATTAGCCGAGAGGTTATGATATTTGGGATCAAAACGAGGGTGTCTTTTGTCCGAGAAATCAAGTGGTGGTGGAGGAGTGGCATAACTCCTTCTCCATACAAAAACTTGGTCTTCCCCATATTTTTCAACAGTTTCAAGCTTGTTAAGGCCTTGAAGAGCTCCGTAGTGACGTTCGTTGAGGCGCCAAGATTTTTCTGTTGGAATCCACATCAAGTCTGTTTCTGAAAGAATGTGCCAGAGGGTTCGTATAGCCCTCTTCAGAACTGATGTGTAGGCCATGTCAAAGGTGAACCCCTCTTCTTTTAACAGTTTTCCAGCAGCTATGGCTTCTTGATGCCCTCTATCGCTGAGGTCTATATCTTTCCATCCGGTGAAACGATTTTCTAAATTCCATTGACTTTCTCCGTGGCGAACAAGAACAAGCTTATGCATGGGGCAACCTCTCTATTTTTAGATACAGTATTTTATATACAATAATGGCTTGAGTTATCACATCAAATTTTGCAAAAAAAACACGCAAAACGTTAAACCAAGAAAAGCGTCTTGGCCTAGAAAGCACTTTAGATGTTTAAGGGGCTAATGACGCAGTTAAACTCTCAGAACCTGATGACATATGAACAAAAACTAATTGCAATCTTGATGAAAATTCAAGTCTTAGGCGACTTTAATTTGACACGAGTCATAGAATTTCCTAGATTTTATTCACCAAGAGTTTTGGTAGTACCATTGGTACGAAGTGAGGTGTTTGTTTATGGAAAAAATATTATTGGTCTTGTTCGCTTTATTTCTTGGTGTAGCTGGCCGTTGGCTTCCTCACCCGCCAAACTTTACTCCTGTTCTGGCTATATCTATTTTTGTAGCCATGAGAGTTGGACATAAAGGATTAGCTGTGGGACTTCCTCTGTTAATAATGTTTTTATCTGATTTAATTTTAGGCTTTCATGAGACCGCAATGATTGTTTATGCTAGCCTGGGCGTTTTGGCGTTAGGAGTGGTCTTTTTAAAAAGCACAAGCCTCCTCTCGACTAAGTCATTGCAAATTATAGGCTACAGTTTGATGGGTTCTGTTTGGTTCTTTTTGTCTTCTAATGCTGGGGTATGGTGGTTGACAGACCTTTATGAACCGTCCTTGAGCGGACTGTGGGCTTCATACTTGGCAGCGGTACCATTCTTTCATAATACTCTACTGTCCACCTTGGTCTTTATGGCCGGCTTTTATGTTTTAGAAGCTGGATTTGTTAGATTTAAGTTGTCTCAGCAGATCAAAAACTAGAATGGAAAAATTCATTAGTTTTTTTGGGATTTTAGCTATGCTAGTCATGGCTTTTGTTGTTTCTAAAAATCGTAAAAAAATTGATGCAAAACTAGTCTTTAAAGGGATGCTTCTGCAGTTTGTTTTTGCTGTGCTCGTTTTAGGTATTCCGAGTTTAGGTATATCGGGTCCTTTGAGAGGGGCCTTTGAGATTGCTAACCACGTTATAATATCCATTCTAAACTTTACCCTTGAGGGCAGTCGGTTCATATTTGGGGGATTGCTTGATATCAATCAGCATGGGTTTATATTTGCCTTTCAGGTTTTGCCAACAATTATTTTTATGGCCTCTCTTATGGCTGTTTTATACCATCTAGGTATTATGCAAAGATTAGTTGCAGTCATTGCTTTTATTATGCAAAAGCTGTTAGGAACGAGTGGAGCCGAAACATTAAGCGTGGCGGCAAACATATTTGTGGGGCAAACAGAAGCTCCGCTTATGGTGAGGCCATTTATAAAAAAAATGACTGAATCTGAATTGTTGGTTGTGATGGTTGGAGGCATGGCGACCGTTGCCGGAGGAGTTATGGCTGCATATGTGGGGCTTCTCAAGGATAGGATACCTGATATTGCGGGACATCTTTTAACAGCAAGCATAATGTCAGCTCCTGCAGCCTTAGTAATTGCTAAAATTCTAATTCCAGAAACAGAATCATCTGAAACCTACGGATCTGTTCCCAAAAATATTGCAAAAACACACTACAGTAATGTGATAGAGGCTGCGGCTCAGGGAGCTAGTGATGGTATGGGGTTAGCCTTAAATGTGGCCGCCATGCTGCTAGCGTTTATCGCTTTGATTTCAGGATTAGATGCTGTACTGGGGTGGGTGAGTGATGTCGTTTTGTTTTCTGAGTGGGGACACAGCTTAACCCCTCAACTTTTACTTAAAAATGGGGAGTTGCCAAAGTTGAGTTTAAGTTTGATTCTGGGTTGGCTATTTGCGCCTTTAGCCTATCTGATGGGAGTACCATTTGCGGAGGCTGGAATTGCCGGGGCTTTGTTGGGACAAAAAATAATCCTCAATGAATTTGTGGCCTACTTAAATTTAGCCGAAATAGGATCACAATTAAGTGACCGCACTATGATTATCATGTCTTATGCGCTTTGTGGTTTTGCAAACTTCTCCTCTATAGCTATTCAAATAGGGGGAATCGGAGGGATGGCTCCTTCTAGGAAACAAGATCTCGCAAAATTAGGAATCAAATCAGTACTTGGCGGAAGCTTGGCAGCTTTTTTGACAGCGACGATTGCAGGAGTACTAATCATCTAGAGTGTAGACGTCTGTGTCCTCAAGATCTTGACCTGTCTTTTTGTTTTTAGGCTCGTCTTTAACAGTGGCTGATTTGCCGTCCTTATCGCTGGCAAGATTGCGAATGACAATTTTATGGTTTTCAAAGTGCTGTTTGTGAAAGCTCCAAAACTTTTCAAAGTTTTTGTCTCCACCAAGTAGGTCTTTAATTTCGTTTGTTTTTTCTAACTCTTCTTCACGCATTTTATTGAGGCCTGAATTTAGAGTTTCTTCATTTGTTGCGTTGAGGCTGCTGCGCAAATCTTCAAGCACCATTAGGGTTTTAGATTCGACCCCCATATATTTGGCTACAGTAGTTTCATGCAGATTCAAAGTTTTTAAAAAGAACTCATTAAGCGCAAGAGTCCATTTCTCTTTATATTTTGAATTATTAACAGAATCCGAGTAGTTTGTAGTGTAGAGAATATTGTCTGTAAATGTTGATTTAAAAATGTCATCGGTTTTAGGGTTGTAATGCCTCATCTTTCTTAATCTTTCAAAGTGTTCTTGAGCCATCATTTCTTGTAATTGACCCTCAGGAGTAATGATTGATAAAAGTTTGTAGCCAAGTTTGGCGTAAAGTTTAGGTGCAATTAAATATGAAGAGGCTAAAATAATAGTAGCTGCAACACCAGTTCCCACTTTGTAGTAATATTTTCTTGTGTTGTCTGCATGTTGAGGGTTAAATGACAGGAGGCTTTTAACTTTATTTTGATGTTCAACAGATTCGCCATTTAAAATCGATTTAACTGTTTTTCTAATTTGAGAAAAAATCAATTTTTGATTGGCCTCATCTAGTGAAGGTATTTGGTTAATAAGGGGAAGAACTCCTTCTTGTAATTCATGCAATATTTCTCTGATTTCCATTTTTCTATTTTGGTCAAATTCTTTTTCCTTTTCACTCAATAAATTTTTGAGATCTTCGTTTGCTTGCAGTCTTCTGGCCATCAGTTCTTGTTCATAAGCCTTAAGTTTTTCCTGAGAGTCATGTTCAGTTTTTTTTCTGATTAGATCAGCCGAAGCATTGGCCTCTTGTAATATTTTAGAGGCTTCATTATTTGCTCGACTC
The DNA here is from genome assembly GCA_964502735.1 of uncultured Pseudobdellovibrionaceae bacterium. Classification (GTDB taxonomy): domain Bacteria; phylum Bdellovibrionota; class Bdellovibrionia; order Bdellovibrionales; family UBA1609; genus JACKAN01. The sequence goes on from CAZCYD010000028.1 coordinate 29,332, forward strand.
AGAATCTCAGCCTCTTGTTCTTTTATTTTTGTTAATAAGTCAGCATTAGCTTGCTTGATTAATTTGATTTTTTCCTCAATATCAAAAATATCTTTTTCAGCCTGGTTTTTTTGATCAATAGTAGATTTAAGTAAATCATTTTTACTTTGCAACTCTGAATCAATTTTGGAGAGTTGATTGAGGCGGTCTTGCTTTAAAGTTAAAAATTCATCATCTGTTTTTTTGATGTTTGAATTTATTTCTTTCAACTTCATCTGTTGATCTTGAATTTTTCTTTCGACAGAGTCGCTTTGCTTTTGTTTAATTTCAATTTGTTTTTTATATTCTTCATTGAGAACTTCTAGTCTTGCGCTGGCTTTTCCAATCTCCTGTTCAAGACCTTGAAGATCTTCTGCTGCCGATATTTTTTTACTTTGAACGCTCTCAAAGTGGGATTCTATTTCTTTAACTTTAGAAATCATGTCGTCCCTTGATTTTTTAGCCTTTTGGATTATGTTTTCAGAGTCCTTTTCAGCTTGTAATTTTATCTTATTATAGAAGTTTTTTGCTTCCTCTTCTATCTTGGCTGCATTCATCTTTGCGGACGATAGAATCTTCTCAATGGAGTTATTTGTTTCTTTATGTTTATCATTAAAAAAATTCGTAGCTTTTTGATGAATATCCGCAGATTCTTTCTTTGCATTATTTTTAATTTTTAGTGCTTCGGCTTCGGCTTCTTCAACAAGTTTTTTAATTTTTGCTGTGGCGATGTCTGTGTCATATTTTGTTTTATCAACGGCATTTTTTATAATAGTTTCTGCCTGCTGATTTGCTCTGCTAATTATTGTCTTTTCTCTTGTTTCAAGCTCTTTAGTAAGATTCTCTAGTTCTTTCTTTAGAGATGAAATTTCGTGATCATTTTTTTGTTTTGAACGCTCGTAAGTGATTCGATTTTCTTCGGATATAACCTCAAGTTTTTTGTTTTCCTCTAGAAGTCTAACATTTATATTTTTGGCTTCTTTTATTATGTTTTCGGCATTAATATTTGCTTCTTTTATTATCCTGGTTCTTTCATTTTGAGTTTGTGATCTCAGTTCCTCTGATTCTTTTAAGGCGAGATCAATTGTGCTTTCCGATTTTTTGTTAGCTTCGCATATGAGTCTTTCAGCCTCATCGTGAGACTCTTTAATTATTGCAGCACCCTGATCAGCGTATTCCTTTTTGATTTTTTCACCAGATAGATGTGCAAGTTCAATGAGTTTTTCCTTTTCAATTTCAGCCTCTTTTATTATTTTATTCGACTGATCTTTTGCTAGTCTCAAAATTTCATTTTTATTATTTTCTGCATTTTGAATTATTTTATGTGCCTCTTCTTTTGCTTTATTGAGTTCGGCCTGGTAATCCTTTTCAGATTTTATCTTTATTTCTGTAGCTTGTTTTTGATATTTAGCCAATAGTTCTTCAGCATTTTTACTTGCTTCATCTTGTATTTTTGTAGAGTTTTGTTTTGCGTCTCGAATAATATTTTCCGCATTTTTTTGTGCGTTCAATTGAATTTCTTGAGATATTTGTTCTGTTTTAGTTTTTAGGCTGTCACTATAGTTTTTAGCTTCAGTTATTGTTTTTTCAGCCTCAATCTTTGCAGTTGTAATAATTTGGTTTGATTTTGCTTCTGCGCTTTTTATGTAATTACTTTCAACAGTCTGCGCTTTTGAGTTGATTTCCTCAAAATTTCTTTTTGCGTCTTGAATTAAATTAGTAGCTTTGGTTTCGGCCTCTCTTATTATTAGTTCATTTCTTTTTTTTGCTTCTTCTTCAATTTTTTTAGCAGCTTCAGAACTTTTATTTATTAATTCCAGACCTTTGTTGTTAATTTCGTTTAAGTACTCTGTTCCGTCGTATTGAGCCTTCGACTGAATATCTAGGGCAACAAGATTGGCTTCATGTAGTATTTGTTCTCCTTGTTTTTTTGCGCTTTCAATTGCATTTCTAGTAATTATTTGAGTATCTTTTATAATGTTATTTATTTGAGATTGGACTTCCTGTTCCCAATTCATCAGACTTCGTTTGGCTACTGCGCTTAAAACAGATGTCGGTTGTATGATTGAGCTTAACCATGCATTTATGTCTTGTACAGCATCGGGTTTAATTAGTCTGTTAATATAGGATTTATTTTCCTTTGCTAACATTTGAGCTGTTTCGATTTCTGTTATCATGCGAATACTCAAAACGACGGGAGCCTTTCCTAATCGAATTGGAGATCCTTGTGGATAGCGCACAATTTTATTTTTAGTTAATGATTGACCATTAATTTTTGTTCCAAAAGAGGAGTTGAGATCTTGAATAAAAATATCAGCATCTTTTGCGTACACGAGATTGTGCAGTCGACTTACTCCATTCAATGGAATAATCAGATCAGATTCGCTAGATCTTCCTATTGTGAATTGATACCCTTCAATGAATTTTTCACTGATACCTTCTGGTGTGATTATTAGAATTTTAAAGGTCATCTTAGTTAAAGCCATGATAAGAGACGTACCTCCTCATTAAAATATCGGTAAATTATTGAAAATACTTCACAAAAAATGAATTTTTGGCAGAGCGTATCCGCGTTCGAAACTCATATTTAGTCTAGAGCTTTATATGTTTATTGTTTATTTTGATAGTAAGACCAATTTTAAAAATAGTTGTCTAAAACTTTGTGAATGCACCTCATGCTCACACAGCCGCAGCCCTGAGGCTGCGGAACTGCGCGTGAGGTGTATTCACAAAGTTTTAGACAACTATTTTTAAAATTTTGAAGAGACTAGTTTAAAACTCACTAATGGCGAGGGATAGGGTTTGGGTTTATCTATCCATCCATCCATCATTGTGAGTGGTAAAGTCTTTCATTTAAAAAAAGCGGTATAATTTGTTAAGAAGCTTTTGGAATTTCATCTCGAACGGGTTCACCTTTTCTTTCGGCATGCATCCTCTTTCTCATTTTTAAATACTCTTTGTTGAGAGCTTCTTCAGCTAGGGCTTCGAGAGGATTTTTATGTTCATCAAAATTCATGGCATCATTTGGTAAGTCATTGTTTGTGCTTCTGTTCCACATTCTATTAAGGCAGTTCTCGAAATTTTCAATAGTGCGGAGAAACAACCTTTCTGCAGAAAATATAGTGTTTACTAAACTCATACCTATGGATAAGGTAATTCCAACAATTGATGTGCTCATTGAAAATGCAACTTTGAATAAAAAGGCATCCATAATTTTTTTGGCTCCATCAACATCATCGGGATTCATTGAGCTAAGATCGGGTAGGGCCTGCATGATTCCAAGGAATGTCCCAAATATTCCTCCAATAATAAACATTCCAGGAAGAATATTTAAAAAGTCATTTGTAAATCCAGATGGTATGTACCCAAATATTTTTGTAAATGCTGGGTTATTTTGAAAAACATTTTTTGATACATCCAGTAAATTTGGATTGTGATTTTCATCACGTTTAATATAGCGGATCTGTTTAAAAACACTTTTAACTAACCAAGCAAACCCTTGTTTGTTTAAAAATACTCTGTCGCTAAGGGCCATAATCATGTCGGGTTTGCGTCTTTGTAGAAGAGCGGCAACTTCAAATATTTCATAATATGTAATTAATAAAAGTTTTTTTGTAATTTGAAAAAAAGAAACATTTGGTTGTTGTTCAATTTCGTCAAGATATTTATCTAAGCGTTTTTCAAGTTCTTTTGTGAAAAACTCCTGTCTATTGAGCGTCATGTAGTTAAGTATTCTGAGCACAACAGCTATGCAGAAGACTATAACCATTAGTGGCATTAGTAGGTCTGTTGCGAAAAAGACTAATCCGTTTACCATTAACTGTATTAAGCTGTCCTGACTCATCTTATATTCTCCTAGTTCTTTAAATCAAACTTAATAATAACTCTTTGCGCTTTATTGCAATCATATATCTTGCAAAATTCTTTTTGATCCATTCCGGATGCAATTTCTCTGTTAGAATCATCAATTTTTTCAGCTAAAAAGCTTCGTCCGGTCACCTTAACCAGACTTTTTAGTTTTTGTTGCTGTTCAAATGATATTTCATTTCTATCAAAAATATTTTCGAATATGCTTCGAGCTCTCTTGTAACTTAGATCTAAATTGTATTTAATTGCTTTGCGGTCGTTTTCATCCATGCTTTGTGGGTCAATGTACTTGCCTTGATAGGTAGGCGATGCGTACCCCACAATTTCTACATATGATATCTTGTCTGCAATCTTTTTATCTTGAAATAGACTTTTTGCATAAACAGGGATAGATTTTTTTAATATTTCTTTCATTTTTGGTTTCAAGTTATATTTCCCTGTATCAAAATACTCGCCATCAAAGTGAATTATAACGTCACCTGTTTGACCGTCCACTTCGGCTTTAATTCCTGCACCTTTGAAATTAGCTTTTATCTTTTCAGCCACTTTTTTTCTTGCATTGATGCGCTCTTGAGCCTTACTAAGCTCCTTTTGGTTTTTCTTTACTTGTTGACTTAAATTATTAACCTGCTCGCTAAATTTCTTTTCTTGTTCTGTTTGAAATTTTTTTAAAGCCTCTTCTTTTGCCTGAGCAGACATTTTTTGTTTTTTTATTTCCTTTTCAAATGCCTCACGTTCGGCTTTGGCTTGTTCTTTTTGTTTTTCTTTTAGCTCGGCCAACTCAGTCTCAAACTTTTCTTTAGTTTTCTTGATTTCATTTACAAGTAATTCTTTTTTTCTATTTTCTGCAGCAAGTTTTCTTTGTTCAGCAGCTAGGTTTGATTTTGCTTTTTTAAGATTCTGAGCAACATCTTTAAACTTTGTTTCTAGCTCAGATATTTCTGATTGCACATTCTTGATTTGTTGGTCGCGCCGTTTTATGGTCGTTTTCGCTAACATATTGGAGTTGATTATATTTCTTATTAATTGTTGGTAATGGTTTAGTGCCTGCTCTTTTTTTTCATTTTCATTAGCTTGACGTCTTAAATCTTCTTTTTCTTGTTTAGATTTATCTTGCAACAGATCTAACTGACTCATAAGGTTTTTGTACACTTCAACTTCTTGATCTGAGGCCTGTTTCTCAAGGTAGTCTTTTTGAACTGTGTTGTACGTTTCTAGTTGTTGTTTGAGGTCTGCATTTAGCTCCATAACTCTTTTAAATTCTTTGTTTTTTTGTATAGAATAAGTGCTAGATTTTAAACCGGCGACGACATACAAGAGTAAAAATACCAGCGACAGCACCATAAATAAGTCAGATGATGTGGCCCAATAGCTTTGGTTCTCATGTTTCTCTTTTATTTTGTCATAGTCGAATGACATGAGCGTGATCTCCTATTTTGATTACCTAACTGGAACAAAATCGGTTTTTAAGTTTAAGTTCTTAACTGGACCAAGGTGTTAATTGAGGGCATAAATTGTTAAGAATACTTTGGTAATAACGGGATTGCTTGTTGGCGAATCCAAGTCGACTTGGATTTTCATATTTAATCTAAGGTGTCTATTTTTATGCATTTTATCCGCGGATTTGGGTATGTTCCTATATGCCAATTCACATTATATGACATTTTTTTTGGTTTAGACTGTCAAGAAACCAAATTGTGTTCGTATTGATCCATAAATAAACGACACCAAGGAGCGGAGAGTTAAATTCTTCATT
>CAZCYD010000029.1:0-34544 GCA_964502735.1 uncultured Pseudobdellovibrionaceae bacterium
CCATGGAAACCTACTGCCCCTAATTTAGAGCTCCCACAAAAAAAGGAAAGAAGGTGTACACTAGCTAATAATGGACAAACTGAGAATATTGTTAACTGTTTGCACAATAGAAAGTATATTGCCCCCACTCTAGAAGAACTCCTGAGTCCATCTGGAGCCTTTGGAAACCGATGTGTAAACTGTCATGGTGCGGGAGGGGAAGCGGTTAATACCTTTGATATTTATAACAAAACCCAAATTCTAAAATATGTTGATCCAGGTTTTAGTGCTCTGAATTCGAAGAGCGAGCTCATGGATAGAATTAATAGTACAACTCAGGACTATAGAATGCCACCCAACCGAAACCAAGCTTTAAGTGTCACAGAAATCGGACTTGTTAGATATTGGATACTCAACGGAGCAAAATAAAATCTGCTGATAAGTGTTGCTGAACTGTTACCGTAATTTTAAAATCTCTTTTTTCTTCGTTTTTTTGCATCAGTACGAGACGGTTTCTTTTAGTACAATTTTTAATTTGCTGTTTATTCCTGTATATTAATAGTTAAGCTTCGGCTTGTAAGAGGGATATGGGAGAATTTTATGTTTGCACAAAAGCGCTATATTGTGTCTACCGTTTTTATTATTGCCATGTTTGGCGTGGCAACAACATTTCAAAACTGTTCAGATGTTCACTTTGAAACCACAGATGAATTACTAAAAGCGGGCATAGAAGGAACTCTACGGCAAGTTTCTATAAGCCCCAAATTTACAGAAGATCGACCCAACATTGATGTGACAACTATACTTGACGACTCCAATAGTATGTCCTTTATTCAAGATAACGTCAAAGATGCCCTGAGCACCACAACTTCTGTGTTAAAAGGATTTAGCGGAACTTTTGGCCTCTACACGACCACCCATGAAATGGATAAATTATCGAGAAGTCGAGATCTTTTAAACTACTATAAAATTGAAGATGAAAATGGAAACCTAATTCCCTCTTTGAGTTTTAGGGCCTCCGATCTCACGGGTTACAAATCTGAATTCGACAATATGGGCAACCCTCTTTACTCTTCCTATGAAGAGTGGACAAAACATTTGAATTTTTCACCTTACAAAAACATTGCCTTTTCAAGGTCAATGACTTCAGCCCAATTTAAACAGTTTCAAGATGAAGTTTCCACCGAAATCCAGAAAGTTGATACTAGTGGCTCTCCCACGGAAATAGGGCTCTGCACTCTTTTGCGAAACCTAGACTCATACAAGGAAAGCAGCAGCTTTCACACTTATATTATAGCCACCAACGAGGATGATGCCTCCACTCCTGAAAATTGCCTAAAAGAAGAATCAAAGCGTTGGGAGAGAGCTCAAAGTGTTCAATCAGGTGGGAGTGTTTCATGTAATGAATCAGATCCAAATTGCCAATTCCCCTATACTGTCAGCTACAAGGCTCCAAGAAAGTTCAAAAACCAATACAAAAGATCTTATGTAGATGGCCAAACTATAAGCTACTCACTAAAAACAGACTCACGTCTGAAAACAGAAACTCGCAGACTCTCTTACAGAACAACAAAAAGATTCGCAACCCACAGGCTTAAACAAAATAAATGGACAATTAGATTTAAAAGAAATGTTGTTGTCGGCACTAACGACGGACTTCCTGTTTATCAAGAGCAAACAGCTACAACTCCACATGGCGGGCGCTCCACCTCCTATGGCACTTGTTCCTCTGGCACAACTAGCTACAATAGCTGTGGCGGAATGGATCTTACTTATTTCAATAATAGTATAAAAAGCACTTATCCAGACGCCATCAACGGAACTTGCGAAGTTATTTGCCAAAACACCACAACTAGCGAAATTGTAGATTACATAGATAATGTTGACACTCCCACTTCAACTACAGTGACATACCCTACTACTGTAACAAGTGCCAATCTTGCAGGATACACTGTGGGTTGTAACTCCTACGTTGCAAACAAAAGAAATTACTCTGGATTGAATGTTCCAAATGCAGCTATCGAAAATTGTGAACTCAAGCACGACAATTTGAAAACTGTCCAAAATGATCTAGCTTTAAATAAGAGCCTAGGATCTTGTTCGGCTTCAGCAGAGAGTTGCTCTTCATCTCAGAAAAATTCTGCAATATCCTCCTTGGGTTGGAGTGGGGTAGAGTCCTCGCTCATAACTTGTGAAAACAGATGTAGTACTTCGAGTCTTTCAGGAAGTAAAAACTCAACAAGCTTCAGTGCAAGACTTTCTGGCGATCAATTGTGTTCTGGAAAATCTGCTGGAGACAGCAATGCGGATGTAAAATTAAGTTGTAACACTGCTGAGATGAACAATGCCCTTTCAACTATTCAATCCAGTCTTAGTTCAAACGGTGTCAGTACAACTCTTGAGAGTTCACAAATTAACTGTGAATACACTTGCAAACACAGAAACTCAAGTCACCTAGATATCGGCAGTGAGGTTACACTCGATCCTTGGGAAAACCAAGCCACTCAATCTTTAAATTGTAACGAAGAACCCTTTAACACTGTGGTAAATCCCAATATTTTTGATTGCAGAAAGTATTTTTTTGATGGAAGTCAGCCAGCCTCTAAAACTTTTGTTTCCAAAGATCCTAATATATGCGGAGCTGGTCACACCCTTGCATCTATCATGGCCCACCCCGATGCAGGGGCCGTTATTGATCATGGTTCTTCTATGCCATTTAATAATTGCTCAAGAGGTAACGGCACCAAAAGTGGGACCGATACAATTAAGTACACTTGGAACATGACGGGCACAACTCAGAAAAGTCTTATTTCTGAGGAGGGAATTATTAAAACAATAACTGACAAATTAAAAGAGGCCCACGGAAATAACTTTTTCTTGGCCGCGTTTATTAATGACCCATCTAAAGAATCTACTCTTTGTAAAGGCGTGAATCTTGAAGACTACTACGGCCCCTCAAACTCCCTTGAGTATGAAGGTAAAAAATTTAAAGATTTAGAAAAAGCACTAGGCTCTAAAAAGATGAAAACATTCCCTGCCTGCATGCCTGACTACAAAGAGGCCATGAAGTTTGTGTTTGACCTCATTGTTACATCTGCGAGCAGATCCTATAAATTGGATCTGAATGAAGAAGCAAAAGAGTGGGTTTATCGAGTAAAAATACTCGATAAACACGGCTTGGTTCACAGCTTGAAAGAAGAGGACTTCCAATGGGATCATGGTTTAATTACGTTCTCTGAAAGAGTAAATCTGGATAATGCTGAAATGATTTATATAGATTTAGTAACACCATATTCAGAGATATAATCAGAGATTTAAAAAGTTGCCAGTGTTTGAATCTAGTTTATAAACACTGGCCTTTTTTAGCCAAGTTCCCAAATTAATGGCTCTAACTACTTTAGAGCCATTTTCTACCTCAAAAATATAGTCGTCGGCTTCGTGTATATGACCTGAAATTAACCAGTCAAAAGGTCTTTCACCGTAAGCTCGCCTTGCATGTTCACGATGCTTCAGTATAGACACTTCACTAGCTACCTGTTTAGAACCCGAGGTCGTATAAGCTCTGCTTTTTTTGCTGGCTTCTTCGCCAATTTTGACAACCCAGGCTTCTGGCAATTGCGAAGCCACTCTTTTCATAATTGGAGTTCGCAAAAACCATCTTAAGAACAAATAGCCCAGGTCTTGGAGGTTCATCTGATCCCCATGTTCAACCCTTACCGTCCAAGCTCCTAACTGAAAGTATTCTGGACCCTCATGTACAATTACACCTAATTCTTCTTGCCAAAATTTTTTTAAATATAAATCATGATTACCCTCAAAGTAATGAACCTCAACACCTTCTTGAATTAAAGCCTGCACTTCTAAAATGATAGATTGATACTTATTTTTAAAATAATTGTGGTCTTCGATCCAAAGGTCGAAAATATCACCAACAAAAAATAAATGTGTTGGCCTCTCACTTTTCAAATTCTTTAACCACTTATAGAACTGTTCGTATCTAGGATTATCAATTGGCCCCAGATGAACATCTGAAACAAAAAAAACGTTCAAATCCTCACTCAACGCTATTGGAATCTCCGTGAATATTCTTCTTTCTCAAGTAAGAAGGAACATCCAGGCTCTGACTATCAAATGGAGCAGACGGCATATCCGGCGATGCCACCTCGTCAACATTCATAGAAAGCTGTTCACTAACGGTTGTTCCAGGCTGAATATGCTGACTCTCTCTGTAAGCTCTTGCCTTTGCCAACAGTATATCTCTTGGCAAAAGACTCTCTGACTCTTTTTTTGGGGCTGTACTGTCAGGATATCTAGGAGCTGAGGACGCCTGCACAGGCGGCTGTACAGACGCTTGGTCAGACTGAGAAGATATTGGCTTCAGAGTCTCAATAGGAGGTTCAGGAGTAGACACCTGAGCCGACTCCTGCGGTAAATTATTAAGTGGCATTGCGGAATTCGTCGCCGTTTGGCTTGAGGACTCTGGAGATGGATTCAAAAAGGAGGAATTAAAACCGTGCTGGGACGCTTGAGTAAAAAAGTCGTTAGGAGGATTATTGAACTGCACATTGGCCATCTGTTGAAGCTTTAACAATTGATCAGTTACTAACTTCTGGTTTTCATCGCCAAAACCTGTTGCGATAACAGTCACCCGAACAGCATCTCCCATTGTTTCATCTATTACTGCCCCAAATATAACTTCTGCATCTTCATGAGCAGCCTCTGTTATTAGAGTTGACGCCTCGTTCACTTCAATTAGAGATAAATCAGGTCCACCAGTCACATTTACAATTATACCGGTCGCCCCTTCAATAGAAATATTCTCCAGCAGAGGAGAGTATATGGCTTGTGTCGCAGCTTCTACAGCTCTATTTTCTCCAGTAGACATTCCCGACCCCATAATAGCCATACCTTTTGCCGCCATAACAGTTCTAATATCAGCAAAGTCCAGGTTAATAAGCCCTCTGATATTAATTAAGTCAGAAATCCCCTTAACAGCTTGAAGCAAAACAGAGTCCGCTTTTTTAAAGGTCTCGAGAAGAGGAGTTCTATCATTGGATATAGACAGGAGCTTTTGATTGGGAATAACAATAAGGGCGTCAACATTTTCTTTAAGCTCCTGAATACCAATCTCAGCATGGCGCTTTCTTTTTTTTCCCTCAAACATAAAGGGTTTTGTTACGACACCAATGGTGAGGGCCCCTAGTTCTTTTGCTATTTTTGCCACCACCGGGGCACCACCAGTTCCTGTTCCTCCCCCCATGCCGGCAGTAACAAAAACCATGTCAGCACCTTCAAGTTTTTCTACTATGTCATTGTAAGATTCAATCGCAGCCCTGCGGCCAATTTCTGGGTTTGCCCCAGCGCCAAGCCCCTTTGTCAGTTCTTGGCCCAGTTGAATTCTTTTTTCTGCTTTATTGGCCCCTAAAGCCTGACGATCAGTGTTGGCAACAATAAATTCAACACCGCCAAGTCCACCTTCTATCATGGTTTGAACAGCATTGTTTCCTCCGCCGCCAACACCCACAACTTTTATATTCGCTCCAATATCCGTATTTTCTTCAAGTTCAAACATAACAACCCCTCCTGTGGTTTTTGTGACTAGGCTTCACTGATAGACTCCTTTGCCCTACGAAACCAGCTACTAATTCTATCTCCAAATGTTTCTTCATATTCTCTCTTTTTCTTCTTGTCGGCTTTTTTAGACTGGATGTAGCCATGCTTTAACAATCCTACTGCTGTAGCATAACTTGAACACTTGATAACATCAGTTAATCCACCAATGCCCATTGGTACACCTTTTCGAACAGGCACATCAAAAATAAAATCACCCATTTCAACTAATCCAATCAACTGACTCGTTCCGCCCGTCAGAACAACTCCGGAACCCAGCTTATCAACGGCCTGTATTTCTTCGAGCTCCTTTTTTATAAGCTGTAGAGTTTCCTCAGAACGCGCTTCTAAGACTTCGCAAAGATTTTTTCTGGCAATAGTTCTTTTTTGTCTTCCGCCCACACCCTCAACTTCTACAGTCTCTTCATCTGAAACCATAGTTGGGAGCGCACATCCAAACTTTTTCTTTAAAGCTTCTGCATCTAACTGAGTTGTTCTTAATCCCATAGCTACATCATGAGTAAAGTTATTGCCTCCAACAGGAACAACTCCCGTGTGTATCACACTTCCTTGAGAAAAAGTTATAATATCACTTGTTCCACCACCAATATCTACAACAGCAACTCCCAAAGATTTTTCATCTTCACTGAGTACCGCAATACTTGACGCCAGCGGCTCCAATACAAGCCCGTCTACAAATAAACCGGCATTCTCGGTGCATTTAACAGCATTTTGAATTGCTGACCTTGCTCCTGTTACTATGTGAACATTTGTTTCTAAACGAACCCCTGCCATACCAATGGGGTCTGAAATTCCTACTTGTCCGTCAATTTTGTAGTCCTTTGGAAGAACGTGAAGCACCTGTCTATCATTGGGAATAGCCACGGCCTTTGCAGCTTCTATCACCCTTTCAATGTCCTCAGTTGTAACTTCATTGCCTTTAATCGCAACCATTCCATTAGAGTCGAATGAATCGATGTGAGTGCCACCAATGCTGAGCCAAACTCGATCAGCAAAGGCCCCAGACATTAGTTCCGCCTCTTCTTTAGCTTTTTTAATTGCCTCAGTTGTAGCTTCAATATTGACAACTACTCCCTGGCGCATACCCGTGGTTGTAGCTTTGCCGACGCCGATAACTTCGATATTTTGATCGCCAATTACGCCTATAACAAAAGCCACTTTTGTAGTCCCAATATCGAGGCCCGCTATCAATCGCTTTTTAATCTTCGGCTTTTGGCTAGTGTTTGAATTCGCCATTCACTTCCTCAGATGCACTTTCTATAACTTTGATGTAAATCAATTTGTGAACTCGTTCTACTCATCCTAAGTAGAGGTCTATAATTTAGACTAAGGTGCGTTACGCAGCCTGACAACAACTTTTTTTGAGAATCTTATGTCAATGACGCGACCTTTCAATCCTTGGCCATTGAGATAATTAACCACCTTTTCTCCCATTGCCAATCTCTTTTCAAAGTCTGAAATCCCAAGCTTTAAGATTTCTCCTTCTGGACTAAGAATCAAAGAGTACCCATGGCCCTTTTCAAAAGTAATTTCAGAAATATTTCTACGATTAATTGCTGCCAACCCTTCAGCAGCGGTTAAAATTTCCATAGCTCCTTTTCGCACGTCATGTTCCTCAAAAAAAATCTGCCCACGCAAAACAGGAGCATTAAAGTACCCTGTCGAACTTACTCTAGGAAGCAAGGTTCCATCTGCGGCAACAGGGTATATCTCACCACGGCTTCCCCAATAAATAGCAAGGGGTTCATGAGGTCTAACTTGCAAATCAATTTTATTAGGCAGACTTCGTTTGACTTGAACACTCTGAATTCTCTTATCTGACTCAGCTATCTTCAGCACATCATCAAGATTGACTTCCCAAACGTACCTTCCCAACAAGGCTTGAGTTTGTGATGTTAAGTTTTTTTTTATATCTTGAAATAGCCACTCCTTAGTGCCCTGATTGACTTCACTAATGGATATATGCTGAAGCTTGAATAAATTGCGATCTGCTACCCAAAAGAGGACTACAAAAAGCGCAAAAGCAATCGTTAAGAAAATAATTTTACCTAAGCCCCTCATAATCTAATGTTGCCTCGTCCATGATTTGTTTAATAAAGTCCTTAAATGAAATGCCCGCATGAGCGGCTGCCTTGGGAACTAAAGAGGTCGGGGTACATCCCGGCAAAGAGTTCACTTCCATGATAAAGGGATTGTCATTTTTGTCTAGAATAAAATCCACTCTTGCGTAAGACCTCACTCTCAAAATTTTACAAGCCTCAATGGTTATTTCATTCATCCTATCTGCCACATTTTTTTCAACATTAGCGGGCAAAATATAGTCTGTCTTGCCTGCCTGATACTTGTTCTCGTAATTATAAAAATCTTTCTTTGGCACGATCTGCACACTGTCCAACGTAGCATTTTTAAAGACAGGTACAGTCACCTCTTTACCTTCAACAAATTTTTCTACTATCACATAATGATCGTACAGCAGAGCCTCTTGAATTGCCGGTCGAAATTGTTCCTCTGTTTTAACTATTGTAACCCCCATACTCGAACCATCCCGAGAAGGTTTCACAACAATAGGAAGACTAAGTTCCAATTGGAAGTCTTCAATTTTTTGCTCTTTAGAATTAAACACCTGGTATTTTGCAGTCGGCAAGCTGTGCTTCTCAAAGAGTTGTTTACAAAAAGCCTTATCCATACAAAGCGCAGAGGAAAGCACTCCACTGCCTGTATACGGAATTCTTAAGTATTCACACATCCCCTGAAGGGTTCCATCCTCTGCGTATTTTCCATGACCCGCCAACAAAGCCAGTTTGGGTTTTAACTCCAAAAGCTTTGCCGGAAGGTGGGCATTCGCTTCAACCTCTACATAACTTTCCCCCAGCTGATCTAAGGCTGCCGAAAAGGCCTTTGCCGTAACTCGACTCACCTCCGACTCGGCCCCATAACCCCCGTAAATTAACGCCACTCTTTGCACATTTTTTCCTTTCAAAGCTATTACTCTTTTCTCTCTTCTTTTTCTCTCATTTCCAGTGTCTCACACAGAAAATAAAAAGCTCAGCAAGTCTCAACAGTCTATCTTGATTTCTCACTCTTTAAAAGGCCGTGGGCTCAAGTCCAAATTTAATTATGTCATTTCATTACTCTTTAATTAATGATTTTAATAAAGGAGACTCCCACCTTATCCATCGATAGACCTTTAAAGCCAGAAACCTGAAAAGAACGGTCAACACTCATGACTCGATGCATTCTGCGAAAGCCATAACTATTTGAAATCATTTACCTACTAAAGTCTAGGTCCCAAAATGGAACCTTTTAGTTGCAAAAATTGCATTTTATTAGAAAAATTACACTTCATTAATGAGTCCAGGCATTGACGCCTAACTCTGAGGGAGGAACTGATGAAGAATTTGTTACTAATAATATTAGGGGGATGCCTACTGAGCCTTCAAAGTTTTGGGGCCAAAAAATATATTGTCACGGTTCACTCTCCACAGATTTACAAACAGATCCAAGCTCAAGCTAAAGGTCTCCATACTTTTGGTTCATTCTCTAACAGCAAAAGTGACTTTAACTTTTTAAGCCAGAATCCACAGGCCATATCCGAAACCCTAGACAACTTAGATATCTTTATTCTTGAAACCGACAATGAAAAGGCTGTCGAGGCACTTAAATCCAGCCGCACAGTTAGCATTGAAGAAGATATCATCTTTCCTGAACCCAAACCCGTAGCTAAGTTTGACTCCCTCCAAAGCTCCTACGGCGCTCTCAGTGGACCTATTGAAACTCCATGGGGCATAAAAGCTGTTAAAGCTCCAGAGGCATGGGCAACATCGCGTGAAGGGGAAGGAGCAAGAGTTCTTGTTTTAGATACGGGTATTGACAAAGATCATCCGGCGCTAAAAGAGCGCTTTGAGGCCGGAAGAAACTTTATGTCAAGAACAGATCGACCAGCATATGATTTTTTAGATACCAATGGACACGGAACCCATGTTGCCGGAACAATTGCCGCAGACGGAGTCAATGGGAACCTAGTTGGAGTTGCACCTAAAGCTAAAATTCTTGCAGGAAGAGTTTGTAGCGGAGGCTGTTCTGCTGCGGCTATCATCAGCGGTGTAGACTGGGGAATCAGTCAAAATGTTGATGTTATCAGCATGTCTCTTGGAGGCCCCTTCCCTAGCGGAGCCGCCATTCGAGTTTACCAAAGAGCAGAAGCGGCCAACATAGTTGTTGTCGCAGCCTCAGGTAACGACGGAACCCCCAAAGTGTCTTATCCAGCTGCTTACGATACAACTTACGCGGTTGGAGCTATTGGTTCGGACTTTAAAAAGGCCGACTTTTCTCAGTGGGGCAAAGAACTTAATATCATGGCTCCCGGAGTAGATGTGTTCTCATCCATGCCACTAGGATCAGGTAGAAGCTCAACACTCAAAAGTACTGTTGACAAGTCTACCCAAGAATTAAAAAGCGCTCCAATGTCCGGTTCAGGAGTTGGCAGTGTACAAACAGAGGTTGTTTTTGCTGGGCTTGGCAAACCTGAGAATTTTAAAAACTTAGATGTAACAAACAAAGTTGTCCTCGTACAAAGAGGAGAGATCTCCTTCAAAGACAAAGCCGATGCCGCTCTCAGAAGTGGAGCTTCTGCAGTAGTTATCTACAACAACACGGATGAACTCCTACAGGGAACACTTGGAGACGAGGTATCTTTTTCAATTCCGGTTATCGGCATGGACATGACCGAGGGGGAGTCTCTTAAAGCAGCAATTCAAGCTGGATCGCAAGTTAGCATGAACGTATCTGTAGAAAAAACTGACTACGCAAGCATGCAGGGGACTTCCATGGCTACACCACACGTTTCTGGAGTTGTGGCACTTGTTCGAGCGGCAAACCCAGCTATGAGCGCTAAAGAGGTTCGCGATCTCTTAACTTCAACAGCAGCAAAACTTAGTGGATCTAATAAAGAAAACCAACTGGGAGCCGGATTAGTAGATGCGGAAGCTGCTGTAAATCAAGCCTTTTCAGCTTTCACTTCAGGCCAACTACTAACTGGAACTTTTTAAGTTTTAATAGAAATCCTTCAACGTCCTTTCGCTTAAAGGCTCTCGCAAGAGGGCCTTTTTTATTACCCACATTTTTATACAAAACATGAAAAACAATTCAAAATCTATAGCTCATAAAAGTTAGTTCTTACTTGCTCTACCGCTAGCCTGCACATTAAACATTAAGAATATAAGAGGTCTAAAAATAACCCCTTGTTTCCCGCTGCTAATTTTCGCTCTAAATTTCTAGACAAACCCTTAGATATCTGCTTCAATTTTCAATTGCGTATACTGAATCTTACATCATTAGAAGGGGAAAGTATGAATTTACTCAAATTTATAATTTGTTTTTTATTACCAATCAGTAGTTTTGCTCAAGAGATTTCTATCGAAACCATTTCAGGTAAAATTAAAGTTCTCGTAGATGTTTTCAAAAATCCTGAACAGGATATTCTATTTGTAGTCGACAACTCTGGCAGCATGAACGGGCACCAAGATACCCTGTCTCGTCAAGCTCACCACCTTGTTTCCGAGTTGACGGAAAAAAATATAGACTTCCATATTGGCGTAATCACCTCCGACACCCATGATCCTAATCACGGAGGACGCTTAGTGGGTGAGATTCCTTTCGTTACCCCAACAACTCCAAATCTTGTGAACGTATTAACCCAGAATCTCAAAGTAGGCACCAGCGGCCACTATCAAGAAAGGTTTTTTGACCCCGTCGTAGCTGCCTTATCCGAGCCCCTGATTTCCACCCATAATGCAGAATTTTACAGAGAGTCAGCCACATTAACTCTAATTTTTATTACGGACACTGAGGATAGTAGCGTCGTCGATGTAAACTCCTTTATAGACTTTTTAACAAACCTCAAAGGCAGCCTAAACAAAATATCTGCCCATGCGGTCATAGTTCCTCAAGATGCCAGTCCGTCTTGTTATGCAGACTATGAATGGCCCGCACAACGAATTGAACATTTTATTTCTTTAGTTGATGGATACCTTTACAATCTGTGCGATGAATCCAGCTTACAACTCGTGTGGAAAAATCTATCAGAGCTTCCTGCAAACAAGCTTCTTTTGCACAATATCCCTTTGCCAATGATCCCTAAATTTGACACCATCACAGTTCAGTACGGCACCCAAACCCTCACCAAAGGGGAACTCAAGCGTGGGTGGGTTTATGACCATATCCAAAACGAAATTGTATTGGGCACCGATATTACCTGGACACAGCAACCCAAAGGCACTCTCCTGGAAATTACATTTGTGCCAGAAGAGTGGCTCTAATTACCTACCTAAGCGAACAATTTCTGTTTCCAAACTGATCTGAAATTGTTCGCTTATAGTTTTTTGTACGTGTAAAATAACATCAGACACATCTTGAGCTGTGGCACCGTCTTCGGTGATAATAAAATTTGCATGCTTTTCTGATATTTGCGCTCCTCCAACTCTAAACCCCTTCAAACCCGCTTTCTCAATTAAATATCCTGCTGACATTGAAACGCTGGGATTGCGAAAAGTCGAGCCGCAACTCGGCTGTTTAAGAGGCTGTTTAAGAAGCCGAGATTGATTCGCTTTGCGCACTTTATTCTTTATATCAGGATCTTTTAACATTGGCCAAACCATCACCACTCGGGTGATAACTCCCGGTTGCCAGCCTCCACTGTGCCTATAACTCCACTCAATATCTCGTCCATTAAAATTAATTTTTACGACCTTCTCTTTGTCCCATTTTAAGACCTCAAAACTCTCAACTATTTCAAAAAACTCACGTGGCTCGATGGATTCTCCAACTCCGGCATTCATAACAACTCCTCCCCCGACATCTCCAGGGAGGCCCGCCAAAAAAAGGGCCGGAGCTAAACTATGCTCCATAAAAATTTTTAGTATATCTGCTTTTTTTGCCCCTGATTGAGCAACAATATGAAGTTGATTTTCAAAGATTTCCACTTTTTCAATCTTATTAAAATTCCTCGTACAAATAACCAAGCCCTCAACACCCTGATCACTAATAAGGACGTTGGATCCTCCACCTAAAATGGTAATAGGCACTCTATTCAACTGAGCCCACGAGTAACATTCAACCAACTCCGTCTCATTATCCGGCTGGACAAAAAAATCAGCCTGACCACCAACTCTCCACGTACTCATTTTTTTTAGGCTCACATTTTCCTGAATATTGTAAGGCCGCTCTATTGACATAATTCTGCACCGATTTTCCAGACATCTCCAGCCCCTAAGGTTAACAAAATATCTGAGGCTCCTAGTTCCCGATAACAAAATTCTTTGAGCGATGAAAAGTCAGAAAAAAACCGAGTCTGAGGATGCTGAATTTGCTTACAAAACTCTTCAGAGTTAATTCCATCAATAGAGAACTCACCAGCACCATAGACTGGTAAAACATAAAGACCATCCGCTAAATCAAAACTTGAAAGAAAATCCTTCCAACAAACTTGAAACCGAGAAAATCTATGTGGCTGAAAGACTATGTGTAGGTATTTGTCTGGAAACTTTTCTTTAAAAGCCTTGAGCACGGCCTTAATCTCTGTGGGGTGATGTCCATAATCGTCATAAATAAGGGCCTGATTACAAACTCCTTTAAATTGAAACCGCCTGTCCACTCCAGCAAAATTTTCTATTCCCTTTGATAGGCTTTCCACCTCGTAACCCGCAAAACTTCCAGCAATAAGGGCCGCTGCAGCATTTAAAGCATTGTGATCACCTGGAATAGGTGGCCGAACTTTAGAAAAAATCTTACCCTGAAAAAATAAAAGATAACCATCACTTGTTTTTTCTAATCTGTAATCATTGTCCTTAGAGAATCCGTACCAAATAACTCTCTTAGGGAAATCTTTAAACAACTTTCTAACATTCTCGTCATCACCACAAATTATACAAGTGCCGTAAAAGGGAGCCTTAAGCGCAAAATCATAAAAAGCATGCTGTAGATTCTCAAATGTTTTATAATAGTCCAAATGATCGTCATCTATGTTCGTAATGATTAAGATTTCTGGAGAAAGCTTCTGGAAACTTCCATCGCTCTCATCGGCTTCAGCAATAAGCCATTCACCCATACCTAATTTAGCTGTGGATTTTATAATATCTAATCGCCCACCAACAACAATAGTTGGATCACTTTCCGCAGCTAAAAATGCCGAAGCACACAAACTCGTCGTTGTCGTTTTGCCGTGGGTACCGGCAATTGCAATACCTCTTTTTAGCCTCATTATTTCTGCTAAGGCTTCAGCCCTAGGTATAATTGGAATATGCCTTCTTCTCGCTTCAAGTATTTCAGGATTTGTAAATTTAACGGCACTCGAATAAACAACAACGTCAACATTACCTAAGTTTTCGGACCCATGCCGATTGTACACATTTATTCCTAACTGCTCCAAATGATCTGTTTGCTGATTTTTTTTTAGATCACTTCCCGTAACAATGGCTCCCAAATTATGTAAGAGTTCCGCCAACCCACACATCCCAATGCCGCCAATACCAACAAAATGAAACTTTGCCCCAGACAATTTTTGCATGGTTCGGAAATTATACCAGGTTAGAATCTCTGTCTATCTACCAAATAACTTAGCCCACCCGCATTGATGAATCGGCTTTTAAAGCCCAAATTCACGGATAAATCGAGTTTATCTATGCCCTTATGAAGCCTATCCAAGAATCTCAGAGACAATAGATTTTACAATCTTCGCACAAGCTTTTTCCTCATGGAATTTTGAAATATTCTCAGACAGTTTTTTCAGTTTGTTCTTATTGCACCCAAGCTCTCTTAGATGTGCCATTAAGGTTTTAAAATCCAAATCTTTTTGCAAGATCATAATTGATGCTTCTCGACTTACAAGAGCTTCAGCGTTTTTAACTTGATGGTCATCCGCCGAATTTGGCAAAGGAACAAAAATCGCGGGAACACCCATTGCAGCAAGCTCCGATACTGTGCCCATACCCGCTCGGCAAATAGCAATGTCTGCCCACTTGTATTTCTCAACCATATTATTAATAAATGGAGAGAGTGTTATCTGCTTACGTTTATCTAGTTCTATATGCGAACACACATCAACCAGTCTCTCGTAGTCAGAAGATCCCGCCTGATGAACAAATTCAAAACCTTCTTCGAGAAGACTCCCCTCTCTATAAATAGCTGCCATAACATCATTTATAGACTTTGCTCCTTGGGAACCTCCAAAAATAAACACTCGCAAATTAGAACTAAGATTCTCAGCCTTAAATTTGCCTTGTAAATTTACTGGAGCGTCAAATTCTTTTCTTAGAGGGTAACCCACAACTTCGTAGGTTTTAACTTTCATAAATTTAGCCGAAATTTCAAAAACAATATAAGCTTTTCTAACGAAACGGGCTAAATAACGATTTGCCATACCAGGAAAAGCGTTGGGCTCCCATATAAAACACTTTTTTCCCAACAAAGCTGAAGCTAACAGAATAGGTCCGGAAGCATAACCTCCAACTCCTACGACAGCATCTGGTTTAAATTTTATTATTATTAAAAAAGATTGTATTAACGCCCACGGCAATAAAAATAATGTTTTAACTCTTTCTAGAATTCCTACATTTTTATTAAGTCGGCCAATTTTAATCAATTCCAATTTAAAACCACGCTCTGGGATAAGTTGAGACTCTAATCCTCTTGGTGTGCCAACGAAAAGTACTTCGGCGCTTGGATGCTGAAACCTGACCTCTTCTGCCATTGCCAAGGCGGGGAAGATATGCCCCCCAGTGCCCCCCGCTGCAAACAGAAATTTCATTGTTTTTCTCATTCGGAAATTCCAATAAAGTTTTTATTCTTATGATAGTTCTTATTCATGCGATCAATATTTAATAAGAGGCCTAAGCCAAAACAAGTGGAAACTAGAGAGCTTCCTCCATAACTTAAGAAGGGTAGACTCAACCCCTTTGTAGGAAGAAGACCTAACGTGACTCCCACATTGATAAGTACAGATATTGAAAAACAAGTTACAACTCCAATACAGACAGCCTTCGCTATGGGATTTTCTGTGTGTAAAATAATTTGAAACCCCTTAAATATAAGAAAACCAAATAACAAGAGTACAATGATAAAACCTAAAAATCCCATTTCTTCTGCCAATACAGATAAAGTAAAATCGGTATGAGCCTCTGGTAAGAAAAATAATTTACCTTGACCCTGACCCAAACCAGCTCCCCAGATGCCACCGGAGGAATAGCTCAACATACTTTGTATAACCTGGAACCCTTTGTTTTCAGGATCTTGCCAGGGGTCCAGATAGGCGACTACTCTCGCATAACGATAGGGAACATTGATAACCAGAAAATAAAATATTGGAATGGCAACAACGACTCCAGAAGCTATGATTTTCAAAGGCAAACCAAAACAAAATGCCATTGTAAGCAATATAGCCAGGCAAATCACAAAGCTGCCAAAATCTGGTTGTTGGAGCAACAAAAGAAGAGGAGCACTTAAAATCACGAAAGCTAGAGGCCATTTGTATTTACTTAAAACTTTCAAAGGACTAACTATAAAATAGGCTGCCACCAGGGGGTAGCTGTACTTTAACATCTCTACGGGCTCAAATCTTAAACCCATAGGAAGCTTCAGCCATCTGTAGGCACCCCCCGCCTTAATGGCAAGACTTGGCACAAAAGTCAAAGTCAGAAGAATTACAGACACTCCCCAAATTAAAAAACCATAGCGCTGAAAATAAACCCAAGGAATCTTAACTGTCAGAGCAAAAACGAAAACAGCGACTAAAGCATGGAAAATCTGCTTTTTAAAAAAATAGTGACCGTCACCTAAGGACTCAATGGCAAAAATAAAACTAGATGAATACACTTGAACAATTCCAAGCCCAATTAAAAATAAAACTGCTAAAATGAAGCCTTTGTTATCTGTAGATGACATCTCGGTATATTGTACTGAGAGTAACGACTTTTGAAAAGATCATCGCGAGGTCTTTGGCCATAAATAGTATTATCTAGTTTTTTCAGCTTGATGCGCACAATCCAAATCAGCGGATAAAATTCGCCAAAATTTTATCCGCTGATTTGGGGTATAATTATTATTTCTCATCTGAAACCAACTGAATCCAACGGACAATTTGACCATAAAATTAAGTAAATTCATATGGTTACATAACTGTATGCAAAAACGGACTTGAATTCCGTTTTTGCATAATATAGAATTCTGATATGATTACTCGCCAACTGAATTCTGAACTCCTGCAGTTGATAACCGAATATCCCGTTGTCACGATTTTAGGTCCCCGCCAAGCTGGAAAAACCACTCTCGCAAAAATGTCACTGCCCAGTTTTAACTATTGCAACTTAGAAGCCCCTGAAAACCGAAATCAGGCCGCTCTGGACCCCAACACCTTTTTGAAGCAATTTAAGGGGCCTGTCATAATAGATGAAATCCAAAGGGTGCCCGAACTTCTAAGCTACATTCAGATCCTTGTCGATGACAAAAAACAAAACGGTCAGTTTGTTTTAACTGGATCTCATCAATTACAGCTCAAGGAATCTATAACTCAATCTTTGGCTGGCCGCACAGCTATCTTACAACTATTACCTTTTTCAATTGAAGAATTAAAAAGTGCAGGACGAGGATTTGACAGTTTTGAAGACTATGTCATCCATGGTTTTCTTCCAAGAGTTTATGATCAAAATCAACGCCCTCAACAGGCTTATTCCAACTACTATCAAACTTACGTTGAACGGGACGTTCGACAACTTATCAATCTTAAGGATGCAAGTTTATTTGAGAAGTTTATGAAACTACTTGCTGGTCGGATTGGACAGCTTATTGATTACAACTCCTTATCCAATGATGTCGGCGTTGATGCTAAAACCATTAAGAACTGGATATCTATTCTTGAAGCCTCTTTTATTATTTTTAAACTACCACCTTTTTTCAAAAATTTTGGAAAAAGAGTTATCAAATCACCGAAATATTACTTCATCGATGTAGGCTTACTGGCCTTCCTTCTCGGAATTGAAAGAGAAGACCAAGTTACAAGAGATCCTCTTGTTGGGAGTATCTTTGAAAATCTTGTCGTTATAGAATGTTTAAAGGCTCGTCTCAATACAGCAAGTGTGCCCAACCTCTATTTTTTTCGCGACAGTTCTGGACACGAAATTGACCTGATCGTGCAACTGGGACGAGAGTTAATTGCAGCCGAAATCAAGTCCAGCGCAACTTTCTCACTTTCTTTAATTGAGGCCTTGAATAAATCGACAAAACTAACAGAAGCTATTTCAAAATTCTATCTGATATACAACGGATCAGAAAAAAAACTCTCAAAAAATATGACGGCTCTTAACTTTTCTCAATCCTCACAAATTATAAAGAAAATAAAATCTATTTAGGCTGACGAATATCACTTTAATCCATTAAGGCTTTCAATTCCTCTGACGTAGCTAATTTTTTAAAAAGATCCTCAAGGTCTTTGGTCGTAAATAAGATCCCACTTTTCTCAGATAGTCTTGAAGCTATATCATCAAAGGAACTAGAATCTAAGTCAGAATCATCCATGACCTCTAATAAAATATCCGCTGATATTGAACTCAAATTCAGACTCTTTTCTAATATCCTCTGAGCCTGAACCTGCTGATCCCTCATAATCAAATCCTCTTCTGGACTAATATCAGCCTGACCAAATCTCACTTGCCGAACAGAATTTCCATCAGAGTCATAGCTCACCTCAACAGTCACATCAGCTTCATCTTTACTAAAACGGCTAGCTTTGGGAAGCTTTAGGTACTCCTCGTTAGGATCAAATCCGCTCGCCAGTAAGGCATCTGACCAGCTGTTAAAATACTTCTTTATCGTCAACTCATAAAGTGGAGAGGGACGCACCAACATCTGAAAATGATGACTTAAAGTGTATAAGTAAATGGGGTCATTTTGCTGAAATCTTATTGGAGTTAATCTCAAACCTGCTGCGGAAAGAATCTGAAGGCTTTCAATTATTTTTTCTCTACTCCAATTAAATTTTCTTTTATGTTTTTTATAATCTACACCCGCCATCTCTAAGGCCTTATACCAATCTTTATAGTAATATCGTGCTCTATCGTAAAGAGCCTGAGTCGTCACGGCTTGCCCAATGTGCTGTTGCAGAATAGAATTGGCCTCTGGATATAAACTTTGTACTCTTACGGCGGACATATCCAATTGAGCCTCTTCCAAGACTACAATACACTCTAAAACTAAACTTGGCGTCCACGTGGCTTGTTTTCTAACCTGTTGAACGTCTATACCGGCTGCCTCTAGGGCGGAACTCCAACCGCCAAAAATTTTTATAGCCTGAGCGTAAACAGCGCTGGCCTTGATACTTCTATTTGTAACTTCGCTTACGACTCTATCCGACTCTTCTCCTCCTTGATTGAGTAGCATTGATCTAGAATTCAAAGGTCGATTAGCCATCTGTAATGCCTGGATTGCACGCAAAACCTCTTCGCCGGTCCATGAGTTTTTTGTTACCCGTTTAGAGTTTTGCTTAAGATTCTCTTTAACTCCTAGAACCTGATCGCAAGAGCAATAGCCCTCAATGGGAAAAGAAAAAAATAGAAGAAGAGAAATAATATAAAAAATAACTTTCATTACTTGAATCCACCCACAAAAACCTACGTCAAACAAACAATCTGATGCCAGTAGTGTGCAGATAAGATGCCAATAAAACAGACCCCATTTCGCTTTTATTCCCTGCAGCCCTACTCGCAAGCCTCGAAGACCTCAAACAATTAAACTCATTGGCAAAAATTGTCAATTTGACTACCCTCTCCGGTTTTAAAGCAGAGTTGGCCAATCTGTAAAAGAATTCTTCAATACTTATAGAGTCGATCTTATTCGACTACCTGTTAAACTTGTTCACGATTTCCTTAAAATAGTTTCCTCTTTCAACATAGCTATCAAAAATGTCGAAGCTAGAGGCTCCTGGAGATAGCAAGACCTTATCCCCAATACGACTCTTCTGAAAGGCAATAAGCACGGCCTCCTCGAATGTTCCAATCAAAAATGTTTCAGAATAATCTCCAATGTCACGATTAATCCTCTCTTTGGCCTCACCAACTAAAATAAGGTTTTTAACTTTTTGACGGATAATGTCCTTTATAGGTGTGTAGTTCAGGTTGGTATCTTTTCCACCCATGATCAGAATAACATTTTCATTAAAAGCCGCTAGTGCCCTCTTAACCGCATGGACATTTGTCGCTTTTGAGTCATTGTAAAATTCAACTCCTCCAACTTTTCTGACGTACTCTAAACGGTGAGGCATTCCGGTATAACTATCGATAACCTCTTGGATAGCTTCATCTTTGGCCCCGTGCTCTCTAGCTGCTAAAATTGCCGCCATAATATTCTCTTGAGAATGCAAGCCCCTCATTTTCATTTTTTCTAGAGAGAAATAATGAATCTCCGGTCCGGTGCGAACATGAACTCTGTCCTTTATAACAACGGCCCCACCAATGTTCATAATCTGAGGTTCTAGGGATGGTTTTCTTGAAAAGTAAAATATTCTTCCCCTTTGTACAGCAGGATCTCTTGCTAACTCGACCACAGCATTATCGTCTGCATTCAAAATACTTGTTGTGGCTTGATTCGTATTTAGAAAAATACGTCTTTTTGCATTGACGTACTCTTCCATGCTACGATAGCGATCAAAATGATTTTCAGCTAAATTGCAAAAAACAATATTTTTAGGATTAAATTTTTCCACATGCTCAAGTTGAAAGCTAGAAACCTCTAATAGAACTACATCAACAGGCTCACCGGCCAGAACATAATCAGAAACTGGGGCTCCAAAATTTCCTCCAATCCACGTCTTAATACCAGATTTTTCCAACATCAATTGAGTAAGCTTGGTAACCGTTGTCTTTCCATTTGTACCAGTGATTGCCACTATGGGCTCTTTTATGAAACTAGTTGCAAATTCAAACTCACCAGTAACTTTTACCCCCTGGCTTCTTGCATAGTCGAAAATTTTGAGATTGGGAGATATTCCCGGGCTTAGAATGATTAAATCTTGTTGCAAAAAAACTTTTGGAGAGTGTCCACCTAAATCGTAGGCAACCTCAATATCTTCCATCTTTTCAAGGTGATTTACCAACTCTGCCTTAGATTTATGGTCAGAAATCGTAACTTTTGCGCCCTTCCTAGCTAACAAATGCGCAATCGAAACACCAGATCGCCCGAGTCCAACAACTAATACTTTTTTACCTTCAATATTTTGATAATCCACTATTGCACCTCACCTTAATTTCAATGTGCTTAAACTCAGCACAGCTAATAAAATAGAAATAATCCAAAACCTAACAATTATCTTGCTCTCTTGTAGACCCTTAAGTTCGTAATGATGATGTAAGGGGGCCATTCTAAAAATTCTTTTTCCAGTTAGCTTGAAGGAAATAACCTGTGAGATCACAGATAAGGCCTCCGCAACAAAAACTCCACCCAAAATTACTAGTAAGAGTTCATTCTTAGTCACGACAGCCATTGATCCAAGAAACCCACCCAGGCTCAAGCTTCCAACATCTCCCATAAAAACTTGAGCCGGATATGCATTAAACCATAAAAAACCCAAACCCGCAGCCACAACACTTGCCGCTACTGGCGTTAGCTCTCCCGCTCCCGATACAAACGGAATAGCTAAATACCTGGCTATTTCTGAATGGCCTGCCACGTACGTGAATAACATAAAGGTTCCGGCGCAAATTATAACAGGAACTATGGCCAAACCGTCGAGGCCATCTGTTAGATTAACAGCATTGGCACAACCCACTATCACCAACGAAGCAAAGGGAATATAAAACCAACCAAGATCAAAATACATATTCTTTAAAAATGGAATGTAAACTTCGGCCGTAATGTAATGATTGTGAATTAAGTAAAAGACAACTGCACTCGATATGGCAAATTCTGCAAATAATCGTACCCTTCCAGATAGACCTTTGTGATTTTTTTTAGAAACCTTCATTGAGTCATCCATAAAACCAATAAGTGCAAAACCAAAGGTTATAACTAACACCGACCAAACATGCGGATTTAAAAAATCAATCCACAAAAGAGATGGAACAAATAAACTAGCCAAAATTAAGGCTCCACCCATAGTAGGAGTGCCCTGTTTTTTTAAATGGCTTTCAGGTCCGTCGTCTCTAATACTTTGACCAATCTGTTTTTTTACTAATCTTTTGATAAAATGAGGCCCCCATAGCCAACACACAAAAAAGGCCGTAAAAAAAGAAATAAAAGATCTAAATGTTATGTAACGGAAAACATTAAATGCAGAAAAACTTTCAGACAACTCAAACAAAAAGCGATAGAGCACTCGGATCCCTTCAATTAGTTGATCAAATTAAATTAGAGTCTCTCCAGGTATCGAGAACTTGCTCCATTCTCATACCCCTCGAGCCCTTTATTATGGCTATGTCAGAAGGGTTTAGCATAGAGCCGACCTGCTTTGCAAGAGTTTCTTTATAAGTATCTGATAATAATAGGTTTTTCTCGAATCCGCTGCCGCGCATCCCCTGTGCAAAAGCGTCTTTATCTTTGCCTATAAACCAAACCGTATCAAAACCCGTTTGAGCTACTAGCTCGCCCAATTTTTCGTGCATGTCGGGAGAGCTTTCACCCAGCTCCAACATTTGGCCTATGATGGCGACCTTTGCTCCCTGTGAATCAAATTCGTATATGGATTTTACAAGGGCTACCGTACTGTCAAAGCTAGCATTATAAGCATCAAACAAAACCTGAGCCCCATTTTTCAATTCTAATAATTGATTGCGCCCCCATAAACTCTGACACAAAGGCAAGGCCTGCCAGATTTCATCAGGGGTCATTCCACAAGATAAAGCCATGCAGGCCGCACCCATGATATTATTGACATTGTGCCTACCAAAAACAAAAACTGTGCACTGGCCAGAAACTTTGCCAATGTGACCTGTAAGAAGAATTGACCCTAATGAGATCTTTTCAACTCTCAAGCTCACATCCGCATCTTGATTGAATGAAGAAAACGTAAAATGCTTTCCTCCACCTGATTTTATAAAGGCTTCATACATGCCAATTGTATATTCATTATCAATATTAAATATCTTCGTGCAATCCTGGCAGGAGAGATAAATTTCGTTCTTGGCCTTGGCAATCTGTTCCTTAGATCCTAACGCACCAATGTGAGCACTTCCCACCATAGTGACTAAAACTGTATCTGGATGGGCAATCTCACAGAGTCTTTGAATTTCACCCATTTTGTTCATTCCCATTTCTATAATAACCACCTGAGTGTTTTCTTTTATACTCAGAAGACTTAAAGGGACCCCCCAATGATTATTAAAGTTCCCAGGGCTGGCATATGTTATAAATTTTGTAGATAGAATCTTTGATGCAAACTCTTTTGTTGTCGTTTTACCGTTAGAACCCGTGACAGCTAAAAACCGGCAATTGAGTTTCAACCTCCAACCTTCCGCAAGATCTTGCAGTGCTTTTAAAGTGTCGTTAACCAGGACAACTGAGACCTTGTCAAACCACTCCGACTTGACCTGACTCATATTGTCCACAATGAGCATTTTAACTTTACCCGCTACCGCCTGAGCTAAAAAGTCATGGGCATCAAAGTTCGCCCCTCGCAAGGCTATAAAAATACCACCCTCAAGGTCTTTGCGCGTGTCGGGAACAATACACTCTGCCGATTGATGAGGTCGACTTTTAGCCTCTCCACTTGTGACATTTAATATCCAATCTAAATCAAAATTCGGCATCTTGCTATGAGCTCCTCTAATCTCATCACAGTAATTACAGTTATCGCTGACTCCCTTTAAAGTAGTCTTTAATAACATCCGCGTCGCTAAAGGGAATTATTTCTTTACCAATAATTTGGTAATTTTCATGACCCTTGCCCGCCACCAAAATCACATCTCCCTCTTTAGCCATGCTAATGGCCCTTGTTATAGCTAATTTCCTGTCCGGCTCAACAAAAATAGTATGATCCAACTCTTGTTCAGATACAACCGTCAATGCTTCTTCAATGATCTTAAGAGGGTCCTCCGTTCTCGGATTGTCAGAAGTTAAAAACACAAGGTCCGAGTGTTTTTTTGCTGCTGCCATCATAAGTGGACGCTTGCCGTGATCACGATCACCTCCGCAACCAAAGACAGTGATGATTTTATAATCCCCCCCTTGCCTTTCTCCAACCAACCTCAGTCCCCTCAAAACAGTCTCCAAGGCCTGATCTGTATGTGCATAATCTATAAATACATGCAGCCCTTTATTGTTTTCTACTCTTTGTAAACGGCCCGGTACTCCTTTGAATTTCTTAAGCGCAGATAATGCCGTTTCTAAGGAGACTCCCGCAACCATAGAACCAGCAACAGCCGCAACAGCATTGTAAACATTGTGCTCACCTGGGAGAGGTATAAATCCCTCTGCCCTTCCCCTTGGTGAATTCAACAAAAATCGAGTGCCAGAAAATGCAGATTCAGAAATAGAAAAAGAAAAATCGCAATTGCACTTTCCGTATGAGAAAACCTTTACACTGTCCGCAAATTCCATTTTCTGTCCATAATCGTCGTCTCTGTTTATAATTGCCACAAGCTTTTGATTAGCCTGCAATAAAGGCAATTCCTTAAATAAGTACTGCTTGGCTTTAAAATATTCATCCATACTGTTGTGATAATCTAAATGATCTCGAGTTAAATTTGTGAAGATGGCCACATTAAAGGGAATTGCATCCACTCTCTTTTGGGATAAGGCATGACTAGAAACTTCAAAAATTGAAGCTCGTGCTCCCATAGATACAAACTCCCTCATCCTCCTATGTAGCAACAAACTTCCCGGAGTTGTCAGATTGCTTTTCCAACTTTTTTCACCCACATGATGGTCTATTGTCCCCATCACTCCTGAAAGCCAGCCGAACTCAGTTAAAATAGACTCCAACATATAGGTGGTGCTAGTTTTTCCGTTCGTACCTGTCACACCAATACAAAATAAATCTCTAAAGGGCTCGTTATAATATCGGCTTGCAAGCTCGTTCAAGGCAACCCGAGTGTTTTCAACCAAGACGACCGCACCCTTATAACTCTCTGGAACTTCAACTTTCTTCTCGATAACTATAGCTATAGCCCCCTTCTCTATAGCCGAAGCAATGTACTTATGACCATCGATCTGACTACCTGAAATAGCTACAAACACACTCCCCTTTTGAACGTCTCTGGAGTCGTCACAAATACTATATATATCTAAGTTGGCGCTCTCTCCCCACTTCAGTTGAGGATAAATCGAAAGCAGTTGAGCCAGTTTCATATTTTAATCTCCAAAGTCACAAAATTATCAACTTCTACACGCTGTCACCACTAATGGTTTAATTTTCAATAGCTTTGTGTGTTTAACTCTATTTTTAATTTTTTATTTTTGGGCAATGGGCTTCCAGCCTCTGGCCAAGTTTTTGAAACCCGCCCACTACCCCGTACTTCTAACTCGACACCCTTGCCGTTCAAACTTGTTAAAACTTCTCTCAATGTTAAGCCTTTTAAATCTGGAATAGAGTCTCCCGACCAAACAAAGTTAATATTCTGTGAGTTAATTGTATTTGAAACTGTATTTTCTTCGAGAATATCTTTGCTACTTAAAAGAGTCGGTTCCAAACTAGATTGTCTAACCAGATATCCCGCAACTTTTGAAAAGACAGGGGCCGCAACCTTTGAGCCATAATACTCTTTTCTAGGATTATCAATGGCTACATAAATTACATATTTAGGTTTATTGGCTGGAACAAAACCTGCAAAACTTGCAATGTATGCCCCCTTTATGTACCCACCATTTAAATGGTCAACCTTTTGCGCTGTTCCCGTTTTTCCAGCAACGGGAAATCCCTTTACTCTTGCTCCATACCCTGTGGACTTCTTTGCTGTTGCCGACATTAGTAGGAGCCTCATTGTTGCCGCGTCTTTTTCACTTAAGACCTGACGAATTTTTTTTGCTTCAAAGACTGCTACATCATCTCCCATTTCTTTGTATATACGTTTAACCATAATGGGATTTACAAGCCACCCCCCGTTAGCAATAGCATTGTAGGCCATTGTTAGCTGCAAAGGCGAAACACTCACCCCGTGACCAAACGAAATATTGCTAAGAAGATGTTTACTCCATGGTAAAGGTTGCAGAATACCTTTTGTTTCGCTCCCAAATGTCAGATTAAATTTTTCGCCAAAACCAAAATTAGACAGAACATCTCTAAAAGATTTGTCCCCCACGTCAAAAGCCAATTTTGCCGTTCCAATATTGGAGGACTGAGCAAGAATCTCACTCACTGTTAACCAGCCAAAACTGTGTGAAGCGTCCGCTTCAGAAATTGTCCGTTTACCAATTTTAAACTTACCATTTTCACAAAAGTATTTACTATTGGGTTTAGCAACTCCCTTACTTAAAGCCGCCGCAACAATAAATGTTTTTAGAGTGCTTCCTGGTTCATAGGCATCCAATAAAGCCCGATTCCTACGGATGGATAGAGAAAAATTTCCGGGTTGGTTAGAGTTGTAACCGGGAACATTGGCCATTGCCAATACTTCACCAGTTTCACTATCAACAACAATTCCTAGAGCTGTGTCTGCATCATAACTGTCAACGGCGTGTTGCAACTCTCTCTCTAAAAAAAACTGTGTATTCGCATCTATTGTAAGTTGAATATTGGCTCCGTCCGGAAACTCGCTAAAAACTTGACCATTAATCAATAAAGGGCGCCCACGGGCGTCTCGACGAAGCTGGACTTGTTCAGTTTTTCCACTTAATACCTCATCAAAAAAGTACTCCAGACCTTCTAAGCCTCTACCCTCTCTACCAACAAAACCAATCGCTTGGGAGAACAGTGTCTCACTTGGATAAATCCTCTTTGGTTCTTCAATAAATCCGAGACCTTCTATCTCCCAATTGGCAATAGTGTCCCGATATTTTTTTTCCATTTGTCTTTTTATCCACACAAATCGCCTGTCTTTGTTGAGCAGCTTTTTGTAAATTGTTTTAGAGTTAACGCCCACCACCTTTGCCAATTTTTGCGAAACCATCCCAGGGTTTTTGACTAGAGAGGGATCAGCAAAAAGAGAGTGGGAACTCACAGAAACCGCTAATTCCTTGCCATTGCGATCAATAATTGCTCCTCTTCTTGGTTGTAGAGTTAAAATCCTTTCGAATTGTTTTTTTTTCAACTCAGACAATCTTTTATTAGGAAGTACTTGTAGGTAGAAAGCCTTAGCAATAAGGCCTATCCATGCTAAAAATAGAATGAAAAAAACAATTAAAATTCTACTCTTCATTTTTATTTAACAGCAATTTGATCACCGCTCATATGGATAATTTGTCCAACTTCAGCTTCAGACAATGTAAATTTAGATACGGCCATTTTTCTAAGTCTCTCAGGACTGGTAGCTTTTGCATACTCAATAACTTTTAGCCGATAACTGTCTTGCAGTCGCCTATACTCACGGGAATCTTTTAGAACTGAATACCCCAATCTTCTAATTTCCATCTTTAAAAATACAATAAATAAAAGAGTAAAAATAATAATAAAAACACTTAAAACTGGTAGATACTCCCGCATTTTACTTTTCACACACCCTCCCTTTGAAATATTCTCAACTTCGCACTCCTAGCACGAGGGTTCTCTTCAATTTCTAGTCCTTCGGCTTGAATCACTTTCTTTGTTAAGATTTTTCCATAATCCGAAGCAAATGACTTAAAAAGGTTCTTTACAATCCTATCTTCAGTGGAATGAAATGAAATGACCATCAAGTACCCTCCTGGCACCAACATCTTCAATAAACTCTCTAAAGCTTCGCGAACAGAGTTCAACTCCTCATTTACCTGGATTCTTAATGCCAAAAAATATTGAGTTGCCGGGTGTTTGCCTTTTTTTCTCCAACCCTCAGACGCCGAAATCAACTCTGCCAATTCATCAGTTGTTTCGATAGGTCTTATTTGTCTTTTTGCTACAATAGTTCTCACTACTTTGTTGGGAAACTTAATTTCTCCAAGGTGATAAAAGAGATCACTCAAGTTTTTTTCAGGCCATGTATTCACAATTTCATACGCGCTTAAAGACTGGCTTCGATCCATCCTCATATCTAGAGGTCCTGACTTGTAGAAGCTAAATCCTCTTTCAGAATTATCTAACTGAGGTGAGCTAACACCCAAATCTAACAAAGCCAAGTCAGGACCGGTTCCCCCAAAAAAATCTCTGCAAAGATCTCCATGGTTATAAACGTTTACAAAGTTATCCTGAATTAAATAGAGTCGCTTCTCCTGGAGCCAACTCGCATACTTCTCGTACCCGTAGGCTATAGCTTCCTCGTCTCGATCAAAACCCACAACTTTTGAGTCTTTGTATCGATCCAAAAAAGCAATGGTATGACCTCCTCGGCCAAAAGTCCCATCAATTATCGACTTAGGTCTAACTTCATGAGACTCCAGAAAATCTAAAATTTTTTGCAAAAGAACGGGTTGATGTAGCACTCTTTCAATCTAACAAATAAATGTGGCGCGTCAATAAATTCCTAGGCGTTGGGAACATCAATTTCTGCATGATACACTTTGTTAAGCTTATGATTGAATGTCCTAAATGCGGATTTTATCAACCCGAGGATCGTTACTGCGCCAACTGCGGCGTGGATATCGTGAACTATCGCAAAAAACCCACAAAACTCTACAAAAAAGTACTTAACAATCCTTGGACCTACTTTGTTTTACTTCTGGTGATTACCCTAACTCTTATTCTTTACATCACAACCCAACCCCAATCTCAGCTTGCCAAAACCGCAAAAAATTGGATTCTCGCCCCCGAAGACAATGAGTCTCCCACTAGCCTAGAAAGCGCTTACGAAAGCCAGCCACTGGCGGCCTCCACAGATTTAAGCACGGACACCCAAAAGGAGGCCATATCCAATAATGAAAACCCTCTCGCAAATGAATCTCCCCCTGCCCCGGCTGTGGAAAAACCCCAAGATGTTCCTCCTCCTCCAAGCCCTACAACATTGGTGGTTACATTTATAGAATTTTCTCGTGCAGCTATGGATGGACTTTATAAACAATCACAGATTTTGACTGAAACTCCTGAAATGCAGGTGCTCAATTTAAAAAAAGACTCCCCTTTATCCTACTTAAAAGAAATTGATGGACAGTTAGATATATTGCCTGGGGGAGGTGAATCTCCCCTAGGAGAAAACCCGAAAATCTACTCATATATCTATAGTGACGAATCTGGAGAAGAATATGGGCTTAGCTTCCAAATTCAAGCCAAAGAAGCCAGTAAGCAAAACTTAAGCTTAGAGTATGATATTTTTCTGAATCTTAAAGGCACAGAAAACAAACCAGATCCCGTCACTCAAAACTTTGAGGGCAGCTACCAAATTCCCATAAATACGGCCCTAGTGCTTTCAGGAATATTACCAAAGCAAAAACTACCTCAAGAGGCACTATCAATATTGAGCTCAACACCCTTAAAAATTATGGAAAACCCCGAATTTCACGCCACTGAAGGCCCTAGCCTCTCGGAGTTCTTGATCCTCCTTAGCTACAAGTAATAGCAATTCGAGAAAATAATTGTCTAAGCTTTTGTGAAGGCACCTCACGCGCAGTTCGGCAGCCTCAAGGCTGCCGCTGTTTGAGCATGAGGTGCCTTCACAAAAGCTTAGACAATTATTTTCTCGAATTGCTATTACTTTATATGTAGCGTAAGAGCCAGAAACTAAAGTAGAGTGAACGACCATACGCGTATATAAATACTGATTCTTTTTGTTGTACCATCCCTCCTTATGACTGAAACATATTTTAGACTCTCAACCAAACCCGGCTGGATTGAAGTCATTACCGGTTGCATGTTTAGTGGAAAATCCGAAGAACTTATTCGCCAAGTGCGAAGGGCGGAACTTGCCCGTCAAAAGGTGAAGGTTTTCAAACCTAAAATAGACATGCGATACTCGACTAATGAGGTCGCCTCACATAATAACAACAGATCACCTTCAATCGTTATTGAAGACCCTCTTGAAATTCTCCAACATGTAGATATTTATACTCAGGTTGTCGGCATAGATGAAGCTCAGTTTTTTTCTGACTCTATCATTCAAGTTTCACACCAACTTGCAGAAGAGGGTAAGCGTGTGCTTATCGCTGGCCTCGATACAGATTGGAGAGGGCTTCCATTTGGTCCAATGCCAAGTTTATTGGCTCAAGCCGAAGTTATTAATAAACAGTATGCAATTTGTATGGTTTGTGGCGAACCCGCCACGAGAACTCAAAGGTTGGTTAGCAACCAAAATAATATACTTGTGGGATCAACTGAAGCCTACGAGGCTAGATGCCGACGGCACTTTGATCCAGAGCTAAGTTTGAGACTTGAAAAAACAATGAAGGGTCATTCCTCTCACGCTGAGGCCAATCAAATATAAAGGAGCTGCACCCGCCAGGGAAAAAGCTCAAAAAATCTTGACGCATTTTATCCATAGATCTGGGTTGCAAATATGGGTTATAGGAGGCATAGTTCAAATCATTATGGGACCACTCATCTTAAACACTTTATTAAAAGAAGAAGACATTCAATCTCGCGTCCAAGAAATGGGCACTCAGCTCTCTGATAAACTAAATAACAAAGAGGTTATCGCTGTGTGCGTACTCAAAGGCTCTTTCGTTTTTTACTCTGACCTCATTCGAGCCATTCACACAGATGTAATATGTGATTTTTTTGCAGTTTCCAGTTATGGCAACTCCATGAACTCATCTGGCCACGTTAAGCTGAGTCTGGATTTGAATGCCAACATCGAAGGCAAACATGTCCTTCTCGTAGAAGATATCGTTGATACAGGCCTTACAATGAATTACTTGCAAAAAATACTTGAAATGAGAAAACCCGAAAGCTTAACAACGGCAACTCTCCTCCACAAGCCGACTGCCAAAAAAGTAGATTGCAAATTAGACCTGGTGGGGTTTGAAATTCCAAATGAGTTTGTTGTGGGGTATGGCCTTGACTATCAAGGACTCTACAGAAATCTTCCTTATATTGCACAAGTTCAAAATATGAACTAAGCAAAGAAAATGAAAAGACTCGCCCCCCAATCTAAACCTCTCAGATCAAGAGAGCAAATTTTAAATTTTCTATTGATCTTTATTACCTCTAACCTTGTTGGGTTTTCTGCCTCAGCTCAAGACTTAAATGACGATTATGAATATGAAAACCAAAGAGCTGTTCACTATCTGGATTCCTCTGTATATGAATGGGGCGGGCACTTTGGCTACTTACTACCTCAAAGTATTGTGGGAGTTCGAGAAAACTACCCTCTAGTTGGAACTTGGTTTTCTCACCCAACCGCCTATGGATCTTTTGAATACAACCTCAGCACAATTAACTCGGCGGGAGTTTCCTTGTACGATTTGTCTCTTTCTCTACGAATTGACTTTCGCGTTTTTGATATTTTTGAAGGGTACCTCCGCCTAGGCGCTCAGGGTGTTCATTATCGCCCTGAGGGGTCTTCTGATTTCGCTACTTCATATGGGAGTCATCTAGGTTTTGGCAATTACATTCAATTTGCAGGCCCCTACTGGGGTCGGGTGGATTTTAAATTTGGTTTTGGCCCAGGAAATACCATGATCATTACTACAGGAGTAGTTTACAGGTGGGGACAATCCGAAAAATCCAACTGAGCTTATACCAAAGTTCTAGTCTGGAATTGTGAGTTCTTGACCAGCTCTAACCGTACGAGGGTCCTTGATTCCATTGAGCTCCATAAGTTGGCGGAGATCAACGCGAAAGTCTAATGCAATTTTACTTAAGGTGTCTCCACTGGAAACCCTATATCTTTGACTTAAAGATACTTTTTTATTCTCCTTTGCTAATCCTTGATAACGGGCCACATAAGATTCGTACTCTGTTTCGGGAACAGAAATGTAATGCCTCTTGGTTAGATGCGCAGAACCTCGCCAAAAACTATTTTGCAAGTGAGGATTGTATTTTCTTGCCAACACCTCATCGCCTAAAAAAATATCAACTAAATTCTTAGCTGAAAGAGTTTTTTCCAGAGTCATTTTTTTTGCCTTTAATTCTTTTTCTCTAAATACAACACCAAAATATTTCTCAGCACGCTTTTCTGCCTCTATGGCGGCAAGAAAGCTGGCATAAAAACTCGCCGAAGCAAATCCAAAACTTCCCTCCCGCAGATTTACAATTTCCACCAAGTTATCAGTGTTGTGCTTTTTAACTAATCGACTCATGCCGTAGGGACCATGGTTATAACCCGTGACAGCCAAAGGCCAATTACCCAGCATGTTAAAGTTGCTTTTCATTTTTTTTGCAGCTGCTTCGGTGGCTCTGATTGGGTCGTTTCGCTCATCGACAGTTGCATCTATCCTCATATATTGTCTACCTGTAGACCTCATAAATTGCCAAATCCCAGATGCTCCTACCCGAGATCGGGCATTCAAATTAAATGAGCTCTCAACAAATGGTAAACGAGTCAACTCCACCGGAAGCTGGTGTTCTCTAAATATTTTTTCCATCTCTCTAATATAACGACCAGAATGATATATCCCCTCTAAAAATCTATCTTTTTGACCCAATTGAAAGCGTAAACGCCCCTTTTTGGAGGCTTCTTTGAATTTATTTTTTTCTGCTACCCCAGCAAACATGTACCAATATTTTAGATCCTCCCCCTCCAACCCCGACGGGCTTGAATAGGCTTCTAATCTTTGTAACCTTTGCTCGATTCTCTTTTTAGCCTCTTTAACTCTCTCTAACCTCAACTTACTTTTCTTTTTTGAATCGACATCTGGCATAGACATGATATCTCGAAAATCAACTTCCTCATAAATAAGATGAACATATCGACTATCGTGTAAAACACCTTGGTCAGTTGTATATTTTGTGTAAATATCTAGCCAAAATGACACCCGATCTTCCATTCCCGCAGGGATTCCAAATACCCCGGGCCCATACCCCAATACATTTTCTTGGTTTTCATAATTTGGAGCCAACCACGGTTCGGCCTCTTCAAGGTTTACCTTTTCGTGGAAGCCATCCAAAGTAACAGGCGTATTCTTATTAGCAAAAATTTGCTGTTCAGAATAAAAAATTATTAGGGTCATTATAATTATAAACTGTTTCAAGGCGTTTTCCCTGACACTCTAGCAAAAGACAATGCCTTTATCATATCTTCAAAAAGAAGAGCGGCCCTATCAATTCTAGATTGACTTCCATTGAATATAAAAACGATGGTAAGTATTCTCCCATTGGGCTGCTCTAAATAACCCGCTAATGCCGTAACACCATTAAGTAAACCTGTTTTTGCCCTAACTTTGAGACTAATATCCTTGCTAAATCTGTCTTTTAGTGTGCCATCAACACCTGAAATCGCAAGAGAGGAAACAAACTCAGGAAAAAAATGAAAGTCACTCTGGGCATTATTATAAAGTTTTGCTACATCTTTGGGACGAAAACGATTCTCTCTTGTTAAGCCAGATGGATTTACAAAATTATAGTGACTGGGGTCAAAACCCAGTTGATTCTCCAGCACCCCTCGAACTTCGTGAACGCCATCAGATATTGTTCCCTGCTTTTGAGATTTAAATGTTGCAATGTTTTTTGTTAACATTTCTGCAACATAGTTATTGGAAAACTTCATCATATCGCTAACCACTCGACTCAACTCTGCACTCTCTAACTCAGCTAGAATTTTCGCATCAGACGGCGTCACACCCGTTTCCACTGTACCCTCAACTTGGATACCCCTTTGTTTTAAAAACTCAACAAGATGCATTCCACTCCATATATCTGGCTGAGTGATAGACTTGTAGTAAACCTGTTCAGATAAATCAGCGCCAATTGACCCCGCAACAATTATAGTATCACCAGCATGAGATTTGTCAGCAAGACGCGATACACGTATCGATTTCCCTTTCCCTTTTACTGTGGTGGTTTTGTTGACCAATTTGATATAGGAGCTCACTGGATCGGCAATTACAACAGCCGCCTCCCCCACCTGACCAGGACGAACATAAACATTTATAGAGTTCCAATTAAAAGACATAGCTCCAACAGGAGCATCATAGGCTCTGTCTACACGTGCGTCCTCCCGACTATTGTCATACCTCACCGAATCAAAAAGACTATCATCCACAATGATATTGCCTTGAACTTTCTTAATCCCTGTTCGTACGAAATTATTAACGAGTACCCATAAGCTCTGCGAAACAAATGAAGGATCACCCCCTCCTTTTAAAAAGAGATCTCCCTTTAACACCCCCTTCTCTTGTGTGGCGTTTGTCAATAATTGAGTTTTAAACTTGTGATCGAGGGGAAACAATTTAAAAGTTGCATAAGCCGTAAATGTTTTACTCAATGAGGCCGGAATAAATAGCTCCGAACCATTAAGCTCGTATATAGCACTCGCCCCTACATGACTCTCTCCTATCCAAATGCCAAGTTCAGATTTTGGAATGCGACTGAGCTTAACCTTACTCTCTATTTTATCTTTGATATCTTCATTAAACTGACTCACATCTATATCTGCAAAAGAAAAATGAACTCCAACATAAGAACACAAAAAAACAACCGCTAAAAATGTCATTAATGGATAGCGCAAAATCAAAGTTTTTCTCCTCCCTATCGTCACAAAAATAATTAGCAAAAAGCCAGTTTCTGAATCATTATCCCTCAAATTCTCAAAATATCACACTTCCAATTTCCCTACACGGAGGCTGGGGCATAAAGTCATATATGATCTACAGCCATTTGGCCTACAACCTGATAACTCGGCGCTTCACTATAGATGATCAACTTTTTGATTTGCCGAGCAACTAGGTGCCAGCCGCATCAGGAGTCTGATTATACCAATTCCAAAAAATAATCGTCTAAAATTTTGTGAATGCGCCTCATGCTC